>NZ_CBTJ020000055.1 GCF_001051235.1 Candidatus Competibacter denitrificans Run_A_D11 | reverse complement strand
GCCCTCAATCGCTTCGCCATTCAATTCGAGGGCCGCTTGCCACTCTCACTCCACTAACCAAAACCGCATTTACACAAAAAATTTGACAGACTCCTATTCATCGCCTGGCGCATCCTCCACCTCGTCACCTGGGGCCGGGAAGGCCCAGACCTCTCCTGCGAGGTGGTCTTTGACCCGGAAGAATGGCAGGCGGCCTGGATCGTTGCCCACCGTACAAAGCCCCCGGAGACCCCGACCCCACTGGGTCAAATGATCCGGCTCATCGCCGGTTTCGGCGGCTTCCTCGGCCGTAAGGGCGCTGGCCACCCCGGCCCTAAAGCAATGTGGGAGGGCATACAAAAAGTCTCTGCCTTCGCCCTCGGTATCGCCGCCGCGAAACAGGCTTTTAGCCCCTCCGGCTGAGTTGGGGGGAATCGGGTGCCTTCAAAGCCCTGGCGCTCAATATCCCATATCCCATTTACCTGACTCATAAAATACACCAAAATTTATATCAAAAATGTGATGCTTAACATGGAAATTAGATCCAATTTGAGCACAAAGGATTTTCTGAAATCCTTTCTCACGTATTATAACATGAATAGTATATAATTCTGCTACCAACTTAATCGGAGGCGTTATCAATTGCATAACACCTTGATCCTTCAAACAAACAATAGAAAATCCATCTATCTCAGTACTATAGCTACAGCAGACAACCCCATCGGATCTTACAATATTCAGGATAAAATTAGGATATTCGATAGCAGCTTGAGCTAAATAATTAAAGGTTATTCTTATACGCTCTCCATACTCAAAAACATTTTTACTAATCCCATCTGTATCAGATAATTCAAATCTTGTAAGTTTAATTTTTTGATTTTCTGAACCAGGTAAATTCAGTTCACTTAAAGAACAATCTTCTTCATAGATTCTAATACCTTCTTCAGTAGGTCCATCAAATTGAACTCTTCCTTTCTTTATATATATAACTCGTTGACACATAGCTTTAACGGAAAACATATTGTGTGATACAACTAAAATCGTGGCATTTTTTTCTTGTAACCTCTTTGTATATTCCATACATTTTCTCTGAAAAGATAAATCACCAACAGCCAAAACCTCATCAAGCAACAAAACATCAGGTTCAACATGAGCAGCAACTGCAAAAGCCAAGCGCACATACATACCACTTGAATAACGCTTTACAGGAGTGTCAATCAGATTGCCTATTCCCGAAAAATCAAGTATTTCATCAAATTTATTATTAATTTCAGACCGTGTCATTCCTAAAATTGTGCCATAGAGATAGACATTTTCACGTCCTGTCTGCTCAGGATGAAATCCTGTACCCACCTCTAGCATTGCCCCCATCCGACCATATATCCTAGCTCGACCTGTAGTAGGAGCAGTAATTCTCGATAGAATCTTTAAAAGAGTACTTTTTCCAGCACCATTTAGGCCAATAATACCAACATTTTCACCTTGATAAATTTTAAATGTGGCATCACTTAAGGCCCATAACATATTATTAGTTGTGGCGGAGCCTGGCCAATCTTTAAACCATACTGGAATAGATTGGAATATATGTGCAATCTGCTCACGGAGCTCGTAATGTCTCCGATTAGCACCTAATCGATAGGCTTTGCCAAGATTGCTAACTTCAATTGCAATTTTATCATTCATAAGCTTCTATATCAAATCGGCAAATGATCTTTCCATTTTCTTAAAATAGACTACCCCTCCAAAGAGAAGGAGAAGAACAAAAATCACAGTTATCCATATTGCTTGAAACTCAGCATTCTCCTTACCAAGTAAGGACCAGCGAAACCCTTCAATAACTCCTACCATAGGATTTAAATTATAAAGCCATCTATACTTTTCAGGAATAATACTTAAAGGATAAACTATAGGGCAAGCATACATCCAAATTTGTAATAAAAATGGAATAATATGCTGAACATCTCTAAATTTTATATTTAATGGGCCTAACCAAAGACCAAAGGAAAACGCCAAAACTACTGTAAAAAATATAAAAAATGGCAAAAAAACAATATTTAGAGTTAAAGGGATACTGTACCATAATAATAAAACAAATAACATCAAAAGAGATATCAAAAAATCCACCAAAGCTGTTAGTGCTGTAGCCAATGGAATTACCAGCCTAGGAAAGTAAATTTTCTGAATCAATGCGGAATCCCCCACTAAGCTAATTCCACCACGCCGTAATGATTCAGCGAACAGAGTCCAGGGTAACAATGCAGTAAATGCGAATACTGTATAAGGAAGCCCATCAGAAGGAACTTTTACAAAAACCCCAAACACTAATGTAAAAATCAAGGTAGCTATAATAGGCTGAATAATGGCCCATCCAGCACCGAGTGCGGCCTGCTTATAACGCACCTTTAAATCACGCATAAGCAGAAAATAAAGCAGCTCTCTATATTGCCAAACCAAGCCCAACTCTAAATCAAACAACCCTTTAGAAGGCCGGATTTCAACCACTTGACGATAATGTTGGCTATTCAAATGAACCAAGCTCCCTACTTAAGTGAATTACAGAAAAATTATCAAAATCCGTTAAAACATCTCTTGAGGATTTAAACTTAAATTTCTGCAACAGCCAAATTAAGCGATTTTCGCAAAACTCTAAATTTTTATAATGCCGAAAAGCAGACACTCGTTCTGCCTGGATTCTAGGTTGGTCAGGATCAATCTCCCAAGGATGCAGATAAAATATGAAAGGATATCCTTCAGATTGATTAATATATGACAGTACCCACTGAGTAAACCAGTAAGGGTATATCCTAAAATAACCACCACCACTTACTGGCAGAGCATAGCTTCCTACTTTCAAGGTAGAGAGAGGGAATTCAGTCAATATTTTTCCGTCAGCAGTTCTCAGTTTATAAGGCCAACGGGGACTACCTGGAATCCCATAACGATCATGCCGAACAGGAAAAATACTTGAATCGTATTCAAATTCAAGCTCGGCCAAGATATCTAGTGCCCATAATGATTTCTTAGTAATGGAATAACTAGCAGCGCGATAGCCTAAAACCTGACATTGAGCTTGCTGCTCCAAACACACTTTAGCTCGAATAGTTTCTTCACGAAAAAGCGCTGGTGATTGAGTATAAATCAGCTGATGCGAATAACCATGACAAGCCACTTCATGGCCCTGCTTCGCGATGGCTCTTACTAAATTCGGGCAGCGTTCAGCAACCCAACCTAATACAAAGAACGTCGCCTTAACATTATATTCAGCGAATAATTCTAATAACCGGTGAGTATTACGTTCAACTCGAAGCGTAAAACTATCCCACGTCGCCGGATCAATCTGCTTGGAAAAAGCCGCGACATGAAAATAATCTTCAACATCGACAGTCAGAGCGTTGCGCACTAGACCCTCAAATTGGTTTGTGATTTATTTCAATTAGCTAGCCAACTTAGCTAACCACCCCCAACCCTTGAAACGGTAAATAACTCACCTTATCCCCCAGTTGGACGCCAGTAGAGTCCTCTGGCAATTCTATTAACCCATCTGCCCAGGATAAGGACGATAACGCCCCAGAGCTATTGGTAGGATAGATGCTCACTATTGGTTCTAGCTCAGCATCAAACCGTAAGCGCGCTCGTAACCACTCCCGCCGACCTGGTTTGCGACGGAATTCAAAATCAGCTATCGCTTGCAGTCGTAAGGGTTCAGCCGGTTTTGCTCCCATCAATTTCACCATCAGCGGCCGGGTAAACATCAGGCACGCTACCGCCACTGAGACAGGATTCCCAGGAAGTCCCACAACTAAGCAATTTTTGATCCAACCAAACGCCAATGGCTTGCCTGGTTTAATCGCTAAGCGCCAAAACTCGATCTTTCCTAGCTCAGCGATCACATCCTTAACCAAATCCGCTGCACCTACGGAAACCCCACCGGATGTCAACAACACATCGTGCGTGGCGGCTGCATTCTGTAGTACTGACAGTACCATATCTCGCTCATCGCGCAAAATCCCTAAATCAGTAACTTTGCAGCTTAAATGTTGCAACAAGCCGATCAATATGTAGCGATTAGATTCGTAAATGGCGCCGGGCGGTAATGTCACACCAGCCTCGTACAATTCATCTCCCGTCGAGACCACCGCAACACGCAGTTGGCGCACGACCTTCAGGGTGCTGAATCCCTGAGCGGCCGCGAGTGCTACATCCTGTGGTCGCAAGCGAAGACCTGCCTCTAGCAGTGGAGAATCACGCTGAACATCCTCACCACGCCGACGAATATTCTCGCCCGCTTGGAGTCGGGCAGCAACCTTCAGTTCAATTTCAATCCAACTCCCATCAGCGGCAATTTCACAATCTTCCTGCATCACTACGGCATCTGGGCCCTCTGGTAATACCGCGCCTGTGGTGATTTGAACGGTAGCACCACGGGCTACAGTTTCAAGATACGGATGACCGGCCAGGGATTGCCCGATAACCGGCAGGCGGGTAGGCTGATCGCGCTTAAGATCCGCCAGATGCAGGGCATAACCATCCATCGCTGAATTATCGTGGGGCGGTACATCCAACTGAGCGCTTAGATCAGCAGCGAGCACCCGGCCATAGGCTTGCAGCAAGGGCACCGTTTCTGTGTCACAAATGGGCTGAATCGTACCCAGTGCGGCAGTCAAGGCGTCAGCCAACGTCAGTAACCGGTCGCCAGCGCAGCAATCGGACATAAGAAACCTCGTCTTGAAGGAAAATTTAGATCTTGCGGGTGAAGCGGAAGATGAAATCGCTAATAGCAGGCAAATCAGTTATTGAAAATACCGGCAGATCAGCTCGGCCGTAGGGCACCGGGTCCAGCATAGGATCGCTGGCAACGGCAATCACCGCCGGGTCGTTTGGAAATTGCGGAGGCTTGTTGGTGGCCATTGAGCGCCAAATCTCCAGCTTGGGGTAGTGACCCGTTTTCCAGCCTTCAACCAGTACCAGATCAACCGGTTGTAAATACTTAAGCAAATCAGCCACACGGGGTTCTGGTTCGTCGCGCAATTCGTGCAACAAGGCCCAACGCTGACCAGTGGACAAAATCACCTCTTGCGCCCCCGCCTCCCGATGGCGAAAGGTATCTTTGCCGGGCCGGTCCAAATCGACATCGTGGTGGGCGTGCTTGAGGGTGGAGACGGTAAGACCCAGCGCCCGTAACCGGGGAATCAGGGCAACGATCAGCGTCGTTTTACCAGAACCGCTCCAGCCGGTAATACCGAGAACGTTCATACCGGTTAACGTACTGGGGATGAAGCACTCATCAGATCAATTCCGTTAATGGTCGCGCGACCGATCAGCCGGGCCAGGTACTCACTGATTGCTCGATGGTGGCTTGGTTCGTCTGAATCCTCCCCGATCTCCTGCTGGATTAGGGCGGCAATGCGCGCTTCTCCATCATCGCCTTTAATCTCCAGTCGGGTTGCTTCTTGCAACAACAACTCCTTAGCGATCAGTGCCAGCTTCGCCGCATAATGCGCGATCTCTGGCGAAGGTGCGGGGTGATGTTGCGTTTCAGCGTGAATAGCGGCGTCCGTGATTTCAACGCCATTAACGGTAATAGGCATAGGGAAAGTCTCTACAGAAATCAAAGGGAGGTAACAGGAATAGCACCTCACCACACTAAAAAGCTCAAGTGAATGAGTATAACCCAGAAGCGTCAATCCTTTAGCGCAGTTATACGCCTGAATCATCGCTGAGCGCCTTAGCCAGCCGAGCACGCAGCTGTTCTTTAACCAACCGCACCAACTGCGGTGCATGACGATTATTGGGCGTGTGCGCAAAAAAATACGGCTCCCGACCCTCTGCCAGCCAGAGCGCCAGTTTATCCAGCCACGGTTCGAGAAAAGGCCGGTTCGCGTCTACATCAGGATGACCGATGAAACGGATGAACGGGCGTGGCCCCAGGCTGATGGCGTGAACCGGCAAGCGTGGTTTCTTACCTTGCGCGGTGCGGGTGTCCGCATCCATCGGCTCAGCGCTAAACAGCGCACGGCTGTCCAGCATCACTCGGTCGATGCCCAGTTCCAATAGCATCCGGTTCAACTGGCGTTCGTCCTCACCCTTGTTGAAAAATGCCTGATGTCGTACTTCCACGGCCACCTGAAAATCCTTGGGTAATACAGTCAGATAGTCGTGCAAAACCGGCAGCGCATCTGGCCCGAAACTGGGCGGCAATTGCAGGAAGCTTGGCCCCAGTTTGTCGGCTTCCGCCAGAGGTTTCAGGCGTTCCAGAAACGCCGTGGTTTCCGCTGCCACCCCGCGCAACCGCTGGTCATGACTGATGGCCCGTGGAAACTTGAAACAGAAGCGGAAGCCCGGTGCCGATTCATCGCGCCACCGTGTGACGATTTCCGGTTTGGGCAAGCCATAGAAACAGTTGTTACCTTCGACGGTATCGAACGCCGCCGAATACTGGCGCAGAAAATCCTTTGATTTAGTTCCGGCAGAGAAGAGGGAGCCAACCCAATCACGGTTGCTCCACACCGGACAGCCGAGATGATAGCGAGGTGGGGTCATGCCCACAGCCTACACCAAAATCCCTCTCTCGCTGCGGAGAGAGGGGTAAAAATAGCAGAGGGTTTTAATGCTTCTTCGCTTGCTTTGCACTTTTCTCCGGCATCATCGAAGAATGATGGCTGGTAATCAGCCAATCCTTGCCATCCCAATGATAGGTATAGGAATAACGAGAGTCCTAACCAAAGATATATAAGAAGGTCATGGAAAGGGCCGCGAAGGCGGCGGGCTGATCATGGAGATGATGGTAGAGGCGCAGGGAAAGGTCCACCATGTCTTCGGTTTTAGAAACCACTTTGGTGCGGCGGCGAAAGCGGGCGAGAAAGTGGCGGATGTTGCTGTTATCTTGCTCAATGGGGAAGGTGAGGTGCTTACCAGTCGTCAATTGTGCGGCTGGAATCAAGCGATGGTAGCCGGGCCAATCGTCAGTGATGAATTGTTTGCCCTGGAGACCGATCCGGTCGAGCAACCGTTGGCAGGTGGCGTCATCACGGCCACCCAACACCCAGGCCAGGGTTCGCCGACGGTCAGGGTCATACGCGCGCCAGACCCAAAGCTTGGCGGTTTTTTTTTGAGAAAATGCCACATCTCGTCCAGCGTCAGTACCACGGTTTCCCCGGATACTTCGGGGATTGGAAGTTTCTGCGCCTCAGCGCGTACCCACTTCAATACCGCTACATCGCTGACGTGCAACAGGCGCGCAATTGAGCAGAAACTGACATTCCCCATCGCGTAGAGCAACAGCGCCAGCGCTTTCATCGCCGCGGGCTTGCCCCGTAGCGGTGTCGCCGTAAAATGGTAGCCACACTCCTTGCACCGATACCGTTGCAAACCCCGCACACGACCGCTCTTGACCGACGCTTCGCTACCACACCGCTTGCAACCACCGCTTTCCATCTCCAAACCTCGCTTCAAGTGAGCCTTTCCCTCCTATAATATCATAACTATCCTAAGTTAGGACTCTCGGAATAACGACCGCTGACTTTCTGCCCGTTTTTAGCAAAGGTAAAGGTATAGAGGCCCGCATCCAGCACCGTATTGCAACCGATGTCGATGTAGCGCATATCGATCTTGCCGGATGGGCCTTTTTCCAGAAAATGATTGAAGTAATCTTCCTTTTCTGCGGCAGTCAGCCGAGGTTTGTTAGAAACGGTAGGAAGAAGAATCGAATGATCTGCGTAATTGGCGACGACTTTCTTCGAATCGCCGGTCAATAAGGATTGATTCCAGCGATCAAACAACGCGGCGATTTCCTGTTCTGTCACGTTTTTGCAGGTTTCAGAGCGAGCGGCAGTGTTGGCCTGTTTCCCCAGACCCACCATCTCCATCGGTTGGGTGGCGCACGCACTCAGGGTAGCGGCCAAGGCAAAAGCGTAAAGCGGTTTCATAGGTATGCTCCTTCTGATCTATGGTATGGAAATTTTACGCTTGAATGGCTTAAAGCCATCCAAACGTAAGTCATACGCTACAAGCATGAAGGCGCAAGGTCAAATTTCAGCGCCACCCGAACGCTCTTGCCTTCATGTGCGCCAAAAGTCATGCGTTCGTCGCTACTTTCCCCGTGCGCTGGCAAGTCTATGAGCAGGAACGAATAACCTTCGTTATGGAGAAATCGTGCCCTGTCCAGTATCTGGCGGCGATCAGCACCAACGCCGTGGAGCAGAAGTACGCCACCAAAACCCGAATTGCCAGGAGAAAGCCAACCCGCGAGATAATCGCCGGATCTTGTGGGAATTTTTACTGTCTGTGCTGGAAAATCGGACGGCGGTATACCAATTGAGCGTGAAGCCGGATTACTGAGCTTATCGCCAGCGACATACGAGGCGGCAAAGATAAGTATGATTCCAACGATAAACACTGAGATGAGCGTGTCGCGCATTCCTCACAACCTGATCTGTATTTCGGTTACTATCTGAAAATGCTCATTAATAGAGTACCTACGAGACTGTTATACCACTGCTGTCGCGTTTTGGGAGACGACACTGCAAAATGCTCTGGTCGAGGCTGTGCGGATTCCCCGCGATCTGCTGGATACGGCGTGGAGCGAAGAAATACGCCGACCAGGACTATCCTGCCAGTATTGGCTTTAATAGACTCGTTACACATATGAGCCAGACGAATCGCCCACCGCGAAAAGGTAAACCATGACCCCTCCCGACCCTCAACTATCCCCTATCACCCGTTTCTACCAGGTTTGCGAGCCTTCGGAACCCGTATCGCCAAGCGACCCTCGCTGGGTGGATTTTGATGCGGTACGCGGAGACGATAACGTGGTCGCGCTCTACGCCCGCAGCATCCGCAGAGCGGATTCCAGCCGCCCGGATTTTAAGCTGTTTGCCGGACATCGGGGCGTGGGTAAAACCAGCGAGTTGCTACGGCTGAAAGCCATGCTTGAGCAGCCGGATAATAATCGTAAAGGCTTTATCGTGGTGTTCTGTGATGTCAGCGACAGCCTTGATGTCAACGACCTCGATTTTCCAGACCTGCTGGTGTACATCGCCGGCGAGTTGCAAAAACAACTCGGTGATCGCCAACTGCCGGGATTTAGTAAGGTAACGACCTATCTAAAAAAGGTCTGGGATGAAATCCAGGGGCTGCTCAGCACACAGATCAGTCTGTCCGGGGTTGAGGTTGAGGTCGGCTTCAGCAAGCTGACCACCGAATTTCGTAACCGCCCCAACGCACGGCGGCAGTTGCGTGAGGCGGTGGAGCAGAACAGCACCTCGTTGCTTGACGCCGTTAATGATCTGCTCCGATCTGCCCAGGTCGCCGCGCTGAATACCGGTTATGTCGGCGTCGTACTGATCGTCGATGGCCTCGATAAACTGGTTCGCCGCCATCTGAACGATGGCGCAACCAATACCCATGATCGGCTGTTTATCGACCGCAGCGAACAACTGGCCTCACTAAGCGTCACCACGGTGTACACCGTGCCGATTTCGCTGATTTACTCGTCCCGGTTCGGGCAGTTAGAGCAAATCTTTGGCGAGTATCATGCCCCGATTTCCATGATTCGGGTGCGCAAAAGTCGTGATGAACCGGTATCTGTGGAATCGCCGGGGATGATCAAACTCCGGGAGATGGTGGAAAAACGTGCCCAATTTGCGGGCATCACCCTTGGTCAAGCGTTCGATAACGAGAATACATTACATTATCTTTGCCAAGTGAGTGGCGGCCATCCCCGTCACTTGCTGATGCTCCTGCAATCGGCCTGTAATGAATTGGATAGGCTGCCAATTACCGGTTCCAGCGCGAAAAAAGCGGTAAAAAAATATGCGAATGCCTTAACGCGCGAAGTGCCCGACGCCGCCTGGGAACCGCTGAAAGCCTTTAAGGAACCGCAGCGTGACATGCTAAAAGACGAAATCCATCAGCAAATGCTGTTTCTGCTATTCGTATTTGAGTACATGAACGGCACCCTTTGGTATGAAGTCAACCCGGTGTTCCACACCATTGAACGTTTCCGAAGCTGAAAGCCGCGCCAAAGCAGTCGGTGAAACCTTTCGAGCGTTGCGCCGTGGCCTAAAGCGCAGTCGGGGCTTCGCGTTGTACGTGGCGATCTGCAATTCCCTGCTCACCCGTGATGAATTGATTGCCAACCTGAGTGCTTCAATGCCGGATAAGGTGGTTCATCGCGTGGTGCTGACCACCAAGGATGAAGATGTGTTGGCCGCTGTGGAAAAAGTTATCGGAAAATCGACGGCTGGCGTGGTCATGGTGGTGGGTGTCGAGCAACTACTGGCTGATAAAGTCCGCGCCGAGCGATTGTTAGCTGGTCTTAACCTCCGGCGGGCGGAATGGCCCAGCCGTGTTTGCAGCCCTGTGGTGTTCTGGCTGCCACAGCGGTTCTTGGGCGATCTGATGCGCGGCGCCCCGGATTTTTTTGACTGGCGCAGCGATACCCTGGAATTCCCGGAACTCACGACCGAGCAGGCGCGGCCTTTAGCCAGCCGTGAATGGCAGGATGGCCCTGATCCCCGGTTTACAGCCGAGGAACGCCTGGCGCGTATTGCGGAACTACGTGCCCGGATTGCGGCAATTGCTAATCCCAGCGACGATCCTGCCATCATAAGCAGTGTTGCCTTATGGTGGGATGAACTGGCGGATCATCTCAGTCTGATGGGCGAGTTGGACGAGGCGCTGCGCATCCTGAAGGACCAACTGCCCGTTTTCGAGCGGCTGGGGGACGTGCGCGAGCGGGCCATCACCCAGGGGAAAATCGCCGATATCCTGCAAGCGCGCGGGCAGTTGGACGAGGCGCTGCGCATCCGCACCGAGGAGGAACTGCCCGTCTACGAGCGGCTGGGGGACGTGCGCGAGCAACTGGTCTGCCGTGCGAATACCGCCCTGATTTATTGGCAGCGAGGTTCAAACGGTGACCGTGAGAAGGCACTAGCGTTATTGCATCTGGCGCTGGCAGACACCGAACGTTTGCAGATTCCCGAAGCACAGCTGATCGCTGCGCTTATCCAACAGGTTGAAAATCCATCTATCGGCCAGAAGGCGACCGCCCAGGCGGTCGCCAAATAAATTAGCGCTGCCGCACCACCTGATACGCCCGCATCGGATACGTCACCGGTGCGCTCCAGATGTGCACTAGCCGACTGAACGGGAACACCAGAAATACGGTGATTCCCAGGAAGATATGCAACTTGAACAGCAGGCTAACCTGGGAGATCGATTCAACCACATCGGCTAGGCCGTGTTCACAAAATCATGCTTCGTGTGCGAAACTGCTGGCTATTATCCACGGCCAGAGGGGTCGAGCATGGATCGTTTGTATTACCTTACGGACGAGCAATTTGAGCAGATCAACCGGTTATTGCCACTCGAAGGGGGTCGCCGGGGGCGTCCGCCGACGGTCAAGAACCGCGAGGCGTTGGAAGGTGTGTTGCATGTTCTGCGCACGGGCACGCCGTGGCGGGATTTGCCAAACGCCTACGGCCCTTGGCACACGATCTACATGCGCTGGCAACGCTGGATCGAGCGTGGGGTCTGGGGGGAGATCCTGAAGCTGCTGCAGCGGCTCAAGGGTGTCGACCTGACCATCGTGTTTCTGGATTCCACCGTGGTGCGCGCGCATCAACACGCGGCGGGCGCTGCTAAAAAAAAGGAGAGTCCTAACTAAAGATAGATAAGAAGGTTGCAGAAAGGGCCGCGAAGGCGGCGGGCTGATCATGGAGATGATGGTAGAGGCGCAGGGAAAGGTCCACCATGTCTTCGGTTTTAGAAACCACTTTGGTGCGGCGGCGAAAGCGGGCGAGAAAGTGGCGGATGTTGCTGTTATCTTGCTCAATGGGGAAGGTGAGGTGCTTACCAGTCGTCAATTGTGCGGCTGGAATCAAGCGATGGTAGCCGGGCCAATCGTCAGTGATGAATTGTTTGCCCTGGAGACCGACGCGGTTGAGCAACCGTTGGCAGGTGGCGTCATCACGGCCACCCAGCACCCAGGCCAGGGTTCGCCGACGGTCAGGGTCATACGCGCGCCAGACCCAACGCTTGGCGGTTTTTTTTGAGAAAGTGCCACATCTCGTCCAGTGTCAGCACCACGGTTTCCCCGGATACTTCGGGGATTGGAAGTTTCTGCGCCTCAGCGCGCACCCACTTTAATATCGAGACATCGCTGACGTGCAAGATGCGCGCAATCGAACAGAAACTGGCATTCCCCATCGCGTAGAGCAACAGCGCCAGCGCTTTCATCGCCGCGGGCTTGCCCCGTGGCGGTGTCGCCGTAAAATGGTAGCCACACTCCTTGCACCGATACCGCTGCAAACCCCGCACGCGACCGCTCTTGACCGACGCTTCGCTACCACACCGCTTGCAACCACCGCTTTCCATCTCCAAACCTCGCTTCAAGTGAGCCTTTCTTCCTATAATATCAGTAACTATCTTAGATTAGGACTCTCAAAAAAAGGCGATCAGGCCATCGGCCGCTCCCGGGGCGGATTGACCACCAAAATCCATGCCGTGTGTGCTTCCGAGGCCGATGCAGTCGATATCCGCATCACGGCGGGACAGGTGGGAGACGCCCCGGTCGGCGAGGCGCTCGTCGAGCCGCTCGACCCGCGCGAGGGCATCCGGCACGCCGCTATGGACAAAGCCTACGACAGCAACGCCATCCGCGCCAAGCTCGACGCCAAGGGCATCACCCCGGTCATCCCACCCAAGTCCAATCGCTTGGAGATCGTCGTCTACGACCAGGAACGCTACAAGCAGCGCAACAAGGTCGAGCGCCTTTTTAACAAACTCAAGCAGTTCCGCCGAGTCGCTACCCGCTATGAAAAACTCAAAACCAACTTCCTGGCTTTCGTCACCGTCGCCCTCATCGTGATCATGCTCCGCTAGCAATTTTGTGAACACGGCCTAGATCGAAGGTGACGATGTGTACCTTGAATTAGAGCTTAACTATTGTGACTTCGCCTTTCGGCGCGAGCGGCACCATTTCGCAGAGCATCGGGACCAGAGGCATCAAATCAACGAGGCGATTCGTACGGGCAACTAACACGATGACAGCAAGTGAAAAATTTGGAATGGTCTGCTGGAAAGCGAGATTCCGATCAACTGTCATGAAAATATCGAAGTCGCGCTCCGCCAGCTTTAAAAGCGCACCGTTCTTGATAGTCGCCCATCCCATTTCCGGCACCGTTCTGACAAAGAATGCTTGCAAGTGCTTGGACAGGCGACGATCCACGCATTCGTCCAGCAGAATCCTCATACAGATTCGGCCATCGCTAACGATGCAGCACGTTCTAGAAAATCTAATACTTGTTGGCGGGTAACCGTTGGAAAACCTTCTAGAAAGTCATTAATGGACTCGCCTCCTTCAAGGTAGTCAAGCAACGTCTGGACGGGTACCCGCGTTCCCAAAAAACAGGGCGTACCTCCCATAATATCCAGCGAACAGGACACCACTTGATTACTCATTATTAACACCATTTACTGATGAGCTTGATCTGGCCGTAGCCACCGACTATGAAAGTTGTAGGTATCTACCCTACAAGCTAAAAAGCGCGAGGTCAAAGCGGAAAATCCGCCGACTCGCGCTTTCTTTTGACCACAACTTGACGTTTAACGCTGCCGTACCACCTGATAGGCTCGCATCGGATACGTCACCGGCGCGCTCCAAATATGCACCAAACGGCTGAACGGGAACACCAGGAACACGGTGATGCCAAGGAAGATATGCAGCTTGAACAGCAGCCCAACCTGGGAGATGGACGCCACCGCGTCGATTGGATCGAAGGTCACGATATTCCGCCCCCAGCCCATCAGATTCAGCATGTTATGCCCGTCGGTGTGCATCAGCGATACCGGGATGGTGATGAGGCCGAGAATCAACTGCGCGTAGAGCAACAGCAGGATGAAAATATCCATGCGGCTACTGGTCGCCCGCACCCGTGGATCGGTCAGCCGCCGCTTGATCAGCATCGTCAGGCCGATGAAGCACATCACCCCGGCAATGCTGCCGGCGACAATGGCCAGAATCTGCTTGGCGCCAGCGGAGACGCCGAAAGCGTGGAAAATCTCCGGCGAGGTCAACAGGCCGATGAAGTGACCGGCGAACAGCAGCAGAATGCCAACATGAAACAGGTTGCTGGCCAGCCGCATGTTTTCTTTATTGAGCATCTGGCTGGAATGGGCCTTCCAGGTGAATTGATCGCGGTCGAAACGCGCCAGGCTGCCGAGCAAAAACACCGCCCCGGCCAGATAGGGATAAACGCCAAACAGTAAGGTCTCTAAGTAACTCATCATCGTAACCTCGTGCTGAAAATCACCCTCACCCCCGCCCCCTCTCCCAAAGGGCGAGGGGTGTTTTTATAGGGATGCTCCTCTCCTAAAGGGTGAGGGGTGTTTTATAAGGAACGGGCGGCGTGCGGCGTCGCGCCGGAACGGGGCAGCCATTGCACCGGCTGCACGGTGGATGGCTTGCCTCCAGTGGCGCAGCCCTCCTGATTGCCCAGGAAGGTCACCACCTCCTCTTCCCAAATCTTGTCCATGTTCACTATCGCCTGATCCGGGCCTTCGGTCGCCGCCTGCTGGCGGATGTCGGCGCTGTCCTCGGATTCGCCGACCAGCGCGGTGAGGGCGTCGAACAGGACGTGATAGTCGTTGTTGCGCTTGGCCAGCCGTGCGCCCAGCAAGGTGATGACATGCGCGATTTCCGCCAGCAATTCCAGCGCTTCCTCGGTGGGCCGCTGCGCCAGATACTCCAGAAACAGCGGCAGATAATCCGGCAGTTCGCGGGCGTCCAGCTCAAAACCGTGTTTGCGATAGACTTCCAACAGGTTGACCATCGCCTGACCGCGATCCCGCGATTCGCCGTGGATGTGCTCGAACAGGTGTAGCGACAGCGCCCGGCCCCGGTCGAATGTCGCCACGTACTGTTCCTGCCATTCCATCAGTTCAGTGCGTGCCAGCCGCTGGATGAGCGCCTGTAACGCGGCACGCTCGGTTTCCGGCAATACCGCTTCTTGCGCCAGCGCTTCGGCCATCTCCGGCAGCGCCGCTTGGATTTCCGGCTGGGGATAGCACAGCAGGGCGGACAACACCTTCAGCGTTTTCATTGGCCGGTCGGCTCCACCTTGATCGGAATGGCGCGGCGGGTGGTGACTTTCTTGCCGCCGAACAGGTTGGTCTTGTCGGTGCCCGGCGAACAGCCGTTGCCGAAGCTGAAACCGCAGCCGCCGCGCTCGCCGAAAGCGTCGTAGGTGGCGCTGGCGTATTCGCGGTGGCTGGTGGGAATGACAAAGCGGTCTTCGAAATTGGCGATGGCGAGATAGCGGTACATCGACTCCACCTGATCGACCCGCAAGTTGACCGCTTTCAGCACGTCCTCGCGGATGTCGCCGTCCACCGTTTTGGCCCGCATGTAAGCGCGCATCGCCAGCATCCGCTCCAGCGCCAGCTTGACCGGCTTTTCATCGCCAGCGGTCAGTAAATTCGCCAGATATTTCAACGGAATCCGCAACGAGCCGACATCGGGGATGATGCCGTTCATGCCGATTTGTCCGGCTTCGGCACGGGCCTGAATCGGCGACAAGCTGGGTACGTACCAGACCATCGGCAAGGTGCGATATTCGGGATGCAGCGGGAAGGCGATCTTCCAGTCAATCGCCATCTTGTAAATGGGCGAGTCTTGCGCCGCTTCCAGCCACGGTTCGGGAATCCCCGCCTTGCGGGCTTCGGCCTGCACCGTCGGATTGAACGGGTCGAGGAACATATCAAGCTGGGCTTGATACAGGCTGTGCTCGTCCAGCACGCTGGCGGCCTGCTCGATCTTGTCGGCGTCGTACAGCAACACGCCCAGATAGCGGATGCGCCCGACGCAGGTTTCCGAGCAAACCGTCGGCTGACCGGACTCGATACGCGGATAGCAGAAAATGCACTTTTCCGATTTGCCGGTGTTCCAGTTGTAATAAATCTTCTTGTACGGACAGCCGGACACGCACATCCGCCAGCCCCGGCATTTATCCTGGTCAATCAGCACGATGCCGTCTTCTTCACGCTTGTAAATCGCGCCGCTGGGGCACGAGGCGACACAGGCCGGATTCAGGCAGTGCTCGCACAGGCGCGGCAGATACATCATGAAGGTGTTTTCAAATTCGCCGTAAATCTCCTTCTGCACGTCATCGAAGTTAGTGTCCTTCGAGCGCTTGGCGAATTCGGTGCCGAGGATTTCTTCCCAGTTCGGCCCCCAGTGGATTTTCTGCATCCGCTCGCCGCTGATGGCGGAACGGGGCCGAGCGGTGGGCATCGCTTTCGACTCCGGCGCGTTTTGCAAATGCGCGTAGTCGTAATCCCACGGCTCGTAGTAGTCATCAATCGCGGGCAGGTCGGGATTGGCGAAGATGTTGGACAGAATCTTCAGCTTGCCGCCCTGCTTGGGCGTAATTTTGCCGTCTTTGCCGCGATTCCAGCCGCCGTTCCACTGCTCCTGGTCTTCCCAGTTTTTGGGATAGCCGATGCCGGGCTTGGTCTCGACGTTGTTGAACCAGGCGTATTCCATGCCGTCGCGGCTGGTCCAGACGTTCTTGCAGGTCACTGAACAGGTGTGGCAGCCGATGCACTTGTCCAGATTCAGGACCATGGCGATTTGTGCGCGTACTTTCATGATTAATGCGCCTCCACGGGGGTGCTCGTTGCGGACACGGTTTCGGCTTCGGCGGACGGTTCGTCATCCAGCCAGTCGATTTTGGCCATCTTGCGGACGATGATGAACTCGTCGCGGTTGCAACCGACGGTGCCGTAATAGTTGAAGCCGTAGCTCTGCTGGGCGTAGCTGCCGATCATGTGGGTCGGCTTGAGCACCGTGCGGGTCACAGAGTTGTGAATGCCGCCCCGGGTGCCGGTGATTTCCGAGCCGGGCGTGTTCACAATTTTTTCCTGGGCGTGATACATCATCGACATCCCTTCCGGCACCCGCTGGCTGACCACCGCCCGCGCCGCAATCGCACCGTTGATGTTGTAGGCTTCGATCCAGTCGTTATCCTCGATGCCCGCCTTCTTGGCGTCCACTTCCGACATCCAGATGATCGGCCCGCCGCGGGAGAGCGTCAGCATCAGCAGGTTGTCGGTGTAGGTGCTGTGGATGCCCCACTTCTGATGTGGGGTGATAAAGTTCAGCACGATTTCCTTGTTGCCGTTCGGCTTCTGGCCAATGATCGGCTCGACCGTCTTCATGTCCACCGGTGGCCGATAAGCGCACAGCGCCTCGCCAAAGCCCAGCATCCAGGCGTGATCCTGATAGAACTGCTGGCGACCGGTGACGGTGCGCCACGGAATCAGCTCATGGACGTTGGTGTAACCGGCGTTGTAGCTGACCTTCTCGTCTTCCAGCCCCGACCAGGTGGGTGAAGAAATGATCTTGCGCGGCTGGGCCACGATGTCGCGGAAGCGGATTTTCTCGTGCTCCTTGGGCAGCGCCAGATGGCTGTGATCGCGGCCGGTGATTTTGGACAGCGCGGCCCAGGCTTTCACCGCGACGTGGCCGTTGGTTTCCGGGGCCAGCATCATGATCATCTCGGCGGCGTCGATGTCGCTGTCGATGCGCGGCCGACCCTTGGAGACGCCCTCTTCCAGCACGGTGTAATTGAGCGCCGCCAGCGCCTCGACCTCGTGCTCGGTGTTCCAGCCGATGCCCTTGCCGCCGTTGCCGAGTTTGTCCAGCAGCGGCCCGACCGAGGTGAATTTCTTATAGGTGCTGGGATAGTCGCGCTCGACCACCACCAGACTGGGCGCGGTCTTGCCGGGGATCAGATCGCACTCGCCTTTCTTCCAATCCTTCACGTCCGGCATGGCCAGCTCGTTGGGGGTGTCGTGCAAGGTCGGCAAGGCCACGATGTCCTTTTCGACGCCGAGATGACCGGGGCAGGTCTCCGAAAACGCCTTGGCAAGACCTTTGAAGATGTCCCAATCGGTGCGCGATTCCCAGGCCGGATCGACCGCCGCACTCAGCGGATGGATGAAGGGGTGCATGTCGCTGGTGTTGAGGTCGTTTTTCTCGTACCAGGTCGCGGTTGGCAGCACGATGTCGGAATACATGCAGGTGGTGGACATGCGGAAGTCCAGCGTCACCAGCAAATCGAGCTTGCCTTGCGCCGCCTCGCGCCATTGCACTTCGGATGGCTTCTCGCCGCCCTCCTCACCCAAATCCTTGCCCTGCACCCCGTGGGTGGTGCCGAGCAGATATTTCAGGAAATACTCGTGGCCCTTGCCCGACGAGCCGAGCAGATTGGAGCGCCACACGAACAGGTTGCGCGGGAAGTTGACCGGATTATCCGGGTCTTCAAAGGCGAAACCGAGCTTGCCGGCTTTCAGCTTCTTGACGATGTGCGGGGCCGGTTCCTCGCCCGCTGCCGCCGCTGCTTTGGTGATTTCCAGCGGATTGGCGTTGAAATGCGGCGCGGTCGGCAACCAGCCCATCCGCGCCGAACGCACGTTGTAGTCGATTTGCGACCCCTGCCACTGCTGCAGGTCGGCCAGCGGCGAGAGGATTTCCCGCATGGTCAATTTTTCGTGCCGCCACTGGCTGGTGTGGATGTACCAGAACGAGGTCGAATTCATGTGGCGCGGTGGCCGGTGCCAATCCAGCGCGAAGGCCAGCGCGGTCCAGCCGGTTTGCGGCCGCAGCTTTTCCTGGCCGACGTAATGCGACCAGCCGCCGCCGCTCTGGCCGACGCAGCCGCACATCATCAGCAGGTTGATGACGCCCCGGTAATTCATATCCATGTGATACCAGTGGTTCATCGCCGCACCGATAATCACCATCGACTTGCCGTGGGTCTTGTCGGCGTTCTCGGCGAACTGGCGGGCCACGGTGATGATTTGCGCACGCGGCACGCCGGTCACTTTCTCCTGCCAGGCCGGGGTATAAGGCACGTTGTCGTCATAGGTCTTGGCGACATTCGCGCCGCCCAGGCCGCGATCCAGGCCGTATTGCACCAGCGTCAAATCGTAGACGGTGGCGACCAGCGCCTCGGAACCGTCCGCCAATTTGATTTTCTTCACCGGCACGTTGCGCACTTGAATGGCGTCGTGTTCGGTGCAGGCAAAATGCGGATGCTTAGTGGAGCCGAAATAGGGGAAGGCAACCGGCGCGACCTCATCTTTAATATCGTTGACCGATAGCCGCAACTGGGTTTCCGCGCCGCTTAGCGATTCTTTGGCTTCCAGATTCCACTTGCCGACCATGCCGTCCTTCTCGCCCCAGCGGAAGCCGATGGAGCCGTTTGGCACGATCAGGTGGCCGCTCTTCTCATCGAAGGCCAGCGTTTTCCAGTCGGGATTGTTGGCCTGTCCGGCGCTATCGGCGAGGTCGGACGCCCGCAGGAAGCGACCGTTGACGTAGTTGCCATCGGCCCGCTGGTCGAGCCGTACCAGCATCGGGAAATCGGTCTTGGTGCGGACGTACTCGGTGAAGTATTCGGATTTGCCGTCGAGATAGAACTCGCGCAGGATGACGTGGCCCATCGCCATCGCCACGGCGGCATCGGTGCCTTGCTTGGGATGCAGCCAGATGTCGGCGAACTTGGACGCCTCGGAATAATCCGGGCACACGGTCACGATCTTGGTGCCCTTGTAGCGCACCTCGGTCATGAAATGGGCGTCCGGCGTGCGGGTCTGCGGCACGTTGGAACCCCACATCATCAAAAAGCTGGAGTTGTACCAGTCGGCGGATTCCGGCACGTCGGTCTGTTCGCCCCACACCATCGGGCTGGCGGGCGGCAGGTCGCAATACCAGTCATAGAACGACCCGCAGGCCCCGCCGATCAGCGACAGATAGCGCGAACCGGCGGCGTAGGACACCATCGACATCGCCGGAATCGGTGAAAAGCCGTAGATGCGGTCTGGGCCGTATTTTTTGGTGGTATAGACATTCGCGGCGGCAATCAGTGGATTCACTTCTTCCCAGGTGGCGCGGACGAAACCGCCCAGACCGCGCTGGGTCTTGTATTCGCTGGCTTTGGTCGGGTCTTCGACGATAGAGGCCCAGGCATCCACCGGGTCTTTTTTCTCGGCCAGCGCCGCCCGCCACAGCTTCAGCAAACGCCCACGCACCAGCGGATATTTCACCCGGTTGGCGCTGTACAGATACCAGCTATAGGACGCGCCACGCGGGCAGCCGCGCGGTTCGTGATTGGGCAGATCGTCGCGGGTGCGCGGGTAGTCGGTCTGCTGGGTTTCCCAGGTCACCAGCCCGTTTTTGACGTAAATCTTCCAGCTACAGGAGCCGGTGCAGTTCACGCCGTGGGTCGAACGCACCACCTTGTCGTGCTGCCAGCGAGCGCGATAGGCGTCTTCCCAGCCGCGATCCTCGTTGGTGACGATGCCGTGATCGCCGGAGAAGGTGTCGGTGACTTTCTTGAAGAAATTCAGCCGGTCGAGAAAATGGCTCATCGCATTAAACCTCTTTGAAAATCAGCACGGTTTCTCCGCCCCTTTGCGGGCGTAGTACCACCAGTTGATGCCGATGTTGAACAGGTAGAACAGTGCTGCGGCGTAAAAGAAAGCGTTGGGCGAACCGGTAGCGGCAAACGACCAGCCGATCAACATGCCGTAAATGAAGGGGCCAAACGAGGCCATCGCCGCCGTCCAGCCGATGATGCCGCCCGCCTGCCGTGGCTCGAAAATCATCGGCATCTGCTTGAAGGTGCTGGCGTTGCCGACGCCGCTGAAGAAGAACACGCCCAGCATCAGCCCGATGAACAGCGGGAACTGGGTCATACCGGTCGCTGCATCGGGATGGGTGTAGAAGGTCACCGCGATGGTGCAAATCAGCAGGCCGATGCCCGACCAATGGGTGACGATAGCCCCGCCCAGCTTGTCGGAAATTGGCCCGGCCAGCACTCGCGCCGCCGCGCCGACTAGCGGGCCGAGAAAGGCGTATTTCAACGGGTCAGGGCCACCCGGCAACACCGTATACATCTGCTTGATCATCAGCGGGAAGGTCGCGGCGAAGCCGGAGAATGAACCGAAGGTCATCAGGTACAGCGAGGTCATCCAGAAGCCGTGCAGGTTGCTGACATGGAAGACATCGAGCTGCTCGCGGAAATTGGCCCGCACCGGCACCGACTTCAACAGGAACCAGGCGGCGATGCCGAACACCACGATAAACGGCACGTAAATCAAGGCAGCGTTTTGCAGCCACATCGGCCGGGGGGGCATTCCCGGTATGCTGGGAACGAAGGTTTGGGCTTCACCGGCCAGCGTGCCGAACAGCGCAAAACCAATGATCCACGGCGTCAGGAACTGCACCACGCTGACCCCAAAATTGCCGATACCGGCCTGAATCGCCAGCGCCGTGCCTTGCAACCGCTTGGGGAAGAACAGGCTGGTCGAGGGCATGAATGAGGAGAAATTGCCACCGCCCAATCCGGCCAGAAACGACAGCAGCAACAGCACCCAATACGGCGTGGTCGGGTCTTGAATGGCGTAGAACCAACCGACAATTGGAATTAGCAGCGACAGGGTGGAAAAGGCGATGACGTGGCGGGTGCCGTATATCGGCACCAGAAAAGTATGAATCGCCCGGAAGATGCCAGCGGCCAAGCCCGGCATCGCCGCCAGCCAGAAGGTTTGACTGGCTGTCAGCTTGAAACCGATATTCGGCAGGCGCACCACCAGCGCCGACACCACGAACCAGACGATGAAGGCCATCATCAGATTCAGGGTGGTGATAGTCAGCGTTTTCCAGGCCAGCGGCTTGGCGGTGTTTTCCCAGAACGTCGGGTCTTCCGGGGTCCAGGTGCTTAACCAGGTGCGGGGGTTGTGTTCGCTCATCGCAAGGGCGCTCCAGATCAAAAATTCTTGTTATGTGCCTGTTCTATTGAAAGAGAGCCAGGGTGAGGGTTCTTCCCCCTCCCTTTGGGGGAGAGGGCCAGGGTGAGGACATCAACACGGCGCTTCCACGTTCTTGCCCGCATACCAGCGCCAGGTGACCCACAGGCAACTGAGATAAAACAGTGCGAACACCATCAGCGCCGCCTGATAGCCGCCGGTCAGGTTGATGGACGCACCGTAGGCGATGGGAATGAAGAAGCCGCCGAAGGCCGCCACCGCCGAACTGAAGCCGAGCGTGGCGGCTGCCTCGGTCGCGGCCAGATGCGATGCTTCCTCCAGCGCCGCACGGTCTTTGCCGTGTATTCGGCGCTGGCGCAAGACACGGAAAATGATCGGAATCATGCGGAAGGTGGAGCCGTTACCAATGCCTGCTGCAACGAACAGCATCAGATACATGGTGATGAAACCGCTCATATTGCCGTCGCCGCCATTCAGCCCCGGCAGGAACAGCAGCGCACCGAATGACGCCGCCGTCATCGCCACAAACACCCAGCAGGTGATGATCGCGCCGCCGATTCGATCCGACAGCCAGCCGCCGAGCGGCCGCACCAGCGCCGCCAACAGCGGGCCAACGAAGGCAAATTTGAAGGTGTTAGCGGTCGGAAAGGCGGTATTGACCAGCATCGGGAAGGTGACCGCCAGCCCGATGAAGGAACCGAAGGTGCCGGTGTAGAGCCAGCTCATCAGCCACTGATGCTTGTGGCGGAAGATCGCCACCTGCTCGGCGAAACCGGCTTTGACCGTGCCGATGTTATCCATGCCAAACCAGGCGGCGACCGAAGCAGCGACGATGAACGGCACCCAAATAAAACCGGCGTTTTGCAGCCAGATTGGGGTGACGATGCCCTCGTCGAAACGGTTCTGCGCATTACCACCGAGAATCCACAGCGCCCCGCCGTACATGGCGATAGGCACGATCAACTGGGCGATGCCGACGCCGAGATTGCCGACGCCACCGTTTAGGCCCAGCGCGGTGCCTTGCAGCCGCTGCGGGAAGAAGAAGCTGATATTGGCCATGCTAGACGAGAAATTGCCCGCGCCCAGCCCGCACAACAGGGCGATAGCGACGAACACCGCATAGTTGGTGTTCGGGTCTTGCACCGCGACGCCAATCCACAGCGTCGGCAACAGCAACAGCGCGGTGCTGAATACCGTCCAGTTGCGACCGCCGAAAATCGGCACCACGAAGGAATACAGCGCCCGGAAGAACGGGCCGGACAAGCCCGGCAGCGCCGCCAGCCAGAATAACTGGTTTTGGCTAAATTTGAAGCCGACCCGTGGCAGTTCGACCACGATCACGCTCCACACCACCCACACCGCGAACGCCAGCAGCAGCGCGGGCATCGACAGCCACAGATTGCGATTAGCAATACGCCGCCCGACCGATTGCCAGAACGCCTCATCGTCCGGCCGCCAGTCGGCCAGCAGATGGCGGCGGCGATAAATCCGATCCACCAGGTTTGCGCCCGCCAGTTCGGCCCGTGCGTCGGCGTGCCGCTCCAGAATCTCCTCGCGCTCGTTCTTTTCGGCCACCCAGGTCCACAGCATGGTGACCACCACCAGCAGGAACATCAGCATGAAACAACTGCTGCGCACACCCACGGCGTCGGCGGCGACCCCGAACATGATCGGCATCACAAAACCACCCAAACCGCCGATCAGGCCGACGATGCCGCCAACCACGCCCATCTGGGTCGGATAATAATCGGCCAGACTGCGGTAGACGCTGGCCTTGCCGAAACCCTGGGCCATGCCGACCACAAACGCCAGCACGGTGAACAACACGATGCCGATGCCGAGGTTGACCGAGACATCGCCCTTGATGCCGTGAATGGTCATGGTGGTCGGCGGATAGCTGAGGACGAACAAGCAGATCAGACTGATCCACAGCACCCACCAAGTGACGGTGTTGCCGCCCCACTTGTCCGAGGCCCAACCGCCCAAGGCGCGGATCGCCCCGGAGGGCAGATCGAAGAAGATAGTCAGAAACGCGGCGGTCGCCAGCGGCAAGCCGTATTCGCCGACGTAGTACTTCGGCAACCACAAGGCCAGCGCCACGAAACCGCCGAACACGAAAGCGTAAGCCAGCCCGAAGCGCCACACCCGCGCGTCGAGCAACGGTTGCAACTGCTGGCCCAGGCTCGGTCGGACGCGGTTTTGTGCCGCATCTTTCTGGTGCAGCGGATCGGTGTAGGTGAAAAACCAGAACAGTATTGCCATCACGATCATGGCGACGGCGTAGACTTTCGGCACCATCTGCCAGGCGCCGAAGGCGGCGATGATCATGGGCGCGACGAATTTGGTCAGCGAGGAACCGGCGTTGCCCGCGCCGAAAATGCCCATCGCCGTCCCCTGGCGCTCTTTGCTAAACCAGGTTGAGGTGTAGGCGATGCCGACTGCAAACGAGCCACCGGCCAGCCCGACGAACAGCCCCAACACCAGATATTGCCAATACTCCGTCGCATAAGAGACCAGCCAGGTGGGAATCGACACCAGCAGCATCTGGATGAAAAACACGATCCGCCCGCCATAGCGGTCAGTGAGGATACCCAGCGGCAGCCGCACCAGCGAACCGGTCAGAATCGGAGTCGCCACCAGCAGACCGAATTCCGTTTCGTTTAAATTCAGTTCGGCCTTGATCTTGATGCCGATGACCGAAAACATGACCCACACGGCGAAGTTCACCGCGAAGGCCATCGTGTTCATGGTGAGGACGGAGATTTGTTGTTGTTTTAATGTCGCCATCGCGGTTCTCGCGCAGAATGCTGCAACCGCAATATACGCTTTAGACGATGGCCGATTCTTGACCTGGATCAAATGATTTCGGCCCAAAACCACAACTTTGAATAGCGTATACCTCTTTGGAGGTATCTGGATGTATTGTCTTAACTATATGTTATTATTAATTATTAATTATTAATTCTACTGTTTATTTGCAGCGGCGCCATGAGGGAAGTACCCCTGTAGAGATAACCTTAAAAATATCGAGATAATTTTCTTCTTACGGGTGATGGAGATACCTTGCAATGGAAATCAGGCAGTCGATTATCGTTCGTGGTGGCTTGGCGATGGGCAGCATCGTGCTGCTGGCGTTACTGAGCATGATCAGCGCGGTGCTGACCGCCAAATCTGCACAGGGCGATGCCGACGCTATCAATCTGGCCGGCTCATTGCGAATGCAGTCTTATCGGATCGCCACGCGCCTGCAAGATACCCAAAGTACCGGGTCGCAACATATCGAGAATGTGCAGGAAGAAATCGTCCAGTTTGAGCAACGCCTGACGCAACTCTGGCAGACGGGGCCAATTGCCTCAGTCACTGATGATCCCATTCGCCATCGCTTGAACAGCATCGCATCGGCTTGGCGCGATACCCTACACCCGCTTCTAATCAGCGCGACCGGTGATGCCAGCCTGTCTCCAGTTTATTTGCAGCAGGTGGATGCGTTCGTTAGCCAGTTGGATCAGTTTGTCAAACAACTCGCAGAGAATACGGAGACCAAAATCCAACGGTTGCGGCTGATTCAGGGCGTCATCCTGTTGTTGACCCTGGCGCTCATTTTGGTCGCTCTGTATCAATTGCATACCCGTGTGGTGGTTCCCCTGCGCAATCTGGTGTGGCTGGCGCGCACAGCCCGTGGCGGCAATTTATCGGTGCGCGCCCGGCATGTCGGCAGCGATGAACTGGGTGTTTTAGGCAATGCCTTCAATCTCATGGCGGCGGATTTATCGGCGCTCTACGCCAGCCTGGAAGAGCGGGTCGCCCAACAAACCGAAGCCCTTCAGATCAGCAACCGCTCCCTGGAACTGCTCTACCAAACCGCTCGGCAACTGAATGACCCGGTTTTGAGCGCCGCCAGCTATTCCTCATTACTGACGGAAATCGAAAAATTAACCGGCCAGGGATCGATCAAGCTTTGCCTGACCGATGCCGCCACTCGGCAAGCCACCCAGGCTTTTTCAACCCAAACACCGGATGTACCGTGGCCGTGGCTCTGCCAGCGCCTACAGTGCCATACCTGTCTGGGTGATGGCGCAACCCACACACTGACCGTAAACCAGGAGTTTTTTTCAATACCCATCAGGGAGCATGAACGGCAATTTGGCGTTTTAATTGTCCGTGCCCCGGCGCTGAGCACAACCGCTGCCTGGCAAATACCACTGCTAGAAACGGTGGCGCGCAATATTGCCGCCGCCTTGCGCGCCAACGAACTGGCTGACAACCAGCGCCGATTGGCGTTGTTGGAAGAGCGCGCCGTTATCGCTCGTGAGCTACACGACTCGCTCGCTCAGTCCCTGTCGTATCTGAAAATTCAGGTCAGCCGCTTGCGGCTGTTACCGGAGCAGTCCAAGCCGATGACCGTACCGCACGATATCGCCGCTGAACTACGCGATGGTCTGAATCAGGCCTATCGGCAACTGCGAGAATTGATCGCCACCTTCCGCCTGAAAATGGAGCATTCTCGTCTGGAAGACAGCTTGAGCGAGACCGTGCGGGAATTCAGTCATCGCGGCCAGCTACCGATTGGTTTAAATCATAGTGGTTGGCACAGCTCGCTTAATCCCAATGAACAAATCCACGTCATGCAAATTATCCGGGAAGCATTGAATAACGCTGTAAAGCACGCGCACGCCCAGGCGATTGATATCCAGTTGCGCAGCACCGAGAGCGGAGAAGCCATCATTGAAATCACCGACGATGGGGTCGGCCTGCCGGTGGCAACCGCGCGGGATAATCACTTTGGCTTGCATATCATGCGCGAGCGCGCCCGCCATTTAGGCGGTGTATTGAGCCTGCATTCCCAACCAGACACGGGCGTGTGCGTGCGCTTGAGTTTTATACCGGCTGCCAGCCGCATTGCTTCGAGCCGGCTGAGCGAGGCATCTCATGGCTGATGAAGTCCAAAGCATTCTAGTGATCGATGATCACCCCTTGATGCGCAAAGGTATCCTGCAACTGATTGCTATGGCTCCAGATTTGCGCTTGGCTGGCGAAGCCGGTGATGGGGTATCGGGTTTGAAAATGGCCTGCCAGTTGTTGCCCGATTTAATCCTGCTCGATCTCAATATGCACGGCCTCAGTGGGATGGACACCTTGAAAGCCTTGAAAGCAGCCGATCTGGATGCCCGCGTCATCATTCTCACCATTTCCGATAGTGAAGAGGATGTGGTGGAAGCGTTGCGGCTGGGCGCTGACGGTTATCTGCTCAAGGATATGGAACCAGAAGATGTGCTGCACGCCTTACAAGTCGCCGCAAGCGGCCAAATCGCTCTAAGCGAACGGGTCGCATCCATTCTTGCGGCCGCCTTGCGCCATGAAAACCAGGCTAAATCACCCGTCAGCATCAAATTAACTGAACGCGAGCAGGCAATCCTGTCGCTAATCGCCACTGGTTACAGCAATAAATTGATCGCTAGAAAACTAAAGATTACCGAAGGCACGGTTAAGGTTCATGTCAAGCATCTACTGCGCAAGCTGGATTTGTCATCGCGGGTCGAGGCAGCCGTTTGGGCTATTAAAAATCAGGACTTCAGCAAAGGGCATTTTGAGGGATGAATCGATACTGCCCCATGATGACGCAAGATCATCATCCATCCTGGAGTTCTGCAACGCAAATCGCTTTTCATCCGCATTGATCTCCCCTTTCAGCTTGGCTTTTCCATCACCTGCCGAGTCAACTCCCAATACAATCCGGCAATCACATCAGATTGCGTGATGATACCGACGAGCTGGCCGCCCACATCGACAACCGGTAACTGATGGAAGCCCAGATCTGACAGCATCGGCACCAGATCAAGCAGGGGTTGATCGTCGCGCACCGTCTGGATATTAGAGGTCATCACGTCTTCAACCAACGGTTTTTTAGCCTGTTTTCCTGATAGCCAAACTGTCATCGCGTGTGCATCCTCCTGCAAGCCTTCGAACGGAATGCGTTTCAGGAAATCCACCAGAGCGATCATCCCCACCAACTGACCGGCGGAATCGAGCACCGGCAAAGTGCGCAGTTTATGTCGGCGCAACAATCGCCACGCCTCCCCCGCCCACTGCTTGGGGGAAACCGTCACCACCTCGCGCGACATCAACGCAGCGCAACGAACCTCACCAAACACCCGATGCAGCGCGGTATTCTCGGCCCGCGCCAGCAACCGCCGCAAATCAGAGGCACCAATATCCGGCATCACCGTTTCTTCAGCCAATACCGCCAGTACGTCATCATCTTGTAAAGCGGTACGGGCGCTCGGTAGCGGATCGCTGGTGCCGTGCGGGTTGGCGGGTGGCGAGTGCTGACGCTGTGGGTACGGACGACCGAGCAGATAATTGAGTCCCCACGCCAGCATCACCAGGCAGAAAACATTGAGCGCCATAGGCGCTAGCAGATGGTTATAGCTGAGCTGCTGCCCTTGAGAATGGGCCAAAATCGGAATCAGCGCCGCTGCACCGCCCGGTGGGTGCAGGCAATGCAGGCGCATCATTACAAGGGCCGCCAGCAACACGGCAAAACCACAGGCTAATAGCGGCCATTGAATCCAGCGCGCTATGGTGATGCCGATGGCAAAACTGATTAACTGACCGCCGATCACTGGCCAAGGCTGCGCCAGCGGGCTAGTGGGTAAAGCCAACATAATGATCGCCGATGCGCCCATAGACGCCACCAACACCGGTCCTAGATCCGCTGGCGCCAGCCAGGCCGACAACAGGCTGGTTAATAGCACGGCAACGCCGCTAGCGGCAGCCGTGCGTAAGGCTTCCCGCCTGGAGGGTAGCGGCGTATCGGGAATGGAGCGACGAAGTAGCGCAAACATCTTGTTGTTATCCCTGAGACCAAACTAATTATGATATAGAGTAACCGGTTGATCGATCTAGTTGGTATAAGGAACGATGTGCTGCGCTGGCTAAACGCCAGGTAGTTCAGACAGGCTTATGAGCTAAGCCAGGGGCCGACAGCGAGCCTTAAGCGTTATCGCTGAATCTCCCCAACATTGGGGAATCGACAGGGGATGAGGGCGCTACTTTGACGGTTCGGCCGTGCGGCCGAACCGATTACGACTTATTTAGTGAAGCGCTTCAAGTTCAGCACGCATCTTCTGCAATTCTGGGGCCGGCAACGGGACCAAACCTTGTTCAAGCAAATAGCCCTTATGCGAGATGGCCTTATCCGAAAGGGCCTCGGTCATATACTCTTTTAAGCCGGTAACAGTTTTGAAATGGCTTTTCTTAACCTGGATGATCAGCGGACTGATCAGCGGATATACGTTGTGACTGATACTACCTGGTAACGGATCAGCATCATCAATAGCTAATTTATTCAAAGCAAATTTGTTGGCAAAAGCATCTGAGAATATACCGATTCCGTCACCAAGCTTAGCCCGAACCGTGTCAAGGCTATCGTATTCGTTGTAGTGACCATCTTTGCGAAATGTAGTACAGGCCGCTTCAAACGCTTTGGGATCAGTGCTTTCCAACGCTTGCAAGCTTGGCATTTGCTTGCAACCCACAGTCATGATCTGCTTCAGCACCACCGGATAGTAAGCAAAAACCGGTGTGGAGTTCCAAATTTGAATCTTGGTATCTGGAAATGCTGGGTTGATTTCCTTCCAAGTTTTATAAGGATTCGGTATTAATTTATTGCCCCCTTGTGGGTCTGGAATATCCTTCGCCATCGCCAGGAAGAGTTCCTTACGAGTCAGGTGGGGGTAATCTTTCGGATTTCCAAGAAAGCCAAGGACGATAGCAGTGAGACCGGTCTTGAATTTTGCAAAATCCTTAACGTCATTCTTCGCACACAACTCTTCCTCGGCGGGCGTCATAGGGCGCAAAACGACGGTCGCGTCCAAAGTATCAGGGCCATCACCAGCACAAAATTGCTTATATGCCAACTCCGGGCTGGTTGATTGAATATTCGGGGTTTTTCTGGTTTTATCGGCTTGAGTGAACTGCTCTGCCATGGCAACCGCCATTGGATAAGGCGCATAACCGGCTGCAATAGTAATGGTATCCCGTATAGCTTGCGCCTGGACAGTCATAGCTATTGAACTCATTAATGCGGTAATCAATGCAACATGCTTTTTTTTCATTTAAACCCTCGTTATCAACAATCTTGATACACCTTCAGTTTATTGAAGGGATCGTGCTTGAACAATCGGAGCGATCCTGAAATCGCAGCCTAAAATTTTAGAGGCCATCTTGACAAACTATACGGCCCCTACAAAGAAGCTTTAAGCTGTTGCGAGAACGCATGGATCAATGGCGAGAAAAACTCAGGTTAGTGGGAACAGCAAGATTTTCCTCATAAAAGTTACTTAGATACTGATTTTTTCCACGAAAAAAATAATATTTACTATACCAGTATTCTTTATATTATACCAAATTGTATATTTAATGTGCAGTTACGTTAAAAGTGACCTCACCGAGACCATTCGACCCCTTGGTGCAAGCCCTACAGAGAGAATAAACGATAGCCACCACCTCCCGTTGAAACTTGCCACTTCCTGCACCTTGGCGATACTGCTGACCCATTTTTTGATTCTGATTTCGCGGCATTCTGCTCAAGGGCAACGGCCTGGATTTACTGTAGGGGCCTATCTGGCCGATTTTGCTGTTTATGGCCGCCGTGCTGGCGCTCAGTCTTAAAACCTTCCACAGAACGCTGGATTAAAGCCTGCCGACCATGACGATTTCACCGTCCGCCGCCCATCCGACAGGCTCGGGCGTCTCACCCCGCACGGCGCTGGTGCTGCTGCTCTTTGTCATCATCTTATGGGGTGCGAACTGGCCGGTGATGAAAGTCGGCCTGCATTTCATCTCGCCGCTGCGCTTTGTCGCCGCGCGAATGGTGATGGGTGCGGTCATTCTGTTCGGGGTCGCGGCCATGCTGGGCGAATTGCGCTGGCCGAGTCGGCGGGACTGGCCGATTGTGCTGGCGGTGGGTGCGATCCAGATGGCGGCATTCATGGCGCTGACCACCGTCGCCCTGCAATTCGTGCCGGCGGGTCGCTCGGCAATTCTGGCCTACACCACGCCGCTGTGGGTCACACCGCTGGCCATCCATCTGCTGGGCGAGCGGCTGAACCAGATCAAGTTGTATGGTCTGCTTTGCGGGCTGGGTGGCGTGGCGGTGCTGTTCAATCCCTCCGGTTTCGACTGGAGCGATCCACATGTGTTGCTCGGCAACGGCTTATTGCTCGCCGCCGCGCTGGCGTGGGCGCTCTTGATCGTCCAAGTCCGCCGCCATCACTGGCAGGGTTCGCCGCTGTCCTTGGGGCCGTGGCAATTCAGCGTGGCGTCGGCGCTGCTGGTTCCGCTGGCGCTGGTTTTTGAAGCGGATCGACCCTGGCAGGGGTCGGTCGAACTGGGCTGGGTACTGCTCTACAACGGCCCGCTGGCCACGGCGTTCTGCTTCTGGGCCATGCTGACCATTAACCGCGCTTTACCGGCGATTACCACCTCGCTCGGCAGCCTGGGCGTACCGGCTTTCGGCCTGCTGGCATCGACCCTGGCGCTCGGTGAACCGGTGACCTTAACCAATGTACTGGGTTTCCTGCTGATCGCGGGCGGCGTGGTGGGCGTGATTCTGGCCGACCGCCGCTGACCTCCCCGCGCCACCTTTCGGGCCGGGTGCTGTCTAATACAATTAGGATAGGTTTTACTCAAAGATCCCGGTTGAAACGATCTGATAACGACGTAAGCCGTTTCTGCTGAAGGGGGCTGCCATGCTAACAACAATATCTGCAACATTACATAAAAACCGCGCGGAGGAACTTTACGCCACCCTGTGGGGCGATCTTGATCGAATCCATGCGCTGGCGGATGACGATGATCGCATCGCCCAATTTCTCGCGGGCCTGCATAATTTGCTGTGCCATCCCAGCGATAAAGACGAGGGTATCCGGCTGCTTCATGCCTCTGCCGCATCCATGTGGTATCCCGCCTTTATTGCCCTGACCTTACATTTCCGTGCAGAGGGTGATGAGCGTAACGCGAATCGCTACGCAAGCTGGGCCGCCGAACAAGGCCACCCGCTCGCCTGGGCGCTTGACTATTCCAAGTGCTCGGACGTGGCGCAATTGCCGTTTGCCAAATATCGCTTTACCGAGCAAGTTGACCGCTATACCCATTTTCAGCAGGCTCGAACCCTGCGGCCCGACGAAGAGTTTGCGGCAGACTTACTTTTAGCCAGATTTTTACTGGCGGCTTGGCGGGCGGAGCACCAACTCAGCCACTCGCATATCGAGCGCTTGCAAACCGTGGCCGGTACTCCTCACTTGCCCTTTACCCGCTATGTGGCTTTTCGCGCAATGGCCCATGATGCACCCAAACTGCAACCGGATTGGCTGACCGATTTATTGCCCTCGCAGGCACCAGTTCATGCAGCGTATCGTGAGGTATTCTACGAAATTGGCTGCAAAGCCTTCCATGAAGGCAGCGATAAGACCAAAGAAATCTGGAAGCTGGCTGAACAATTTGGCGATCCCCTCGCCCAGCGCGTATTACAAGAGTTCGATCTGCAACATGGGCGTCCTCTTACCACTGAAAGGAGGGGGCTGCTAACCATCCTGTTGCCGGAGATACGCTTTGAGGATATCGACTGGAGTTCGCTCTATCAGGACGCTTTACATCAATCGCCCGATGTGCCGTTTCCCGAAGTGCCGCATTGGCACTTAACCGATTGGATTCGAGCGCATCTGCATTTAAAACGGCGGAAGGATTGAACTTTAGGTAGGCTCTCAGAAAACACATTTGGAAAACGCACTTGATTTTATGAAAAAATTTATCTTGGCCTTGGGGTTCATATTGACCGGTTGCGTGAGCGTTCCGGAGGGGATTAAGCCAGTCGATCATTTCGAGGTCGAGCGGTATTTAGGCACCTGGTACGAGATTGCCCGCTTGGATAATTCATTCGAGCGGGGCCTAAGCCGGGTGAGCGCGACCTATCAATTGCGCGAGGATGGCGGTATCTCAGTGCTCAATCGGGGTTATTCCGCCGCTGATGGCGCTTGGCAGTCTGTCGAGGGCAAAGCGTACTTTGTGGAAAAACCCGATCAGGGGTACTTAAAGGTTTCCTTCTTCGGTCCTTTTTATGGCGCTTACGTCATATTTGCCCTGGATCAGGCCAACTACCAGTATTCGCTGGTATCCGGGCCGGACCGGTCTTACTTCTGGCTGCTGGCCAGAAATCCCACCATTGATGAGAAGCTGAAAGACACTCTGGTCGCAAAGGCGCAGACGCTGGGTTTTGCGACCGACCGACTGATTTTCGTCGATCAATCGCCGGCCGATCCGCTGACCCAAAAGCCCTGAAAATGAGCGTATCACCAATGATTCTTGAGCCGTGATGCGCTGCCAAGTCAAAGAAAGTCACAACCATTAGGAGAGATTTGGCCCAAACCAGCGTTTGGGCCATTGAGTTCATGCAAAGGTATCGGCGAACAGATTGCGTGCCCAGTCGAACATATCCTCAAAATTATCCTTAGTGGGCGTGGCGGCCTCACCAAAAGAATCTGGCACAACCTTCATCGTCCCGCTGCCTGCGTCGTAAGCAAAAACGGCTGTGAGCCAAGATGCGGTGGTCGCGGTGATTGGGCTGTAACAGGCTGAATTGGTCATCGGCGCCGGGTCGGGCTGCTCGCCGGCGAAAGCCCGCAAGATGGCGTCTGCGCAGACCTTCGCCTCGGCGTTGGCGATATGGCCGGATTTGGGTTGACCGGTGCCTTGTGAATCGCCAATGACATGCACACCCGGCATCAGAGTCGATTCGTAGCTCAGCGGGTTTACCGAGGCCCAGCGGCTACCCGGTGGAATGAGGCCGGCGTTAGCGACGATGCGGCCTGCGCGATGCGGCGGAATGACATTGAGCACGTTGGCTGCGAATAAACCTTGGTTGGTCTGAACACTGCGGGCATTTGAATCGACCGATACGATGCTCACGCCGGGCCGGTAACTCAACAGACCGGCGTAGGTTTGCGTAAACGCGGTGGTAAAGGTATGGGGTTCGGCGACGATGCTTGGATTCGCATCCAACACGACGACTTTGGAGCCAGGTTTGTTGCGCTTGAGATAATCAGCCACCAGGCAGGCGCGCTCATAAGGGCCGGGCGGACACCGATAAGGCGCTGGCGGAATCGTCATGACGAAGGTACCACCGGCTGGCATCGCTGCAATCTGCTGCTGAAGTAACGTGGTTTGGGGGCCAGCCACCCAAGCGTGTGGAATCTTATTGGGATCGAGACCCGGTATGGGATCAAAATCGATCCCAGGCGCCAGGACAATCCGGTCGCCATATAAGGTCTGACCGTTGGCCAGCGTCACCGAGCGACGGTTGCCGGCCACACCAATGCCCTCCACTCGTCCTTGCACGAACTTGACGCCGTATTTTTGGCCAAGCGCCGTATAGTCGAATGTGATATTCGCTAATTTATACGAGCCATTCAAAACCAAGTTGCTCAAGATACAGGAGACATGAGCAAGGTTAGTATCCACCAGCGTCACCGTGACGCTGTTACCGCCCCAAAGGCGTAAGTACTTGGCGACAGTGGCTCCGGCGAACCCGCCCCCGACGACAATGACGCTGGCAGGGGTGGCGGATTGGGCGCGCAAAATTGTCGAGTTAACGGCCAAGGCGGCGGATGCCCCGGCTAATGTCAGAAAGCGGCGACGAGAGATCATGTTCATGAGATTGTTCCTAATCGCGGATCACGAGGACTTGTGAACGGAGGTGTTAAAGAAACCGCGCATTTCAGTCCTTCTTATCGTCGTCATCGGCGGTTTTTCCCGTACTCTCCTGACCTTGGCTAGTGCTCGTACTGCCCCTGACATTGCTCAAACTGCCGTAGTACTGGGAGATCAACCACAACTGGGATTCGTTATAGCCTTTGGCTTGGCGATGCATGATATCGTTGGTTTTATTGGTGTATTTCATCTCCAATAATTCTTGATAAATTTCCTGAGTGCTTTCGCCTGCCAATTTATCGATGCCGCCGACCGATTGGCCGTTGGTTCCGTGGCATTGCGCACACTGAGAAGCCAGCAAACGGCCCGCTGGCGGCTGCGCTAGCACCGCCATTGGCGGACCTGCTAGCATCAAACCCACCGAAGTGACTAGAACCAAGCGTCTCATTGGTTTACCCCACTGCAACGTATTAACCTTTGGTGTATTGTGACAATCGCTGATCCTTTGCTAGCCCGCATTTTCCTAATGCTTACATAGGACATATAAACCCCAAAGATTAATTCAAGCTGAATTATTATCCGCATATAAAAAGGTGGTTTCGTGCCGTATAAAGTCTCAAGCTTTCCGCAGGCCATTGACCTGCCAAAAATAAACTGACCAAAACTCGCCCGAATCGGCGCCTGGAAAACGTGTCCGGGCCGCTCCTTTGGTGCGCCGCGAGCTGTTATAGCAATGCCAAGAGACCGCTCAAACCCCTGGATTCAGACGCAAGCAACCGCTCGCATCGACAGCTTCGCTAGTTGCAGCCAGTTAAGGTGGCTACGTAAACGGCTGGCTGGGTTCCAGTTGGCGCTAAAGCGGTTGGCCAACGTGATCTACCCTCACCAGAAGCGTATTGCCGTATCGATCCGCCCCGATGAGACGAGCGGAGATCTCGGCCCGTTAGCGTGGTTAAAAGGTTACGGGCTGGCGCTGCTGGTTTCCCTGGGCGTCACCTTAGTGGCGATACCGCTATTACCGTATCTCGATCACGCCAACCTGGTTATGCTGTTTCTGCTGGCGGTGGTCGGTGTGGCAGCGGGCTATGGGCGCGGCCCAGCAGTGTTGGTGGCGGTGCTCAACGTGCTGTCGTTCAATTTCGTGTTTGTGCCGCCGACTTTCGCGTTTGCGTTCGACACCCTGCAAGCCATCCTGACCTTCATCGTCATGCTGATCGTCGGTTTGGTCGTCGGCCAATTGACCGCTCGCTTTCGCTACCAGGCCCACATCGCCCGCGCCCGCGAGGAACGCGCCCGGCATCTCTACAAGATCGCGTGTGGGCTGTCGGGTGCGGTGTCGGTCGAACAGGTGGGCGAAGTCAGCGAACGGTGCATCAAAGCCCGGCTGCGGCTTAAAACCCAGTTGCTCACCCTGGACGATGACGAGCGTTTGCAACAGCTACCCACGCAAGCCGATCCACCGGCGGTGGATTTCGCCATCGCCCAGCAGTGTTTCGACCGCAGCGCGCCCATTGGGCTTGGTACTGACTGCTTGCCCGATGCGCCGCTGCTCTACCTGCCGCTGCGCGCGCCGTTGCGCACGCGCGGGGTGTTGGTGGTGGAACCCGAACGGCGGCAGCCGCCAAGCCTGGAGCAGCGCCGACTGCTGGATACCCTGGCGGTGTTGATCGCTATGGTGCTGGAGCGGGTGCATTTTGCCACTGTGGCGCACCGCACGCGGGTCAAGATGGAGGCGGAACGGGAGCGGAATGCGCTGCTGGCAGGCTTGTCGCACGATCTGCGCACGCCAATGACCGCCTTGCTGGGGCTGACGGAAACTCTGCTGCTGGAATGGCGAGCCGCGCCGCCGTCTTCTCAGGAGTCGCTGGCAACCATTCGCGAGCAGGCGGCGCGGATGGCGTTGATGGTCGATAACCTGCTGGAGATGGCCAAATTGCAAGCCGTGGGCGAGGTGCGCTTGCGCAAAGACTGGCAATCACTGGAAGAATTGGTGGGATCGGCGGTGCGGATGTTGGAACAGCCTTTGCGCGACCATCCGTTGCGGCTGGCGCTTGAGCCGGAGTTGCCGCTGGTGAATTGCGATGCCGTGCTGATTGAACGGGTGCTGGTGAATTTGCTGCAAAACGCAGCTAAATACACCCCGCCTGATGCGGTCATCGGCGTGACCGCCCGACCGGAAGCCGACTGGCTGAAGGTGGAGGTGTGGGATGAGGGGCCGGGCTTACCCTCCGCTCAGGCGCTGGACTTATTTGAAAAATTCACCCGTGGTCAGCATGAATCGCCCGTACCGGGCGTCGGCTTGGGCCTGTCGATCTGTCGGGCCATCATCGAGGCGCACGGCGGCCACATTCGAGCGGAGAATCGGCCCGGCGGCGGCGCCTGTTTCACCTTTAGCTTGCCGCTGGAAGCCTTGCCACCGCTGGAAACCGAGGATGAACCGGAGCTGGAGCTGGAGCCGAGATGATGGCGTCTGCTGAAATGGGGTTGAGCGTGCTGATCGTCGAGGATGAACAAGCCATCCGCCGCTTTGTGCGCGCCGCGCTGGAGGGCGAGGGTTGCCGGGTGTGCGAGGCGGATACCCTGCAACGCGGTTTGTCGGAAACCGGCACCCGCAAGCCGGATTTGGTGGTTCTCGATTTGGGTTTGCCGGACGGGGACGGGCTAGAATTCATCCGCGATGTGCGCGCCTGGAGCACTCTACCGATTCTGGTGCTGTCGGCGCGGGTGGAGGAATACGATAAGGTCGCGGCACTGGATGCCGGGGCCGATGATTATCTGATCAAGCCGTTCGGGGTAGCGGAACTGCTGGCGCGGGTGCGGGCGGTATGCCGACGCACGGCGCGCGAGCCAGGCGGCGCGGCGATGGTGATCTTCGGTGAAGCCACCGTGGATTTGGAGCACCGCCAAGTATTGCGCGGCGACCAGCCGGTGCGCATGACGCCCATCGAGTTCCGGCTGCTGGCAACCCTGGTTTCCCAGCCCGGCAAGGTACTGACCCACCGCCAGCTCTTGCGCGAGGTGTGGGGGCCGGCCTATGTCGAGCGCGGCCATTATCTGCGCATCTACATGGGGCATCTTCGGCAAAAGCTGGAAGTCGATCCGACGCGGCCTCGTTATCTGCTCACCGAAACTGGCGTCGGTTATCGCTTCTGCCCTGCCTGAGCGGGCGGTTTTACCCCACTAAAGCGGCCCGACGTGCTCGCTGATTTTTACGCAATTTTTACACAGAGCGCCGTATTTTTTACGGCTTCTTTACAGGGCTTCCGGTAGAAAGTGGAGGTTTTCAACGTCCGCGATGAACCCCGTAAGGAATCGGCCATGCAACGCCCCCGGCAAGAACAATCCACCGAGCACTTGATACGCCGCCTCGAAACGGCTCAGGATCAGCAGACGCTCCAGGAGGTGCTGATCGAAGTGCTGAGCTTGCTGGGAACGGTGCAAGACGATCTCCGAGCGCTGACGCGGCGCGTCAGAGCGCTGGAAGAAACCGCGCCCGATCTGGCGGTGCTGGAAGAGACGCGGGCCGACATCGAGCAATTGCTTGAATTGGCGACTGGAACGCCCTACGAGCGTTTCGCCATGGCGGCACGGCGCTGCATTTACGATGAAAACTGGCAGGAAGCGGATACCGCCTTGGCGGCATTTCGCGAACCGGGTGATCTGCGCGATCTGGCGTTGCGCATCCGGGGCCGACTACTGGATCTCTCCGCCTGACCGGCTTGATAGACCTGGCCGCTCAGCGCCGCCGACCCGTCACCATCCTCCCCATTTCCGTTAAGGTCAATCCCGATGATTCCTGATTCGCTGTATGGTGCTATCGTCTTGAGTATTATTGATTTCTTTCTCAGCTTTGTGGTGATTTCCGGCATCGGCTTCGTGCTTTCGCTCTTTCCTTATCTGAACCGCTTGGGAGAGATCGACGAGAAAAAATTGCGCGAAGGCGGCCATTGAATGTTTGCCGCCTATCCACGCGGTGTGGTTGCAAAGCGAAAAATCACGGCTGGGGAGATAAGCATTGTTTGAGCAAATTTTATTTTTTTTCGACGCACTGCTGCAACAGACCGGAGCGGCCAACTTTAGTTTTGGCAATCTGGTAATGATCGCCATTGGCGGGGCCATGATTTATCTGGCCATCGCCAAACATTACGAACCTTTATTGCTGATCGGCATCGGTTTTTCCTGCATCGTCGCCAACGTGCCAGGGCCGCCGGATGTGCCGGGCGGGCCGCCAGTTTCGGCGCTGCTCTATGTGGTGAAGGAAGGTGGCCTGTTTCACTATGCCTACGAAGGCGTAGCCAAGCTGATTATTCCGCCGCTGATCTTTCTCGGCGTGGGCGCGATGACCGATTTCGGCCCGATGATCGCCAACCCCAAGTTGGTGATCTTAGGCGCGGGCGCGCATCTGGGCATTTTTGTCGCGCTGATTCTCGCCAAGCTCTGCGGCTTTACCATCAACGAAGCGGGCGCTATCGGCATCATCGGCGGCGCAGACGGCCCGATGGCGATTTTCGTCACGGTGAAGCTGGCCCCGCATCTACTCGGCCCGATTTCGGTGGCCGCCTATTCCTACATGGCGCTGATGCCGATGATCCAGCCGCCGGTGATGAAGCTGTTGACCACCCCTGAGGAGCGCAAGATGGGAATGGCGCAACTGCGCAAGGTCAGCAAACTGGAAAAAATCGCCTTCCCCGCCGTCATCGCCATCATCGTCAATCTATTCTTCCCGCCGGTCGCGCCGCTGATCACCATGCTGATGCTGGGCAACCTGCTGAAGGAAGTGGGCGTCACTGATCGCCTGGCCAAAACCGCCGCCGGGCCGCTGATGAACATCATCATTATTATTTTGACTGTGGCCATCGGCTCCACGATGGCGGCTGACAAATTCCTCACCTGGGACACGATCTTGATCGTGGTGCTGGGCTTGCTGGCCTTTTTGTTCGGCACCGCCTCCGGCGTCATCACCGCCAAGATCATGAACCTGTTTCTCAAGGACAAGATCAATCCGCTGATCGGTTCGGCGGGCATCGCCTCGGTGCCCATTGCGGCTCGGGTTTCCCATATCGTCGCTAATCAGGCCAATCCGCATAATCACCTGATTTTCCACGCGATGGGGCCGAATCTGGCCGGGGTGTTCGGCACCGCCATTTCCGGTGGGATCATGCTAGCGTTGCTCGGCGTGCAATAAACTCCTAACGCAGTCACACGCTTGAAAAAAGGCGGCTACCATGCCGCCTTTTTCATTCGATTCCGCCGCTCTGGCGATGAGGTCGTGCGGCACACCGTCGCGGTGGAAACCGTCGATCCGCTGGTGCGGCAGATGGCACATGTTGGCGAGGTGGTGCGCGGCGAGGCCAAGCCCTCCCTCGGTTAGCGCCCGCGATGGTTTGCAGAATTTGCGGGTGATAGTATTTGCTGGTCATACTGATTATACTTCGTCGGACATTCTTGTATTACAAAGTAGCTCCTATGTCCGTTTCATTAAGACTGGAAAAAGCGCTGGAAGCCGAACTGAGACAGCGACTGGAACGAGACGGTATCCCGCTATCGGAATTCGTTCGCCAAGCCATCTGTGAAAAACTCCAGCGGGAAGCGCAACCCGCCGATCCGTATACCTTGGGATATACGCTGTTTGGCCGCTATGCCAGCGGAGAATCGGATCGCAGCCAGCGGCGCAAACAGATCATCGGCGAGCGGCTCCATGCGCGGCATCGTGCTGGATAGCGGGCCGCTGATTGCCCTATTTGATCGTTCTGACCAATATCACGCGGCGGCCGTGCGTTTTGTCGAGCGCAACCGGCAACCGTTGCTGACTACTCTGCCGGTAATCACTGAAGTGGTTTATGTGCTGGACTTCTCCGGCGAAGCCCAGCACGACTTCCTGTTCTGGGCGCAACAGGCGCTGAGCATCGACACCGGTACGGTTGACGATCTACCCCAGATTCGAGCGCTCTTGGCGAAGTACGCTGATCTCCCCGCTGACTTTGCCGATGCTTCTCTGGTGGCGCTGTGTGATCGGATCAAGATTTGGGATATCGCCAGCGTCGATAGCGACTTCACCCTCTATCGGGGGCGCGATAAACAGCGCTTTCATAATCGGTTTTTCGACGAATAAATCGGCCCGGTGATCGCCAGAATATCCAGCACGTCTCAGCTCGCTGCGCAACGGTCGCCAGTCGGCGGCGCGGATTGATGCTGCGAACCGACCGTCGCGATCACACCGCTGGCGACGATCAGGGCCAACCCGACCCATTCGCTGGGCGTAAGCCATTCGTTCCACAGCACAATTCCCAGCAGGCTGGTGAACGCGACCGTGGAATAACTCAAGCTGCCGACGATCAGCACCTGACCTTCCTTGTAAGCGCGCGTCATCGCCAGTTGGGCCAGCGTGGCGCTGGCGCCGATGCCAAGCAATACCGGCGCTGCGGCCAGGCTGGGCAGACGCGGATGGTGCAACAGCATCCAGCCGCCCGCCGCCACGGTTGCAACCGCCGAGAAGTAAAACACCACCCGCCAGGGCGGCTCGCCATATTGGCCCAATTCGCGGGTGCTGAAAAACGCCAAACCGCCACACAAGCCGCCCATCAAGCCCAGCAGCGCAGGGAACAGCAATTCGCGTCCCAGCGTCGGTTGCAGCAGGCACACCACGCCGACAAAGCCCAGCGCGATCCCGCTCAGCAGCACCCAACCGGGCCGGGTGCGGAAGGTCAGCAGCGTTAGCACGGTCAGAAATAGTGGGGCGGTGTAGGTTAAGGTCACGGCGGTAGCGAGCGGCAACGTAGCGATGGCGAAAAAATGCAGAAACACGCCCGCCGTACCCAGCACGCTTCTCGACAGGTGCCAACGCCAGTACGGCGTGCGCAAGCGCTGTCGTTTGAAGCAGACGCCCGGCAAAATTGCCAGGAAACCGAATAAGGAGCGGTAGAACACCAATTCGACCGAGCTAAAATCGCGCGCGCCCAGCTTGACCAGCACCGCCATCGCCGAAAACAACACACCCGCCGCCAACATCCACAAACTGCCTTTCACCAGGCCAGCGGATACGGCCGGTTCTCGATCCCTCATGGCGCCGTCAACCGCACAGGCTGACCAGCGGCGCATCACCGCGCACTCATTGGCCCTTGAGGGCGTGTTGGAGAATCTGCACCACCGTCTGCAATTGCTCGATGGGAATTTGCCCCGGTGCCGAGCTTTGTTCACCCACCGCGAAGCTGACCGATGAGCCGAACAGCCAGCCAAACAGGCGACTCAGCGAGCCGTAAGCGCCCATCGACATACTGATGATCGGCAGCGAAATGCGATGACGCGCGGTCAGGGTGGCCTCCAGCAAGGTCAACACATCGCGCAGGTCCTTTGGCATCACCGCGATCTTGGCGACATCGGCCCCGGCGTGTTCCATAGCGATGAATTGGGCCACCAGCGTGGGCGCATCCGGCGTTTCCTGGAAATTGTGATACGACGCGATCAACCGGCAGTCAGTGGCCTTGGCCAACGCCACCGCCTGGCGGAAATAGCGCGCTTCGATGCTCAATTCATAATCGAACAAATCAACGCAGCCCGCCCCACAGACGGCGGCATACAACTCGAACACCTGCTCTTCAGTCAACGGGATCGGCTGACCGCCCTCGCGGATCGAGCGGCGGGTAAAAATGAGCGGAATCGAGCCGGCCTGTTGCTGGATCATCTGGCCCAGCGCCACCACCCGACCGCTATCGGCGATGCCGGAAAAGAAATCGACCCGCCATTCCAGCAAATCCGGGCGCTTGGGCAGGATCACGGCCAATTCCCGCGCGACGGCTTCCTCGGTCGCCCCAACCAGCGGGGTGCAAACCAACGGCTCCTGATCGGCGGCTAAGGATTTGCGGGCTAAGTGAATCGATCTGGAAAATGACATGGCAACTCCTCAGATCCCCTATAAAGTCGTTTTATTTGACAAAATTAGATTCTAATATAATGGAATATTATATGAATAGCTCGACAAAGTTATCACCCGCTACCCATTTGATAAAAATAGTTTTTACCAAGCGGTGGTAAGTTGATCGCTGCTGTCAAGCGGGGCTGAAATCTGCCATAATCAGAGAATAGAATTTCATTTTATTATTGAGGCCAATCTATGAGCGACGAGGGGGGTGTAGCTGCGGTTGACCGGGCGCTGACGTTGCTCGATGCTTTCAAGGAAGCGGATCAAAGTCTGACGTTGACCGAGCTATCCAAGCGGGTAGGCTTTTACAAAAGCACCACGCTGCGACTGGCGGAATCGCTGGAGCGATTCGGCTATCTGCGACGGCTGGACGACGGTGCGTTTCGACTGGGGCCGAAACCGCTATTTTTGGGGTCACTCTATCAGAAGCACTTCAAGACGGCGGATTTCGTCCCGCAGGTGCTGCGGAAAATCGTCGATGAGTTGCAGGAAAGCGCGTCTTTTTTCATCCGCGACGACAATCAACGGGTCTGCCTGCATCGGGTGGACTCGCCGCGCGCAATTCGGGATTCCATCCAGGAAGGCGCGCGCTTGCCGCTGACGGCGGGCGCATCGGCCCATGTCATCCTGGCGTTTAACGGCCTCAGCGGCGCCAAATACGACCAGATCCGTGAACGGCTATTTGCGGTTTCGCTGGGCGAACGCGACCCGGAAACCGCCGCGATTGCCTGCCCGGTGTTTACCGTCGAGCAAAAGCTCAGCGGCGCAATCAGCGTTTCCGGCCCTAAATACCGCTTTGAAAAAATCAACACCGCCAAGATCGTCGAGGTGCTGCACCAGCACTGCAAGGAATTGTCTGAGGCGTTGGGGGGTCGTTGGCCCCATAAGGCATAAGCCGTTTTCAGCTCCTGGGAGAGCGTGATGGAATTCGGCCTTCTTCCTCAAGTCACCGGCTGCGAAAGTTGTGCGGCATCGGTGCGAGTGTAGTGGATGAAGGAGGAAATTCATCCCGGCGGCTTTCTTGGCTTTGCCGCCTGCGGCCAATGCGGTTTTGTCAAACTGACGGTGGCGGCCGGAAATCTGCAAGATTTAGCAGTGTGCCGCGCGATGGTGAGGTTTGCCTTCGGTGCCGATAGCGTTGTGCTCTATGCTGAGGAGCGTGGAATTGGTCAATCTCGTGCAAAACCGTTCGCTTAAATACTGGGTCGTGCCACTCCTTGCGCTCCTGCTGAGCAGTGCGCTTCAGGCGCGCGAGTTGTCGGTGATGACCTGGAATCTCGGTTGGCACATGGACAACGCGCTGTTCAGGCAATGGCTTGATGCCTGTAGCGGCCGTTTTGCCCGCGACCGAAACGATGGCCTGTGGAAACCCAGTCCCAGTGGCCCCGCCACCGGCTGGGAGTTGCGATGGGGTCGAGATGCGCCGATCCAGTGGGATATCGCCCGGATTCCTCCGTGCGATGTCTATCAGGAAAATCACCGCATCGTTCCGCCGACCACTGCAGCCTACGCCAAGCGCCGCCAACAGATCGCAGAGGTGATCCAGCGGCAAGCGCCTGATGTCATCGCCTTTCAGGAAGTCAGTGGCAAAGCGGCTGTGCTGGAAATCCTGCCTGACGGCGGTCAGGATTATCAGGTATGTTCTTTTGAAGGCTATGGCGTCCAGCGTCTGGCCTTTGCCTGGCGGCGAACGCTTGGCGAGGCTGCCGAAGCGTGTAGCGCTTATGCGCCGTTGTCTTTGCCCGCGCGACCCCCGGAAGATCGCCCTCGGCCAGGGCTGGCGCTGGGCTTGCGGGTCGATGGTCAATTGCTCCGGTTGCTGAATCTCCACCTAAAATCGGGCTGTGTCTCGCCTCTGGAAAGCAGCGATCCGAACGGCAGAGGGCAACTGGCGGGCAATCATTCCCCCTGTTTGGTCTTGCAGGAGCAATTGCAACCGTTGGAAGCCTGGCTGGAACAGCAGAGCCAGGGAGCCAACCGATTGATGGTGCTGGGTGACTTTAACCGCAATTTGGCCCAGGAAGCTGCACGACCGCCCAGCGAGGCCGTTCGGCCCGTGAGGAATCCCACCGACCCGTATCAACCGGGGATACGCTCTGGAAATTTGTGGCGGGAGATCAACGACGGTCAGCCGCCGACATCCAAACTCACCTTGTTACCTATTCGGTGCCTGGAGGGTCCATCGGCGCCCCTTTGCGAAGCGGCTAAAACCCGGCTACTGACCGAGGATGAAACCAACGTCTTGCGAAACCCCGCTGCGCTGGGTTGCCGCAATCCGGTCGGCTTGGATGGCATCGCCGTCAGCGGAACCACCAACGCCATTGCTGAAAAAGTAGCGCTTGGTCGCTTCGGGCGCACGCGCGCCGCCGACCGCGCCCATCCCGATCCGCTGCTGGCGGTGTCCGATCACTGCCCACTGGTTGGACGGTTTGCTTTCTAAATGCCAGTCTTGGGCGTGTAATCGGCTGATTGGAGGCGGGTGTATAATTTGCTGGCTCAGCCAAGATAACCCAAGTTTTATAGAGTTTTTGAGAAATATGAAGGCTATTAAATTTATAAAAATTATAATATTACGATGTTATGGATTGAGAAATCGTAAATATACTGGAACCGCATAATCATTTGTTCGCCCATCAAAGAAACATGCCACTCTCCCTGGATGACGACCGCTGGAACACATTGAGGACGGCGTACAAGATGCCTGCCACCGATGTCGTCTCGTGGCTCGCCACCGCATACCTGTCTGGCATGAATGACGAATTGCTCGGCGACATTATCAATGACGTTCAGCATCAGGGCGACACTTCAGAGGCCATGTACGCCGTAGCCCCACATCTGTTGGCACTATCGCAGAAATCCAGCGGCAAGATGGCGTTGCTGATGCTCATTCACGCCGGTCTAATTTCCGCGTCTTCCCAATCACAAATCGCCGTACCTTGTCCAGCCGATCTTGCAACTGAATTTCAAGCCACAAACAACCTCGGCAGGTCAATGGTGTTGGCACAGCTTGCACATAACCATGAGTTTGATGATTTCAAATACTTGATCGCCGCGCTAGCAGGTTTTTCAGGACACGGCCGATTTGGTCGGCTTATCGAGGGCTTTGATCTTTATCAAGACCAGTTCCATCATGCGTTGCTCGATACTCCAATCGACGACGAGCGGTGACGAGAGAAGGGCGAACAAGGCGGTCAACCCGAGCGGCGGATCGGGCGTTTTCTGAAATCAAAGGTTCTTGGCCGCCGCCGGGTTACCTTGGTCGTTAGGCATCACACACGAACCGATTCGCGCCACCGCGACCAGACCCCAGATCCACGAACCGCCGCCGCGCCAAGAGCACCTCTGAGATACCGATCATGAAGATGGAAGGCATACCCTTTGGCACCACCGACTGGGAGTCGATTCCTCGCACCGAGCATAAAGGAACCACCGGGGTCGCCTACTGGCGCACAGCGAACTTCGGGAGTATTCGAGTGCGCATGGTTGAGTACTCACGAGGCTACGACGCCGACCACTGGTGTTCCAAGGGCCACATCTTGCTGTGCTTGGACGGGGAACTCGAAACCGAGCTTGAAGACGGCCGCAGATTCATCCTGAAGCCGGGCATGAGCTACCAGGTTGCCGACGGAGCTGAACCGCACCGTTCGCGCACTGAAGTTGGCGCTACACTGTTTATCGTCGACTGAAGGCGATGCGTGCAAACCAGCGCAGTAATGCCTAACAACTCGCTCAACCGGCCCGCTACGGCGCTTGCCGTAGCGGGTCCGGTTAGCTCGAACTACAAGGGCTTTCCCGGAAGTCAAGCAAAAGCCGGCCACGACGAAAAGCGTAGCGATTCGTCGATGAGTGTATTCGGATGTTAAACCGCCGAGCCAGGGTCTTGAGCGCTGAGCAGTGAATCAGGTGCGGACTGGAGAAACTACAACCGGTCATTGATGCGGCTTTGATGCCACGGACCCTGATGAAAGACGCGCGCGGGGGCCTCATTCGTGAATCGAGGATCGCCTAAGCGGCCTCCCAGAGTTCAACAGGTACTCCCCACACAGGTCCAACCTAAATCATCAACGCGAGAGGTCACTGGGTGGCGGGATGATGGGTGAGAAGCTTCTCCTTGTGGGGGCGAGATGAGGGGGATATCGCTTAGGCGCTGTTGTCATCAGGTCGGCAGGGCGAAGCGTTCACCCTGATGGAGCACGGCCCACGCCAGACGCGCATTCTTGGCGGCGATGGCCACGACCGCCTTCCAATACCCCCGGCGCTGTTCCAGCGCCGCCGCCCAGCGGCTGATGGCGTCGGTCTTGGTTTTGGCGAGGAGTGGTGGGCACCCGAACAGGCTTCCATGCCGATCACGCACGGTGGCAAACTCGCGATCAACTCGTGCAGCCTGGCGCGGTACGCTCGGACGCACCAGGGCCGGCTGGCCGTGCTCGTCCACCCCATGTACCGCGAACACGTTCTTGGTAAGATCGATCCCGACATACACAATAGCCATGATTTCCCCTCCCGAGTCCGTTGATGAGATTCGCTACCCTATCTTGGCACTCATTGCCGCTCGCCGCACAGCAACCGGTTCTGGACAGGAAAGCCCCTTTCATTCGTTAGCTTGCACTATGAAAATCACATGCCCCTCATGTAATAGCCAAGTTGAAATTGGCTTCTCCCAGCTTGCTTCTTTAGACTGGCGAAAAGATCGAGATGATGAAATCCTGCTAAAATGCTGCGGATGTGTCCCTATAATGCCGCCTCTTTACAGATTGATCTCTACACTGTTTAGCATTGGAGCAGGAGTACTAACCTTTAAGGTTTGGAATACCTCGCTCGATCAAGATACATTAATCAAAACCGTAGTCTTTTTCTTCACCATGCTCGTAGTAAAAGCAGTCATTGCCATTTGCTACCTTAAGATGGGCGGAAAACTAGAAAGTGCAGGCTAACAAATCGTTCAAACCGAAAATGCTTTGCAGGTCTGACGTTTATGGTAGCGTGTACCACAACGCAATGCTGCTGCGCACTTCTGCTTAACTCAGGTGTTGGGCCTCTTCATTCCAAGAAACTGCGGCGAGATCAGATTCCGAGTAAGCACGATGTTCCTCACTCATTAATTCCCAGAACTGCTAAAACGCTATCCACAACGTGTTTCAAATTCCCTGGGTGGCGGTATTTTTCGGGCAACTTGGGCCAGTATGGGCAGCAATTGGTGCAATATTCGCAATCGCTGGTCTTATGACACACTTCAGAAAAATCCGAGTGGCTACAAGAAAAATCACATGAAAACCAAATTACTCATTGAATGTATTACCTTTCTGATGGTGGCTTTGCTCTCTGGCTGCACAACGCTACAAGGCGCACTAACGGAAAATATCAATAATCGACAAGTCGAGTATGTTCTCGTTAAGCACGATACTGGAACGGTTGTCTTTGAAAATGGCCTTGGGGGAGAAATCAACTGGTGGGAAAAGGTATTTCCAGAAATATCAAAAGACATTACAGCATTTGCCTATAACCGCCCTGGTTACGGGAAAAGTGATCCCGCTTCAACACCTCGTGATGGTACTCATATCGTTAATGAGCTGCGCTCGTTGCTTCGCAGCAAAGATCTAAACCCACCTTATGTATTGGTAGGCCACTCGCTTGGCGGTTTGTATATGCAACTTTTTGCCCGGCGTTATCCAGATGAGGTAACAGCACTCATCCTTGTTGATTCTACTCATCCCGCCCAATTGAAAGGCAAAGGCTCACCTGAAAATTGGCCCACTTGGTTCCGTTTTGTTTTTGGTGTGGCGACATCTTCTGTGGAGAGAGACGAAATGAATGCAATCAATACCACAGGAGAAAATGTATTGAGCTTGCCATCGTTTATCGGTAAACCGGTCATTGTACTCAGTGCGTCACAGCCCATGAAAGAAAAATCAGAGTTGGCGGATGATGCAAATGAAAAACGTAAAGACCTCGCCCGACTTTATCCAGGATCAAAACAAATATGGGTGGATAGCGGGCACGGTATCCCACTAGAAAAACCCGAGTCAGTTATTTCTGCAATCCGCGAGGTTCTACCGCTAAAGCCACAAAAACCCTAACCTTACATTCGAGACGGACTGGCTACACGCCAGCCCCTCAATTAAACGCCAGTTGACTCTTTAATGGCGCCGTCACCCTCGCTCTCAAAAAATTCATCGCTTGTCGTGAACAGCGTCAGATCGCTATACCCGCGCCACGCCCAACCACTTTGCCGTCTACCTGCAACGGCATGATTCCTCACACTAACGACATAGCCCCGGAATTACTGTAAGATCTCGCCATCTTGGGTGCACTCCTAGAGTGTGAAACGGGAAGTCGGTGACGCTGGACAACCAGCCATTCCGACGCAGCCCCCGCTGCTGTAAGCCTGACAACTCCGCGAAACGCCACTGTGTAGGTTCCACGGGAAGGCGCGGACGAGATCGACGGCAAGCCAGAAGACCGGCCCAGGAGACTTGATGGTGCAAGCCCCGGGGCGCGGGTTTGGCCGGTGGGCAAACTTTTGACCCCTCGACCGCTAGCTGCTTCATCCCCGATGGCTTGCGTTCGAAGTCGGTTGAACATAAAAGGGTTGCCCATGCATATCGAACCAGGCGTCGTCGATGGCGCCAAAATCATCCTCAGCTACGCCACCGCAGCTACAGTTCTGACCACAGCCGGTTGGCTCGCTTTCAAAGCCGTGCGCCAGCACGGATTCATCACCTTAACCGTCCGTAGCCTGATCGCGGCCTTACTCACCTTTTGCTGCTTTGAGGTCTTGCCGCATCCGCCGGTTGGGGTTTCCGAAGTCCATCTGATCCTCGGCACCACGCTATTGCTGCTGCTCGGCCCCGCCGCCGCCGCGCTCGGCCTGGCCGCCGGGTTGCTGCTGCAAGGCGCTCTTTTCGCCCCCATCGATCTGCCGCAATACGGGATGAACGTCACTACCCTGCTGGCCCCGTTGTTCCTGATCGCGGCGTTGGCGCAAAAGATCATTCCGGCGCGTACTGCGTATGTTGATCTCGGCTACAGCCAGCTTTTCAAACTGTCACTGGCTTATCAGGGCGGCATCATCGCCTGGGTCGCGTTCTGGGCGTTTTACGGCCAGGGCGTCGGTGCGGGAAATCTGACGCAAGTCGCTACCTTCGGCGGCGCGTATCTGACGATCATTCTCATTGAACCGTTGGTTGATCTCGCCGTGCTGGCTGCCGCCAAGTCGCTGCGGGGCTTGAGCGGCTCGGCGTTGCTCGAACGACGGTTATTCGCCGCTCATGCCTGACACTACGTTTGGACAGGTTTGGTTCGTCGGGGCTGGCCCCGGCGATCCCGACCTGATCACCGTCAAAGGTCGCACGCTGCTGGAACGGGCGGGCGCGATCCTGTTCGCCGGTTCGCTGGTCGATCAGGCCGCAACCCGCTATGCCCCGGCTGGTTGTGAAATCCGCGATTCCAAAGACATGACGCTGGACGCGATGACCGACTGGCTGATCGAGCGGGCGGCGCGGCATGAGACGGTGGTGCGCTTACAGACCGGCGACCCCGGTCTGTACGGCGCATTGATTGAGATGACCCGGCCACTGACCGCCGCCGGGATTCCGTGGGCGGTGGTGCCGGGTGTGTCCTCGGCGATGGCGGCGATGGCAGCGGCAGGCGAAACCCTGACCCTGCCGGAAGTGACCCAGACCGTGATCCTGACCCGGGTGGCTGGACGCACACCGATGCCGCCCGGTGAAGACCTGGCGGCACTGGCTGCGCACCGCACCACGCTGTGCATTTATCTGTCGATTACCCTGTTGCACAAGGTGCAAGCCGCTTTGCGCGAAGCAGGCTGGCCGGAGGATGCACCCATGCTGGTGGTGCAAAAAGCCAGTTGGCCGGGTGAGGAAAAAATCGTGCGTGGCACCCTGGCCGACATCAAACGCCTATGCCAGGCGGAAAAGATCGCCAGCCAGGCCATGATCGTCGCCAGCCCGACGCTGGGCGCTGCCGACTGGCCGGAACTGGCCCGTTCCAAGCTGTATGATCCGACCTTCGCCCATCGCTTCCGCAAGGCAACTCTCGACCCAACCGAGCCGATTTAATCGTCACAGGCCGCCATGACCGTTACTGCTAATCGCATCACTGAACAACTGACCGCCGCTGGTCGCGCCATCGAGCACGATTCCTTCACCATTATCGACGCCGAAGCCGGGCCGCACTGCTACACCGCCGAGCAATGGCCGCTGGTGCGGCGGATGATCCACGCCACCGCCGATTTCGAGTTCAACGGCTTAACCGTCTTCCATCCCGACGCCATGCAGGCCGGGTTACAGGCCGTGCGCAAAGGCGGTACGCCCCTCGTCGCCGATGTGGAGATGATCTGCGTCGGGCTGTCACAGCCGCGGCTGGCCCATTTCGGTTTAACCACCCATCACTACATCGCCGATGCCGATGTGATTGAAGCTGCCAAAGCCGCCAATAGCACCCGCGCGGTGCAGGCGATGCGCAAAGCCTGGCGTCTGGGCACGTTGGACGGTGCGATTGTCGGCATTGGCAATGCGCCCACCGCCTTGATCGAGCTGATCCGCCTGATTCGCACCGAAGGGGTGCGGCCTGCGTTGATCATCGGAATGCCGGTTGGCTTTGTGTCCGCCGCCGAATCGAAAGCCTCGTTGATGACGGTTGCAGAAACGCCGTGGGTAGCGATTGAGGGCCGCAAGGGCGGCTCGACACTGGTGGTGGCGGCGATTCATGCCTTATTGTCGCTGGCGGAAACGGCGCCAGCCCAATCGGCCGCATGAGCGAGGAAAACATCGTCGGCCATGCGCTCAAGCCCGCCAGGGTACGCAAGGGCGATAGCCGCCGCGCCCGTGGCAACCGTACCGGATTTACCACCGGCGCATGTGCAGCGGCGGCAGCAAAAGCCGCTACGGTGGGCCTGCTGACCGGCGCAGTGCCGGACAGCATCGTTTGTCAGTTGCCCAACGGCCAGGCGGTGACCTTCGCAGTGACGGAGGGTCGTCTGGATGGAAGCGGCGAGACTCGCACCGCCCATGCCGTGGTGATCAAAGATGCCGGTGATGATCCCGACGCTACCCACGGCGCGCACCTGACTGCTGACGTTTGCCTCCTGCCCGATCAAGCCGGAGAAATCGCGCTGAAAGGTGGCCCCGGCGTCGGTGTGGTCACCAAAGAAGGGCTGGGTTTGGCGGTCGGCGGCCCGGCCATCAATCCGGTGCCACAACGGAACATTCGCGCCAACCTCCGCGCCGTAGCTGCCGAGTTGCTGGCGACAGCAGGGCTGGAAGTGACGATTTCGGTGCCAGGCGGCGAGACCATCGCGCAAAAGACCCTTAACGCCCGCCTGGGGATTCTGGGTGGTATTTCGATCCTGGGCACGACGGGCATCGTCCGCCCGTATTCAACGGCGGCGTTTCGCGCCAGCGTGGTACAAGCCATTGAGGTAGCGGCGAATCAGAGACAGACCGCTGTCGTATTCACGACCGGCGGCCGCACCGAGAAATTCGCCATGCGCCAGCTACCCGACCTGGATGAATCCTGTTTCGTGCAGATGGGCGATTTTGTCAAAGCCGCTTTCACCACTGCCGTGCAGCGGAATTTCACCGCGATTTATCTGGGCGTGATGGTCGGTAAGCTGACCAAGCTGTGCCAGGGCTTGAGCGTAACCCATGCCTGGCGGGCGCCGGTGGATCGCGTCATTCTGGCCGAGGCGGCGCAGGCGGTGGCTGCGCCGGATGCATTGATTGAGGCCATCCGCGCCGCCGAAACGGCTCGGTTTGCGGCAGAACAACTGGCCCGGTTGGGCTTAACGGTCGCTTTCCACCGGCAACTGGCGCTTAGAGCGATTCGTAGCCTGAAAACTCAATACCCCGGCGGCTATCAACTGACGGTACTGGTCTGCGACTTTGAAGGCCAGTTCATTTGCCGAGTCGCTGAGGAAAACATCTTATGAGTGCGACGGTCACCCTCATCGGCCTGCTGGACGACGGCTGGGCGGGCTTGTCGGAAACTGCCCGGCATAGTCTAAACAAGGCCGATCTGGTCATCGGCGCTGGCCGCACCCTGGAACTGGTGCGCGTCCACCTGGCACCGGCTGCCGAAACCCGCGATCTCGATGGCGGCTTGAGCCAGAGTCTGCTCTGGATCAGAGCGGCGCTGGCGACGGAGCGCGCCGTCGTCGTGCTGGCAACCGGCGATCCGCTGTGCCACGGTATCGCCCGCTATCTGATCGGCCAGCTTGGGGCCGACGCCGTGACGGTGCTGCCCGCGCCTTCGACTCTGCAACTGGCCTTCGCCCGCTTCAAAAAGCCGTGGCAGGATGTCGTCATTGCCTCATGCCACGGCCCGGACGCCGGGGAATGGACGGTAGGCGCAACGCCAGATCATGGCCTGTATCCGGTGATTCGCGCCATCGCCCGGCATCCGCGCATTGCGGTCTTCACCGGCCCGCGCAATAACCCGGCGCGGCTGGCGCGGGCCTTGCTCACTGCCGGTTACCACACCGAGGTCACGCTATCCATCGCCTGCCGCCTATTGTTGGCTGATGAGGCCATCTTCCCCGATTTGAGCCTTGCCGAGGTCGCCGCGCGCGAGTTCCCCGAACCCAACGTGCTGCTGGTCGAACGTGGCCCGACGCTTGAACTGCCCCGTTTCGGCCTGGAAGATCATGAATATCAGCAGCGAGCACCCGATAAGGGCCTGATCACCAAACAGGAAGCGCGGGCGCTGACGCTGGCCAAATTACGCTTGCAACCAGACGCCATCGTTTGGGATATCGGCGCGGGATCGGGTTCGGTCGGCATCGAGTGCGCGCGACTGACCCCACAAGGCCACGTCTGGGCTATCGAAAAGAACGAAGCCGATGCCGCCAACGCGCAGGCCAACGCGCTCCGGTTTCGGCTCAGCAACTACACGCTGTGCATCGGCAAAGCACCGGCGCTGCTGGCTGCCTGGCCCGACCCCGACGCCGTGTTCATCGGTGGTTCTGGTGGCGAATTGGCCGGGTTGATCGACCTCATAGTATCGCGCCTGAAACCAAACGGACGGCTGGTGATGAACTTCGTCACCCTGGAAAACCTGGCGACCGCTACCACGGTTTTACAGGCCGCCGGCGTCGGCTGGGACGTAGTGCAACTGCAAGCCAGCCGCAGTCAACCGATTCTTGATCATCACCGCCTGGCAGCGCAAAACCCGGTGTGGATTGTTACCGCCCACAAGGAACCCGCATGACTATTAAATTTAACAATATCTTAGAATTCCCTATCCCGCTGGGACAGGGCTAGGGTGAGGGATTCTTCGATGCAAAGCTACGGCAAATTAATCGGCGCATCGCTCGGCCCTGGCGACCCGGATCTCATCACCCGCCGGGCCTGGGCGGCCGTCACCTCCGGGGCGCGCTGGCTGTATCCGGTCAAGAAGGCCGAAGATGCCTCCTATGCGCTGTCCATCGTCGAGCGTGGCGGTCTGCCCAAACCCGCCGATGCCGAAGCACTGGTCTTTCCCATGACCCGCGACCCGGAGATTCTGGCCAAGGCGTGGGCACGCGCGGCGACGCGCACGGTCGAGCTGCTGGCCGAGGGCCGCGACCTGGTGTTTCTGGTGGAAGGCGATGCCTCGACCTTTGCCACCTTCGGCCATCTGGCGCGAGTGGTGCGGGAACTGGCTCCGGCGGTGGTGGTGGAAACCATTCCCGGCGTGTCGTCCTTCGCCGCTGCCGCGGCGACGACCGGCGTGGCGCTGGCGGAAGAAGACGAAACCATCGCCGTGATTCCGACCGCCTACGGCATCGCGGTCATCGATCATTTGCTGGATGAATTCGATACGCTGGTCTTGATGAAGGTCAAGCCGCTGATTGATGACGTGATCGAACTGATCGAACGGCGCGGCCTCGCGGCGACCGCCTGTTTCATCGAAAAAGTCGGTGCGCCGGATCAGCGCATCGTCCGCGATGTGACCTGCCTCAAGGGCCAGACGGTGCATTATCTGTCGCTGATGCTGGTGCAGAATCCCGGCCGGGCGCGGGGCGCATTGCACCGGGGCTGCCGTAAACCATCGGCTGCCAAAGCGGTATGAAACTCGCCATCGTCGCCATCACCCGCCACGGCATCGCGCTGGCCGGTCGGATGCTGGCGGTTTTGCCCGATACCCGGCTGTTTGTGCCGGAGAAATTCCGGGCGGACGCTGAGCGCGTCGCCCCTGATGCGAGCTGTAGCTATCCGGGCAAAGTCGGCGATCAAATCCCGGCGCTCTTCGCGGCTTTTGAAGGGATTATCGCTATCGTCTCGGTGGGCGCGGTGGTGCGGCTGATCGCCCCACACTTGCGTGATAAGACACAAGACCCGGCGGTGGTGGTGGTGGATGAAGCCGGGAAATTTGCCATTCCCGTGCTATCCGGCCATCTGGGCGGCGCCAATGCGCTCGCCAGGCAATTGGCCACCGCGCTGGGGGCAACGCCGGTACTGACTACGGCTTCGGATGTGCGGCAAACCCTGGCGGTCGATTTGCTGGGGCGGGAGCTGGGCTGGACCTTGGAGGCATCGCACGAAACGCTGGTCCGAGCCAGCGCCGCCGTGGTCAATGACGAACCGGTGGCGCTGGTGCAGGAAGTCGGTCGCACGGACTGGTGGCCTCATCACGCCAACGGTCGCAGTGGGCCGCTGCCTGCCAACCTGGCGTTATTCGATCAGCTTGAAGCGATTGATCCCACTGCGTTTGCTGCCGTGTTGTGGATCAGCCACCGCGAATTGCCCACCGCGCTGGCGGAACCGTTGCGCGGCAAGCTGGTGATTTACCGGCCAGGCTGATGAGCCAGAATGAAGGGTTTTTTGAGTGCGGTGCTGATCATCCTTGGCATTCTGGCTGGTTTGGCGGTTGCGGGATTTTATTTTCTGGATCGGCTCTTTTCGGATTTATGCGGCAATGAAATTTTTCAGGAAAAAGCAGCGCCGAAGGGCCGTTTCAAAGCTGTGTTATTTCAGAGGGATTGCGGGGCAACTACCGGTTTCAGCACACAGGTTTCTTTAATTCCGGTTGATGCTCCATTACCAAATGAGAGCGGTAATGTTTTTGTCACTAATGGCCACCCGCAAGATACTCAAATCAACTTGCAATGGCGAACGCCGGAAAACCTTCTGATAAGAAATGGTGTGAGCCTGAAAACTATTAAACAGGAAGTCTTTTATCAGGGAATCCGAATTGATTATGAGTAGGCATTGTACGCTTTGCCCTGTTGTATTTATTGGGAAGAAGAAAATAGAAAATACTATACATTTACCTTGTATCCTAACGCTAATTCATCGCCGCACATGCCACGAATACCCCAATTTTGTTTTGGCGTCTCGATTATTGTGATTTCGATGTTATGCGGATCAATTTCTGCCTCGCGGGCGATATTGGCAAACAGAAGGCGTATCAATGCCTTTTTCGCCTCGATTGAGCGACCCTCAAACATTGAAATTTCAATAATTGTGTAATTTTCGCTTCGATCAGACGGGAATAGGAAATCTGACTTATCGAGTCCAATGAAACGGTGAAATTTCTTGTCTGGAGGGTAGGCTAATGCTTCGACAACTGCGCTGTGAATTGCAGATGAAAGTGAAGATGATTTTTCCGCAAGTGACGATTTGAGGCCATAGATTTTGATTTGTGCCATAAAGCGTGTCCTTGTGAAGTCTAACGCAAAGCTCAGCGGGCGAAACGATAGCGAAGCTCTGCTGGAGCGCTGGATTAGCCGATATTGGAATATTAGAACCGACCCTATTCTCGCTCTGTAGCCCCTCAATTGAAATCATAATCTACAAGTACTCTCTGGTATAGATGCCATAAAACGCCTCATTCTCGAACTGGAACCCTACATCCATACCCTTTAGCCACTTGCCTTTAACAGAATCATATATATCTTTATCTGGCTGATTTATATAGTCGAAAATAAAGTCTCCCCAATGTACCATTTCATGAAGAATGGTTGCTGTCATGATAAGGTCATAGGGTTTACTAACGCGGTAATCCGGATCTTGCTTCTCGAATTCTCGACACAAATTCCTGCTGATGAATATCTTATCGCGGTTTCGCTTAAATCTAGGGCGATAACTGCCATAGGAACGCTGAACGGATATGTCTATTGTCGGTGGAAAGCCATTGTAAGAAAGCGCTGAAGCCGCAGCGGATGTAGATAATTGGCTATATTTCAAAAAAGCAGGCCAAATTCTTGCGTCGTAGCGACATTTAGGTATCTCAATAGTGATCCATTCTGCAAGTTTGGGAAAATTACGGTTTAGGCTGGGATCTATTCGCATGTGAGTTACTCCTCTTAACGTTCGAGCTGAGCCGACTGCGGAGGCAGGTAGCGTAAGCCCGGACTGAGAAAATATACCGCGTATCTCAAGCCGGGCTTGCGAACGCGCCATGCGCATCGTGGTGGAGCGGCTGGTTAGGCAGTATCATGGGTGCCTGTTCTGCCTAGCGCGCGTTCTAGCGTTTGCCGAATAAAGCACTGTGGCCATCACGGCGATCAAAAGCGTCACAAGAACAAAAGCTATCCACGATATTCCTGCCACCAAGATCCCTTTGGCCCACGGTTCACGAGGCAGAAGGAGGGCAATAACGATCACTGCCCCCAACACCCAAGGCCCTTTGCTCTGAATCGATACTATTCCCACTCGACAAAGAGTTTTCGTCCAAGAGTCTCGAGGGTGCGAGCGCACCGCTGTCCAAACTGCGCGGCCCCACTCCACGCACGTATTCACGAGCACGAAGCCAAGCAACAAGCCACCGATAATAGCGGCAAGAGTTGGTGCGAACGACATTGATGCTGCCTAACACCTGAGTTAAGCCGCGCCGACTGAGCGGCGCCGATAGCATAAGGTATTTTGCCTTGGTATGCCGACGCCGCGAAGTGGGGTCGGTTTGAACGAACCGTTAGGTGCCTGGCTACTCATGTTCGCCAGTAATTGTTGGCCGCGGCTACGGTTTGGAAATTAATTGCGATCACTTGAGAAGCCCAAGTAAGGCCTTCCGCGGAATTTGCATAATCTGGGCGGAGTTTCTTCAAGACCTCTACATCTGGCTGAGTATATTTGACGCCGCGGCGACTAAGGGTAATCGCCAGCTCAAATCCCTCTTGTGGCGTTGAAGTGATTAGTGAAGGAAGCCAAGTATCTGTCATTTATGTCACCTTTTTCTTGCAGAGTAGTTGATCGGTCAGGCGCTTTTCATATGCTGCGATGATGCTACACAGGCACCTAACGTGGAGGTCACCGGCGCTACGCAGCTTTATCGCGCAGCGTCCGGTGGACCGTAGGGTTAGGTTGCTTTTCCATTTAGAACAAGAAGCCTTTGAGAAACTTCGAGGATGTCTTGCGCTATTTTGAGCAAGATGAAATAGGGAAGAGGCACACCGCCGACTTGATACTGAAGAAGGTGGTGTATGGGGGCGTCAAATGTATTGTCCACGTCACTCCCGCCCGCGGCTGAAGGATGCGACCCGTCCAGAGTGTTTGCAACCCTCTTAATAACCATTTCCCGTGAAATTGCCACAGTTTCGTATTGCCCTTTCTCCTTCGGGTTTTGAAATGCAACACGCACTGCCTCAGCTCCCATCCACTGCATGAATGTGCAGCGTGTAACGGCTACTGAATCGAGAGCCTTTATAAGAGGCTGGTCGAAGGAAGTCGAAACCAAGGCGAACTTTCCGAGTTCGATTTGTGATGCGGTTGGTTTGACGGCTATTCCAAGCGTGAAGTCACCATCGCTTTCGCCCATTCCAGGCCCCGAAGCAAGATGACCTTTGCTTGCATATGTGATGACACCCCCAGGCAAATAGCAGAACACATAGTTGTGCCCACGAGCAGCCTTGAGAACTTTCTTTGCTGGCACACCCGTCTTGAATGCGATGGCATTAGAAAACTTCGGCGCCAACGATTGGAGTGGCTTCTTCAGCTCTGTCCATACACGTAGCGCGTGCGAAAGATCCAGAAGTGATACCTGATCATAGGTACGCACAGCGACTTCATAGTGCCGACGCAGCCGCTCGAGATGTAAGAACACGGTATTCATAGCAACCTAACAATTAATTATATGGTTCTGCATAACCCCACTATAGCGAAGTTATACAGAAAAATCCGCGAACTCCCATCGCATCCGCCAACCATCTTAGCCATTGCCATGTGGGGTTAATGGTACGATTCGCTTGCCTGGCACCAGCCTGGCTACCCGTCATTTTAGAGGAATCACCTATTGAAAATCGCCCTCGGCCTCGGCTGTGACCGTGGCACACCGGCCGCCACTATCGCGCAATGCATCGCCGAAGCGCTGACCGCCTGCGGATCAAGCCTGGCCGAGGTGGTAGCAGTCGCGTCCATCGACCTCAAGGCTGATGAAGCGGGTTTTGCTGAACTGGCTGCCGCTTATGGCTGGCGTATCCGCTATTATTCCGCTGCTGAACTCGCCGCCGTGTCGGTGCCTAATCCCTCCGAAACCGTGCGCCGCTACACCGGCACGCCCTCGGTCTCGGAAGCAGCAGCGCTGCTGGCCGCTGGCGTGGATTCCAGCCAATTGTTGATCGAAAAACACCGGCGACGCGGCCCCGACGGTAAAAACGCCACAGTTTCCATTGCCAGAATAAGCTAATGAATAATATCGGAAAAATCATGCTCATCGGCCTGGGGCCGGGTAGTCTCGACCACCTGACCGCCCGCGCCCGCGCCGCACTGGCCGAGGCCGATACCGTGATCGGCTACGTGACCTACATCCGCCTGATTGCCGAACTGATCAAGGGTAAGGAAGTCATCAAAAAAGCGATGACGGAGGAACTGGATCGTGCGCTTGAGGCCCTCGATCACGCGCAACAGGGTAAAAAAGTGGCGATCATCTCATCCGGCGATGCGGGCGTGTATGGCATGGCTGGGCCGACTTTCGAGGTGTTGTTTCAAGCCGGTTGGACGCCGGATTCACCGATTCAAGTAGAGATCGTGCCCGGTGCATCGGCGCTCAACACCTGTGCATCGCTGGTCGGTGCGCCGCTGACTCACGATTTCTGCGCCATTTCCCTTTCCGATTTGCTGACACCCTGGCCAACCATCGCCCGCCGTCTGGATGCCGCCGCCTACGCCGATTTCGTGGTGGCGCTGTATAACCCGAAAAGCGGCCGCCGGGTTCAGCACATCGTCGAGGCGCAGCGCATTTTCTTACGCCACCGCGCTCCGCAAACGCCGGTCGCCATCGTCAAATCGGCGTATCGACCGAAGCAGCATCTGGAATTCACCACGCTGGATAAGCTGGCAGAAGCCGATATCGCCATGCTGGCGACGGTGTTGATCGGCAATTCCCATACGTTCATCCAACATGGCTTGATGGTGACACCGCGCGGCTATACCCAAAAGTACGAAGTCGCCGATGGCGAAACCAGCGCCAGAAGCGGTGAACGGGCTGGGCGATCATTGACCACAGGCTTAGCGGGCTGGCTGACGGCGATTCACGCCAGCGGTAAAAGTGCCGCCGAATTGGCTGCTGAATATCGTTTGCCGGAAGATTATCTTGCGGCAGTGCTGGCGGATGATCCGCCACCCGCTGGTGAAGTCAGTGACGCCGAGGCTCCTACGGAATGAGCCAGCCAGATACGCGCCATCAGACCCGGATGCAGCGCAAAAAGGCGGTGGTGGCTGAAAAAATCAGCGCGGCTCAAATTCAACGCGGGGTGTTCCTGCTGCATACCGGCATCGGCAAGGGCAAATCCTCAGCGGCTTTCGGCGTGCTAGCGCGGGCGCTGGGCCACGGCTTGCGCGCCGTGGTGATTCAGTTCGTCAAAAGCCGCAGCGATACCGGTGAAGAAGCGTTCTTCCGCCGCCAGCCTGGTGTGCAATGGCAGGTCATGGGTGAAGGCTTTACCTGGGAGACGCAGGACGCCAAACGCGATGCCGCCGCCGCCCGCGCCGCCTGGGAAACAGCGCAACAGGCGCTGACTGATCCCGCCGTTAATCTGCTGATCCTTGATGAATTTACCTATGTTTTCAAATACCGCTGGCTGGAACTTGAACCCGTGCTGGCGGCGATCTGCGCCCGACCACCCATGCAGCATCTCATCGTCACCGGTCGCGCCGCACCGCCGGAATTGATCACCATCGCCGACACCGTGACCGAAATGAATCTAGTGAAACATGCCTTTCAGGCCGGCGTGCAGGCCATGCCGGGGATTGAGTTCTGATGCCGACTTGTCCCGCCTTACTGGTCGCCGCACCGGCTTCGGGCCAGGGCAAAACCACAGTGGTTGCGGCGCTGGCCCGACTGCATGTCCGGCAAGGCCGTCGGGTGCGTGTCTTCAAATGCGGCCCCGATTTCCTTGATCCGCAGATTCATGCGCTGGCATCCGGCCAGCCGTGCGAGAACCTTGATTTTCGCATGGCGGGTGAAGCCGATGCCGCCTGGCGTCTGGCCAGAGCCGCTGCCACGGCCGATCTGATCCTGGTAGAAGGCGTGATGGGCCTGCATGATGGCGAACCATCCGCGGCGGAACTGGCCCGGCGGCTTGGCCTGCCGATCCTGCTGGTGCAGGATGCGGATGCGATGGCGGGCAGCTTTGGCGCGGTGGTGTGGGGCTTGAAGCACTACCGCGACGGTGCGCCGATCAGCCATGTGCTGGCCAATCGGGTCGGTAGCGCTTACCACGCCCAGCTTTGTCGGCAGACTTTACCCGCCGATATTGCCTGGCTGGGTCATCTGCCGCGTGATGCCGCCGCCGCACTGCCGGAACGCCATCTGGGGTTATTGCCTGCTGCCGAAATCGCCGATCTCGACGCCCGCATTGAACGGATGGCCGATCTACTCACCGCCACCGAAGCCGCTACTTTGCCGCCCACCGTGGAATTTATCGCCGCACCCGCGCCGATTTTGCCGCCATTGCTGGCTGGAAAAATTATCGCCGTCGCCCGTGATGCCGCGTTTTGCTTCCTGTATCCGGCCAATCTGGAATGCCTGGCAGCGCTGGGCGCAACTCTGCATTTCTTCTCACCATTAGCCGATGCCGCGCCGCCGCCCTGCGATGCGATCTGGTTGCCCGGCGGCTATCCCGAACTGCACGGCCCGACGCTGGCGGCTAATCGGGCGATGGCTCAGGCGCTGGCTACGCAGGTGGCGGTGGGCAAGCCGCTACTGGCCGAATGTGGCGGGATGATGGCCTGTTTCGACACGCTGTATACGGTGGAAGGCGTCGCCTACCCCACCTTCGGCCTATTACCGGGAGCGGTGCGGATGCAGCCGAAGCTGGCCGGGCTGGGAATGCTGAGCGCCGAACTGCCGGAAGGGCGGCTAACTGGTCACACCTTCCACTATTCCACCACGGAAACCCCGCTGGAACCGACCGGTCATGCCATCAAGTTGAATGGACGCGGTAGTGAGGCGATCTACCGCCGCCAGCGACTGATTGCCAGCTACATGCATTTTTATTTTCCTGCTAACCCGGAAGCTGCTGCGCGGCTGTTTCTATAGGGCATGGTTTTCAGGCCCTTCAATCTTGTTTCTTGAATTCCGTATAGCCCTCAGCCTCCAATTGGTCTTTGGGGATAAACCGCAAGGACGCCGAGTTGATGCAATAGCGCAAACCGCCCTGATCGGCAGGACCGTCGTCAAAGACATGCCCCAAATGCGAATCCGCTTTGGCGGATCTCACCTCAACCCGCCCCATGCCGTAACTGTGATCCGGCAGGCTTTTAATGCTCGCGCTGTTGATGGGCTTGGTGAAGCTGGGCCACCCCGTGCCGGAATCAAACTTGTCCCACGATGAAAACAGCGGCTCGCCAGAGACGATATCCACGTAAATGCCCTCTTGATGGTTGTCCCAATAGGCATTCTTAAATGGCGGCTCGGTTCCGGCCTGCTGGGTCACTTGATATTGTTCGGGTGTTAAGTGTTTTAAGGCACTTTCCTTGGTTTCTTTATTCATAGTCATCTCTCGTGGATAGGCTGCTGTGGCGATTAAAAGCAAAGGGAACCATAGCCAACGCATCGTTTTACTCCTAACTCTCAAAGGTAAAAACAAACAGTCTCAAGCCAGGGTTTTCAGCAATAATGCTGACCCAATTATTTTCCTGGGCCGGGTTGAGGGCGATTTCATACAGTTTGGAGTCATCAACAGTCAGGCGCTTTTCGGTGCTCTTTTGCCTGATAAGAACCGTTCGGGGTGTCTGGTCTTGGCTTTCCATGACCAGGAAAACCTTTTTGGCGCGATAATGAAGGGTCAAGGCGGCGTTTTTAGCCTGGGACTGAATGTATTCACCGGTTCGCAACCATTTCCCCTGTAATGCCCAAAAATGCAGCGGTAGCGCCTCTTTATCCGCTGTGGATTCATGCTCGGATCGGTCTGTTCCCAGATAAGTTTCCGGGGTCTGGCTTGCCGCTACCCTAGCCTCTTTATCAACATCAACCTGGGGTTTCTCTTTAAGGCCCAGCAGTTGGCGAATATTGGCTTCAGTTAATTCGTATTGACCTTCACCAAAATGGCTATAAACCACCTGGCCGGTTCGGTCGATTAAATAATGCGCGGGCCAATAGCGGTTTTTATAATTTTTCCAGGTAGAAAAATCATTATCCATAGCGACTGGATAAGTAATGCCAAATTTCTGGATTGCTTTCTCTACATTTTCGATCTTGGCTTCAAAAGCGAATTCCGGGGCATGAACGCCAATAATGACCAGACCCTGATCCTTATATTTTTCATACCAGGCTTTGAGATACGGCAAGGTGCGGATGCAATTAATGCAGGAATACGTCCAGAAATCGATCAGCACGACTTTGCCTTTGAGCGCGGTCTTGTCCAGCGGCGCTGAATTCAACCAGTGGCTAATACCGCTGATCTCAGGGGCTGGGTAGGGCTGCGCCAGGCCCTCTTGCAACTGGCTTGGCGCGGGCGTGGGTTGTCCAGCCGCACCAGCCGCTGTGACGACCCACTCGCCGAGGTTAAAGCCGGACAGCCCCATGATCGAAAACACCACGATCACGATGCCCATAGCGCGGCGGATGACCACCGCATGGCGGGACAGGGCGCGAATGTAGCGAATGAGCGCCTGGCCAAAATAGCCGATAATCAGCATGGGTAGACCCGCCCCGATGCTAAACGCACCGATGGTGGCTACGGCGTCCAAATTCGTTTGTGACTGAATCACTTGTAGTAACGCAACCGCGAGGATCGGCCCGGCGCACGGCGTCCAGACCACCCCGATCAGTGCGCCAACGATCAAGCCGCCGCCCGCCCGCGTCGAGATTGGCCGATTGCTGGCTGTATTCGCGCGCTCGGCCAATCCACCGGTGAGGGCCGCGAACTTTTCTTCGAGCCGGGGAACGAGCATCACCAGGCCAAAAGCCAACAGCAGCAGGAAAGCGCCGAATTGAATTTGATCCTGCTGGATACCGGTCGTCGCCAGAATTTGTCTCGAAACCAGGGCGAACGCGGTAAAACTGAGGATGAAGCCGCTAACAATCTCCAAGGCCCGCCAACGACCACCGCTAGCGGATGAAGCCAGAATCAAGGGTAAGATCGGCAGGATGCAAGGTGAAAAGGCCAGGCCAAAACCCTCGGCGAGGGCCAGTGCGGATTGAGTCAGATCGATCATTGCTTTGCTCCATAAGGCGTGTTTTCAAACAACCTTACGCTGGCATGGAGTAAGCGGGTTACATCACCATCGAATAAATTTGTCGGCCAGCTTCCGCATAATGACCGATACCAAAAGCACCGGAAGACCGTATGCAATAGTAATAAAGACAGGGCTGTCGATTGTACAATGAAGCGAATAACCCACAGCGCCCGTTGTCGCTGCTGCAAATCCGATGGTCATTCCTGCTTTTTTAAGATCATGGGGCGCATAAAAACGCATCAGCCAGAGCAAAATCCATGACCCCACCGCGCCATAAAGCGTGACGAAAAATAAACACTCTGGGAAATTCACGGTATAAAAAAATCCGGCGATCCGGGATAAAGGCGTTGTAATCAACTCAAAGAAGATTGATCCAAGATATAAAGCCACAAGCAGCCAGAGATAAAGCTTAACGCCCTGATCATCAGGCATTGGTTTTGCAGCATTCTTCAATAAAAACCCCGCCATACCGGCGGCTGCACCCAATAAAATCGTTTTATGAACGACTGCCATACGGGCTATAGCCAAGTCCGGCCGCAAGCCAGGGACGAACACAGTGAATGCGGTCATCATCGCCAGACATGCCAGGAGAACCAATGAAAATGACAGCGGTTTTCTCGGCTGGGGCGATTGCGACAATAGGGTGATCAGATCATCGGTCTTCATTTATGTCGCCTTGCTGTAAGCGATCATTGCAGATAGTTTTTGCAGCCCGCGATGCACGATGATTTTGATATTACTTTCAGTCATTTTATAGCGCGTCGCCAATTCTTGAACCGTTACGCCCTCGACCTTGAGTGCATGGATAATCTCGCCAGCCGGGGGCTTCAATTGCGCCAGCAGCTTCTGGAGATCGTGCCTGACGCTTTGGATTTCCTCGAAATTTTCTGGATCAGCAGGTTCTGCAAATCCTGCTTCCTCCATTGAGGAAACCGGCATTTTGTTACGACGTAAGGCATCGATCACCTTATGTCGGGTCACAGCCCGCAGCCACGCGATGAAAGAGAGACCGGCATCATAGGTATGGAGTTTGAGATGGATGGCGATCAATACTTCCTGGGTCACGTCTTCCGTCATCGCGGTTTGCCCACAGCGCACCAGAAGCGAAGCCGCACTGCGTCGCACCATAGGCGCCAGGGTTTCCAACAGCTTTTTGTAGCTGGCCGCCTGGCCGTGGCGCGTTTCCGTTACCAGCCGCTTGAGCAATTGATCCAGCTCATCGGATTCTCGCTCGCTTAGCATTGATTACGCTCAAAGCCCTCTCAAAGTTACAAATGCACCTTGTAACCTATGGCACCGAACGACCGTAAGACCATCAGAAGGCCAATCCGTCCTTCTATCCCTCAACCTGATTTTTGAGTTAAAAATGAATAAAATCAATAGGTTATCAATCATAGTCGGCGCGGTGCTCACCATCGGGACGGCGGCTCTCAGCCCCGCTTCCGCCGCCGAGGATAAAATGATGACCAAAGAAAGCTTCATGTCGATGGAGAAAAAGGAAATGAGCCATGAGATGCCTTTTAAAGAGGGAGCTTTTAGCGATGCGCAGGCCAGTGGCAAACCATTCCTGGTCGCCTTTCACAAAAAAGGCTGTCCCGTATGCGCCTCGCAAAAGCAGGCATTAAACGAAATTTATGCCAATCCGCACTACAAGGATCTTAAGGTGCTCGTTGTCAGTTATGACAACGATACGGCAAGCTTGAAAAAATTCAACGTCGGTATGCAGGGCGTGTTAATTCTGTATAAGGAAAAAAATGAAGTCAGTCGATCCGATGCTCTGGTGAAAGCTTCGGATATTGAAAAACAACTTCAAGGCTAAACTTAGCCTCATGCCCCAACCGTACCCGGCTCGCGCCGGGCATGGTTGCTATTCAAGAGGTATTGTGCCGCTTTATTACAGATAATGTTCATATTATTTAGAGGTTTGCTACAGCGGCAGACTGCTACGTTACAGACAAACCGATGTTGCGATGAATTGCTTTGGGCTGGCCCGGAAGCTGGCGACTGGTTTTTTTGCCGTAATTGGCCAGTGCTAAAATTTGCTCTGCTTTGAACTACCCTGCTTTCGGCTGGGAATAAACCATAGGAGTAATGATTTTTTCCTAAATGTATTAGAGAAGGCCACTATGATCCACCGTCGCACCATCAAAGAGAGTAACTTTGATTCGGTCTTGCATCCCGCGCTCTCGAATCAACCAGCAAGACTCATAATCCGCCTAAAAGTCCGCCTTTTTGCGCGCGATCCCTCAGTATCTACCATCACCGCTGGCCTTGTCCGTCATGAACATCTCGCTCGCGCTATGTCTGAAGTTAGAAGAGGTGATGTATTGGATGCGGATGGACGTCGTTGGCGCTGCCGGAGTTGGCTAGAATCCGAGTTCAATGCGTTCTGTATCAAATTCAAGAAGGTTGTGGAATTAGCGTGGAACAATCAACTTATTCTTATACCGCCCGATGGCAGCGATCCTAGTGCCGATATCAGCGATGAGGTCTATAAGGAGTTCATCAGCGTTCGCAATGTGCCCGCTCATGCCCGCTGTGGGCTGGAGATCGCGCTCGTGCCTTTTGGCAACACCAGTACTGCCCATGCGCTGATTGAAGCTGTAAAACTGGCAGAACCTTCCGGTCATCAATTTCATTCCTTCCAACTCCGCCTTACCGACGAAGATGTCGATTTTGACCGAACTATTGATGAGATCGGTCACTCGCATTACCAAATTACAGCGGCTCACGAAGTCGGGCACTGGCTGGGCGCTCCAGTCTCCATCACGGACTCAGGGCGCTACTTCAATCATGTCGATGCAGCAAGCTGTGCGGCTGATGCGCATCATGAACGGAACGCCGACTGTGAATATGGTCGCACCTTGAGCAAACGATTAGCGATTATGGGGCTAGGTACGTTAGCTACGGAATATGAGGCAAGACCCTGGGTAACACGCGCCCAACGGCATACTAGAGTTTTATTTGGCTGGACGGTGGTCCATCGGCTCCCATTTGAGTGGGGAAAAATCCCCGTGTCGGCACGTCAGAAGCGACTCATTAAATGAACACGGGGTAGAGCTAGAGGCTGTTTCAGCTGTGGTATCGTTGTGAAACATGGTAGTGGGACGACATCAAGCCTGCAAAACTAATGATCAAAAAAGCCTTAATGGTACAGGGCTGCACCTCCGACGCGGGTAAATCCACCCTGGTTGCCGCCCTGTGCCGCATCCTGCACCGGCGCGGGGTGCGGGTCGCGCCGTTCAAATCCCAGAACATGGCCTTGAATTCAGCGGTGACGGTCGATGGCGGTGAAATCGGCCGCGCCCAGGCCCTGCAAGCGCAAGCCGCTGGACTTGCCCCGCGTATCGACTTCAACCCGGTATTGCTCAAACCCAGCAGCGACCGCCGCGCGCAGGTCATCATCCACGGTCACGCCATCACCGATCTCGACGCCCGCGCCTATCACGACTACAAACGCACTGCGATGGCCGCCGTGCTGGAATCCTGGAAACGGCTGACCGCTGAATTTGACTGTGTGCTGGTGGAAGGCGCGGGCAGCCCGGCCGAGGTCAATCTGCGCGACCGCGACATCGCCAACATGGGTTTTGCCGAAGCGGTTGATATTCCGGTGATTCTGGTCGGTGACATCGACCGGGGCGGGGTGCTGGCCCATCTGTCCGGTACGCTAAATTTACTCGCTCCCACCGAGTGGGCGCGAACACAGGGGCTGGTGATCAATCGGTTTCGTGGTGACATCGGGCTGTTGCAACCGGGCCTCGACTGGCTGGAGCAATACACCGGAAAACCCGTGCTGGGCGTATTGCCCTATCTGCACGGGCTGTTTCTGGATGCCGAGGACGCGATTGCGCGTCACTCCGAACGAGTGGGCGAGGCCAAGCTCACCGTCGTGGCGCTGGCCTTGCCGCGCACGGCCAATCACAACGATCTTGATCCGCTGCGGCTGCATCCTGAAATTGATTTCCGCTGGATTGGCCCCGGCCAGCCGCTGCCGCCGTGTGATCTGATCGTGCTGCCCGGCTCGAAAGCAGTCCGTGCTGATTTGGCCTGGCTGCGTGCCCAGAACCACGAAGCCGCCATCAAACGTCATCTGCGCTACGGCGGCAAAGTCATCGGCCTGTGCGGCGGCTATCAGATGCTGGGCCGCGCGCTGCACGATCCAGCCGGTCTGGAAGGCCAGCCCGGCAGTACGCCCGGTTTGAATCTGCTGGATTGCGAGACGACACTGGAGCCGGAAAAGCAGCTACGCAATGTCAGCGGCTGGTTGACTATTGATGCAGGCCGTCCGGCGATGCGCGGCTATGAAATCCACATGGGCGTCACAGAGGGGCCGGCATTGCTTCGACCCGCTGTTTCGCTCGACGACGGACGCACCGAGGGCGCGCTATCCGAAGATCATCAGATTCTTGGCAGCTACTGCCACGGTCTGTTCGAACATCCGCAAGCCCTGGCGGCGTTGCTGGCCTGGGCGGGCGCTCAAGACATCGCGCTCGTTGACCTCGCCGCACGACGCGAAGCCGATATCGACCGTTTGGCCGATGCCACCGAAGCGGCACTTGATTGGCAGAAGCTCAGTTGCTGGCTTTGAGGGTCGCAACTTGATCAACCACGGCCGAGATGGCCTGTGCGATATCCTTCATGGTGATACGCTAGCGGGATTCTCTCTTTGACCACTGAGGAGCACGCGCTATGCCCGAAGTCACCCTATACGGTACTCAACTTTGCCCGTATTGCCGACGTGCAGAACAATTGCTGACAAATAAAGGCATCACGGATCTAAAGAAAATCGCGGTCGATAGCGATCCCGCTCAGATGGATGTCATGATTGCTCGCACCGGCCGTCGTTCCGTACCACAAATCTTCATTGGTGAAACGCACGTCGGCGGCTATGACGACCTGGCCGCTCTGGATCGTGCAGGTCGTCTGGATGAATTACTGCAAGGTTAAGCGCTTACACAAAATCGAATACCCTCACCCTCGACCTCTTTCCCAGAAGGAGAGGGTTTCTCGCATAGGCCCTCAAGCTTTTTTGGTAGCTTTCAGTGCTGCGCTGCAACCTGCCAGACCATCGCTAGCTGCTACCTCTAGCCGGATGATGGCGGGCTATCGGCTGCGGCCATCTGCCGACAATAGGTTTCGTGGAAAAACAGCGCACTGACCACCGCCAGTCCAGCCCCAGCCAGCATCAGCAAAAAGCCGGTTCGATAATCACCGGGACCGTATAACCGCACGCCGTTGGCGAGCGTGCCGTTCCAGGTCAAATCCATTACCCAACCCAGCAACGGTTGTAAGATGGCAGCGCCCAGAAAGGCGCCGGTGTTCACCAGCGCTACCGCCATCCCGGATAAAGCCGGCATCACGCTCTCCTTGGCACAAGCAAACGTCAACACGAATGCCCCGGCGCCGAAGCCAAGTAACCCGAACCAGGCCATCCCCGCTGCTCCCGGCGCCCAGACACCTGATTCGATCACTCCCCAGACCAGTACATACAGCAAGGTACCCACCATCAATGGCGGTTTACGCCGGCCCAGCCGGTCGGAAAACCAGCCATAGAACAAAGCGCCTGACGCAAAGCCGGCCAAGCCGACGCTGGTGTAAATCGAGGCGGCCGCTCGATCCAAACCATGCACATCGCGCAAAAAGGGAATCGCCCACAGACCGAGAAAAGCCAGCAAACTACCCGGCATCCCCAGGTTGACCCAAAATCCCGGCCATAGCCGTCGCGTGACCAGCACACCGGCTAGATCATGCCACCAAGGTTGGCGACGACTGGCATGGCGTGCGTGTCCCTCTTGCTCGCGCAGCGAGGGAAAACCGGCCTGCTCCGGGCTATCGCGCACCGCCAGCCACGTCAATCCGGCCAATCCCAGGGCCACTACGCCCAGACTGATAAACACCGTGCGCCAGGACCAGATCGTCAAGATTCCTGCCAGCGGTCCTGCCGCGAGAATGGCGCCGACATTGCCGAGCAACACGGTTAACCCGCTGATGAATCCGTAATCCCGTTCCCGAAACCAGACCGAATTGCTTTTCATCAACCCGACAAAGACCACCGACACGCCCAAACCCACCAGCGCTCGGCCGATGGAAGCCTCGCTGAATGTGGCCGCCAAGCCGAACAGGATCGAACCGAGACCAGAGACGATACTGCCCAGCGTCACCGCCAACCGCGTTCCCACAGTATCCGCCAGTACACCCGCCGGAATCTGCATCACCGTATAGAGGTAGTAATACGTCGCCGCCAGCGATCCCAGCGCCGCGCCCGTGGTACCGAAGTCCCGCATCAAATCGGCGGAGACTACCGCTGGCGCAATTCGATGGAAAAACACCAAAAGATAGGACGCCATCAGGATCGCGTAGATCGACCAACAGGCACGGGTGAAACGGGCGCGATCAAACGGTGCGGTGGAACCGCTCATACAGGAATTCTCCTGGCTTGGGGGCGATGCCGTGGTTCGGTTCCGCCGACCTCAGCCTAACGCGACGGATTTCAGGCGGCGTCGGAATTCCGACGATCTCTCTGCATGCACTGTTGGAAAATGGCACGCAATTTCATTGAATTTATTTGTTTTTCAACAAGGTAAATTCATTGGCCCGCAATATGTATATGCCCTGCTAAGACATCTAAACCCTTTTCTCACCCATCATCGTCTTTCGGTTCAATTCATGATCGAAAATCAACATGCTTCATTTTACTTGCAATCCGTCCCTGTTTCCGATGCCTACGTTGGCAAATCACGCCTGGAGGTTTTGCGGAGTTACTGCGAGAACAAAAAAGTCCTTCATATCGGCTGTGTCGATTATCCCGTCACCCAACTCGCTGACAATCTGCATGTTCAGCTTGCGCCATTTTGTGCGATTCTTGATGGGTACGATATTCACACTGAAGTCTACCCAATTCTAAAGCCTTATATTCAGAATGGGCGGTTTTTATATTCTCTGGAAGAATCGGGCGACTATGATGTCGTCATCATCCCGGAAGTTCTCGAACATATCGGAGACGTGCCAAAATTTCTTGATGAAATGGCCAAAATCTCCACCAAAAAATTCCTTATCACCGTCCCCGACCTCTTTCAGTGTTTCAATCGGCACTTTGAATATTCAGGCAACAATCAGGTTTTTCTCGAAGCCATTCATCCCGATCACAATTGCTGGTACTCGCCTTATACCATTACCAATACCATAAAGAAATACACGCCTTGGCAAATCGCCAGCATTCATTTCTTCAATCGAATTTCTTTATTGGTCGTTGCAGATTCCGCAACATCAAAGCAAAGCCCTGCCAATGAGCCAACATTCCAGATACAGCAGCTAACACAGCCCAAAAAAATCCTGTTAGCAGTGGATTTTTTTTGGCCCTCTGTCGGTGGCCTGGAAAAACAAACGCAAGAAATAGCCACGCATTTGAGCACAAAAGGCTATCAAGTCACTATCGCCACCGGCGAATTGCCCGACCGCAAGGAGCACAAATACCAAAACAGCCCTATTATTTCGCTCAGCCGCGCCAGCGTAGCGGGACAACCGTATCCCAAGGCAACCGACCAGTTAAGGCATCTCATCGCCTCCGGTGATTACGACGCCTGCATCTTGTTGGCAGATCCGCTGAATTGGGTGATTTGGTCGCTGGAATCCGGCACCTTCCCACCGCAGACCCGCATCATCGTGCAACCGATCATCAACGACCAAGGTTACGCCCTATGGCGCAACCATGCCGCCTTCCGGCAACGCTTAAGCAGCACGCTTAAAAAAGCCGATCACCTGATCGCTTTCAATCCGCACGGTCCTGATGCCCATTTCTTATCAGAAGAGCATTTACCTGTTGAGTATATCCCGAATGCCTGCTCACCCATTGAGTCAACCGAAGATTTTCGGCTTGAAATGGGTATAGAAAAAGAGCGATTTTTATTACTGCATATTGCCAATCTGTTTCCAGTTAAAAATCATTTAGGATTAATCGATGCATTAGCCGGAATGCCCGATGATTGGTTATTGGTGATGATCGGCCATCCCGCCGATGCTGACTATAGCCAGGCGGTAATCAAGCGCATTGCGGGCATTAAAAATATCAAACTAATCCTCGGTCTGCCACACGCTAAGGCTCAAGCGGCCATTAAAGCTGCGGATGTTGTTTTGTTATCGTCTTTGGGAGAAGGTTTCCCAACAACTATTCTCGAAGCCATGGCTGGTACCAAACCCTGGTTAGCGACACCAACCTGCGGTGCAGCTAATCAGTTAACCGGTGGGCTGATTGCCCCAATGGATCAATTTCTTAACCGATTGGCTTGTTTAGAAAGATCGCCTGATCTGCGCCGGCGCTTGGGCGACATTGGCCATGCTCACTGGCGGCAGTGCTTTAACTGGGAAACCGTCATCACCCGCTGGGAAGAAATCATCCAACAAGGACGGATCAAAAAAGCTCTTTCGCCATCGGCGGAAACCGTCAGGGAGCAGCAAGCCATCCTGGATGAATTGCAGCAGCTGCTTGAAAAGGCTCATCACGAAAACCCGCTGGTTTCCGTCATTATCACCACCTTCAATCGGCCAGCGCTGCTGCTTGATGCCATCCACAGCGTGTTGGCGCAAACCTACCGCTCCATCGAAATCATCGTCGTCAACGATTGCGGCCAACCGGTCGAATCGGCGCTGGCTACCCTGGAGACTCAAGTTCCGATCAGCTCAATACGCCATGGCGTTAACCGGGGCTTATCGGCTGCCCGCAATAGCGGCATTGCTCTGGCGCGTGGCGAAATCATTTGCTTTCTTGACGACGATGACCGTTTCCTGCCCCATCATCTACAAACGGTGGTCGCGGCCCTGCAAGAGCCGGGCGCTGATCTGGTCTACACCGATGCCGTGTATGTGCGCGAGCAGCTTGCAAACGGCGAGCGTCACGAGTTGGCGCGCGGCGAACCCTTCAAAGGCATTCCCTACGACCGTGCACACCTGCTGGTTGAAAATTTTGTTCCGGTCAACACCTGGGCTTTGCGCCGAACATTAGCGTTGCGGGCCGGGCCTTTTGAGGAAAGTTACACCGCGCTGGAGGATTGGGAATTCCTGCTACGGCTAACGGCGCTGACCGAGCCGAAACCCATCGCTCAAACCACCGTTGAAGTGCGCATTCGCACCGATCTTAGCGAGCACATGTCGGGTCGGGAAAGGGAGCGGTTTTTGCCGCTGTATCGGCAGATTTATCAACGACACCCCACCCTGTCAGCCAACGTGCAAGCGGGCCGTGAACAGATGCTCACCGCCCTCGCTGGCGAGCAGGCAAACGCCAATCGCCCCGCACCAGCCGCACCAGCCCTGTCTTATCCGGCATGGCGCGAACGCCAGCGCTGGCCTGCTACCGCCACAGCCCGGCTGGCCGAGCAGGTCGCGCCCCTGGTCGAGGCCGGAGCGGGCGTTCATATCGTGCTGGTAGCCACAACCAACGATAACGCTGCCGTCGCCGATACGCTCGATACTCTGGCCACGCAAGCCACCCCAGGTTGGCGGCTGACGGTCATTTCACCCTACCCCTGCCCCGATCCGCTTTTCACCACGCTACCCGCGCTGGCATGGCTTCAGTTAACCACTGCTGAAGCATTGCCGGCGCTGCTTAATCAAGCCGTTGCCGCTGCATCGCTGGATTGGCTGATGGTCTGCGTACCTGGTATCCGCTTCGAGCCGACATTTGCCGCGCTGACGTTGGCTGCCGCCGCCAAGCATCCAGCCTGGCGCTGCCTGTATTTCGATGAGGATCGGCTGGACGGCACGGGTCAACCGAGTGACCCACACTTGAAACCCGATATCAATCCAGAACTGCTGTACGGATCAGCGTATGTCGGGCACGCCGTTTTGGTGCATCGGGCGCTGTGGCCAACCCTGGATCATCGGCTGGCCGCCTGGCCGCGCGCGTTCGCCTTCGATGCGGCTTTACGGGCTTTGGAAATGGCTGGGGAAGCTGCTATCGGTCACATCGACGAACTGGCCGTGAGTTTACCCGTGCAGACCGATGGCGAGACCGCCGACTGGCTGCCGATGGCCCAAGAGTTGCTGAGCGCCCATCTCGCGCGTCGGCAAGAACCCGCCGCCCTCTACCCCGGTTTGCTGCCGGATACGCTGTTCGTCGATTACCCGCTCGCGCGCCATCCGCTGGTGTCGATCATCCTGCTGGCGACAGTGCCGCTTGAGCAGCTTAGGCTGTGTCTGGATCATCTGCTGACCAAAACCGAGTACCGCAATTTTGAGGTCTGGGTCGCGGGCAACGCCGCCGACGAGGCCGCCACGGCCGCTTATTTGGACGATTTATCCTCGCAGGATGCACGGATTAAGCATCTGTCCGGCGTCGTAGCCGACAATCCCTCGACAATCCGCAACCAGGTTGCCGCGCTGGCTACTGGTGAGTTTCTGCTGATGTTGGACAGCAATACGGTCGCCGTCCAACCGAACTGGCTCGACCGGCTCCTTGCGCACGGGTTGCGGGCAGGCATCGGCGTGGTCGGTGGCCGACTGCTGTCGCCGCAGGGCCGCGTGCGACAGGCCGGCCTGATTCTCGGCCTCTCTGGGGGTGCCGAGCCTATCGGCTGCGATACACCAATAGCAACCCTCGGCCACCAAGGTCGAGCACAGCAGACACAGAATTTTTCCGTCGTCAGCGCCGCTTGTTTGCTGATTCGGCGCGACCTTTACCGGGAAATCGGCGGACTGGATGAACACCATTTCCCAGACCAGTACGCTGAAGTCGATCTGTGCTTGCAAGTCCGGGGGCGTGGGCTGCAAGTCGTCTGGACCCCGTTTGCTACCCTGCTTCAGCAGACCGGCAACACGCCATCCGCCCATCAGGACGCGACCGAGCGGGCGGCTTTGGCGCTCACACGGCGCTGGTTGGCCTGGCAAGTCGCTGATCCTGCTTATAACCGCCGTCTGAGTCTGGCGCAGCCTGACTGGTCGCTCGACAACACGCTCATGGTGCCGTGGAACCCCCAGTTCGAGACGCTACCCTGTGTTTTGGCCGCGCCTTACGATGGGGAAAGCACCAGCCATCACCGGCTGCGTGACCCGCTGGCGGCATTAGAGGCGAGCGGGCAGACGCGCCATGCTTTGCTACCGGATTATGATCGACTCAAACCCGAATTTCTGGACCCAGTGGCGCTCGAACGCACCGGCATGGCGGTCTTTCTGTTCCAAGATGCCTTCGGTTTCGACCGGATTGCGAAACTGCGTGCCGCCCTACCGCATCGCCGGATCGTACTCACGCAAAACGACGCCATGGCCCGGATCGCCGCGCGGACTCACATTCCCTGCACACCGGAAGATGCGGACACGCTCCAGCAAGCCGAGCAATATCTACGTCAGACTTTAGCCTTTTGCGACCGGTTGATCGTCGCCGATGCTGACCTGGCCGAGGCGTTCCGCGACATGATCGGCGATATCCGCATCGTGCCAAACTATCTGCCGCGTCAGCGCTGGGAAAACCTGAGCAGCCGTCGGGGCCGGGGCAGTAAACCCCGCATCGGCTGGGTAAACGGTGTTGGGCAAAGCACGGCGTTTACGTTGCTGCGCACGGTAATTGAGGCTACCCGCGATGCTGTGGATTGGATCTTACTGGGATCGTGTCCAGAAAATATCCGGTCACTGCTGAGCGAACACCATCCGGTAGTGCCATTCCAGGATTATCCAGCTCGTCTGGCTAGCCTCGATTTGGATTTAGCCGTGATCCCACCGGCATCCGATCCGTTCACTGCCACCGACAACCGTTTACGCCTGCTCGAATACGGCGTCCTGGGCTGGCCAACGCTCTGCTGTGCGGATGACGGTTACGATTCGGATGCGCCGATTAGCCGGCTACCTAACCCGATACCGGCGTGGGTCGATGCCATTCGTGAGCGAGCGCACGATCTGGCCGCAATCTGGCGCGAAGGCGATCTGCTGCAAACCTGGGTCCGTACTCACCGGATGTTGGAAGATCATCTGGGCGAATGGCACGACGCTCTGTTTGCTGGATTTAACGCACCACCGCCCAGCCTATCCCTCATTCCTCACCCTGCTGAGTTAGGCCAAATTAAGGACCGCAACCAGCCGCCTCAAGAAAAGCAGGAATCGTCCGTTGTGTCATCAGCGCACTTGCCCGTCTCTACGGTCGCATCGGCTCGGCTGGAGGAAGCAGTACCAGCCTCACCGGTCACGGTAACGATCTCGGTAGTGATTTGTAGCGTTGATAACGCGCGCTTTAGTCGAATCGCTCGGCAATATCACGAGCTATTGACCGACATTCCCCACGAGATCATCCGCATTGACGACGCCAGTTCGTTATGCGAGGGCTATAACCGCGGCATCGCTCGCAGTCGCGGCGACTACCTGATCTTCTCCCATGACGACCTGGAGATTTGGACGCCGGATTTTGGCCAGCGCCTGCTCAAGCATTTGGAGCGCTGCGATGTGGTCGGTGTCGCCGGCACTAATCGGCTGACTGATACCGGCGGTCAGACCGCGCTCTGGAAATACACCAGTTGGGGCGCGGCAGGATTGGGGCATGTCTTCGGGCGGATCGTTCAGCGCCAAGACGACGCCTACGCCGTGGTGGTTTACGGCACGCCGACGACGTTGGTTGAAGGGATTCAGGCGCTGGACGGCGCTTTCATCGCTGCGCGCCGTCCAGTGGCCGAAACGCTCGGTTTTGACGCGGAAACGTTCGACGGTTTTCATCTATACGATCTCGATTTCAGCTACCGTGCCTTCCGACACGGCTTCCGGCTCGGCGTGTTCACCGATATCGCCATCCTCCATGAATCGGCCGGGGACTACGACGCTATCTATTTCAACTACCACCGGCGTTTCTTGCAAAAATTCGCCGGTGAGTTACCCAAATTCCGGCCACGGCCCTGGCAGCACGCTTTCATGGTGTTTGAATGCCCGGAGGAGGTGCTGGCCTTTTATCAGGGCGCGGGTGAAGCACCGCCCTTGATGGCCACCACGACCACTAAAACCGGCGAGCCATCCGGGGAAACCGGCCCTCTATCGGACAACGCTCTCTACCGCCGCTGGTGCGAACGGCAGCAGGTAGGCGAAGGCTGGGCTGAAATCGTCGGTGAGCGGATGGTCAAGCACTGGCAAACCCAACCGATATTTCACCTGGTGATCTGGTGCGAGCCGAGCCAAACCACCGCGTTGGCCGATACGCTGGAATCGCTGGGGCAACAGCTTTACGGCCACTGGGGCGCCAGTGTGCTCGCACCTTTTGATTGCCCGGAGGGCGCCTTCACCGAGTTGGCCCATGTCGAGTGGGTCAAAGTCGCAGCCGATGCCGACGCCGCGCTACGGCGGGTGCTGGATGCCTCTGCGCTGGACTGGTTTGCCCTGCTGGAAGCCGGCGACCGGCTGGCACCGCACGCCCTGTTAAAGATTGCCGATTACAGCAATCGCTATCCCGACTGGCGGTTCATCTATCTGGACGAAGATCAGCTCGATTTGCGCGGTGAGTGCCGCGATCCGCTATTTCGACCGGAGTTCGACCCCGACTTATTGCTGGGCACCCATTATCTGGGGGATTGCTGCCTGATGCGGCGCGATAGCGTACTGGTGGACGGCGATTTGTCCTACTTGCCGGGCGTCACCACATTCCAGGCGGCGCTGACCGTTTGGCAACGCCACGGCGCAGGGGCCATCGGTCATCTCGCTGATGTCCTTTACCATCGGGCGGCCACCCGACTGCCGGCAGCCGATCCTGATGCGATTGCTAGCGTGCGGCGGCGGTTGGTGATGGACTATCTCACCCGCCACCACATCGCCGCCACCGTGGAGGCAACCCTGCTGCCCGGCGCCTGGCGAGTGGTGTATCAGCACGCGCACCGGCCGAAAGTCTCCATCATTATCCTGGCGAAAGATGCACTGGATCGGCTCGACCGCTGCTTGCGCAAACTGCTGGCGAAAACCGCCTATCCCGATTACGAAGTGGTGGTGGTGGATTGTGGTAGCGAGGCGGAAGACACCTTCGATCTCTACGCCGAGCTGGCGGAATGTTACCCCGACCGCTTCCGCTACACCGTGGCCAGCGGGCCGCTGTCAGTGGCGGCCTACCGCAACCAGGGGGCGCGGGAGGCACACGGTGACGTTTTGGTGTTTCTTACCGGATCGGCTCTGGTGGTGCAAGCCGACTGGATCGAGCGGTTGCTTAACCATGCCTTGCGTGCCACTGTGGGCATCGTCGGTGCGCGGTTAACCACGCCCGATGCAACGCGACCGTTTGTGTACGGCACTGCGCAATTGCTTGGCCTACACGGTTTGACCGGGCCACTGTTTGCCGGCTTGGGGCTTAAAGCACCGGGTCCGCTGGGGCGGGCACAAGTGGACCAGACCGTCTCCGCCGTCAGTGCGAATTGTCTGATGATTCGGCGTGAGGTGTTCGACACGTTGGGTGGTTTCGATCCCGCCTTCACCCTCGCCCACGCCGATACTGACCTGTGTCTGCGGGCCGCTGCACAGGGCTATCGCACACTGTGGACGCCGTTTGCCAATCTGGCCTGGCTGGGTGAATACCCTCTGGCGACCGGTGGCGGCGATCACCATTCCGCTGTGGTGGTACAGGCGCGCAGCGATGCCGAGCGTCTGTTTGAGCACTGGTTGCCGCAATTGGCGACCGACCCCGCCTACAACCGAAACCTGAGCCTGGTCGAACCGCACCGGGTCGAGGTCGATCTAGCGCCCGGCTGGGATACCGTCTTCCATGACCGGCCGCGCGTGCTGGGCTTTCCAGCCGATGAAACCGGCTGTGCGCTTTATCGCATCTATGCCCCTCTCTGGCTGCTAGAACATCAGGCCCAGGCGGAATGCACTCTGATCAGATCTGGCGCCCGCCCACCGGAATTGACCGAATTGGAACGGCTGGCACCAGATACCGTGTTTTATCAGGGCATGATCGCCGATCTTGGCATTGCGGCGATGCGGCAATACCGCCGTTTTCACCGCTCATTCAAGGTATTCGACCTTGATGACCTCAAACACAACGTGCCCGATGCCAACAGCCTGAAGGAACGTCTGGTGCGCGATGTCAAGCACCGTCACCGCCAGGCCCTGGCGCAATGCGACCGGCTGATCGTCTCTACCGAGCCACTGGCCGAGGCATGCCGACCGTGGATTGCCGATATCCGTGTCGTGCCCAACCGTTTGGAACGAGCACGCTGGGGACACCTGCAAAACCGGCGGCGTGTTGGTCCCAAGCTACGGGTCGGCTGGGCTGGCGCCCAGCAACATCATGGCGATCTAGCCTTCATCAGCGAAGTGGTCAAGCAAACCGCTACCGAAGTTGACTGGATTTTCTTTGGCATGTGCCTGGACGACGTTCGCCCCTATGTCAAGGAAGTGCATGGCTGGGTTCACCTTAACGACTATCCGGCCAAACTCGCCTCTTTGGATCTCGATTTAGCGGTCGCGCCGCTGGAGTTGCACCCATTTAACGAGGCCAAAAGCAATCTGCGCATCCTGGAGCACGGCATCTTAGGACGACCCATGGTCTGCACCGACATTTATCCATACCAGAACGCACCAGTGCAGCGGGTTGCCAACGATACCGCTGCCTGGGTGGCGGCCATCCGCGAGCGGGTTCACGACCTGGATGCCGCCGAGCACGAAGGCGATGCCCTGCGCGCCTGGGTGCTGGCGCACTACATCCTGGACGATCACACCCACGATTGGCTGAGCGCATTACAACCGTAAGCACCCTCACGCACCGCACCCGCCGCACGCAAAACATTTTTCACGCAACACTAAAGTTCGTGCGGCGGGGGCCGATAAGAAAATCAAAGCCCGGATGATCCGGGATTAGCCCAGAACCTCATTAACTGTTTCTGCTCAGGAGAATCACCATGGCACTCGTCGTCAACACCAACGTCGCTTCCTACAACGCTCAAAACCAACTGTCGAAAACCAACAATGCGATGCAGACCGCGATGGAGCGGTTAACCTCTGGCCTGCGCATCAATAACGCCAAGGACGACGCGGCCGGCATGGCGATCAGCAACACGATGAACGCGCAGATCCGCGGCATGAGCCAGGCGATGCGCAACGCCAACGATGGCATCTCCCTGGCGCAGACGGTCGAAGGGTCGCTGAACGCGACCAACGACATCCTCCAGCGGATGCGTGAGCTGGGTGTGCAAGCCGCCAACGGCACCAACACCTCCTCCGACCAGCAGAAGATCGCGGAGGAAGTATCGTCAATGGCCCAGGAAATCAACCGCATCGCCGACTCAACCACGTTTAACGGCAAAAACATCCTCAAGACCAGCGGCACCTATACGATGCAGGTCGATGCCACCATCGCCACCACCGGTACCGGCACCATCGACATCTCGGTCGCCAGCGCCGGCACCCTGAGCGGCTTGGGCGGCGCCTCGGCCGCCACCCTGGCGGGCATGACCTCAATGGCCGGTGCCTCAGCGCAGCTCAATTCGCAAGCGTCTGCAATGAATTTTGTCGCTATGGTTGATACCGCGCTTAGCAACATCAACACCATGCGCTCTCAACTCGGTGCAGTGCAGAACCGCCTGGGTAGCACCATCAGCAACTTGCAGAATGTTTCCGAAAATATGACGGCCGCCAAATCCCGTATCACGGACGCCGACTTCGCGGCGGAAGTGGCCAACAACAGTCGGGCACAGCTCCTGCAACAAGCGGGTACTGCCATGCTGTCGCAGGCGAATTCATCACAGCAGGGCGTGCTCTCGCTGTTGCGGTAATCGGCTAGCCTTTAGGGGCAGCGCGGCACGGGGTCCAGAGGGGTTCAAACCTGCTTGCGGACCCCGCTGCCACGCGGGGAGCAAACGCTATGAGCGATCTCACTATACGCGGCTTTTCCGGCACAAACCCGGCATCCCTACCGCGCTCCGCGCCGCTGGAGCTTCCCGCCGTCCACCACGCTGCCATTCGCCCCTTGGTCGATCCACAATCCGCAGTCGCACCATCTGCCGATGCCGCTGGCACGCCAGGGCGCGACCGGCGCGACGCAACGACTACTGTCCAGTCGTCGCCGACCGAGCAAAAATCACCAGCGGCTACCCCTGAAAGCCGTGGGCGATTAGAGGACACGGTAAACGGCCTCAACCGATTTTTGCAACGCTGCGACACCGCATTACGGTTTGAGGTGGATGAGCGGAACGACAACAAAATGGTCGTGCGCATTGTTGACCGGCAAACCGAGGAAGTGGTCCGGCAAATTCCTTCGGAAAAAGTCCTCGCCTTCGCCAAATTTTTTGCAGATCTCGAAAAGGATCAACACCTGGCGGAAGCCCCGCAAGGTGTGGCGACGAAGGATAGCCGGCGGCTGAAGGTCGAAGGGCTATTGCTCGACACCAAAGCCTAAGCCGCAAAAATCCGTTTTTTGGTACACGATATCCAACGGAGCGCAGACATGGCAGGTATTACAGCCTCCGGGCTTGGTTCCGGAATCGATATCAAAAGCTTGGCTTCTCAATTGGTGGCCGCCGAACGCGGCCCGGCGACCAGCCGGCTTGACAGTCGGGAAAGCAAGCTCAAAGCGCAAATATCGGCTTTCGGCTCTTTCAAAAGTGTGCTGGCCAATCTGCAAAGCGCACTGACCAGCCTTAAAAAAACCGATACCTTTCAAAGTCTGAAAGCGACCGTTGCCGATGATAAGCTGCTTACCGCCACCGCCAGCAACGGCGCGCAAGTCGGCGAGTACGCCATCAAAGTCGAGCAACTGGCCCAAGCGCAGCGGCTCGCCACCGCCGCCGATCATACCTTCGCCGGCACCAATGCCACCGTGGGGGCAGGAACCCTCACCTTTCAATTCGGCACGGTCGATAGCACGGCCGGCACGTTTATCGCCAACGCGGGCAAAACCGTTAAAACCGTCACCATCGATCCCACCAACAACACGTTGGCTGGGGTCCGCGACGCCATCAATAAAGCCGATATCGGGGTGACGGCCAGCGTGGTCAATGATGGTAACGGCTATCGCCTGGTGATCGGTGCCAAAGAGAGTGGCGCGGCCAACAGCCTGAAAATCACCGTCAGTGACGACGACGGCACGCACGATGATCAAGCCGGTTTATCGCTATTGGCTTACGATCCTATCGGAGCGACCGGCAAGAACCTGACCGAAACCGTGGCAGCGCGCAATGCCCGGATCAACCTCGATGGCCTGACGGTGACCAGCGCCAGCAACACGATCCAGGACGCCGTTCCCGGCGTGGCTTTGAATCTCAAGAGCCAAGGGGAGACCGCTACCCGTCTGACGGTCGCCGAGGACGCCTCGGTCACCACTAAGGCGCTGGAGACGTTCGTCAATTCCTACAACGATTTGATGAAAACCACCAAGTCGCTGACGGCTTACAACAAGGATACTAAAACGGCAGGTACCCTGGCCGGTGATCAAAACGTCCGCGCGACGCTCAACCGGATTCGTGATGTTTTCACTAGCAGTGTCACCGGCACGACAGGAGCCTACCGATCCTTGGCGGATGCTGGGATCAGCTTGCAAAGCGATGGTACGCTGAAGCTGGACAGCAGCAAACTAAAAACCGCCTTGAGTGCCGATCCTCAGGCCGTCGCCAGCCTGTTTACCCGCACCGGCGCCACCACCGACCCGCTAATCAGTTATAACAGCGCGACCAGCACCAGCAAACCGGGCCAGTACGATCTTGCGGTTAGCCAGTTACCGGCCCAGGGCAGCTATGTCGGTTCGGTCGTGCCCACCACCGGTTCCTTGGTGATCAGCGGCACCGACAACACCTTTGCCCTGAAAGTCAATGGCACGCAATCCAGCACAATCACCCTGGCCGCCGGAACCTATACCTCAGCCCAGTTGGCCGCCGAGCTGCAAAGCCGAATCAATGGTGATCCCGCGCTGCAAACGGCCGGTGCTTTGATCAGCGCCAGTGCAGGTACGAGCGGATTTACCCTGACTTCTGCGTTGTACGGCGCAAGCTCCAGTGTCGAGTTCACTGCGGTGGACGCAAATATTCAAGGGGTGCTTGGGTTCGCGGTGGGCGCTGGAACAAGCGGCCGCGATGTCCAAGGCACATTGGATGGGGCGGCTGCGACCGGTTCTGGACGCAAGCTGACAGGCGCATCTGGCGATGCAACGGGCGTTTCGGTGGATGTGTTGGGCGGTGCCACCGGCGCGCGCGGTAAGGTTTCGCTCTCGGACGGTATGGCACAACGGCTGGATAGCTTGCTTAGCGATGTGCTCGGCGGCGATGGCCCGCTACAAACCCGTACCGATAGCTTGAGCAAACAAATCGATCAAATCGGTGACGAGCGCGACCGCCTCGACCTGCGCATGTCAGCGCTAGAAGCGCGCTATAAAACCCAATTCGCCGCCATGGATAAGCTGGTCAGCCGATTGACCAGCACCGGCAGTTATTTGACACAGCAGTTGGCCAGTTTATCGGCCCGTTAAGAATGCAACCCAGACCGTGGAACGATAAACGGGTCGGCACCAAGTTTGCACGCTGGGTTAATGATCGGCAAAGCGCCAAATTTTTAGCTTAATTCTTGACTTTCAAGGGGCATTGGCCCCCTCCACCGTAAAAGAGAAGATCCACCATGGCCATACCAAACGCGCATCATGCCCTGCGCCAATACCATCAAATCAATACCGAATCGGCGACCGCCTACGCCAGCCCGCATCGACTGATTCAGATGCTAATGGAAGGTGCGCTGGACAGCTTGACCAAAGCCAAGGGGCACATCCAGCGCGGCGATATCGTCGCTAAAGGTGAGCAGATCGGCAAAACCATCGGCATCGTCGGCGGCTTGCGTGAGGCGCTGAATCTGGATGTCGGCGGCCCGTTGGCAGCTAATCTGGCAGCTCTTTACGACTACATGCAGCAGCGATTGGTGGAAGCCAATTTACGTTCCGATATTGCCATTCTGGATGAAGTCGCTGAGTTACTGCGCCCCATCAAAGATGCCTGGGATGCGATAGGCGCCACTCCAAATGCGGAAGAAACACTGGCTGCGGATGCACCGGTGTGATTGAGACTCCGAACGACTGGGAGCAGGCAATCACGTTGCTGCGCCTGCTCAGCGTCGAGATGGTCGAGCTAGCCGAGGCCGGCGGCTGGGATGAAGTGACGACTTGGGAAGACAAGCGCCGGGCGTTGCTTGATGAGATGTTCCAGAAAAAGCCACCCGCTGCTTTCGCTACCGCACTAGCCGAGACCGTGCGCACGGTGCTCGCCAACGATGCGCGCTTGAAGGCGTTAGCGAGCCTGGAGATGAGCAAACTGGCGGGATATCTTAAATCATTCGACCAGGGGCGTCGCGCCCGAAATGCTTATCAAACGCTTTGATTAATTTAAAAATCTCTGGAAATCATTATCGTAATCATAAAGGACGCCCATCACCCAGCCCATAGCGTTGGTTGCGAGGCCGATCCTTTTGCTCATCGATATGAGCGGCAAAGGTGGCAAAGGCGCTCGGATTGTGGCGTGCATTTGCGGCGGACTGCGTTTCGTACTCCGGGGTGAATTCCGAGATATGGGTGTTATCGCTGCCAGATTGGCCATCAATCACATGGGTTGCCTCATGGATCATCATCGCTGCAAGCGAATTGGGGCCAGTCTTATCGATATTGGTCACGTCAACTGGGTCGAGCTTAAAATCTGAGTACGGCGGGCCAAACAGAATAGGACCGCCAAAAGCCGCTTCAGCCGCCACATCCAGGCCGAGCGTACAAACCGAATGTCGGATCATGTTGCTATTGGCAAGGGTACGCTGAATACCGCGAAAATTGTTTATTAGCGGGATGATCGTGGCAAGATTGATGAAATCCTTGCGGGCCGGTTTGGTACCGCCAGCCGGAATGAGTTTAAAATGTGTATCAAGGGCGACCATCGTCACACCGTCAGCAGTCACAAAATCGAAGTGCCCGCTGACGTTCAACATGGTTTGTATATCAGTCAACGCCCTCAGAGCAGCCGTGATTTTGCGCTGGGCAATAGGGACAATCGTCCTGGCGATAAGACCACCCCAATGCGCACCAGGAGGAGGCTTCCAACCCCGCAACGCCAGGTCGAGTGCTCCTAGAACCTCGCGCCCAGCAACCCCAGCATCTGTTTGAAATCCATAAAATCTCTCTGCATCAACCACAGCTTTTGCAGTTTGCGGCCCAAAAATCCCATCGGCGCCAGCCACCATGGGAAAACCTGCTTGAATGAGCGCTTCTTGCAGCAGCTTGACAGCCACAGAATTGCTCTCATGCAGACGCATGGGTGGGTTATTGTTGGCCGCACGTTGAATACGCGCATTGGCTGCCCAGTGTGGTGAAATCAGAGCAACAGTCATTACAAATCTCACCTTTCCAAAAACCGTTTATACCAAACGCAAATTCTCTGTCGAAAGTGCGGAAAAATCTTTGTGATTCCCTACGAGGGTAGGTAAAGCAAATATAATGCCACATTATAAATTATTAAAATTATATTTAAATCAATAGATTATAATATAACCCATGGAACTGATCCAAAACAAAGCGCTGCTGGCAGGCCAATTTGGCTCGGTTCAACCTGAATTGGAGGCTCTAAATGAAATGATCGGCGCCCGGCACCATCCGTAGACCGGCCGCCGAATGCCAGCGCGACAGTCGTTCCCGCAACAGCCCCCCCTCAAATCATCTGCCGCAGCACATACTGCAAGATGCCGCCGTGCCGGTAATAGTGGGCTTCCTGCGGCGTATCGATGCGGGCAATGGCGGTAAACGCCTTCACCGAACCGTTTTCGGCCGCCGCCTTCACGGTCACCTCGCGGTGATCGGCCAGACCGTCCGCCAGCAGGGTATCGACCCCTTCGACCCCGAACACCTCCTGACCGCTCAGGCCCAGCGTCGCCGCAGTTTCGCCGGCTTTGAACTGAAGCGGCAGAATGCCCATGCCGATCAGGTTCGAGCGGTGGATGCGCTCGTAGCTTTCCGCCAGCACCGCCCGCACGCCGAGCAGCATCGGCCCTTTGGCCGCCCAATCGCGCGATGAACCCGACCCGTACTCCTTGCCAGCGATAATGAGCAGCGGTACGCCCTCGCGCGCGTAACGCTCGGACGCATCGAAGATGCTCATGGTTTCGCCCGATGGCAGATGCCGGGTGACACCGCCCTCGGTGCCGGGCGCGATCCGGTTGCGCAGGCGCACGTTGGCGAAAGTGCCGCGCACCATGACTTCGTGGTTGCCGCGCCGCGAGCCGTAGGAGTTGAAATCCTTCGGTTCGACCCCGTGTTCGATCAGATAGCGCCCGGCCGGGCTGTCGCGCTGGATCGAACCGGCCGGCGAAATGTGATCGGTGGTGATGCTATCGCTCAGCAGCGCCAGCACCCGCGCACCGCGGATCGGTTTAATCGCATCCGGTTGCTTGGCCATGCCGACGAAATACGGCGGCAGCCGGACGTAGGTGGAATCTGGCTCGAACTGGAACAGATCGCCTGCCGGAACCTCCAGCGAACGCCAGGTCTCATTGCCGGTGTAAACATCCGCATAGATCGACCGAAACATACTGGCGTCAAGCACTTGCTCGACCGTTTCCGCCACTTCGCGCTGACTGGGCCAGAGGTCTTTCAGATAGACTGACGTGCCGCTGGGATCGTGACCGAGCGGCTCCCTGGTCAGGTCGATGTCGATGCGGCCAGCGAGCGCATAGGCGACCACCAGCGGCGGCGAAGCCAGATAGTTGGCGCGCACTTCGGGGTGCACCCGCCCCTCGAAATTACGGTTGCCGGATAGCACCGCCGCTACCATCAGATCATCCTCGGCGATGGCTTGCGACACCGCCGACGGCAACGGGCCGCTGTTGCCGATGCAAGTGGTGCAGCCATAACCGACCGTGAAGAAATTAAGTTGCTCCAGCGCCGTCAGTAGGCCGGAAGCCGCCAGATACTCAGTCACCACCTTGGAGCCGGGCGCGAGGCTGGTCTTGACCCAGGGCCGGGCCGACAGGCCCCGTTCGACCGCCTTTTTGGCGAGCAATCCCGCCGCCACCAACACCGACGGGTTGGAGGTGTTGGTGCAACTGGTGATGGCGCAGATCACCACCGAACCATCCGTGATGTCGGAATCGGCGATGGTGCCAGCGGGGGCGGGTTGGTCATTGCCGACCTGCTTGCCCGCCGCATCCAGTTCGCCCAGATTGGACGTGGCGCGTACCGGCGGCTGATCCCGCGTCGCGCTGGTGGGCGCTGGCAAGGGCTGATGGGCGCGGTAATCGGCCAGCGCCGCGTCGAAGGACGATTTCACCGCACTGAGCCGCACCCGATCCTGCGGCCGCAAGGGGCCGGCCAAGCTCGGCTCGACGGTGGCCAGATCGAGCGCCAACACCTCGGTATAGCTCGCTTCGGGCGCATCCACCGTCAAAAACAGGCCCTGCTCTTTGGCGTAGGCTTCGACCAAAGCGACCTGTTCCTCCGGCCGACCGGAAAAGCGCAGATAGCGCAGCGTCTCGGCGTCAATCGGAAAAATGCCGCAGGTCGCGCCGTATTCGGGAGCCATGTTGGCAATGGTGGCCCGATCCGCCAGCGGCAACCCCAACACCCCATTGCCGAAGAATTCGACGAATTTGCCGACCACGCCGTGCTTGCGCAGCATTTGGGTGACCGTCAGCACCAAATCGGTCGCGGTCGCGCCTTCAGGCAACTGACCGCTGAGGCGCACGCCGATCACCTGCGGCAACAACATGCTGACCGGCTGGCCGAGCATGGCGGCTTCCGCCTCGATACCGCCTACCCCCCACCCCAGGCAACCCAAGCCGTTGATCATGGTGGTGTGCGAGTCGGTGCCGACCAGCGTGTCGGGGTAGGCTTGGCCGTCCGCCGCCATGACTACCCGCGCCAGAAATTCCAGATTGACCTGATGGACGATGCCGGTATCCGGCGGCACGCAACGGAAATTGGCGAACGCCTGCTGGCCCCACTTGAGAAAGCGATAGCGCTCGCGGTTGCGGGAAAATTCCAGTTCGGCATTCTGTTCCAGCGCGTGCGGGCCGCCGAAGAAATCGACCTGCACCGAGTGGTCGATGACCAATTCGACCGGTTGGAGCGGGTTGATGGTTTTGGGATCGCCGCCCAGTCGCACCATCGCCTCGCGCATCGCCGCCAGATCGACCACCGCCGGTACGCCGGTGAAATCTTGCAATAGCACTCGTGCCGGGGTGAAGGCAATTTCTTGGGTCGGTTCGGCTTTGGCCCGCCAGCGGGCGACAGCTTCGATGTCATCGGCGCGGACGGCGTGACCATCCTCGGTGCGCAGCAGGTTTTCGAGCAGAATCTTGATCGAGAACGGCAGGCGCACGGCATCGGGATGCTGTGCATACACGGCATCGAGCCGGTGAATGTCGAATCGCTGGCCGGACACGCTGAGATGGGCTTGACTGCCGAAGGAATTAAAACTCATGACAAAATCCTCGCGGTGAGTGTGGGAAGCCGCCGATCTGGGTTTAACGCCGTCGGATGCGTGGCAAGCGATTTAAGGCGACACCATCCGTTCGGGGCGGACGTAGCGGTCGAAATCCTCAGCGCTCATAAAGCCAAGCTGCACGGCTGCCTCTTTCAGCGATAGATTCTGCTCGTAAGCCAGCTTGGCGACTTGGGCGGCGCGGTCGTAGCCGATGACCGGATTGAGCGCGGTGACCAGCATCAGCGAATCCGCCAGATGGCGCGCGATGGTTTCGCGGTTCGGCGCGATGCCGGCCACGCAGTGGCGGGTGAAGCTGTCGCAGGCGTCGGCCAGCAAACCGACCGATTCCAGCAGGTTATAAATCAAGACCGGCTTGAACGTGTTAAGTTCTAGGTGGCCGCTGGCCCCGGCGATGCCGACGGTGACATCGTTGCCCATCACCTGCGCCGCGACCATCGTCAGCGCCTCCGCCTGGGTGGGGTTGACCTTGCCCGGCATGATCGAGCTGCCCGGTTCGTTGGCCGGCAGGGTGATTTCCCCGATCCCGCAGCGCGGCCCGCTGCCCAGCAGACGGATGTCGTTGGCGATCTTCAGGCACGCCACCGCCAACACCCGCGTAGCCCCGCTGGCTGCAACGATGGCGTCGTGGGCCGCCAGGGCGGCGAATTTGTTGGGCGCGCTGACAAAGGGCTGGCCGGTCAGCGCGGCGATGTGCGCGGCGGCTTGGCGGGCGTAGTCGAGATGGGTGTTGAGGCCGGCGCCGACGGCGCTGCCGCCGAGCGCCAGTTCGTAAAGTCCCGTCAGCGCCGCTTGAATCTGCCGTTCCGCGAAGCCGATTTGCGCGGCGTAACCGCCGAATTCCTGGCCGAGGGTGAGCGGGGTGGCGTCCATCAAGTGGGTGCGGCCGATTTTGACGATCTCTTTGAAATCTTCGCTCTTTCGTTCCAATTCCGCGCGAAGTTGGGCCACCGCCGGCAACAGTCGCCGCTGAATTTCTCCGGCAGCGGCGACATGCATCACGGTGGGAAACACGTCGTTCGATGATTGGGAATGGTTCACGTCGTCGTTGGGGTGGATCGGCTGCTTCGAGCCGAGCGGCTGACCGGCCAGCTCGTTGGCGCGGTTGGCGATCACCTCGTTGGCGTTCATGTTCGATTGGGTGCCGCTGCCGGTCTGCCAGACCACCAGCGGAAACTGGTCGTCGAATTGGCCCGCGATCACCTCGTCGGCCGCTCGGACGATGAGCGCGGCTTTCCGCTCGTCGAGTTCACCAAGCTCGCGGTTGGTCAGCGCCGCCGCTTTCTTGACCAGACCGAAAGCGCGGATGACCGCTGGCGGAAACCGCTGACCGCCGATCCTGAAATTTTCCAGCGAACGCTGGGTTTGTGCGCCCCAGTATCGGTCGGCGGGCACCTCTATCGAACCCATGCTGTCGCTTTCGCGCCGAAAAGCCATGATCGCGCTCCTTGCCCGCTGAGGTGCGGGTGTCGGGTTGAAGGGCAGTGAGTCGCTACCGGGTCGGTTGAAGGCGCTTGACCAGGCTATTGGCGGTTAGGCTCTCTGGCCCCAGCGTCGCCGACGAGTTTTCTCTGCTTCCACCCACAGTAGGAGCACCGTACCGGCCAGCGTCACGATCAGCCAATCGGCGGCGCTGATCGCGGCGGTTCCCATCAGCGTCTGCACGGGCGGCGCGTAGGTGAACAGCAGTTGCAGCAATAAAATTAGCCCGATGCTGACGAGTACGGCGCGGCTACCCAGCAAGCCATCCCACGACAGCACCGAGGCATCAATCCGCCGACTGTTCAGCAGATAGAAAATCTCGCCCACCACCAGCGCGTTCACCGCCAGCGTGCGGGCTTCGGCCAGCGGCCGGTCATGCCCGATTTCCCACAGAAACAGGGCCAGCGGCGCGACCACCAGCAGCCCCGTCGCTAAGCCGATCCGCCAGACCAGCCAGCCGGGAATCAAAGGTTCTGCCGCGTCGCGCGGCGGTCGGCGCATGACGTTGGCTTCGGTCGGCTCGAACGCCAGCGCCAGCGCCAGCGTCACCGCCGTCACCATGTTGACCCACAGAATTTGTACTGGCGTGATCGGCAGCGGCAGCGAAAACAGGATGGCGATGACGATGATCGCCGCCTGGGCGCCGTTGGTCGGCAGCAGGAACAGCAAGGCCTTGCGCAGGTTGTCGTAGACGGTGCGGCCTTCTTCGACGGCGTGGGTGATCGAGCTGAAGTTGTCGTCGGCCAATACCAGATCGGCGGCTTCCTTGGCCGCCTCGGTGCCGTTCATCCCCATCGCTACCCCGATATCGGCGCGTTTGAGGGCTGGCGCATCGTTTACGCCGTCGCCGGTCATCGCCACCACATGGCGGTTGGCTTGCAAAGCGGCGACCAGACGCAATTTGTGTTCGGGGCTGGCGCGGGCGTAAACGTCGGTGTCCCAGACCACGGTTTGCAGCGTGGCATCGTCCAGGGCTTCCAGTTCCGGGCCGGTCAAGACCTTCACGCCGTCACCGATGCCGATTTGGGCGGCGATGGCGCGGGCCGTGACGCCGTGGTCGCCGGTGATCATCTTGACCCGAACCCCGGCTTCTTGGGTTTGGCGCACGGCGCGGATGGCTTCCTCGCGCGGCGGGTCGCTGATCCCCAGCAGGCCCAACAGGGTTAAGCCCACCGCAACATCGTCAACCCGAAGCTCGGTTTGGGTCTCGGCGGCGGGTCGGGAGGCGACCGCCAGCACTCGCTGACCCTGCGCCGCCAGTCCTTCAATGTGCTGGCGCCAATAAGCCGGTTCGAGGGCTTGCGTCCCAGTGGCCCGCCATTCGCTGGCGCACATGGCCAGCACCCGTTCGGGCGCGCCCTTGACGAAAATGCAATGTCCCCCCTGCGGGTCGTGCTGCAAAGTCGCCATGAAGCGGTGTTCGGACTCGAAGGGAATGCTGTCCAGCCGCCGCCACCGCACGGCTTCCGTGGCCTGATCGAAGCCCGCCTTGCCAGCGAAGGCCAGCAGCGCACCTTCGGTGGGATCGCCCGCCAGGCACCAGGCGCCGTCTGCGTGGCGCAAGACCGCATCGTTGCACAGCAGCGCCGCGCGGGCGATGGCTTGCACATCCGCCGCCGCATCGGGTGGCAGTGACGCTCCAGCGACGCTGAAGTCACCGCTGGGCGCGCAGCCCGCGCCACTGACTTTGATCACCCGGTCGGCGGTGATGACCCGCTGCACCGTCATCTCGTTGCGGGTCAGGGTGCCGGTCTTGTCCGAGCAAATCACCGTGACCGCGCCCAGCGTTTCCACTGCGGGCAGGCGGCGGACGATGGCGTGGCGGCCCGCCATCCGTTGTACCCCAATCGCCAGAATGACGGTGAGGATGGCCGGCAAGCCTTCGGGAATCGCGGCCACCGCCAGCGCGACCGCCGCCATGAGCATGTTGTCCGCAGGCAGGCCGCGCCAAAATACCCCGATCAGGAAAGTCGCCACCGCGACCAGCACGATGGCGAGGCTAAGCCAGCGGCCGAATTGGGCGGTCTGGCGCAACAAGGGGGTGGTGACTTCCTCGACCTGCTCCAACAGCGTGCTGATGCGGCCGATTTCGGTGTGCTCGCCGGTTGCGATGACGATGCCCGTACTCTGACCGTAGCTGACCAAGGTACCGGAATAGGCCATGTTGGCGCGGTCGCCGATAGCGGCGTCGGCCGCAACCGGCGCGGTAGCTTTCTCGACCGCCTCCGCCTCGCCCGTTAACACGGCTTCCTGGATACGGAGGTTCTTGCTGTCGATCAAGCGCAGATCGGCGGGCACCTTGTCGCCAGATTGCAGCAGCACCCAGTCACCGGGCACCAGTTCTTCGGCGGTGATCTCCCGACGCTGGCCGTCGCGCAGCACCAGCGCACGCAGCGACAGCATCTTGCGGATGGCAGCCAGCGCCGATTCGGCCTTGCCTTCCTGCACGAAGCCGACAAGGGCGTTGATGAACACCACGCCCAGAATCACGCCGGTATCGACCCAGTGACCCAGGGCGGCGGTGATGGCGGCCGAAGCCAGCAATACATAGATGATGACGTTGTGAAATTGCAGCAGGAAACGGAGCAGGGGGCCACGTTGTGCCGGAGGATGGAGCCGGTTGGGGCCATGCGCAGCCAACCGGTGGGCGGCTTCGGCTCCGCTCAAGCCGCCGGGCGCGGTGTCCAGCGCTTGCAAGACCTGTGCGGTGTCCAGGCTGTGCCAAAGCGGGGGCTGAGGGGATGGTGAAATAGTCAAGAAATTGATCCCATTAAACTAAATCGGCGTGAAGCTGTAGTTCTGCCCCCTTAGTCAGGTGACGATTTGGAGCCAGAATCTGCCGGTCGCCCACATCGAAGTCGAGACGCTCGACCAGGAAATCGATGAAGGCGCGCACCTTGGGCGATTCCACCCGCCCACGCGCGAACACCGCATTGAAATCGAGCGTCGGCCCGACCCAGCTTGGCAGCACACGCCGCGCGTACCCTCTCACTTCCTCCCCCTTGATCGTGACATCGCTTGCCAACATCAGCCCCTCACCGCAGAGCAGCGCGCTCTTGAGCGGACTGGGACCGTTGGCGACCAGCACCGGATCGATGACGAAATCACCGCCGCCCACGCCATCGCTCAGCGTCCAGAAATAATCGCCGCCGTTGCGGCGGGCGGTGTTCATCGCCAAGGCGCGGTGCTGGCGGAGATCGTCGGGATGCCGTGGCTCACCGTGGCGAGTGAGGTAAGCGGGACTCGCGTAAACATGGCTGCGGAACACCGCCAAGCGCCGCGCCGCCAGACGGGAATCGGGCAGAGCGCCGACGCGCAGGGCCAGATCGAGACCCTCGTCGATCAGATCCAGGTCTTCATTGCTCAACACCATGTCGATGCGCACTTCGGGATAGAGCGCATAAAAATCACCCAGCAGCGGCGCAATCCACGTCACCCCAATCGCGTAAGGTGCGGTAAAACGCAGCCAGCCGCGCGGGGCGCCCTGAAGTTGGGCGACCGCCCGTTCGGCCTCGTCCAACTGGCGGGCAATCCGCTGACAGTGCTCAAAATAGAGGCTGCCGGTCTCGGTCAAGCTGAGCTTGCGGGTGGTGCGATACAGAAGCTGCGCGCTGAGCCGCGCTTCCAGGTCTTGCACCTTGCGGCTGACGGTGGTTTTGGGGAGACACAGCGACTTGGCCGCGCCGGTAAAACTGCCCTGCTCGACCACTTTGACGAAGATGAGGGTGTCGTTGAGATCTGGCATCGCCAACCTCCGATGAAAGCGGATATCCGATGAAAGCGTATAAATGATTAGACCGGCTTTGGGATAATGATTCCCTATAACTAGGACTAATTAAGTCCCTTTTAGCAGCGTAGACTTTACGATGATGGAATTGTTATTCCACGCTGACTGCAAAGGAGGTCACATGAATGATACCCAGAAAATTGCCCTGGTTACCGGCGCCAATCGTGGCATCGGTTTCGAGACCGTGCGCCGACTGGCCGAAGCCGGCGTCTACACGCTGCTTTCCGGGCGCGACTATGGCCGCGCATTCGAAGCGGTGCTGCAATTACAAAACCAAAACAATCACCTGCCGGTTAAAGCCATCGGTCTCGACGTGACCGATGGCGCCAGCATCGCCCTCGCGGTTGAATTCGTCGCCGAGCGACACGGCCGCCTCGACATTCTGGTCAACAACGCCGGCATCCTGATCGACGAGATTGGCCTTGCCCCGTCGCAGCAGTCTGAGAATACCTGGCGGCGGACCTTCGACATCAACCTGTTCGGGGTGGTCGCGGTCACGCGCGCCTTCTTGCCTCTGCTGCGGCTGTCGAAAGCGGGTCGTATTGTCAACGTCTCCAGCAGCCTGGCGTCGTTGACGTTGCACAGTCAGCCCGGATCGCCCATTTACGATACCAAGTTCGCTGCCTACGACACCTCAAAGACGGCGCTAAATGCTTGGACCGTCCACCTGGCCCACGAGCTGCGCGATACCGGCATCAAGGTCAACGCGGTAGATCCCGGCTACGTGAAGACGGATATGAATATGGGTCTGGGTGAAATCGAAGTTGGTGACGGCGCGGCGGCCTGCGTGGCGATGGCGCTGCTTGATTACACCGGCCCCACCGGCAGCTACGTTCAGCACGGGGAGGCGTTGCCGTGGTGAGGCGTATTAGTGCCGGGCTCCTGCGGCGGGCGCAGGATTAGCAACTCCATGTTGGTTAGTGTTTTTCGCAGTACGGAGGAATCGCTATGAACATGCAATACACTCACTCAACGTTCACTTTTATCACGGGTCTAGGGACCATGATCCGCGCCATGCAGTACGCTTCGAGCGCAAACGATCCGCTTTTTCATCGGAGTAACGCCATGAAGGCGATTCCTGATGAGGAAGATTGGCTTGGATCTTTCAACAGTAAGATCGCTACGCCACAGGCATCCAGCGTTGGGACCATTCAGCCAGTGGGCGACCTTTCATGACCACTTTTGCGTAAGCCCCATGATATGGCTTGCAGTTTTAAAAACTCTTTGGGGCTTACGCAGTTTGTTCATAGGGCAACAACCGAGTTTGGTGCTCAAGATTGCCAGAAACGCTCACCACTCGTCTCTTATCGGACCACGAGATTGTTCAAGTAAAATCGACTGGCTCGGTGAAAATGACAAACCATCACGGCGAGACAGCCGATAGCGCCTCACCTGCCAACCGGGCACGATCTCGCATCAAAAGGCTCTGAAATTCCAGCAACGGCACAGGTCGGCCAAAATAATAACCCTGGCCTTCATCACAACCGTGAGCACGCAAAAACTCCACATGCTCGACGGTCTCCACCCCCTCGGCGACCACCAACAAACCTAAGCCGTGCGCCAAGGTAACGATGGCATCGACGATAGCGACATTACTCTCGTTGCTCGGCAACTCGGTCACAAACGACCGGTCGATCTTGAGCACATCCACCGGAAACCGTTGCAGATAGCCCAGCGACGAATAACCGGTGCCAAAATCGTCAATGGCCAGTCGCACTCCCATGGCTTTAAAAGATTTCAGCGCGGTAATATTGTCTTCGGTGTGGTGCATCAAAATGCCTTCGGTCAGCTCCAACTCCAAGGACCCAGGATCGAAGCCGCTCTCAGTCAGCAACCCTTGCACCAACGTGGTGAGATTACCCTGATGGAATTGTCGAGCGGAGACATTGACCGCCACTCTTAAGCCAGACGCCCCGTTTTGGTGGAGCTGGCCGATCTCTTGGACGGCAGCGCGCAACACCCATTCACCGAGCGCCAGTACCAGCCCGCTGTCTTCGGCGATAGGAATAAACCGGGCCGGGGGCAATAGTCCGAGCTGCGGGTGATTCCAACGGATCAATGCTTCGGCACCGGTGATGGCGTTGGCGTGAAAATCCCACTTCGGCTGGTAATACAACTCCAGTTGTTGCCGATCCACCGCATAGCGCAAACTGTTTTCCAACGTGAGCCGCTCGCGGGCCACCATCGTCGCGCCCGACTGGTAGAACTGATAGTTATTCCGTCCCAGATCTTTAGCCCGATACAAAGCATTATCAGCGTTCTTTAACAGGATTTCGGCGCTGCGACCGTCACGAGGATAGAGGCTGATACCGATGCTGCAAGTGATGTGCAAATCATGATCACTGAACCGGTAAGGCTCAGTCATTGCCCCCAAGATCCGCTCGGCGATCCGGGGTGCCTCGTCGTTGTTGATGAGGTCAGGCAACACAACCGCGAATTCATCACCGCCCTGGCGGGAGATGGTGTCACACTCGCGTACACACGACTGCAAGCGATGGCCAACCTCGCGCAAGAGCTGATCGCCGACGGTATGATCCAACGTATCGTTGATCCGCTTGAAATGATCCAGATCCACCAGCAAGATGCCGACTTGCGTATGATCGCGCGCAGCGCGCAACAACACCTGTTGCAAGCGGTCACCTAGCAAAGTCCGGTTGGGCAGGTCAGTTAAGGCGTCGTAGTGGGCCAAATGCTGGATGTGCTCTTCCGCCTGTTTACGTTCGCTGATGTCTTGTATGAGCGCCACGTAATAGTCAACCATCCCATTTGAGCGCCGGATGCAGCGAGTGGAAACGCTGGCATATAAGAGCGAACCATCCTGGCGCATGAACCGTTTATCGACCGAGTAACCATCGATTCGACGGCTGGCTACCCGTTCGAACTGGGCAAGATCAGTCGCCAAATCCTCCGGATAGGTCAATTCGGCCCACGTCAGTTGCAGCAGTTGGGAACGCCGATACCCCAGCATCTCACAAAGGCGATTATTGACTTCCCACCAACGCTTGTCGGGACCAGTCAGGGCGATGCCCACCAGGGGCAGCTCGAAATAGCTGCGGAAACGAGCTTCGCTGGCGCGCAAGGTTTCCTCCGTGCGCTTAAGCTCCGCGATATCGGTATTCGCACCCAGGTAATAGACAATCTGACCGGAGCGATCCCGCAAGGGCACCGCGCGAGTATCCATCCATACATCGCGGCCAGTCGGCGTCTTAAAGCGGTGATCGACTACGAACTCGCTCCCCTTGTCGAGCGCTTGCCGCCAGATTTTCTCGACCTGATCACGGTCGTCCGGGTGCAAAGCGTGCGTCCATGGCAAGCCGACGGTTTGCTCGGCAGCCAACCCGGTCATCTGGCACCAGCGCTCGTTGACATAACGACACTGACCCTGAAGATCGGCCATGAAGATACCGACCGGCAGTTGCTGCGTGAGGGTCCGGAAGCGCTGCTCGCTATCGCGCAGGGTTTCCAAATTCTGCCTCAGCCGACGGATTTCTTCCTCCAATTGTCGCTGGCTGGCGGCCTCCTTGCGCAGTTGCTCGACCTCGACCTCTAGTTCCCAATGGCAGGCGAGATCTTGCCGCAAGCGCTCGGTCTCGGCCTCCAGTTTCTGTTTGCCGGCCAGATTTTGGCGCAATTGCTCCACTTCGATTTCCAACTCGCGCTGACGAGTGGTGCCTTGACGTAGCCTCTGAGTCTCCGCCTCTAACTCGCGCTGGCGAGCGGTTCTCTGACGCAGGCGCTCGATTTCCGCTTCAAATTCACGACCAGCACGCCGTAATTGCTCGATTTCGATTTCCAGCCCGCGCTGGCGAGCGGCTCCCTGACGCTGGCGCTCGATCTCCGCCTCCAACTCCTGCTGGCGGGTCGTCAGGGCGAAAAGGCGGTCGCTCAACCGCTCCCGCTCTAGCATGAGCTGGCGGCGCTGGCCCGCAAGCATGACAACCGGTATGCCAAAAAGCCCTGCCAGCAGCAAGCCACCGCCGACGAAGTAACCCCAATAGAATCGATCTCCGGCATCATTGGGGGTGATGGGTTGGGCCCCGACCGCCACAGATAGCCACCAGCAGCCAAGCAACGCCATCACTGCCAAAGCCCACGGACGTCCGATAATCTGCGTTATGCTGCCCAGTCGATCCGACCGACTCTCAGCCTGGCGATTTGATCCCTTCCGATACTCGCTCATCGGATTTCTCTCCTATCGTCCTTCCGATTCAGCACGTCAAGGCATTAACACCGCCCGTTCACCAGCCACTCTATTCGTTCTTGTCCGCCACGCCAGCGACAATTTCGGTATCGCTGACAGAGTTTAACAGGCGCTCACGCGCAAAAGCCCGAAAATGACTTTCCACAATTTTGCTGTTCAGGCCGTTTTTACGATACAGCCCCAAAATTAGCTGGGTTTCAAACCCATCGCCCTGCTCCAGTCGGGTAATGTATGCAGCTTCAAGCGCTTCCCGGTCGGCAGTGCTAAGCCGGTCGAGTGCCGCTTGCAAGCGTGCCGCCAAAAATCGCGCATCGGAAACCTCTACTGCCACCTGCTCCGACTGCAGTTGCTGCGGCAGATCAGCGCTGGGGTTCGGTGTGGCAGGCGGACTACGGCTCGGCTCCGCTGCCGGTCGGTAATCCTCCCGCAACGCCGCCAACAGATAAGCTGGCAAGTTATGTACTTTCCCGGCAGCCAAATCGCGTTCGACCACCGTAAGATTACCTTCCAAATAGCTCGGCGGGTGGCTAGCCAACGCAATACGGATCTGGCGGGCGCTCAGCCCAAACGCCGACAGCCGCGCGCGCAATTGCTCCTGATGTTCGAGGCGCTGCTCTGGGTTATCTTCGACGGGCAGATCTTCCGCCACGGGAGCATCTCCCGCCATGGCAATCGCGGCCTGATGCTGGGCAAATAACAGCATCTGCGGGTTATCACTCACCCGAAACCGCACCGCCGAGACTCTGCGCCGGTCGCGCTGATAATCGATTTCTAGCAGCAAATCAGAAGTATCGTTTACTTGCCGTACCGCTGGCTTAATCACTTTATCGTTGAACTTGCGAAAATCTTGATAATAGCCGTCGGTATCACCGATCCCCAACAGTCGTTTCAGGATATCCAGGCCGATCCAGCCCGTGGTCCCGATCCGCCGGTAGCGCAGACAATTCTCGTAGAGAGCCAGCGCGTAGCTGCTACTGAACTTGCGCTGGATGCTCAGATTGAGGAGCGCGTAAATCTCTGGCCGATAGAGCTTTTCGCACAGCTCTGGACTGTAGGCATACACGCAGTAACCGCCTTTGATGACCGCTTGCGCCAGCAAGGTGGTCGCGCCCCATTCTTCTTGGCGCCCCTCTTCGTCCAGGATGTTCCATTCCAGTATGGTCCGAGCCAGTGTCTTCAAGGCTTCCTTGAGGGGGTCTAGATTGTGGGTGTTAAACCCGATGGCTTCGGCTAAATCCTTCACGCGAATCCGATGGACGCGCGCGGTCAACAGGCTTTCGTAAGCATTGTACAAAAGCACATTCGAGGCTTTGCGCTGGGTCAGCGTTAGCCTGTTGTTGATGTGGATGGCGGCGACATGCTTTTTGAGATTCTGGTCGGCCAAATCGGTCACGACCATCCTACGTGCCGCATCCACGCTGCCGCGTCTTTCTCTGCTGCGTGCCATTGAGTTAGTTTACCAAAAATGTCCCCTGGTTGAAAAAAATCAATGGGGACATTCTTATCCCATAAACGGGGACATTTCGCTGAGCATCAAGGGCAATCCCGACCCACGACGGCTGAGCAACCCTTTCATCCATCAAGGCCACCGCTTGATTCATAGGTTTCAATGGCACGCAGAGTCAATAAAAGAATAAAAAATTGATTAAAAAAGAAATAATTTAAAATTCGCGTGAAATTTTGGGAAAAAATCCCATAAACGGGGACATTTTAATTTTTATCCCATAAACGGGGACATTACGTCCCATAAACGGGGACATTACGTCCCATAAACGGGGACATTACGTCCCATAAACGGGGACATTACGTCCCATAAACGGGGACATTACGTCTTATAAATATATGATTTTTAAAGTAAATTCGCACCCTAAACATTCTTTAAACGTTCTTTTAAACATATTTAAACGACTTAAACGAGCGTCGTCGTCGTCGTTTTTCGGAAAAACCCAAAACCCAAAAACCGACGCAACCGACGGAAAATGTCCCTGCAAAACGGTATCCGGCTACCGGAAAATAGCCAACGAACCGAACCGATCATAAAATTTCCGAAGATTCCCGCATCCAAATCAGCATCCATCACGTAAACCATCAAGCCGGATCAATCGAATCGGTATTTCCCAACCTTGAAGGAAACTGAAGATGACGAAGACCACTTTCAGCCAATTCGCTCTAGCCGCTGCCGTCGCTGGTGCCTTAAGCCTAGTCGCCACCCCTGCGCTAGCCGCCAAAGACGGTAAAGACCAATGCTACGGAGTCGCCAAAGCCGGCGAGAACGACTGTGCCAGCGCTGCGGGCACACACGACTGCGGTGGTAAAGCAACCGCTAACTACGATGGCCAAGATTGGAAATACGTCGCTAAAGGAACCTGTGAAAAGATGGGTGGCCAGACGAAAGCGTTTAAGGGACAGGGCAAGCCGGCGGCTAGCTGAACGATATGACGCCAACCCGCAATCGTGCCGCCCTTCCCAACCAAGCGGGAATCGGACTGCGCCATCCGCATCTACCAGAATTTCTGGCCGCATCCCAACCGGTGGCGTGGCTGGAGATTCACAGCGAAAACTATCTTGCGCCTGGCGGTCCCCGCGTAGCCGCCTTGGAGCGACTGCGCGGCGATTATCCGCTGAGCTGTCACGGGGTGGGTTTATCGCTGGGTTCGGCGGAGGGTCTGGATCGGGCGCATCTAGCACGATTGCGGGCGCTTTACGACCGTTTCGAGCCGGAACTGGTCTCTGAGCATCTGGCATGGTCAACAGCCCCGGATGGCACGTTTTTGGCTGATTTACTGCCATTGCCCTACACCCACGAAACTTTACAGGTGGTCGCTAACAATCTGGATCTTGCCCAAGAAGCGTTGGGTCGGCGCTTATTGCTTGAAAACCCGGCGACGTACCTACGTTTTAGCGAAGCTGACTGGGATGAGGCCGATTTTCTAGCTGAGCTGGTACACCGCACCGGCTGTGGCCTGTTGCTTGATGTCAACAACCTGTACGTCAGTGCGCGGAACCACGGAACCGATCCGGTAGCGCCACTGGCTCGATTGCCACTCAAGGCGGTCGGTGAAATTCATATTGCTGGCCATGCACGGGTAGTTATCACTGGCAGTGAATTACTGATCGACGATCACGGTTCGGCCGTCGCTGAGCCGGTTTGGGATTTACTGGCGGCGGCGTTGAGCCGCACCGGTCCCAAGCCGGTGCTGGTGGAATGGGACACCGATATTCCCACGCTGCCCGTGCTCATAGCCGAGGCTGAGCGGGCGAATGTCTACCTCCGCGAGATCAATCATGCGATGGGTTGAATTGCAAACCAGCCTGCACCAGGCAATGCTGGCTCACAGCCCCGATCCTGCCTTGTTAGCCTTGTTAGCCGGTCCGACTGGAGAACGTGAACGACGGTTGGCCGTCTATCGCAATAACGTCCGTCATGCCCTACTGAACGTGCTGGAAGCGGCGTTTCCTGTGAGTCGCCAGTTAATCGGCGAGGCATGTTTTACTGCAGTCGGCTTGACCTTCGTGGCCCAACATCCACCCCAGCGGCCGGTCTTGTACGCTTATGGTGGAGGGTTCCCTGGGTTTCTGGCCGCATTTCAACCCCTGGCCGATTTACCTTGGCTGGCGGATATCGCTCGACTGGAGTGGGCGCGTAATGAGGCGTTATTCGCGCCTGAAGCGCCGCTGTTAACCCCTACCCGACTGGCCGCTGTGCCACCTGAGCAATTGCCTGGTTTATCGATCTGGCTACACCCTTCAGTTCGCTTACTGCAATCACGGTGGCCGATTCACGCAATTTGGGACGCTCACCAGCCTAACGGCGGGCCACTGGATGCTGTCGATCTCAAACACGCGCAATCCGTCCTAGTATGGCGGCTAAAGAACGCAGTGGTTCAGCAACCATTATCTGCCGGAGAATTTGTGCTGTTGACTGCGTTCGCAGCGCATCGCCCGTTAGCCGAGGCGGCGGAAACGGCTGCTGGGGACGATGCAACCTTCGATCTCGCCACCGCGCTTGCCCGATTTCTGAACCAAGAGGTGCTGGCGATCTCCGACCAGCATAATGGCAATGCGCTCGGCCATTGAGTCTGAGTACATTGCGAGTACCATCCTGGAAAAATCGGCTTTATGGCCGATGGTGGGATTGGGCGGCGAATCGGGCCGATCCCGCTTATACTGCCTCGATAAGATCCCCGTAACCGCTCGAATCTCTTGTATGGCCACTCCCGATTCGCTGGTTGACCTGCTCGCTCGCTGTGCCTTGCGTGATCGCCACGCTTTCGAAAGGCTTTACCGGCAGGCTTCGCCAGTCTTATACGGCTTGCTGCTAAAACTGACCCATGACCGGGAATTAGCGGCTGATCTGTTGCAGGAGGGTTTCGTTCGTATTTGGCAACGCGCGGGTGATTACCGACCTGCGCTAGGCCAGCCGCTGACTTGGATGGGCAGCATCGTCCGCCATCTGACCATCGACCGGTTGCGGCGGGGTGAGCATCGCCACCATGCCGAATTGGACGACGCAGGTTGGGAGCATGTCGCGGCTCCCGGCTTAAGCCCTGAAGAGCAACTGCATCTTGAGCAGGGTGACCATGCGCTGGTCCGCTGTCTGGAGGGGCTGGAGGCAGAACCACGCCGTGCCGTGCTGTTGGCTTACTTTGAAGGTCTGACCCACGACGCCATCGCCCAGTCACTGGATCGTCCGTTGGGAACCGTCAAAGCCTGGGTGCGGCGCAGCCTGCAACGCCTGAAAATCTGCTTGGGGGAAGCGGCATGAATTATCTGCATTCCTTTTGGCGCGACCAGTTGGCGGCTGAATATGTGCTTGGCACCCTGCATGGCAGCGCCCGTCGTCGGTTTGAGCGGCTACTACCGGCACATCCGGCGTTGCAGCGAGCGGTGACGGACTGGGAGCGCCGCTTGAACCGGCTGGCGGTCGCCAGCTCACCCGCTTTACCGCCGACGGACGTTTGGAACAACCTTCAGCAGCGACTGTTTCCCAGCGAGCAGCGCCCTTCATGGTGGAATAGCCTAACGTTTTGGCGCGGTTTGGCGGCGGCTGGGGTGCTAGCGGCGGTTGGGGTGCTGGCGCCGCAACTGGCCGACATACCGCAAGAAGCCGACATGAGGTTTGCCGCGATCCGGGGCAAGCAGCAAGAATTGCTGTGGACGGTGGCGCGGGTGGACGATGGCCGTTTGTACGTCAGCAACCCGCGACCGATGGCGATGCCGCCCGACCAGCGCTGTTTCCTCTGGCTAAAGCCCGCCGATTCGCCGCCGATGATGCTCGGTGTCTTACCGGACGACGGCAGCGCCCGCACCTTGCCGATGCCAGCGGGTGTGACGGAGCCGGCTCGGGGTGAACTGTGGGTCACGATGCAGCCGATGGCGCCCGAACCGCAACCGCCAGCCGAGCCGTTATACCAAACGCGCTGGAAGGCGATTTAAGCGATTTTTACGGTGACCCGCCTCTTGGGTATGGAAAATCCGTAAAAACGCTTTTATGAGCTTCTAGCGTGATTTTAGAGGCAGTTTCGAGTGGGGTTTGAAAAGATCGGATTCTTCTATGGGCTGACCGATTCAATTTCACTCCTTTCCGCTCAATCGGGAGACCACTGTCCATCCGCCGCTCCATCGTTTGTCAGTCGGGGCCATCGGTACCGCTTTGGCGCAGCAGCACTTGCGTAATATCCTGGCTTATCTGAACATGCCGACACTGGGCCAGCCGGAAACGTTTATCCAAGCCAAGGACGGACTGTTTGACGATGCGGGCAACATCGGCGAGGGCAGCCGCAAGTTCCTGCAAGATTGGATGAATCAGTACGTCGCCTGGGTCAAAAAACACGCCGGTTAAGTTGCAAAATCAGTGAAGAACCGTTGATTGCTCAGCAAACCGTGACTCTTTCTACGCCAAACGATACTGAAAACGCAGGTTCTGCACCTACCTTGATCGACGGTTTCGGCCGTCGGATCGACTACGTGCGGTTTTCAGTGACGGATCGCTGCGATTTTCGCTGCGTCTACTGTATGAGCGAGCAGATGAAATTCCTGCCGCGCGCACAAATTCTGACCTTGGAAGAACTGACAGCACTGGGTCAGGCGTTCGTGGAATTGGGTGTGCGTAAAATCCGCATCACCGGTGGCGAGCCGCTGGTGCGACACAACGTGCTGTGGCTGTTCCAGCAACTGGGCCGGTTGCGGGAGCGTGGTTTGGCGGAATTGGTGCTGACCACCAACGGCTCGCAACTGGAGCGCCTGGCCGTCGATCTCAAGGCTGCCGGGGTGGCGCGGCTGAACATCAGTCTGGATAGCTTGGACCCGGCACGGTTTCGGCGTATCACCCGCAATGGGGACTTAAAAACCGTTTTGCGCGGTATCCAGGGCGCACAAGCCGCTGGCTTTCAGCGCATCAAGCTCAACACGGTGATATTAAAGCATCGCAACCACGATGAAGTGGTCGATCTGGTGCAATTTGCGCTCGATAACGGCTTGGACATCAGCTTTATCGAGGAAATGCCGCTGGGCGAGATTGGCGATCATGACCGGGCTGAGGCGTATTATTCCAGCGATGAAATCCATGCTGATCTCGCGCAAGTTTTTGAATTGATTCCGACCACGGAAACCACTGGCGGGCCGGCGCGGTATTACCGCATTCCCGCTACTAATAGTCGGATTGGGTTCATTTCGCCCCACAGCCACAATTTTTGCGGCGACTGCAATCGGGTGCGGGTGTCCGCCGAAGGCCGATTATTGCTCTGTCTGGGACAGGAAAATTCGGTCGATTTGAAGCACACCTTGCGCGCGTATCCCGGCGATCAGGAACGGTTGAAACAAGCAATTATCTCAGCGATGGCGCTCAAGCCTCGCGGTCACGATTTTCAACTCGATGGCCAACCGGTCATCCTGCGCCACATGAATCATACCGGCGGCTGAGCCAATATCTGGCTAGCTATCAGGTGGTTAGTGGCACGTTGCGCCGATACCGCTATAAAAAGCTTCTGACGGAGCTACCGGCCGATACCGCAGTGCGGTGATTTCCAATGCACTGATACCCTCCAACTTGTTTGACACAACAAGTCCGCGTTTTCCCATTCGCTGAAATTTTCTCGCCTGGCGTGTGGGCTTCAAATAACAATTTTTCGCATTTCTCCAAGCCTGCTGACGCTACTTACCACCTATTTGGCCAAAGCTGACTAATAAGGCCATATTAAGACATTATTTAGCATGTTATCTGGCATTTTTTGTCCAAAAAAGTTCTTATTTTCCTAAATTGTCACATTTGTTACTTTTTAAAGACTATTAATTTGTACTATAAATGACCTAAAAAATTAAATTAATCTCTATTTAATTTAATTTTTTATACGAATGTCATAAAAATATTTATAGGCTGATTGCCCTAGAAGACTGGTGAGTTGGAAGAATTTGGCGGACAACAAAAGCCTACCATCGACGATCCACGAAGAAAAAACACTCAATCTAAATGGTAGAATATTTATATAAGGTATTAATAATAAAAAATTAATAAGAAGGAAGTGGCTAAAAGGTCTATTAGGTGGCTTTCAGAGAATCGGTCAGCGAATCGCTCATCAAAGCCGTAGAGTGTGATCGGCTTGGCTCTATCGATAACCGAATTCACAATGAAGAAATTGAATCATGGTATGACAATTGCTATCTGCTGCTCAGCAGCCCAATGTCATTTATTAGTTATATTGCATTGCAAAAACTGCTGAACCGCGATCACGCAAGTCTTGAAAGACCCGGTTCTAAGAAAGTGCAAGGCCTACCAACACATACGGTTAAATATCCTCGAATATAGCGTCTCGGAGAACTAACGCCCATGACAGCCCTAGCCACCACCCCTACCAACATCCTATTCGTTGATGATGAACCGTTCATTTTGCGTTCACTGCAACGGTTATTTTCATCCCTCTACAACGTGTTTACTGCTTCCAGTGGCCTGGAGGCGATTGATATCGTCAGCAAAAACCAAATCCATGTCGTGGTCTGCGACCAACGGATGCCGGAAATGATTGGTGTCGAAGCGCTGGCTGTGATCAAGGAGATCTCGCCGGCGACCATGCGCATCTTGCTTACCGGATATTCCGATATGAGCGCCCTGGTCGATTCGATCAACGATGGGGAAATCTTTCGCTACATTCTCAAGCCTTGGAACAACAAGGAATTAAAGGAAATCGTCGGTTACGCAGCCGATATCGCCCGTGAAAGCTTGGTCGAGGGCACCCATTTCGTTGCTGAGCGAGCCGCTGATCCCAACTCCGGGCGTAGCGATCTTCCCAGTACGGCGCTGGTCAACGCCATTGAATCCGCTGTCGATTTATTGGTGGTGGACGATGACAAAGCAACATTCGAGCTGATCTCCAAGGCTTACGACAGCCCCGGCCGGGTTCATTACGCCAATACCATCGACAAAGCCTTCACTCTCCTGGAAGACAACCCAGCGATCGGCATTCTCATCACCGATGTCAAGGCCAACCGCGAGCCGGTGGCCGAGATGGTCGCCGCGTTGAAATACCACTATCCGTACATCGTCACCATTGCCCTGACTTCGCTTGGGGATAGTGAGCTGCTACGGCAACTCATTAACCAATGCCAGATATTCCGCTTCATGATCAAGCCACCGTCACGGCCTGTCTTGATGGGATCAATCCAAAAAGCGCTGGATAAGCACAACACGCTAAAGAGTAAGGCCAGCGAAGCGAAACGCTACCAGGTCGATGTGAGCGGGCTTGACACCGAGGGTGCCATGTTCAAGCGCATGGGCGGTCTTGGTGCCCGTCTGAAAGCTAAAGTTCGCGCCCTGTTTGGCTGGCTCGTTCGGTAATCAGCTATAGCGAACACGAGGTAACTATCATGACATCGACAACCACTATGGCGTTGCCTACTCCCGTAGACGCCTCCATTTTTGAGAAATCATCTGCCCTAAACTGGGAACGCATCGTGCGCGGTTGGCTGCTTGGCTTGCTGATCGCGATAGGCATCGGCGGCTCAATCTGGGGTTTTTACCAGGAAATCCACAAGGAGAAGGCTCGGGCTGAACAAGCATTTGAAACACGTTCCTTGCAGCAGGCCGATGCTATTAAATCCTATCTGGACGGCACCTTGTCGGCCATGAAATCGTCCATCACGGACAACCAACGGGCCACCACCAGTGTCATTGGCGAAGACGCCAGCACGATATTGCGCAGCAACATTAAGCAACTGTTGAATAGCCAGTACGTGTTGAGTTCCGCAGCATGGCTGCCGAACGATCATAGTGGTCAGTTCCGGGTTAACTCGGTTTTCCATAGCCCGTTTTACGGGGCGCGCACGGATGATCTGACTGTAGGGCAGGATTTGACGCTTGTGCCATCGGTCCAACGCACGATGAGTGAGATTATCAACCACGGCCGGCCTGCCCTGTCTAGCCTTGGGGAGCAGAAGCAGGTCATTGCGCTTGCGCCAGTCTACACCTCAAGCCAGCAAGCGACTCGCCAACAACGTGCGGAGAATTTGGCCGGTTTTGTGGTCGGCGTAGTCGATATCGCTGCCGTCATTGAAGTGGGTCTACAACGCGCCAATCTTTACGACACGTATACCGAACAGACCTTGATCGACACAGCAGCCGACAGTGCCGGTGAGCTTTATGCGCGGCGTATTGCCAAGGTGGAGGGTGCTGGTTCGCTCGCTCATGTGACTGATGTCACAGCGGGTGGCGCATCCTGGCGGCTGCGGTTCGTCGCCCCTTATGCGGTATACGGTAAGGAAACCCCAAAAAGCGCCTGGGTGGTATTGGTCATTGGTCTGGCAGTCACCGGAATCTTGGTGGCCTTCGCTGCCAGCCTAACCCACAGCGCCCGTATCGAAAAAGTCGTGCATAAGCGCACCGCTGAACTGAAAGACGCGCATGAGAAAGTCCGTGAATCAGAACTGATGTTGATTCAAGCTGAAAAATTATCCTCGCTGGGCGAAATGGTGGCTGGTGTGGCGCATGAGATCAACACACCACTCGGTTTTATCCGCTGTAATCTGGAAATGATGAAAGAGCAATTTGTCGATTTGCAAGCTGCCTACAGCCAACACGCGGCTGTGGATGGAGCACCTGCCGACGCTGACCCGTTGGCACTCTATAACAATGGCACCTTTGAGGATCTATCGAGCATGGTGGTCGAGAGTGCCGAAGGTATTGAGCGCATCTCGGAAATCGTGGTGAGCCTAAAAGATTTTAGCCGCATGGACCGACTGAACTTCGATGATGTCGATTTGCACCGTTGCATCGACAGCACCCTTAACATTGCCCATAACCGGATCAAGCATAGCGCCAAGGTTATCAAGGACTACGGCCAATTACCGCTGGTGAGCTGCGCTTCAGGGCAAATCAACCAGGTGTTGCTCAACATCATTGTTAACGCCGGTCAGGCTATTGAGGGCTTTGGCGAAATTGTTATCAGCACTCGTGCCCATGGCGATAAGGTGAGCATCTCTATCCAAGACAATGGCCGGGGTATGTCGGCAGAGGTGAGGAAGAAGATTTTCCAACCCTTTTTCACCACCAAGGATGTGGGCAAGGGTACCGGTCTTGGGCTTTCCATCTCCGAGAAGATCATCCGCCAGCATAATGGTGAAATCCTGATCGACAGCACCGAGGGTGTTGGTACGACCTTCACCATCATCTTGCCGGTCCAGCAAACGCTTTCCAAAGCGGCCTAATCTGAACGGGAGATTATAAAATGAAAATTCGCAAATCAATGGTTTATGCTGCCGCCGGTCTCGCCATGGCCCTGGGTGCCTTCTATGCTCTGCAAGCTCCGCTAACCCGCGATGCAGTCGCCAAAAACCAATCCCCGATCAAAATCGGCGTACTCCATTCGCTGACCGGCACCATGGGTTTTAGTGAAAAGGCCGTCGCCAATGCCACGTTGATGGCGATTGAGGAAATCAATCAACGGGGTGGCGTCCTCGGCCGTCAAGTTCAGCCAGTTGTGGCAGACGGCGCTTCTGATTGGCCAACCTTCGGGCGGGAGGCTGAGCGGTTGATCTCTGACGAGAAAGTTGCCACCGTGTTTGGCTGCTGGACCTCTGCCAGTCGTAAAACGGTCAAGCCGATCTTTGAGAAGCACCAGCATCTATTGTTTTATCCGGTGCAATACGAAGGCTTCGAAGCCTCGCCTAACATCGTCTACACCGGAAGCACACCCAACCAGCAACTGACACCTGCCGTGCAGTGGAGCTTCGATAATTTGGGGAAACGTTTCTACCTGATCGGGTCTGATTATATTTTCCCCCGCATGGCCCACGAGATCTTCAAAACCCAAATCCAGGCGCTCGGTGGTGAGGTGGTGGGCGAAAACTTCTTGCTACTCGGTAGCGGTGATACGGACGCTGTGATAGCCGACATCCTTGCCAAAAAGCCTGATGTGATCCTCAATACCCTCAATGGTGCTAGCAACGTGCCCTTCTTCAATGACTTAAAGATGAAAAACGTACGCGCACCGGTCATGTCGTTCAGTATCGGCGAATCTGAAATCAACGCCATGGGTTCAAAACTGCTTGCCGGCCATTACGCGACCTGGAGTTATTTCCAGAGTATTGATAGCGTTGCCAACGAGGATTTCGTGCGGCGCTTTAAGGCTAGATATGGTCAGGACCAAGTTGTAAACGATCCCATCGAAGCGGCTTACACCGGGGTTTATCTGTGGGCGCAGGCGGTTGAGAAAGCCGGTAGCCCCGATGTGGGCGCGATCCGTCAAGCGGTGAAGCAACAGATATTCAATGCCCCGCAAGGTCAAGTGATGGTCGATCCGCATAATAACCATACGTGGAAGACAGTTCGTATTGGGCAAGTACGTGATGATGGTCAATTTTCAATCGTCTGGGCATCTTCCGATCCGGTTCGGCCCATACCCTACCTGGCTTCACGCACGGTCGATCAGTGGGACCAAAAGGTACAGGAATTCTATACCCAGTGGAATAATGGCTGGGCGAATCCGACTATTGATCCCAACCAGTTCTAAACATTGAGTATGGGCGATACCGGCAGGAAGCGACGGGTGCCCACATTGCTCGAACCTGAGCAATGTGGGTATCCTGTCGCTTCAGTTCAAGGCCGGGGAAAGTGCCGCTACGCTTGGCTTCACCGGCGAAGACCTGTTCGATATCGACTGGCTGGTGGCCTGACTGGCGAATGGTCTGACGGATAAGCGGGATGTGGCGGCCAAAGCAACGGCTGCGGATGGCTCTGTAAAAATTTTTGCCGCCATCCCCCGCATTGATACACCAAAAGAGGCGCTGTATCACAGGCGCCGCAATATCTTATCTGACGTGTCGCGGCAGATGATTTGAGAGTTTCGGCTAAATCGATCCGTATCTCTTTTTCGACTTGGAGTCTCCGACGATGCTGAAGCTTAACGACCCCTCACTCTTACGGCACCAGTGCTTCATTGACGGCCAATGGCGCGACGGCACGGCCCAGATCGACGTGACTAACCCCGCCAACGGCCAGCTTGTTGGAACCGTACCCCGATTCGGCAACGTGGAAACACGCCAAGCCATCGAAGCTGCCCACCGCGCCTGGCCGGGCTGGCGAGCCAAGACCGCCAAGGAACGCGCCGGGTTACTGCGCCAATGGTTTGAACTGATCATGGCCAATCAGGAAGACTTAGCCCTGATCATGACCGCCGAACAGGGCAAGCCGCTGGCCGAGTCACGCGGCGAAATCGCTTACGCCGCTTCCTTCATTGAATGGTTTAGCGAAGAAGGCAAGCGGGTCTATGGCGATACCATTCCTGCGCCGGTCGCCAACCAACGCATCGTCGTAATCAAAGAACCCATCGGAGTGTGCGCCGCGATCACCCCGTGGAATTTTCCGGCGGCGATGATTGCCCGTAAGGCCGGGCCGGCGTTGGCAGCCGGTTGCCCCATGATCGTCAAGCCTGCCTCACAAACGCCGCTATCCGCGCTGGCGCTGGCGGTGCTGGCCGAACGGGCGGGAATTCCAGCGGGCGTACTGTCGGTGGTTACTGGCACGGCCGGTGAGATTGGCACCGAACTATGCACGAATCCCCTCGTGCGTAAGGTTACCTTCACCGGTTCCACCGAAGTTGGCCGGGTGTTAATGGCGCAAACGGCCGCCACCATCAAGAAGGTCTCTATGGAATTGGGCGGCAATGCGCCCTTTATTGTCTTTGATGACGCCGATCTGGATGCGGCGGTCGAAGGCGCATTAGCTTCTAAATATCGCAATGCCGGTCAGACCTGTGTCTGTGCCAATCGGTTGTACGTGCAGGCAAAGGTCTACGATAGTTTTGCTGAAAAACTGGTTGCGGCGGTGAAAACGCTGCAAGTGGGCGACGGTAGCGCTGCTGGTGTGCGGATCGGCCCGTTGATCGACGAGAAGGCAGTACGCAAGGTCGAGGAGCATATCGCCGACGCCAAGGCGAAGGGTGCTACGGTGCTGACCGGCGGCACACGGCACGCGCTGGGCCATTCGTTCTTTGAGCCGACCGTACTGGCCGGGGCGAGCCGCGACATGCTGGTCGCGCGTGAGGAGACCTTCGGCCCGTTGGCCCCGCTGTTCCGCTTCGAGACGGAGGACGAGGTGGTGGCGATGGCCAATGACACCGAATTCGGCCTTGCCAGTTATTTCTACGCGCGTGATCTTGGTCGGGTTTGGCGGATAGCCGAACGACTGGAATACGGCATGGTTGGCGTTAATACCGGACTCATCTCCAACGAGGTGGCACCCTTCGGCGGTGTTAAGCAATCAGGTATTGGCCGCGAGGGTTCGCACTACGGCATTGAAGATTATCTGGTGATCAAGTACATCAACATGGCCGGTATTTGAATCATCTTGCAAGACGACGATATCCTGCATAGCCTTAAGTAGCCATGCTTTTTTTCGGCGTGGGTTGCTCACTCAGATATCGCTATGGAGGACGGAAACTTGCGTATCGTCGCCGCTCCCGATTCCTACAAAGGCAGTGTTTCCGCTGTCGCAGTTGCCCAGGCGATGGAACGCGGTATTCGGCAGGTATTCCCAACCGCCGAGGTGTGTAAAGTACCCATTTCCGACGGTGGCGAGGGCACGGTCGAAGCACTGGTCACCGCCACCAACGGCCAATTCCGCCATACTCAGGTTATTGATCCGCTGGGCCATCCGGTCACCGCGCAATGGGGCATTCTCGGCGATGGTCAGACCGCCGTGATCGAAATGGCCGCTGCTTCCGGCCTGCCTCTGCTGTCCCCCGACCAACGCAATCCTCGCCTGACAACGACCTTTGGCACCGGCCAGTTGTTGAAAGCGGCGCTGGATGCTGGTTTGCGCAAGATCATCCTCGGCATCGGTGGCAGCGCCACCAACGACGGCGGCGCTGGGATGGCCCAAGCGCTCGGTGTTCGCTTCACCGGCGAGGATGGCGCGGAATTGCCTTACGGCGGTGCGGCGCTGGCTCGCCTCAGGCAGATTCATCTGGATGGTCTCGATCCACGCTTGTGGGAAACCGAGATAACAGTCGCTTGCGACGTGGACAATCCGCTGTGTGGGCCGTGTGGTGCTTCTGCGGTGTTCGGGCCGCAAAAGGGCGCAACCCCGGCAATGGTCGCCGAACTGGATGCCGCCCTCGCCCACTTTGCCGCTTTGGCGACGGCAGCGACCGGGCGGCAGGCGGCGGATCAACCGGGCGCGGGTGCGGCGGGTGGCCTGGGCGCGGCCATGCTATTTTTCACCCCGGCTCAGCTCCGGCCTGGCGTCGAGATTGTGCTGGACGCCGTGCATTTCGCTGAGGTGGTTCAAGCGGCGTTCTTTGTTCTCACCGGCGAGGGCCGCACCGATTTTCAGACCGCATTCGGCAAAGCACCGGTCGGTGTCGCCAAAGTCGCCAAGCAATTCAACGTACCGGTGTTCTGCCTCTCCGGTGCGCTGGGCGAGGGCACCGACACGCTGTTAAGCCACGGCATCGACGCGCTGCTGAGTATCTGCGATAGGCCGATGACACTGGAACAGGCGATGCGCGAGGGACAAACCCTGATTGAAGCCGCTGCCGCCCGCTTGTGTCGAATCATCCACGCGGTACGGCCCTAACCCGAAAAATTCTTTTGATCTGGCAGACTCTAAAACGTGCCAGCCGTAGCGGCGGCTGATCCGCCACGGCGCATCGTCTACACTTCAAGCCAGGTTGATCCAATGCGCTGGGTGCTTTTGCGCGCAGCGCCCCCACAAGGAGTCGATTCGATGTCCCCTACTCTGTCCGATTACGCTTTAAACCGCCGCCGTTTTCTGACCACCGTGCTGGCGGGTTCCGCCGTACTGACGCTGGGTGATTTAGTGCTGCCCCGCGTGGCGCGCGCCGCCGCCGCAGGCCCCTTTACCCTGCCGCCCCTGCCCTACGCCAACGACGCCTTGAGTCCGGTGATTTCGGCCAACACCATCGGTTTCCATTACGGCAAGCATCATCAGGGCTACGCCACCAAGCTCAATGAATTGGTCGCCGGCAGTCCGATGGCCGATCAATCACTGGAAGCGATCATCAAGGCAACCGCTGGCAAAGCCGACCAGGCCGCGATTTTCAACAACGCCGCGCAAGTGTGGAATCACACCTTTTACTGGAACAGCCTGAAACCCAAAGGTGGCGGTAAACCGACCGGTGCATTAGCCGAATGGATCGACAAATCCTTCGGCGATTACGACAAGTTCAAAGCGGAATTCACCAAAGCAGCGACCGGCCAATTCGGCAGCGGTTGGGCCTGGCTGATTAAAGACGGTGACAAGTTGGCGGTGACGAAGACCGGCAACGCCGATACGCCCATCGCTCACGAGCAAAAACCGCTACTGACCGTCGATGTATGGGAGCACGCCTATTATCTCGATTACCAGAATCGGCGGGCTGATTACGTGGCGGCTGTGCTCGATAATTTGCTGAATTGGGAATTTGCCGCCAAGAATCTGGTCGGCTGATTTTCGGTATTGGGGGAATACTCTACCCATAAAAAAACCCTCTCCCGCGAGCGAGAGAGGGTTTCGGTCAGAGACCAATAGCCAGTTACTGAGCTTTAATGATCACGAAGTTCTGATGGGCTTCTGACCAGCGCAGGGTGGCGGTCTTACCGGCTTGCGGGAAGTTCGATAGAGGAAACTCACCGCTGGCGCCTTGCAAGTACTCTTCGCCCAAAGTCGTCACTGTAAACCCGACGTTGGCGAATTCCGTTCCGTCCGCAAACGCCCGCAAAACGTGACTGCCATTGCCGATGCGGTTCCAGTTGACGGTGTAGCCGAACCCGTTGTTGGCGTCACCACACACCGGCGCTGTGTCGAGCCGTGTGGTGCCGTAAGCGACTTGCTCGCGGGCACCGTTATCGATTTGCACTTCCACGGTTTTCGCATTGCAAATCCAGCCACGGATCAAGCCGATCCCACTTTCAAAAGAGCCTTGCTGGGGACTTTCCAGATGAGCGGGCAACGTCGAATTCACCGGTGTGCCGCCAATGGGCTGGGTGCTGCCACCCACGATCACAAAATTCTGGTGGGGTTCCGACCAGCGTACCGTGACGTTTTTCCCCGCCTTGGGGAAGTTGGGCAATGGATATTGGCCTTGGACGCCTCGCAAATACTCCTCACCGAGCGTCGTCACATTAAAGGTGGTGCTGGCAAATTCCGTTCCGTCTGCGAACGCCCGTAAGGTATGGCTACCGTTGCCGATGCGATTCCAATTCACGGTGTAACCGAACCCGTTATTGGTATCACCGCAAATGGCCGCCGTGTCTTGGCGCGTCGTGCCGTAAGCGACTTGTTCGCGCGTGCCGTTATCGATTTGCACTTCCACGGTTTTCGCATCGCAAATCCAGCCACGGATCAAGCCGATCCCGCTTTCAAAGGAACTTTGCTGTGGGCTTTCCAGATTCGATTTGCGATTTCCGCCACAAGCCTGTCCGGCATACGGCAAAACGTCTGGAGTAATATGCACGTCGGTCGAATAGACTTGATCCGGTTTAAGCACGCCAGTGCTCGGAAAGGTGACTTCAATAAAAAACGCTTTCCAGCCGCTCGTCGGCGCTTGCACTTTGCCGGTATAGGTGCCGTCGGCGCTTGCGGTTAGCTCTTGGCTAGTCCACATCGGGCCGAGAGACTCAAGCCGAAAATCGCGCGCTTTGGCATTGGTGGCTTGCCACAGACGCACCTGTTTTGGCTGGTTGGTCGGCGAAACCCGCAGTGTATCGCTGCCTTCCACAGTCCAGGTGATTTGCGGACTGGTCTTGTTACCGAGAATGTTGTCGATCCACGATAAAGCGTTGACGATGGTATCGTCGCTTTGTTTGTGATCGGTGTTTGGGGTATAGCGTAGCCACTTGGGGCCGGGCAAATCGCCGTAATAGAAGCGAGACGAGTCGGTAACAAAGAACTGGTCGCCGGTGGCATTAAGGATTAATTTCGGCATTGTGTAACGGTCGCGGTAGGCGTAGGGGTCAACGACCCGCAACAGTTCTTGACCTTGTGGGGTCTGTAGGCGACAGGGCAAATCAAATTCCACATAATCCTTTAAGGCCGGTGCGAAGAATCCGTAAGCTTCCCAGTGATGGATAAACTGGCGACCCAAATTCAACATATCGATGGAGGCGGGTATGATGGCTTTCACCCGCTTATCTACGGCGGCAGTTAGCCATGTTGTCCAACCACGCTTAGATCCACCCAGGACCAGGAAATTTTTAACCGTTTTGCCTTTACCGGCGGCGAAGGCTTGCACGGTATCCATGGCGCGAACAGCCGCCTTGGTCATCGCCAAATGGACTGCCCATTCCAGGTCACCCGTGTCGAGGGCTTTATCAAGGCTGTAGCCAAGAATGGCATCCTCCTGGCGTCCATTGGTCGGATCATCAGTGAAGTAAAGCGGCTGATTGGGGATCTGGCGCACCACCGCCAAGATGGCGCCGGTGGCAACAGCCGCCGCACCGGCTATCTGGCTTACGCTGCTGAGGGCTGCCCCTTCGTTATCGCCGCCGTCGATCAGCAAAATTGCGGTATCGGTGCTATCCAAGGCCAATTGAGGGATGACGACAACGACCTCATGCTTCCAGATCGGTTTATCAACTTCGGCCGCTGAGCGCCATTGCTGTGAGGTCATATCAAGAAAATAAGCGCTATAGCCGATCTCGTGCTTGGTCAGGTACTCCCTGAAGCTATAGTTGGCATCTGGCTTGGCCACATAACGATCCAGAGCGGTTTCCGCCGCCGAGGCTGTGCCGGCGAACCCAATGAGCAGAGCAGCTAGCCATGGGGTATAACGCCAGGATTCCTTGGGTTTGAGCATGATGAACTACCTCTAGTCTGCACAATGTAACTGAGTGAATAACCAGCGATTGTCGAAAACGGTAAGTCAGCGTTGACCGTTAACGACAGCCGAAAATTCGGGTCAAGCCTACAATATTCCATGTGGAATATCGCCCATTTAAGAAAGGCGCACTCACAGCGCCCACTGTCTAGGAGAGCGATGTGTCCCTAATCATTACCGAAACCGAGAACCGCATCGGCACCATCATCATGAATCATGCGACTAAGCGCAATGCTTTGAGTGAAGCGCTCATTGAAGAAGTGACGATTACCTTGGACGCTTTTAAAGAGCAGAATATCCGTGCAGTGGTGCTGCGCGCGCCGACCGGCACCAAAGTCTGGTCCGCTGGTCACGATGTTAGCGAGTTGCCAAACCGTGGCCGCGCCCTTTGGGTTGGGCGGATTCGTTGCGGGTGCTGACTCGGGCGATTCAGGAGTACCCAGTCCCGGTTCTTGGTTTGATCGAAGGTGGAGTCTGGGGCGGCGGCTGCGAGGTCGCTATGGCTTGCGATATTTTAGTCGCTACACCGGAAGCGACTTTCGCCATTACGCCGGCCAAGCTCGGCGTCCCGTACAATCTGGGCGGCTTGCTCACGGTGATGAACATGATCCCATTACCGGTCGCCAAGGAAATGCTGTTCACCGTGCAACCGATCCCAGCGGCCCAAGCCCTGAATCTGGGTGTTGTCAACTACATCAAGCCAGCCGAAGAAATCGAGATATTCGTCTATCATCTGGCCGGCCAAATCGTCGCGAATGAGCCGTTGAGCATTTCGGTGATGAAGGAAGCGCTGCGCTTGCTCTCCAGCGCTCGCTCAATTACCCCCGAACTGTTCGAGCGAATCCAGGGGTTTCGGCGTACCGTGTACGATAGCCAGGACTATCAGGAAGGGTTAAATGCGTTTTTGGGGAAACGCAAACCCCAATTTAGAGGTGAATAAGCAGTTCGGGCCTATTGAAATATTCCACATGGCATATTTTGGGATGGTGCGGAATATGCCATGTGGCATATTCCGCACCGGTGTAGATTGATCAGGCGGCCAAACTGGGCGTGGCTGACGCTTGCCGCGCCAATTTGCGGGCAGCTTGTTCCATATGCCCGAACATTTGCTGGTATAGGGCGCAGTAGGGATCTTTTTCGAAGAGGCTGCCGTGGACGGTGTAGGTGCGCACGGGACAACCCCCATGGCAAAGGGATAGGTAGTCGCAGCTTAGGCACTCACGCTGGATCAGTTGAATTGGGCGTTCGTTGAACTGCTTGCGCACTGGGCTGGTCTGTAACAGCTTAGCAAGGCTGTCACATTCAAAAATATTGCCGTAATGATAATCGGGGTAGCTGGTGACCCAGCAATCACATTGCGCCACATAACCCCGCGCATCAATGGAGATCAGGGAGTTGGCACAGTTATCACTCCAAATGCAGGGAAGGGTGGCTGGTTGGTGGCCGAAGTGTTGCAGCAGGGCATCCAGCGGCCCGACTCGCACGCCGCAATCACGGCCGCGCGCTAGCCAGACATCGGCCAGCTCGGTATAAAATCGACCCAGCGCTGCCACTTCATCGACAGGCAATGCTTTTTTGGCAGTGCTCCCTGTGCCGCCGGGGAAGGGGGTGTTGACCTGAAAATCGGTAATACCTAACTCATCGACGAAATGGCTGTAAAACCGTTCCGCACCGAGTTCCAGCGTCGCCCGGTTAGGAACAGCGATAACCTGGATCTCAATACCGGCCGCCCTCGCTTCGCTCACCCGCCGTGCCCAAATTTGGTTATACGTATCCGGCTCATGTCCGAGCAACTTACGGTGCAGGTTGGGATAGTCCAATGAGGTGCCCACGCTGTTGCCGAACATGTCGGCGATCACCTTGTTCCAGCGAGAGCTATAAGCCAGCATGTTGCTTTGCAGGCTGTGTACGACGGTCTTGCCACGCGCCTCGGCCTCACGGCGGATCAGATCATTAGCCTGTTCATACCAACTGGGCGGTAGCAGCATCGCCTCGCCTCCCTGCCAGTAAATCTCCAGCGATCCTAGAGATTTCTCCACCATATAGTCCAAAACCTTGCGTATCATCTCGCCAAGCCGATCTAGCGTCAGCCGATCACTCGTTTTATCTTCAAAGCAGTATTCGCAATCTGCGTTGCATTGCAGAGTCGATAGAAGAATCAAAGAAATATGGCTTTTCATGCCGCTCAATACCTAAGCTTTGGTGAAAATGAAAAAAGGCGTGTAAGACGATGGCGATCAGCCTGCTAAAAGCGCTCACCGCCGCTCGGCAAAGCGACGGCGCGGCGGCAGTCCTTATGATAATCTATGGTAAGACCAAGATTTTGCGAGAATATCCCACATTGCGGAAAGAATCAGCATTGAGAAAATATGCCGGGATACTGCTTTTAAGGGTGCGGGGCAATAAAATGATTGCGGTAAATTAACCGACATTGCGCAACCGAACACGTACCCTCCGCCAGATCGGCGCTACGCAACCTTGATGCCCGCTCGTGCGTCATAGCCTATTTATTAGGGGCTTAACAGGCAACCCAAATCTATGGACCCGACATTTAAGTTAACAGCGCTTGGTATCCAGCCCCAGCAGGATTCACAGGCAGTCCGGCGCAAACTTGCCAATTTTTTTCAAGGCGGATCTAGGGAAATAGACGCGCTGATTCAGCGCATTCTGACCGATGAGTATGTCGTGCTTGCTGAGAATCTCCCGCTGAATACCGGGCAAAACTTGCTACGAATGCTCACCGATAGCGGTTTGAAATGCCGTCTGGAGCCGATGAGGCTTACCTTGGCGCCGCTTGAGAAAGATACTACGCATTATCAATGTCCCGCCTGTGGGCACAGGCAAGCCGTGGCTACCGATGGTACGGACATTTGTGAGCGTTGTGGCGTCGTCGGTCATAGTTACCAGGCCTATACGGAGAAAAAAGAGGCTTTTGAGCGCGAGCGCCTGCAAGGATTGTTGACCTCAAAAAATAGGGTTAGAACGGAAGCGCTCAAGGGTAGGATCAGCAAGCAGCAACAGAAAGCCGAGATGGAACTGCTCACGCGAGTGCTGCGTCGGGCTGAAAAAAATATAGGCATCAGTCCATGGGTCAAACTTAAAGCGGCTCTCAAGTTCAGAACATTGGGATCTGCCCTGGTAGCGATAGGTATGGGTTTCCTGGCGTGGCAACACTGGGGAATCGATGAATCGATCCGGCCCAAAACAGCCGTCAAACCCCTGTTTGAAATCTCAGCCAGCTCTATCAGTGATGCCGTGCTCAAAATGGAGCCTGTCGCACCCCAAGAAAAGCAAAGAACCGATACCCGTTCAGTATCGGCAAGTCCGGCCACCAACGTGGCCGGTGAGCCTGCGGCAGGTGCAGCTAAGCCAACCGCACCTCTCCCGGTCCCCACGCCCTCAGGCCGAAGCGAGCCTAGTCCAGTTTCAGCACCGTCCAGTACCATCGCTGTTTCCCCAAGTAACGATACGGGGTTCGGCAGCAAAAGCGCGGCGCGTGTTGGTACGCGCACTCAACCGGAGACAAGTACCGCCGGCGCGCTCAGTACTCCTCAAATGGGTGCCGTTTCTACGGTGGAAAGCTCGCCGGATGCAGGTCATTCCGCTAGCAGAATGGATAGCGCGACTAACTCCAGCTTGTTGATCGAACCTGACAAGCTTGCGCCCAGCGAACCACAATCGCCGAGCACTGCCTCAATAGGTCCGAAAACCATTACCCCGGCGGCGACTGTGACTGCAACACCGATACCGGTCACACCCGACAACGCCCGCTTGATGGTGGAATGGGCCCGTTACCAAACAGAAATCGGCGATACAACGACCGGGTTGGCAACTCTTGGCCGTGTTGCTGAGCTACTTGAGGAGCAACCGAGTCGTTTTTCGGCCGAACAGTTGGATTCCATCAATCATGCCCGAGTCGTTGCGATGGGAACAATCGCCATGGAGCGATACAAAGAAAAAGCAATGACTGTTGCCCAAGATCAGTGGCTGCAAGCCGCCAGGATAACCAATATCATCGGGTCTGCCAGTGAGCGTTCCCTGGCCTACGCCAGTCTTGCGCGCTCCTTAAACACGAGCAATGCTACCAACGCGGGCGACTACTTCAAACGCGCCGGAGAAAACGCCCGCACGATCACTGATCCGGCTACGCGGGCTGTGACGTTGAGCGCCTTAGGGCGGGATCTGGCCGCGACCGGGCGCACCGATCAAGCCGGGGAGGTCTTCGCTCAGGTCAAAAATATCGTCGCCGATTTGTCCAGCCAGCCCAGCCACTTGGTTGCGCTCAGCACCGTGGCACAACACTTGGCGGAAGCCGGTGCCACCGCTGCCGCCAAAAACCTGTTGCAGCAGCTTGCAGGTATCAAGCTCCAAGTACCGCCGCCGGCGATGCTCCAGCATCGGTTGCAAGCACAGAGCGCGCTGGCCCACAATCTTGCGGTCAATGGGGATGCCGACACCGCCCGGAGCGAGTTTACTGCGGTGTTGAGCGCGGCGATGGCCATTAAAGATCAGGCCATGCGCGATGCCACCCTGTTGTACCTGGCCCAAATGCTGGTTCGTGCTGGGGATCTGACCTCTGCGGATCGAATTGTCGCTGATGTCTTGCAAAAGCGAATACCCCCTAGCTCCGCTCGCTAAAAATGATCATCGGTATCGTCGCTAGGGGCCTGGATCGGCGTTATGGTCGCCGCGCGTGGGAAATTCCCGCTCTGTTGGAAGGGCTGTTATAGTATCTTTCCAACAGCCTCGTCTTATCTTAATTCGTCGGCCTGCCTAGCTCGAACGGAACCAGTCGCTGTTCATGACCATTCGCAACCTGGATTATCTTTTTAAGCCGAATGCCATTGCGCTGATCGGCGACGGTGGTGATGCCGAGATCATCATCGCCCGCAATCTGATGCGCGGGGGTTTCAAAGGGCCGATCATGCCAGTTGACCCCAAGCGTTGGGCCTTGGAAGGTGCGTTGGCTTATCGCGATATTGCCGACTTGCCGGTTCCACCGGCCCTGGCCATCATCACCCGACCCTTGCCAAAGATTCCGCCGTTGATTGAGCAACTGGGTAAGCGTGGGGCGCGTGCGGCAGTTATTTACAGCGATGCGCGTGATCTTGCGGAAAAAGAACGCGCAGCCTTGTGCCAAGCCGTGCTGGATGCCGCCAAACCCTACCTGTTGCGGGTACTGGGGCCTAATTCTCAGGGCTATAACGTGCCGCTGGCCAACCTCAACGCCAGCCTCAATCACCAGCGGCTGTTGCCTGGTCAAATCGCGTTCGTTACCGAATCCGGCACTATTGGACAGACCGCTGTCGATATCGGCAACCACTATGGCTTTGGTTTTAGCCATCTGATTCATTTGGGCGACGGCCTGGATGTCGATTTAGCCGATATCCTCGATTATCTGGCGGGTGATTACCGGGTGCGGGCTATCCTGCTTTATCTAGAACACATTGGTGATGCCCGGAAATTCATGTCGGCGGCCCGGCGGGCGGCGCGCGTTAAACCAGTGATCGTGCTCAAGCCGCGCCGCTTTCCCGATACTCCCGACGATACGGTTTACGCGGCTGCGTTCCGCCGCGCCGGGCTGTTGCGCGTGGATGATAGCGATGAACTCTTGCGGATGGTCGAGGTGCTCAAGGCCGCCAGATTGGTGAATAGCGACCGGCTAGCAATCATCGGCAATAGCGCGAGCATGAGCTTGCTGGCCACCGATATTCTCTATGATTTCGGCGGGCGCTTGGCACAGTTTTCCGAAGCGACCCAACGTGGCCTGGAAAGCCTCATTGAACCGAACACCTCGCCCAATCCACTGGATCTTGGCGATCAGGCCGATGAAAAGACTTATGGGAAAGCTCTGGATTTGCTATTTGCCGACCCCGGCGTCGATGGTGTGCTGGTCATTAAAACCCCCAGCACATTCGGTGATACCACAGCAGTCGCCGAGGCTCTGCTCCAGCGACTGACCAGCCACCGCTGTGTTATCGCCAGCTTCCCCGGTTCGCTCACGGGTGCCGAAGCTCGGCAGCGGTTGGGGCGAAAAATACCGACCTATGAAATGGCCGGCGATGCGGTACGAGCCTTCATGCGCATCGTCCAGTACAAGCGCAACCAGGCGTTGTTGATGGAGACACCGCCCTCGTTGCCGGAAGAATTTACTGCGGATGTTGCGCTGGCGAAAACCATTATCGCCAAAGCGCTGGCCGGTGGTCGCCACCAGCTCAACGAATACGAAGCAATGCAACTGTTGGGCGCCTACGGCATTCCGGTGGTCGAGACCCTGACCGCGCGCTCACCGAATGAAGCGGCCGAGATCGCTGCTCGCCTGGATCAGGCGGTGGCTCTGAAAATCATCTCACCCGATGTCGTCAACAAGTCGCAGATTGGTGGAGTCGCGCGCTATTTGATCAGCCCAGAAGTGGTGCAACAAACGGCCACTGCAATGCTGATGCGCTTGCGCACGGTAGCGCCGGCGGCGCGGTTTGATGGCTTTGTGCTGCAACCGATGGTGCCACGAGATGGCGCCTACGAGATAGCCTTGGGCGTCCGCCCCGGTGGGGGTTTTGGACCGGTGATCTATTTCGGGCAAGGTGGCACTGAGGCGGATACTATCGACGATTTCACCTGCGGTTTGCCACCGATCAACCTGCATCTGGCCCGCGAGATTATGGGGCAGACTCGTATTTACAAGCGGCTACGTTACAGTCTCCTGCGCCGGGCCGATCTCAACGCGCTGGCGCTGACCCTGGTCAAGATTTCGCAGATGGTGGTCGATTTGGACGAGTTGACCGAATTGCACATCAACCCGCTGTGGGTCAATGCGCAAGGCGTGGTGGCGCTTGATGCCAGGGTACAACTGACGCCTGTCACCAGCACTTCAGGCCCGGCGCAGCGCTTGGCGATCCGCCCCTATCCCAAGGAACTGGAGGAGGCTCTCAGCCTGGCGAACGGTCGGGAGATGTGGCTGCGGCCGGTTTTGCCGGAGGACGAGCCAGCGCTCCATGCGCTGGTCTCGCGGGCTTCCCCCGAAGACTTGCGCCGCCGGTTTTTTCAGCCGATCCGCGAACTTTCCCACGAAATGGCCGCCGGTCTCACCCAGATCGACTATGACCGGGAAATCGCGTTGGTGGCCGCCGGCCCAGGTTTGCCCGGTAAAGCCGAAATTTATGCCATCGTCAATTTGAGCGCCGACCCGAATAATGATCGCGCCGAGTATTCCATCTTGGTGGATCGGGCGCTGATCGGTTTTGGACTCGGCAACCGACTGATGCGCCGGATGATTGACTATGCCCGTACAAGGGGAATCGGGGAGATTTATGGGGAAGTGCTCAAGGAAAACAAGCCGATGCTCCAATTGAACCAGGCGTTAGGCTTTGCCATCCTTGCCGACACCGACGATACCAGCTTGTACCATGTTATTCTGAAACTCCATGATATCGGCTCTTCGGCCGGATGAAGCCCAAGCGAGAACTGATGAGCGAGAAACGTCTGCTGGTCATTGACGATGAGCCTGAAATTGGTGAATTTGTCCGCAAAGTTGCCACCGGCCTTGGCTACGAGGTGCAGGTGACGACTGACGGTCGTGCTTTCCAAGCGGCCTACCATGAAATGCGGCCAACCACCATTGCGATGGATATGGTGATGCCAGAGATGGACGGCAACGAGCTGGTGCTGTGGCTGATGGAACAACAGTACGATGCCAACCTGATCATCATGACCGGCTACAATCCCGATTACGCCAAGGACGCGCGCCTGCTGGCGGAGTTCAAGGGTCTGCGTTCGGTGATCACGCTGATCAAGCCGATCCGGCTGGATAAACTGCGTGAAGTTCTGAGCGCTTGAATCCTCCACTCCGCTAGCTGGCACTCAGCTCGCCGCTGGGGTGCGAATCAGGTAATCGAAGGCGCTGAGGGCCGCTTTTGCCCCATCACCTGCGGCAATGACGATCTGCTTGAACGGCACCGTGGTGCAATCGCCCGCCGCAAACACGCCCGGCACGTTGGTGGTGCCGCGTGCATCGACCACGATTTCCCCGAACTTGCTTAATTCCATGGTCCCCTTAAGCCATTCGGTATTAGGGATCAAACCGATCTGAACGAAGACGCCTTCCAGGGGCACCTGCTGAGTGTCACCACGTTCCCGCTGCTTGAAAACGATACCGTTTACCTTACCGCCCGCGCCGGTGATTTCGGTGGTCTGGGCGTTGGTATGTACGGTCACGTTGGACATGCTGTAGAGCTTTTTCACCAGTACGGCATCGGCTTTCAGTTCGGGCATAAACTCCAGCACGGTGACGTGCTTGACGACGCCAGCCAGATCGATGGCTGCCTCAATGCCGGAATTGCCGCCGCCGATCACCGCCACATCCTTGCCCTTGAACAGCGGGCCGTCGCAGTGCGGGCAATACGCCACACCCTTGGTCTTATACTCCTGTTCACCGGGAACATTGACGTTGCGCCAGCGTGCGCCGGTGGTCAGGATCACGGTACGGCTTTTCAGCGAGGCTCCGTTGGCCAGCTTGACTTCGATCAGGCCGCCGGGTTGAGCGGCGGGAATCAGTTGCTCAACTCGTTGCAGATTCATGATTTCAACGTCGTAGGCCCGCACATGCTGTTCCAGACCGGCGGCGTATTTCGGGCCATCGGTTTCGGGCATGCCGGGGTAGTTCTCAATGGCTAGGGTATCAAGTACCTGGCCGCCGAAGCGTTCCGCCACCACACCGGTACGAATGCCTTTGCGTGCTGCATAGACCGCCGCCGCTGCACCTGCCGGACCACCACCGACGATCAAGACCTCATAGGGAGCCTTGGCGTTGAGTTTCGCGGCGTCACGCTTTGCTGCGCCGCTATCGACTTTGGCAATGATCTCCTCGACGTTCATCCGGCCGGAACCGAAATACTCGCCATTCAGGAACACGGTCGGCACGCCCATGATCTGGCGGTCTTCGATTTCGTTCTGATACAGGCCACCGTCGATGACGGTCGCTTTCACCCGTGGGTTATTCACCGCCATCAGGGTCAGCGCCTGCACCACATCGGGGCAGTTATGGCAGGAGAGGGAGATATAGACCTCGAAATCGAGATCAGCGTCCAAGCTCTTGATCTGTTCGATCACCTCTGGCTCAACCTTGGGCGGATGGCCGCCAGTCCACAGTAAGGCCAGTACCAATGAGGTGAATTCGTGGCCCAGCGGAATCGCAGCGAAGTGCAGCTTCATATCACTGTCGCTGTGGTTGATGCTAAAGGACGGTTTACGTGCGTCGGCCCCATCGGTTCTGAGCGTAATCTTGTCGCTCATGGCCGCGATTTGTGCGAGCAGGGTGCGCAGTTCCTCGGATTTTTCACTGCCGTCAAGCGAAGCCACCAGTTCGAACGGCCGAGTAACGCGCTCCAGATAAGCGGCTAATTGGGTTTTGAGATCGTCATCTAACATCGGAAGGGTTCCTTATCAAAAAAACAGCTCAAAAAAAACCGAACGGGAGGGCGTCGTCGCCCTGGCACCGTCCGGTTGAGGCGCACGCTGCGCGTGCGCCGTGATGCCGGAGTCCGTTGCTTAGATCTTACCGACCAGATCCAGCGAGGGCTTGAGGGTTTTTTCGCCTTCCTTCCACTTGGCCGGGCAGACTTCGCCCGGATGGCTAGCGACGTATTGCGCGGCTTTGACCTTACGCAGCAGTTCGGACGCATCGCGGCCGATCCCCAGATCATGGATTTCGCAAACCTTGATCTGGCCTTCCGGGTTGATGACGAAGGTCCCACGCAGGGCCAGTCCTTCTTCCTCGATCATCACGTCGAAGTTGCGGGTCATGGTGCCGGTGGGATCACCGATCATCACGTAATTAACCTTCTTGATCGCCGGCGAGGTATCGGCCCAAGCTTTGTGCGAGAAATGGGTATCGGTGGAAACAGAATAAACCTCGACGCCCAGCTTCTTGAACTCTTCGTACTTGTCGGCCAAATCTTCCAGCTCGGTCGGGCAGATGAAGGTGAAGTCGGCCGGATAGAACACAACCACTGACCACTTGCCTTTGAGTGACTGGTCGGTGACTTCGATGAACTTGCCGTTCTGGTAAGCCTGAGCCTTGAAAGGTTTGATCTGAGTGTTGATCAAGGACATACGTAGTCTCCTGTTGCAGATGAATGGTGGCTTGATGAAGTTGATGACCCAATCATAGATGGTGGCTATGGGTTGAATCCAATTTATTTTATCTAAACTATCGTTAGCTAATTTATATCAGGCACGCGCCAGGAAGAAGAGGGCGGGAATAGCACCGTATACGGGTGATAAGCTTTTCCATATTCAGTCACAAGAATGCTATGCCCTCAAGATGACATTTAGGCGATGCTGGCACGCAGTCGTTCCTCGGCGAATAGCGCTGCCCCGATCATGCCAGCCTGATTGAGAAATTGCGCGGGGGCCACGGGCGCTTGCACGCTGATCTTCTCCGCGAACTTTGATAGCTTTTTGCTGGCCCCGCCGCCTAGTATGATCAAGTCAGGCCAGAACAGCTTCTCCATGGCGAGCAGATAGCGATTAAGACGGTTTCCCCAGTCTGTCCACTTGAGATTCTGAGCGTCGCGCACGGCTTCGGAAGCATAGCGTTCGGCTTCCTGGCCATTGTCGAGCAGGATATGACCCAATTCGGTATTCGGTAGTAGGTGGCCATCGCTAAACAGCGCTGTCCCAAGACCCGTGCCAATCGTGACGATGAGCACGACGCCAGCGACTCCCCGGCCGGCACCGAATCGGATTTCGGCCAGGCCCGCAACATCGGCATCGTTGGCGACATAAGCCGGGCAGCCGGTTTGTTTTGAAAAATACTCGCCGACCGGCAGGCCGATAAAGGACGCATCAATATTGGCTGCCGTGCGGGCGACGCCGTGCTGGATAGCAGCGGGAAAGCCGATACCGATAGGACCCGTCCAATGATGTTGTTCGGCCAGCGCTCGGATCGTGACGCCGACGGTTTCGGGTGTAGCGGGGCGGGGCGCGGCGATGCGTACCCGTTCCCCGGTGAGTTCCCCGGTCTCTGTTTCGATCACGGAACCCTTGATCCCCGAACCGCCGACATCAATACCCAAAATTTTCATACGTTGCCTCTGCTCCCCTGGAAAAACTATCGGTGCGGCGTCTGCACGATGGCCGCTGTGGACGGTCTGCTAATCGTGCGTTTCTGTGTGATCTACGCCAGATTTTAGCTACTCGCTCACCGCGTTCGCACACTGCCCCGTTTTTTCGAACTCGGCGAAATTCCCCAGCGTGGTTTCAGCGATGTTGCGCAGCGCATGATCCGTCAGAAAGGCCATGTGCGATGTCACCAGCACGTTGGGAAAGGTCAGCAGGCGGGCCAGTTCGTCGTTGGTCGGCACTTTATCGGAAAGATCGCGGTAGAAGTAATCGGCTTCTTCCTCGTACACGTCAATGGCGAGCATTCCAATCTTACCGTTTTTCAGGAACTTGATTACGGTGTTGGTATCGAGTAGCGCGCCCCGGCTGGTGTTGACGATGAATACGCCGTCCTTCAAATACGGCATGGTTTCCTGATTGAGGATGTGTTGGGTTTCCGGGGTCAGCGGGCAGTGCAGGGTGATGATGTCGGATTCGCGGGCGAAGGTCGGGCCGTCCACATAAGTCGCCCACTGTTTCACCGCCTCGTTGGGATACTTGTCATAGGCCAGAAGCCGACAGCCGAAGCCGCTGAGGTTCTTGATCACCATTTGGCCGATCTTGCCGGTGCCGAAGACGCCGACCGTTTTATCGCGCAACTCGAAGCCTTCCAAGCCCGCGATCTCGAAATTGAATTCGCGGGTGCGGTTGTAGGCTTTGTGGGTTTTGCGCCCCAGGGTCAGGATCAGGGCCAAGGTAAATTCCGAGACGGCGTTGGGCGAATAGGCCGGGACGCGGGCTACCATGACGCCATGCTGTTTCGCCGTCGCCAAGTGGATTTGGTTGTACCCGGCGCTGCGGGTGGCGATGATTTTGGTGCCGTGTTTGGCTAGGTCGGCGACCACCTCGGCGTTGCAGTTGTCGTTGACGAAGATACAGACACCGGGAAAGCCGCGCCCCAGCGCCACCGTTTCCGGCGACAGGCGCGGTTCGAGAAAGGTCAGTTCGTGGCCGAACGGCATGTTGTAACGTTCCAGCGACTGACGGTCGTAGGATTTGCTGCTGAAGATGGCGATTTTCATGAGGTCAACTCGTGTTTTTGATGCTTCTGAAATTCCGGGACAAAGGCCCTGTGACTACCAGACCGTTTTGGAATAAAAGGCTTGGATCGCGTCATCTTTGCTGATGAGCGGTAAGTCGTGGCGCTGGGCAGTGGCTACGATAGTGCGATCTGCCGGATCACGGTGCGCCCAGGAAAGATTCAGGTTGGTCAACCAATGTTCAACATCGACGGCAACCAATTCCAAACCCTTGAGTGCCCGCAGCCGCTGTACATATGCTTCCAGACTCAAGCCAAGGTCCAGATGGCCGCGCTGAATTTTGATGCCGATTTCCCACAGGGAGATGGTGCTGACTTTCGCGCCGGTCGTCGGAATCTGGTCGCAGAGATGCCTGGCCGTTGCTGAGAGGCGGACAGGATCAAGCGTCCACCACACCAGGACATGCGTGTCCAGCACGATCATCAGCTCTCGCCCCATTCCGCCAGAGTCGGTTCCAGTAAATCCCCATGTTCTTGAAGGCGACCGCGCACATCGGCAAACACGGCCTCTACCGTTGCTTCCGGTTGATAGGGAATCACTTTCAGCACCGGTTGCCCGTTGCTGGTGATAATCAACGCTTCTCCAGTAGTTTCGATTTCCCGAAAGTACGCCAGCATTTTTGCTTTGAGCACCCCTTTGGAGACGGTCTTCATCATTCGGCCCTCTGTAAAACTATAGTCATGATACTGGTCATGATAGGGTTCTGAGGTAAAAAATACCAGATTGAACCGTCCTGAAAACCTTGGAGGCTGTATGTTGCAAACCTTCTATCAAACTGCATTTACAATGAATCACCTGTACTTTTTTAGGGTGTGTTGACCTATTCTAATGGACGCTACGAGGGTGAAATCCAGAATGGCCAGCCAAAGGGTCGAAGTGTCATGACCTTTCTCAACGGCGAGCGCTACGACGAGTGGCGGAATGACCACCCCACCGGCAACGGTGTCTGGACTAAACCGTAACCCGCTGCACTACCGGTTGTGATGAAACGCCCCTCTCCTTTTGAGGGAGAGCAACTGTGTTGTCATCTCATGGCCTGCACTCTGCGGGAGGCTGCCAAGGGGAGTTGGTCTTGAGGATGGCATTGAGGATGGTCAACAAT
>NZ_CBTJ020000054.1 GCF_001051235.1 Candidatus Competibacter denitrificans Run_A_D11 | reverse complement strand
ATCGGTGTCAGCAACATCAGGCTCAACCAGCGCAGTCCACTGACTTTGATCATGTGACCCCGACTGGAACGCACCGGATCGCGATAAATCCCGCGCGTGGCGATCTTCGGCCCCCAACGCCGTTCAATCGTATCATCCAGTCCCATGACCAGCGGGCCAGTGGGCACGAAGGTCTTGACCAGTAGATCCAGCAACACTCGACTCGTGGCCAGTCCAGACCAGCGCGCCCGACTTAACACCCGATGGTAGGTTTTGAACCGTCGCTCTCCACTCAATCCCATCGTCCGTAACACCCCCGTCACCGTCCGTCGCCCCACTGTTAACAGTGCGCCAACTAGAAGAAGCTGGACATGCGGCCAGACCCGCTCGCTGAATAACGGCCTAAACACCTCTATAATCGTGCGCACGTCGGGAGGTCGTATCCCCATGAACTTCTCTCTTTGGTCGGAAAGAAATCGTCATGGTTGCTAGCTCCCGGCCTCAGCGCAATCCCTAACCAATGGGGAAAGTCGAGCTAAGCTGGCACACCGTTACCACCACCATCACGGGTTCAGGCACCCTCACCTGTGCACTGGGTCAGGTAAACAATGATGGCATCACTTTTAGCTACGTCTGCACCGCCACACCGGCCAGCGGCTGGCAACTTAGCAGCTACAGTAACTGCACTAATAACAACGACGGCACCGGCACCTGCACCGTCAGCAATCTCACGGCCAATAGCCCCGATCAGACCATAGGGGTGACGTTTGCGCGTGGCCCCATCAGCAGCAACGCAACCGCCGTCCCTATCGACGCACCGTGGATGCTGGTCGCCCTCTCCTCCCTACTGGGGTTGCTCGTCCATTGGGGGGGCGGCGGCATTAAACTCACCCTGAAACCGCATCGTAGTCAAGGAAGACCACCCTGCTTCACATAGGCGCCAGAAGGCGCCTCCTCGTCCTTACGCCAACCGGCAAATGCGTTAACGTCAGCGTTTCAGGCAAACAGCCCAACGACGGTATGACGATCCAGCTTACCGGCACCGGTCAGCGGTAAACTCGCCACGGCGCGGATTTCTTTGGGTACCTTGTAACCGGCCAGATGCTCCCGGCAAAAATGCTTCAGTTCGTCCTCGGCCACGGTCTTACCCGCATGGAATACCACCAGCGCAACCGGCGCCTGGCCCCATTTTGGATCAGGAACCCCGGCACAAATAGCACCGGCGACGGCCGGATGCTTCATCAACGCTTGTTCGATTTCTTCCGGTGAAACATTTTCGCCACCGGTGATGAACATATTGTCGGCCCGTCCCTGGATGCACACCAGACCGTCCTGATCGCGTACCGCCAAGTCGCCGGTATAAACCCAGCCCTCCGGGCTGATCACTTTTTCGGTACGCGCCGGGTCGTTCAGATAGCCATCAAAATTGTGCGGGCTGCGCAGACACAGCACCCCGACTTCGCCGGGCGCGACTTCGTGCCCGGAATCCCGATCAACAATTTTGGCGTCACAGTGAAACATCGAGGTGCCGATACTGGCTGAATTCGTCAGCAATTCTTCCAGCGAATCAGTGCGGGCAATATAGGCAAAGTTTGAAGGTCCGGCCTCGGTCATGCCGTAGGTCTGACTGATCGGAATGCCTTTATCCAAAAAGACCTGCATCACCGCTTTCGAACACGGTGCGGCGGCGGCGGTGATCGCTTTCACCTTGGAAAAATCGGTCTCGGCGAATTTCGGATGGGCGATCAAAAATTGCAGCATGGCCTCAACGGCGCCAAAGTTCTCGACCCGCCCTTCGTGGATCAATTCCAGAATCAGGCCGGGATTGAATTCACGCAGCAACACACTGGTAACACCGGCGTGCAGCAGCGGGGTAAAGGTGTTCCAACCGCCGATGTGGAAAAACGGAAAGGTGATCAAGACGCTGCGAAACGCGCCGACGATGCCGGTCGCCAGAATATCGAAGGAATTCCAGACCATCTGCCGGTGCGAGACGATGCAAATTTTCGGTACGGCGGTGGTGCCGCCGGTGTGGACGTAGAGCGAGATATCATTCAGCGCCAGCGGGATATTGATGGCTCTGGCTTCGGTTTTGAGAATGACGTTCTCGAATGGGTTTTGAGCGCCGTCGATCTCGATGACGGCTTGTACCGACCCTGGAACCGCCAGGGTTGCCACCAGTTCGGCAAACGCATTTTCGTGTACCAGCACGCGCGGTTTAAGCCGCGCCAGCAAGTCATCCAGTTCCGGTTTTTTCAGGCGCTGGCTCAAGGGAGCGAGGATAATGCCCAACTTGCCGCAGGCCAGATAAAGATCAATGGCTTCGATCCGGTTGCGACAGATCAGCGTAATCACATCGCCTTTGCCCAGTCCCAGCGTATCCGCCAGATAGGTTCCGACCCGACAGGCCCGGTCGTTCAGATCCTGGAAGGTATAGGATTTTTGGGTGAAAGAGTCGTAAAGCGCAATGTGGCGCGGGGTCAAGGCCGCGCGGCGTCCCGCCCAATCGCCCACCCAATCCATCGGTAGATCGTCATAATGTTCAATGAAGCCCATGGGAATCTCCTACGATCCAGTACGGGAGTAGAGGCTTCGAGGCCGATCCTCACTCCCGATCAACTTTAGGCGCGGCTTAGAGCGCCATCCAATCCGCCAAAGCAAGCGGTATACTCCACACTTCATTATGATAGTCCGCATTTCGCGCGCCGGCGCACCCGTCCAAGCCTGAACAACCGATAACCATCATGGACAAGACTTACGAACCGCACGCCATTGAAGAACGCTGGTACACCTTTTGGGAGGAGCGCGGCCATTTTGCGCCCGGCGGCCAGGGCCAGTCGTACTGCATCATGATCCCACCGCCGAACGTCACCGGCACCCTGCACATGGGCCACGCCTTCCAGGACACCATCATGGACGCGCTGACCCGCTATTACCGGATGAAGGGTTGCAACGCGCTGTGGCAGCCCGGTACCGATCACGCCGGCATCGCCACCCAGATGGTGGTGGAGCGGCAGTTAGCGGGTGAGAACAAAACTCGGCACGATCTGGGCCGCGAGGCGTTCATTGACCGGGTGTGGACCTGGAAAGCGGAATCGGGCGGCACTATCACCCGCCAGTTGCGGCGGATGGGCGCATCGGTGGATTGGGCGCGGGAGCGCTTTACTATGGACGAGGGCTTGTCGGCCGCGGTGCGCGAGGTCTTCGTCCGGCTGTATGAAGAAGGTCTGATCTATCGCGGTCAGCGGCTGGTGAACTGGGACCCGGTGCTGCATACCGCCGTGTCCGATCTGGAAGTGGCCAGCGCCGAAGAAAGCGGTTTTATGTGGCATATCCGCTATCCGCTGGCCGAAGGCGGCGGCGATTTGATCGTGGCCACCACCCGGCCGGAAACCATGCTGGGCGATACCGCCGTGGCGGTGCATCCCGATGACGAGCGCTATAAGCGCTTGATCGGCCTGCATGTCGCCTTACCGCTGACGGATCGCCAAATTCCGATCATCGCCGATGAGTACGTCGATCCCACCTTTGGCACCGGCTGCGTCAAGATCACGCCGGGCCACGATTTCAACGACTACGCGGTCGGCCAGCGCCATCAACTGCCGATCATCAACATCTTCACCGCCGGCGCCAAAATCAACGACAACGGCCCCGTTGCTTATCGCGGTCTGGATCGCTTCGAGGCCCGCAAGCGGGTGGTGGCCGATCTGGAAGAACTGGGATTGATGGAGGAGATCAAGCCGCACAAGCTGATGGTGCCGCGTGGCGACCGTAGCCAAGCGGTGATCGAGCCGTTTCTGACCGATCAGTGGTATGTGAAAACCGGGCCGCTGGCGGGACCATCCATCGCCGCCGTCAAGACCGGCAAGATCAAATTCATCCCGGAAAACTGGGAAAAGACCTATTTCGACTGGATGTACCGCATCGAAGATTGGTGCATCAGCCGACAAATCTGGTGGGGCCATCGGATTCCGGCCTGGTACGATCCGAGTGGTAAAGTCTACGTCGGGCGCAACGAAGCGGAAGTCCGCGAAAAACATCAGCTCGGCCCGACGGTGGCGCTGGAACAAGACCCGGACGTGCTGGATACCTGGTTTTCCTCCGCCTTGTGGCCATTCTCCACGCTCGGCTGGCCGGAAAACACCGCAGCCCTCAAGACCTTCTATCCGACCAGCGTGCTGGTCACCGGCTTCGACATTATTTTCTTCTGGGTCGCCCGGATGATCATGATGGGCCTGAAATTTATGGGCGATGTGCCGTTCCGCGAGGTCTACATCCACGGTCTGGTGCGCGATCAGGACGGCCAGAAGATGTCGAAATCCAAAGGTAATGTCCTCGACCCGCTGGATTTGATCGATGGCACCGATTTGGATGCTTTGGTCGCTAAGCGCACCACTGGCCTGATGCAGCCACAGATGGCCGCGCGCATCGAAAAAGACACACGCAGGCAGTTCCCCGACGGCATCCGCGCCCACGGCACCGATGCCTTGCGCTTTACCTTCGCTGCCCTGGCGACCACCGGCCGCGATGTGGCGTTCGACATGGGGCGGATCGAGGGCTACCGCAATTTCTGCAACAAGCTTTGGAATGCCGCCCGCTACGTGTTGATGAACACCGAGGGCCAGGACACCGGTGTTAACGGTGGCGATATTGAACTGAGCCAGGCCGACCGCTGGATTCTGTCGCGCTTACAACACACCATCAGCGAAACCCACGCAGCGGTGCAAGGCTATCGTTTCGATCAGATGGCGCAGGCCATCTACGAATTCACCTGGAACGAATTCTGCGACTGGTATCTGGAACTGGCCAAGCCGGTGTTGACCGATCCTGCCAGTTCGACAGCGGCTCAACGCGGCACGCGGCAGACCTTGGTGCGGACGCTGGAAACCCTGCTGCGACTGCTGCATCCACTCATGCCATTCCTCACCGAGGAAATCTGGCAGCGGGTCGCGCCACTGGCCGGGGTGAGCGGCGAAACGATTATGCGCCAGCCCTATCCCGAAGCGGATAAAGCACTCATCGACGCCGCAGCGGTGGCCGATATTGAGTGGCTTCAGCAATTCCTGCTGGGCGTCCGTCGTATCCGCGCCGAAATGAACATCGCCCCTGGTAAACCATTGCCCATCTTGTTGCAGCACGGTTTGGCTGAAGATCAAGCGCGGTTGGAACGGCAACGGCGCGCATTGCTAACGCTGGGTCGGTTGGAGTCCATCACCTGGTTGAGCGCAAACGAGCCAGCGCCAGAAGCGGCCACAGCACTGGTTGGCGGCATGAATGTGCTGATTCCCATGTCCGGCTTGATCGACAAAGCGGCGGAAATTCCCCGCCTGACCAAAGAAATCGGCAAACTGCGTCAGGAGGCGGAACGGATTGCGGCTAAGCTTGGCAACGCCAATTTTATCGGTCGCGCGCCTGCGGATGTCGTCGAAAAGGAACGTACTCGCCTGGCGGAACTCCAAACCGCCATCACCAAGCTGGAAGACCAACTGAAACGCATTCAGCGGCTTTGATCTCGACCTTTAACAAAAATCGTGAGGAGTAGATGATGAGTGAAGAAAACCTAGTGGATACCGGCGGGTCGGCATCAGCCGCCAAACCTAAGATTGGCGAAAAAGTCACCAAAGTGGCCACTTATTACCATCCGCGTACCTGGAAGGAAAAGGGATTATGGTGGACGCTGGGTTTGTTTTTAGTGACTTACTGCATCGCAGTGGTCGTGCTGGGTTTCATCTGGTCACGCTCACCCGGCGGGTTCGATGTGCGGGCAACCGCGCTAGAGATGGCACAAAACGATCCGAAAAAACTGGTGCCGGGCTACGTGACCACAGCGACCGCTATTCGTGTTGCTGAGACGCTACTGGACAAACCAGGCGGCTATCTCAGCAATGACATTACGCCGCCAGGCGTCTATCTCGATAACATTCCTGAATGGGAATTCGGTGTACTGACCGAACTGCGCGATCTGGTGCGGACGCTACGCAATGATTTCAGCCGCTCCCAAACGCAATCCATTGAGGACAAGGACTTACAAGTTGCTGATCCCAAGTTCAGCTATGATTCGAATTCCTGGATTTTGCCGTCAACAGAGTCTGAATATCGCGACGGCATTGCAGCGCTGCATCGTTATCTGAATCGGCTGGCCGATGATAAGGCACAAGACGGCCAGTTCTTTGCGCGGGCCGATAATTTAAGCACCTATCTGCAAGTAGTCGAAAAGCGTCTGGGCAGTTTGGCGCAACGGCTGGCATCCAGCGTGGGTCAAACACGGTTTAACACGAATTTAGCCGGTGACCCCAATGCTCGCCAATCGACGCCGACGCCCGATCAGACTCAGGTTAAAACCGCGTGGTTGCAAATCGACAATGTGTTTTTTGAAGCGCGTGGCTACACCTGGGCATTGATCCATGCGCTGAGGGCTGTCGAAATTGATTTCGGCGATGTTCTGGCTAATAAGAACGCGGTGGTCTCGCTCAAGCAAATCATCCGCGAGCTGGAAAATACCCAAGCCTTTATCTGGAGTCCGATGATTCTCAATGGCACCGGTTTTGCGCTGGTGGCCAACCATTCATTAATCATGGCCTCGTACATCTCACGGGCTAACGCCGCCATCATTGATCTGCGCAACTTGCTGTTGCAAGGGTGAGATGGCGAATTTCAATACGCATCTGTTGGGGGCGGCGGCGGTCAGCGGTTTGGCCGCCACCGTCTTGGTGATGTCGGGCGCAGCACCCCATCAGGCGGTCATCGGCTACTTTGTCTTGGGGACCATCGGCGGTTTGTTGCCGGATATTGATTTGCCGACCTCCGTACCGGTGCGGATCGCCTTCATGGCGCTGGCGGTGGTTGCGGGCTTTCTCGTGGTGTTCACCTTTGGTCGCCGCTATTCGCTGGTGGAGCTGGTCATCCTCTGGATGGCCGCTTTTTTTCTGATCCGCTATGGTGTGTTCAGCTTGCTCGACCGATTTACCGCGCATCGTGGTCTGATCCATACCGTACCAATGGGCATCGGCTTAGGCTTGCTAACGACTGCGACCGCTTTTCATCTTTTCGCCGCTTCAGTCGTGCATTCGTGGCTCTGCGGCACCTTCGTCACCTTGGGGTTTATCGTGCATTTGCTGCTGGACGAATTTTACAGTGTTGACCTTTTTGGCAGGAAACTCCTGAAAAGCTCGTTTGGCACCGCCTTCAGCTTCGGCAGCTTTAACCAACCCCTGGGTACGGTCGCTTTGTATTTGCTTGTGGCCGGGCTGTTTTTGCTCTGTCCGCCTAGTAAACCCTTCACCGATTTCATGCTGAATCGCGACACCTATCGTGGTATGACTCAGCGCTTACTGCCAGGCGAGACGTGGTTTCCTGGTTTCTTGCGGCGAGTCACTCCCTATAGCCTGCTCGACCGCTAGACGCACCGTCCGCTACAGCCACCCATAGCGCGCCAGAAACAAACCGGCCACCACCGCCATCGGCAGGCCAATGCGGTTGGACTGGCCCGTTAACAGTTTCAGCGCAACGTGACAGAGCACACCAAAGGCGATGCCATCGGCGATGGAAAACGTGAAAGCCATCACCGTTACGCAACAAACGGCCGGTGCCGTTTCGGTCAAATCGTCCCAATCTAATGCTGCCAAGCTGCGCAGCATTAAAATGGCGACATACAACAATGCTGGCGCGGTGGCGTAAGCCGGCACCATCGCCGCGAGTGGAGCTAATACTAGACACGCCAGAAACAGCGCGGCGATCACCACCGCCGTCAAGCCGGTACGACCGCCCGCACTGATGCCCGCAGTGCTTTCCAGATAGCTGGTGGTGCTGGAGGTGCCAAGGAGCGCGCCGATGCTGATCGCCGTACTGTCTGCCAGTAATGCCCGTTCCAATCGAGGCAAGCGACCCTGGCTGTCGAGAAAGCCGCCACGCTGGGCAATGGCGATCAGCGTGCCGGAGGTTTCGAATAAGCTCATCAGAAAAAAGCTCAGCACCACGCCCAGAACTGCCGGGTTCAGTGCGCCGCTGATATCGGCTTTGAGCAGGGTAGGGGCCAGCGAGGGGGGCAGTGCAACGACACCGTTAAAAGCGCTCAATCCTAGCATGACCGAGATCGCGGTGACCGTCAGGATACCGATCAGGATCGCCCCCGGTATTCCGCGCTGATCGAGTACCACCATCAGCAGAAAACCACCCATCGCCAGCAACGCTGATGGCGCTTTGACATTGCCAAGCATGACCAGCGTATCCGCGCTGGCCACGACAATACCGGCAGCGTGTAGGGCTAACAAGGCGAGAAACAAGCCAACCCCCGCCGTGATCGCGTGTTTAAGAGCCGATGGCATGGCATTGACGAACCATTCCCGCACTCGCAATAGGCTGACCAGCACGAACAATAATCCTGACAGAAAAACCGCACCTAGCGCCGTTTCCCACGGTAGGCCCATGCCCTTGACCAGCCCGAACGTGAACACGGCATTGATGCCCATGCCGGGCGCTTGGCCGATGGGATAATTCGCCAATAGGCCCATCAACAAAGAACCGACCGCGCTCGCCAGGCAGGTAGCGGCAAAGACGGCATTGCGATCCATGCCCGCTTGTCCGAGCACTTCCGGATTGACAAACAGAATCGCCGACATGGTAAGAAAGGTGGTACAGCCGGCCAGAATTTCAGTGCGCACGGTCGTACCATGCGCTCGCAGCGCAAAGCGTTTTTCCAACATGATGAAAGCTCGATGAGGGTGATCAGCGATGCGTTCGCAAAACAGGCGAACGTGCCTGGACGCAAAGGGCGTCGCGCCGGACCACCAGCTCATTGCCAGCGCCCGGTCACTCATCCAGTATAAGGAATTGGCGGGGCGGATGGCGCAACTTGGCACGCGATAACAGGTCAGATGACAAACGACCCCGCGACGAGACCGCCATGCTGATCAAGAAACCGACCGATATCGCACCCTCCGAAATCACCCCGCCCGAACTGTATGCCAGACGCCGCGAATTCTTGAAATCGACGGCTGCGTTGGGCGCCGTCGCCTTGCTAGGGCCGTTGATTGCCAGTCGGACTGCCCGCGCGGCTGAGGATGATCTCAAGCTGACGCCTTACAAAGACATTACCTCCTATAACAATTTCGTTGAGCTTGGCTCCGGCAAGACGGCACCGGCTCGCGCTAACGGCAATCTGCGGGCAAAACCTTGGAGCGTGGCTGTAGCCGGGCATTGTGAAAAACCCGGTGTTTATTCGCTGGAAGATTTTCTGGCTGGCCAGATGGCGGAGGAACGCATCTACCGGCTGCGCTGTGTGGAAACGTGGTCGATGGTGATACCGTGGCTAGGCATCCCGCTGAATAAAATCTTGCCGCGCTTTAAGCCAACAGCGGATGCCAAATACGTCGAATTCACCACATTGCTGGACCCGGAACGAATGCCGGGTCAGCAGAGTCGGGCCTTGAAATGGCCTTATGTGGAAGGATTACGGATCGATGAGGCGATGCATCCGCTCACCTTGCTGGCCACCGGACTCTATGGGAAGGATCTGCTCGATCAAAACGGTGCACCATTGCGGCTGGTGGTGCCGTGGAAATACGGCTTTAAAAGCATTAAATCCATCGTGAAGATCAACTTCACCGACAGTCCCCCACGCACTACCTGGAACCTGGAAGTCCCCGATGAATATGGGTTCTACGCCAACGTCAACCCGAATGTGGATCACCCACGCTGGAGCCAGAAAAAAGAACGCCGCATTGGCGATTTCTTCCGTCGGGATACCCTGATCTTCAATGGCTATGCCGAACAAGTTGCCGGCTTGTATAAGGGAATGGATTTGAAAAAGAATTTCTGAAAATGAGTGATTTTCATCGGAAGTATTGGTCCCAGCACTCGCGCTTTGAAAAAACTCAGTCGCTGCCCGGAAACCGATCCATCCGCCGCAAGGCGGAAAAACGCCACATCCAGGTCGCGGTGACCAGCAACGTGGCGACTCCACCGAGCACCACCGCCGGCACTAACCCGAACCAGGCAGCGGTTAGGCCAGACTCAAATTCTCCCAATTCGTTGGAGGCACCGATAAAAACGGCATTAACCGCGCTGACCCGACCGCGAATCGCGTCGGGGGTCTCCATCTGCACCAGGAGATGGCGGACATAGACGCTGATCATATCGCTGGCTCCCAGCACGAATAGCGCCACCAGCGATACCCAGAAGCTTTGCGAGAGGCCAAAAACGATGGTCGCCACGCCGAAGAGAGCAACACCACCGAACATCCAATAACCGACTCGCCGGGTCATCGGTTGGAAAGCCAACACGATGGAAATGAGCGCAGCCCCAGCGCCGGGTGCCGTTCGCAGTAATCCCAAGCCCTGAGGGCCGACTTGCAGGATATCACTGGCGTAAGCAGGCAAAAGCGCGGTCGCGCCGCCAAACAAAACCGCGAAGAGATCCAATGAAATCGCCCCCAGCACCACCGGCCGTGACCCAACGAACCGTAATCCTTCCAAGAGTGTGTTCCAGTTCGGGGTTTCCTTGGGTGTGGGCGCCTGTTCGACATGGGTTAACGTCATCAACAGCATTGCCAACAGAAAAAGGCCGGCAGCCGTGCCATAAACCGTGGCCGGGCCGAAGAGATAGAGAATGCCACCGACCGTTGGCCCCACGATCACTGCCACATGGAAAGTCGATGAACTGATGGCCACCGCATTACCGAAATGCTGGAGCGGTACCAGATTCATCAAAATCGCCTGGCTGGTCGGCATTCGAAAAGCGCGGGCTGAGCCAAACAAGGCCAGCGACGCGAACACCGGCCATAAGCTCTGAAAGCCGCCCAGGGTGAACACCAGCAAGATGAGCGCACAGCTTAACTCGACCCCATAACAGGCAATGATGATCATGCGCCGATTGAACTGGTCGGCCACCTGGCCGGCCACCAACACCAGAAGGAAGAAGGGTGCAAATTGCGCTAACCCGATAAATCCCAGATCAAGGGCATCAACCGTCAGCGCATAGACCTGCCAGCCGACGGCCACGTTTTGCATTTGTACCGCAATGGTGCCGAGCAAGCGCGCCGAGAGATAGAACGCAAAATTCCGATGGCGCAATGCGCTAAAGCCCTTGAGGGCGGACGCACTCACTGTGGATTGCTCAAACGGGTGGGCCGGGTGGGCGCTCGCCCGGCTGCGCGGTTTCAAACCACCTGACCCAGGCCGACGCGCAAGAGTCGCCCTCGGCAGGCGTCCAAGCTGCGAAATCTTTGTCGCCAACCGGCGAATAAGGCCCTGGTTTGATCTCGAACATCAAGGTGCCAGGCGCCAAGCTCACCACGCAATGCCAAGCGTAAGCGGGAATTTCGACCGCGCCATCACCGCGCGGTGCGCTTAAAGGGATGCGGTTGACGACCAGACCCTCCTCATCGAAAAACAACACGGCAAATTCACCCCGCATTACCAGCATCAACTCCCAACCGCTATTGCGCGCGTGCCGATGGGGCCGCGTATAAGTGCCCGGTTCCATGGCATTGAACAGGCGCTGGATCGGGTCGGCCAGCACCGGATGTACGTTTAGATTTTTGCGCAAACGCGCAGAGTGCGCAGCCTCCACGCTTAGCGTATCCAGGGTCGCTGCGTTGTAGAGTTTCACGTCAGGGCTAACCGTGGGAATTTTCATTTGCCGCAGTCCGGTTGAAAGCGAGACACAAGCTGCTCGTCAGAGAATTGAATTCCAGTTTGGTTCAGTCGCAATGATCTGGCAATCTGGTAGGTGGCTAGCCAGCCGCCCGATGGCGGAGTACGCGCCATTCCGGCACGCTTTGCCTGGCCTTTTCCAACTGAGCCAGTCCAGTGTCGGCACGCCCAACCAGAAAAGGAAGGAGCGAACCATGTCCAAGTACATTATCGGCGTCGATATCGGCACCACCAGCACCAAGGCGGTCGCCTTCGACCCCAATGGGAAGGTGCTCGCCTATCACGCGGTCGGCTATCCGCTGCTGACCCCCAGTCCGGTGGTGGCAGAGCAAGACCCGGACGAGATTTATGCGGCGGTGCTGACCGTCCTTCGGGAAGTCGTCCGTAAAACCCAAACCGCGCCGGAGGAGGTGATCGGCGTATCCTTCAGTGCCGCCATGCACAGCCTGATTGCGGTGGACGGGGCTGGCAAGCCGTTAACCCGCAGCATCACCTGGGCGGACAGTCGGGCGACCGAATGGGCCGAGCGGATCAAAAACGACGGGAACGGGCTGGCGATTTATCAGCGTACCGGCACGCCGATCCACCCGATGGCACCGTTGGCCAAGCTGGTCTGGTTACGGCGCGAGCAACCGGAGTTGTTTGCCCGCACCGCGCGCTTCATCGGCATCAAGGAATACGTCTTCTTCCGCTTGTTCAAACGCTACGTGGTGGATTACTCCATCGCCTCGGCGACCGGCCTGTTCAACCTGACCCAATTGAATTGGGACACTGAGGCGCTGGAGTTGGCTGGGGTTACGCCGGAGCGGTTATCGGAGCCGGTGGCGACCACCTTCCATTTATCCGGGCTGGAACCGGAACTGGCCCAGGAACTGGGCTTATTACCGAGCACGCCGTTCGTGGTCGGGGCCAACGACGGCGCACTGTCCAATCTTGGCGTCAATGCCATTGGGCCGGGTGAGGTCGCCGTCACCATCGGTACCAGTGGCGCGCTGCGGGCGGTGGTGGATCGGCCGCTGACCGATCCTGCCGGTCGCACCTTCTGTTATGCGCTGACCGATCAACATTGGGTGATCGGCGGGCCGGTCAACAACGGTGGTATTGTGTTTCGCTGGGTGCGCGACGAGCTGGCCGCCTCGGTGGTGGAAACCGCCAAGCGGTTAGGGATTGATCCGTATGAAGTGCTGACCCGCATCGCGGAACGGGTTGCGCCCGGTGCGGAAGGCTTGCTGTTTCATCCCTATCTGACCGGCGAACGCGCGCCGCTGTGGAACGCCAATCTGCGCGGTTCCTTTTTCGGGCTGGCGATGCACCATCACCAGGAGCACCTGGTTCGCGCAGTGTTGGAAGGGGTCATTTTCAACCTTTACAGCATCTTGCCCGCTGTGGAAGCGTTGATCGGCCCGACCCGGACGATGAAAGCCACCGGCGGCTTTGCCCGTTCCGGCTTGTGGCGGCAACTGATGGCCGATATTTTTAACCGCGAGGTGGTGGTGCCGGAGAGCTTTGAGAGTTCCTGCCTCGGTGCGGCGGTGTTGGCGCTGTACGCGCTGGGCCGAATCAATTCACTCAACGCCATCGGCGGCATGGTAGGCGCGATGCACCGCCATACACCGATGACCGGCAACGTGGCGGTTTATCAGCAATTGTTGCCGATTTATCTGGCAATCCCGACCAAACTCGAAGCGGAATATCGCGCCATCGCTGCCTTCCAGCGCGACCTGGCCGCCGTTGGCTGCAAAACCGGTGGGATGGCACCGCCGCCCCTGCAAGAGGAGAAGAAATAATGGCTGTTCATCCCACGATTACTGCGGTCACGGAGCGCATTCGCCAACGCAGCGCGGCTACTCGCGCCGCCTATTTAACGCGAATCGAACAAGCGCGGGCCAACGGCCCGGTACGCAAAAGCCTCTCCTGCACCAATCTGGCACACTCCTTCGCTGCTTCACCAGCGGACGACAAAGCGGTCTTGCGCGCGGCGCGTTGGCCTAATATCGCCATCGTGTCTTCCTACAACGACATGCTATCGGCCCATCAACCCTTGGAGCGGTTCCCGGCGTTGATCAAGCAGGCGGCGCGGGAAGCAGGGGCGGTGGCGCAATTCGCGGGCGGCGTACCGGCGATGTGCGACGGCGTGACTCAGGGCCAGCCAGGGATGGAGTTGTCGCTGTTCTCGCGCGATGTGATTGCGATGGCCACCGCTGTTGCGCTGTCGCACAACACGTTTGACGCCGTGCTTTGCCTCGGCGTCTGCGACAAGATCGTGCCGGGATTGCTGATCGGCGCGCTGCATTTTGGCCATTTACCGGCGATTTTCGTTCCCGGCGGGCCGATGCCGTCCGGTCTTCCCAACGCCGAAAAAGCCAAAATTCGCCAGTTGTACGCCGAAGGCAAGGTCGGTCGTGACGCGCTGTTGGAATCGGAATCACAGTCTTACCACGCGCCGGGCACCTGCACCTTTTACGGCACCGCCAACTCCAATCAGATGCTGATGGAAATCATGGGTCTGCATCTGCCCGGATCGGCTTTTGTCCCTCCCAACACGCCGCTACGCGATACACTGACCCAGGCGGCGGCGCGCCGGGCCGCGAAAATCACCGCGCTCGGCCAGGACTATATTCCGGTCGGACGGGTAGTGGACGAACGGTCCATCGTCAACGGTATCATCGGTCTGCTGGCGACCGGCGGTTCGACCAATCACACGATGCATCTGGTAGCGATGGCCCATGCTGCCGGTATCGTCATCAACTGGGACGATTTCAGCGATTTGTCTGCCGTGATTCCGCTGCTGGCCAAGGTTTATCCCAACGGCAAGGCGGACGTGAACCAGTTCCACGCTGCTGGGGGGATGGGCTTTTTGATCGGCCAACTGCTGGATGCCGGACTGGTGCATGGCGACACCCTCACCGTCGCCGGTGAAGGGCTGGCCCACTATCGGCAAGAACCGTTTTTGGCTGAGGGCACGCTCGTCTGGCGTCCGGCGCCGCCGCAGAGCGGTGATGAAGACATCGTGCGTCCTGCCGCCCGGCCGTTCAGCCCCGATGGTGGCCTGAAGCTGCTCAGCGGCAATCTGGGCCGGGCGGTCATCAAAACCTCGGCGGTCAAGCCGGAACATCGGGTGGTGGAAGCACCCGCCATCGTGTTCAACGATCAGGATGAACTCATGGCGGCCTTCGAGCGGGGCGAATTGCGGCGCGATTTCGTCGCCGTGGTGCGCTATCAGGGGCCGCGCGCTAATGGGATGCCGGAGTTGCACAAGCTGACTCCGCCGCTGGGCGTGTTGCAGGATGAAGGCTTTAAGGTGGCGTTGGTCACGGATGGCCGGATGTCCGGCGCCTCCGGCAAGGTGCCAGCGGCGATTCACGTTACGCCGGAATGTTTGGCGGGTGGCGCGTTGGCTAAGGTGCGCACGGGTGACGTGATCCGGCTCGATGGCGAATATGGGGTGCTCGAAGCGCGGGTGTCAGATGCAGAATGGGCCATGCGTCAAGTCGAAACAGTGGATTTGAGCGGCTACCAGCACGGCTTGGGGCGGGAGTTGTTCGCGGTGTTGCGGGCGAGTGCTGCGGAAGCGGAGCAGGGTGGGATCACGTTTATGAGTGTTCCTGCGACCTCAACATAAGGGTTACTGAAAATCCTGTACGGGTTCTATTCGGCAGTCCCACGGCTGAATAGAATCGCCATTGAGCGTCGTTCACAAACCGCCATTACAGCGTCGATTTGCTCACTTATAAAACAACGTTCGAGTGACGGATATCTTGCCCTTCTACGATGTAGATCACGTATTCAGCGAGATTGCGCGCCCGCTCGGCCACGCGCTGCAACGCTTTCAACGCCAGCGCAATATCGATCACTGTGCCAATCGGCAGCTCGCCATCCAGCGCGTAGGTACTGAGTGAGCGCATGATATCCTCGAATACGCCATCCGATTCATCAGTCTGAGCCAGCGCCCAGGCTTGCTCGGCATCTAACCGGGCGAAACTATCGAGCGCTTGCTGGACACGCTGGTCGGCGATCAGCGCTAATCGCTCCATTTCCAAGGAGATCGCCTCTTGCGGGCGGACGCCGCGTGCATAAATGGATAGTGTTCTCTCGGCAATCGCTTTGGCCTCATCACCGATTCGTTCCAGATCGTTCACGGCTTTATTGAGCGCCATCACCATCCGCAGATCGGTGCTCATCGGTTGCCGGCGACTGAGCAAACGGACACAATTGCGATCAATCTCCATGTCCCAACGGTTAACCGCTTGATCTCCGGCGATGACCTCCTGAGCCGCTTCGATATCACCAGTCCGAAAAACCGTGACGGCTCGGCTGACTTGCAACTCCACTGCCCGGCCCATTTCCAGGACTAAATCCACCAATTGGTGGATTTCCGCATCAAAGCGCTTGACGGTATGTCTGCTACTGGCGAAAGCCATGGATATCGCTCCTATGATTCGGGTTGGCCCGTGGCAGGGCTTGGCGCTGGCGCTGGAACCTCACTGATGAGCCGCATGTTGCTTTCAATCCAATCCTCAACCTGTCGGATCAAGTCCTGTGGCGACCGGTCAACGCTTTCCAGCAATGGACCAAAGACGACCTGGACAGTGCCAGGATACTTGATGAAGCCGCGCCTGGGCCAGAACTCACCGGCGTTGAGTGCGACTGGAAGAATTGGGCAGCCGCTTTGCGTGGCGAGCACCGCCCCACCCAAGCCGTAGCGGTTGCGGGTTCCCGGCGCGGTGCGGGTTCCTTCAGGAAAAATTAACACCCATTGGCCTTGCCGCAAGTAGTTCACACCCTGTCGGATCACTTGTCTGACCGCCAAACTACCCGACTGGCGATTGATCGCGATGGGACGCAAGGCGCCCAACGCCCAGCCAAACAGCGGTAACCAGAGTAATTCGCGCTTGACCACCCAGGACATCGGTGGCAGATACTGGTTCAGAAAAAGAGTCTCCCACGTCGATTGGTGTTTAGCCATCACCACCACCGGTCGGTCGGGAATATGCTCGTTGCCGCTTACCCGATAATCGATCCCACAGGTGATGCGCAGCCACCAGATGTTGAAGGCGGCCCAGATCTGCGAGATACCATAACGTTGGCGAAACGGGAGAAAGAAACCCAGCACCACCAAGGGGGCAAATAGGGTTATGGACGACAGCATCCCCAACGAAAACAGTAGTGAGCGGATGAAGCGGCTTGCTTTGCCAAGAAAACCGACGGATGTGGGCATGATCGGTGAGCCAGAGGTCATGAGTCGCGGGCAATTAGAAAATCGGCCACGGCAGATAAATCGTCGAAGACCGGCACATTAGCGCAGACCTCCCGTTCCCGCGTGAGCGTTTTGCTGCCCTTGCCGGTTCGTACCAGTAACGGCCATGCATTTGCAGCCCTGGCGGCCCGGATATCGCGCACGCTGTCGCCCACCACCGGCACCCCTTGTAAATCGCATTTCAGCCGCTTACCGATTTCCACCAGCATACCGGGGTTGGGTTTGCGGTAGGGGTGGGTCTCGTCCACATCCGGGCAAAAGAACACCGCCTCAATCGTGCCGCCTGCTTCTTGCACCATTTTGTACATTTTGCGATGAATTCGGTTCAGGCATTCCAGATCGAATAGCCCTCGACCAACCCCGGACTGGTTGGTGGCAACCACCACCCGATAACCGCCCTGGTTAAGGCGGGCTATCGCATCCAGACTGCCTGCAAGGGGTAGCCACTCATCCGGTGATTTGATGAATGCATCAGAATCTTCGTTGATGACACCATCCCGGTCCAGAATGATTAATTTTATCGGAGTCATTCAGTAGTTCATTCGGCAATTTTAATTGGCCCGCCGCTGGTGAGGTGTGACGACGGTACCCATGTTTCACGTGAAACCTTTGCGTTGGTTTTTAATCCTGCAAGCGTGAGAAGTCCGCCACCCTTAGAAAGAGTTCGCTGAGCCGGTTCAGCAAGGCGATTCGGTTATCGCGTAACGCCGTATCTTCAGTCATGACCAACACCTGATCAAAAAAGGCATCGACCGGTTCGCGCAGGGTAGCCAAGCGGTTCAGGGCATCGCCATAGCGGCCATGCTCCATCAGCGGTATCACCGCAGTGGAAAGCTCGCCCAATCGTTCAGCCAACGCCCGTTCGGCCGGCTCAGGTAGCAAATCCGACCGGACCTGGGATGGTGGAGCGGTCTCTATTTTTTTGAGAATGTTGCGAATCCGCTTGTTGGCGGCGGCGAGGCTGGTGGCCTCTGGCCGCTCTCGAAAAGCGCTGACGGCCCGCACTCGCCGGTCAAAGTCCAAGGGCCTGGCCGGCTGGCATTCCAATACCGCCTCAAAGCTGTCGGCGCGCACGCCCTGGTCGAGATAATAGGCCCGCAACCGCTCCATGATAAATTCAAAAACGCTTTCGACGATCTGATCGGCATGAAGGGCGAGCTGAAAGGTGGCCGCGCTGCGCTGTAATACCTCGCGCAGATCCAAATCGATTTGGCCCTCAATCAAAATTCGCAAGACACCCAACGCGGCGCGCCGCAACCCAAATGGGTCCTTCGCCCCGGAAGGCGGCTGGCCAATGGCAAAAATACCGACGAGATTATCCAGCCGGTCGGCCAGTGCCAATGCGCGTCCTGTAGGTGTCGCTGGCAAGCGATCACCGGCAAAGCGTGGCAGATATTGTTCTTCTTGCGCTTGCGCGACCTCGGCGGCTTCCTGGTCATTCAGCGCGTAGTAGCGGCCCATGATCCCTTGCAGTTCGGGAAATTCCTGCACCATTTGGGTCAACAGATCGCATTTGGCTAACTCTGCGGCCCGCTCGGCCCATCGGGGATCACCGCCCGTTTGTTCAGCGATGAAGCGAGCCTGGGTGGCAACCCGCGCGCTCTTGTCGGCTAAGGTGCCTAGACGCTGCTGAAAGACAACTTGTTTGAGCGCTTCCCGCTGGTTGGCCAGAGGTTGCTTGCGATCCTGATTCCAGAAAAATTCAGCGTCGCTAAAGCGTGGCCGAATGACCCGTTCGTTACCGGCGCGTACCTGGGCGGGATCGCGGCTTTCCAGGTTGGTCATGGTGATGAAGTGCGGCAGCAGTTTGCCGTTTGTATCCACCACCGGAAAATAGCGCTGGTTGTCCTGCATGGTGCTGATCAGCGCTTCGGAGGGTACATCGAGAAAACACTGCTCGAAGTTGCCAGCCAACGCCACCGGCCATTCTACCAGTGAAGTCACCTCATCCAGCAGCGCTGGCTTGATCACCGCTGTGCCCTGCAACTGCGCAGCAACCGTTTCAGCCTGGGCGCGCACCTGCTCGCGCCGCTCGGCGAAATTGGCGATTACCTTGCCTTCGGCCGCAAGTTGCCGAGCATAGTTGGCCGGTGCGCTCAACCGGATGGGTTGTGGGTGATGAAAGCGGTGACCGCGTGTTTCCCGGCCTGTTTCCATCCCCATGATGGTGGCGGGGATCACCTCATCGCCGAACAGCAGCACGACCCAATGCACCGGACGGACGAATTCCTCATCGCGGTCGCCCCAGCGCATTCGCTTGGGAATTGGCAACCCAGCCAGCGCGGCTTCGACGATGCCGGGAATCAGGTTGGCGGTTGGTGCGCCCGCTTCAGTGCTGACGTGGATCAGCCAGGCGCCCTTGTCGGTCTCCACGCGCTGTAGATCGGCGATGCCGACGCCGCAGGAGCGGGCGAAACCTTCGGCGGCTTTGGTCGGCCGGCCGTCGGGACCAAAAGCAGCACTCAAAGCCGGTCCACGCCGTTCTAACTGGCGGTCGGCTTGCTGGATCGGTAAGCGCTCGATCAGCACCGCCAAACGGCGCGGTGTCGCAAAACGCTGGATACCGTCGTGTGCCAGCCCGGCTTTTGCCAAACCTTCGCTAATGCCGGTCTCAAAGGCTAGCGCCAGATCGGCCAGGGCTTTAGGCGGCAATTCTTCTGTGCCGATTTCGATTAGTAAGTCGCGGGCCTCAGACATGAGCCGCCTCCTTGCTCGCCGCCGTTTGCTGAGTACACATGGGGAAGCCGAGCGCCGCGCGGGCATCGTAATAGGCTTGCGCCACCGCACGCGCCAGCGAGCGCACCCGCAGGATATAGCGTTGGCGTTCAGTCACGGAGATCGCTTTACGGGCATCCAGCAGATTAAAAGTATGAGAGGCTTTCAATGTCATTTCGTAAGCGGGTAGGGGTAGACCCAGATCGATCAAACGCTTGCTTTCGGCTTCACAGGTATCGAACCAGCCGAACAATGCGGCGGTATCCGCGTGCTCGAAATTGTAAGTTGACATTTCGACTTCGTTTTGATGGAACACGTCACCGTAAGTCACCCGACCGAGCGGACCATCGGTCCAACACAAATCAAACACGCTTTCCACACTTTGCAGGTACATGGCAATCCGTTCTAAGCCGTAAGTGATCTCGCCAGTAACTGGCTTGCAATCCAGCCCGCCCACTTGCTGAAAATAAGTGAACTGGGTAATTTCCATACCGTTGAGCCAGACCTCCCAGCCCAGACCCCAGGCCCCCAAGGTTGGTGACTCCCAGTTATCTTCGACGAAGCGAATATCGTGAATCAGCGGATCAAGACCGAGTTCCCGTAAGGAATTGAGATACAGATCTTGCAAATCCAACGGTGAGGGTTTGATGACGACCTGATATTGGTAGTAATGCTGGAGGCGGTTTGGATTCTCGCCGTAGCGGCCATCGGTGGGACGGCGGGATGGTTGCACATAGGCGGCGCTCCAAGGCTCTGGGCCGATGGCGCGCAAAAAGGTGGCGGGGTGAAAAGTCCCCGCGCCGACTTCCATATCATAAGGTTGCAGTAGCACACAACCTTGATTGGCCCAGTAGTCTTGCAAGGCCAGAATCAGCCCCTGAAAGGTTGAAACATCGCGCACAGGCGCCTCCAAAATCCGCAGAAACGGTCAACGAGCAATTCGATAGGTTCTGGTATAAAAATCGAGCTTGCAAGTATAGTCCGGCATCTGGGTTGGATTCATCTTGCGCTCAAGGTTTTATGTGAAACCAACGGCCGATGTTCCATGTGAAACATTTGCCGCCGCCACTTTTTTGGCAGCTTGTGGCCAAGGTTTTACGTGAAACCAACGGCCGGTGTTCCACGTGAAACATTTGCTGCGTACACTTCTAGTAAGGGGCAAATGCCAAAATAACAACCTCGCCCTTGATTCTCGACCATGACCGCTACTGGAGAGCGAGCAAATGCGTTGTCCTGACTGCAATCATAACCAGAGGTATCGTGATGGCACTCGCTGTGGGAAGTGCAGTTACCAGTTCGTCTTTCGGAAGAAAAGCGATGGTCTCAGCGACCACGCGCTGCGGCAGATCATCCGACGGTTATCAGACAACGGCCAGTATGCCTTCACCCTGACCCAGCTCACCCTGGAGCTTTGTCGCTACTGGCAGCGGAGCGCGACGCAAATACTGGTCAGCGGCCTGATTTTCGTTGCCATCATCAGCGGTTTTGTCGGTTTCTTCTTTGGTAGTTGGAGTATCGCGCTCCTGCTTGGCATTATTTTGGTGATATTCAGTGTCTGGAAAACCCAGCAGCAGAGAATCAGCTTACCGCTTTCCAAAGCGCGCAAGTTGCTCGACCGTTACCAGCAAAGTCACCCCATTACCGCTTTGGCCGACGGCCGAGCGTTCGCGCAACAAACCGTGACCGCCACCCCGCAAGATTTGCAGTATGCACCCGAACGAATTCTGGTGGTGGAGCGCGATGACCTGGTGGATATGCTGGTGCGCAACCGCTTCCACGCTACCCACAAAACGGTCATCGTCAGCCGCTCCGGTTATCCCCAGGCCGCGTTTGCCGCTTGTCGGCATTTCTTAAAGCACCATCCGGCTATTCCCGTGCAGCTGCTGCATGATGCCTCGTTGCAGGGTTTTAATCTCAAGGCGCAATTGGCCGCAGATACAAACTGGCCGCTGGCCCGGCAATCACTCGTCGATCTGGGGCTTTCCCAGGAAGCCATCAAGAACACAGCCCGCTTGCCGTGGCTACCGGCAGGCCGACGCGCGAACGGCAGGCTGAGCACCGATTACGCCAGCATGTTGCGTACCGGGCATCGAATGCCCATCGACTTCATCGGGCCAAAGCCTTTGTTGAATTTGCTGGGCGCGGCGGTACTCGCCGGCCTGCTGGCTTTGCCGACTCCTGGCAGTGGCAGTGATAGCGGCGACGGTGGTGGTAGTGGTGGTGATGACTTTGGCTAAGCGTAAACCAGGATCGGACGCCTGATGTCGTGCCTATTCGGCTATTGTGGAGCGCCGACGGATAAGTTGCTGGCCCGTATGGCAGGATTACTGGCCCATCGCTGCCCCCAGGGCTGGGAGTCGATTCGCGGCCACCTGGTAACTGGCGAAACCGTAGAAATCGGTCACGGGATTGCCAACTGGAACCAGGAATCGCAACTGGCTCGACAGACGACCCATGATCTTCTGGGTTATGGCGGCGTTCTGTTCCCGGCAGAACCCTCGACCGGGCCGACGATCAACAGCCAACAACTGCTGGTTGATCTGCGACAAACGCCTGATATCGAAGCGCAGCTTGCCAGCCTGACCGGTGCTTTCGTGCTGTCCTTTGCTCAGGACGATAGCATCTACTTGCTGCGTGATCCGGCTGGAGTCAAGGTGCTGTATTGGACGGTCTGCCAGGGCCGCCTGCTCTTCGCCAGCGAGATCAAAGCCCTGTTTGCCGATCCTGCCTTACCGCGTCAGCTACGCGCCAGTGCGCTGCCGGAGTATCTGACCTTTAGCTTCGTGCCCGGTGCCGGCACCATGTTCACCGGTATCGAAGAATTACAACCCGGCTCGCTTCTGCGATTTTGCCGAGGCCAGGTACAGGTACGCCGGCATTTCCGGTTTGAGGAATTGGAAGGGGAGACTGTCCGTGCGGCAGATGACTACCCCGCATTGGTGCGGGCCGCGTTGGAGCAATCCGTTGCCGAATGCCTGGCGGTTAGTGGGCAGCAACCACCCGCTGTCTTTCTGTCCGGTGGCATTGATTCCAGTGCGGTGCTCGCGGTAGCCGCCCAACAGGAACCGCAACGCGCTTTCCCGACCTTCTCAGTGCATTTCGGTGCTGAGTACGCCCGTGAAAACGAATTCGTCCAACTCATGGTGGATCGCTACCGGACTGCACACCGCTGGCTGGAAATCCGTCCCACGAATTTTCTGGAGCAGTTACGGGAAATTATCTGGCGGCTGGATGATCCCATCGGCGATCCGGTAACCGTCCCTAATTACCTGCTGGCGCAAGCGGCGGCAGAAGTCGCTGATGTGGTGTTGAACGGGGAGGGCGGCGACCCCTGTTTCGGCGGTCCGAAAAATCTGCCGATGCTTCTGGCGCAACTGTATGGCCCTTTGCCCGGTGAAGCACCGACCGGCTGGCTGGAACGGAATTACTTGCGCGCTTTTCAACGCTGCTATCAGGATCTTGGCATTTTGCTAGACCCTGCTTTACTGCGGGAAGCCGGTGGCGATGAAGCAATGGTCAGCCTACTGGAGCCGTTTTTCCAAACCTCGCAGCCGCGCGAGTTTGTGAACAAGTTAATGGCTATGAATATCCGGCTGAAGGGCGCCAATCTGATTCTGGTCAAAGTGGAAAAGATGACGGCCGCCAATGGGGTACTGGCCTTACCGCCATTATTTTCCCGGCGCATCATCGAAACCAGTATGCGCTGTCCGCCCAACACCAAGCTGGAAGGTGCCATCGAAAAAAGCGTACTCAAGAAAGCGGTGCAGGATCTCGTACCGGAACCGATCATCGCCCGGCCCAAGTCGGGGATGATGGTGCCGGTGCGATTCTGGTTTCAGGGCGATCTTCGCCGCTATGGCGAGCATCTGCTCTCCCGTAAAAATCTCCAGCGTTGTGGCTTTTTCAATCCTGATTACGTCAAGCGTCTGGTTAATTATGAAATCGAAGGCGTTCCGGGCTTACGCCACGGCCTGAAATTATGGATGCTGGTGACTTTCTTGCTTTGGTACGAACAGATGGTCGAAGCGCCGTTGCCGGTCGGACCAGTGCCCAAACTGATCCAACACTAGGCGGCGGGAATCACCGTGCGATTGATCATCGGATGATCGTCATCGCGTGGCCCAAAATCACTGTCAGGATGCCAGGCGATCACGTCGAGCGATTCATCTTCCGTAAAGAAGGAATGCAGGCAGCCTGTCGGGATATACCAGCCCATGCCAGGCTGCAATGGAAACACACCGTCCGGGGTGCGGCATTCACCGGTGCCACGCAAAATCACCCCGATGCGCACCGAAGGGTGGGTATGGGGGGTTTGGTCGGTATGGGGCGGGATATGCAGGTGATTCAAGCAAGGATCGCCCAAACGGGGAGGGCAGATCAGCAGGGTATCGCTACAGCCGTCGATATAGCGCAGGCGCCCCGCCATCTCCAGCGGGCCGCCGATGTGCCGCAGTCCACGATAGCCGGTCAGCAGGATGGCCAAACCCTGGCCGCCGCTCACTGCGCCGCCGTCGGGCAACATAAAAAACATACCGGCGTTCAAGGTAAAGGGGCCGGTTTCCGCATCGGCCAACTGGGCCTGACCGGTCGTGACCATCCCGTAAGCCGTCATCCCAGACGGTAAGCGCAACGGCTCATCCGCCCAACCCCAGACCTGGATCGTTCCCAACTCCAGCAACACACCAGGGCCAAGGGCGAGCGGAACGAAAGCCAAACCTGCATCGTGGTCAGTCATGACATCAAGACAAGCGCGCCAGCCGCTGGTGCAGCGGGCTGGACCGTGGGAAATGGGCACGCAAGAAATCCATCTGATCGACCAACACCCGCTTGCCTTGCAGATAGACATATTCGGCGTGATTCGGCGTGAACGGAATCGCCAGCAGTTGCATCCCTGCTTGCTCAGGCGTCTTACCGCCTTTGTGGTGATTGCAAGGTTTGCACGCCGTGACCACATTGTTCCAGCGATCAAGACCCCCTTGTACAAGAGGCCGGACATGATCGCGCGATAAATCACGCACAGCAAAGGTCAGGCCGCAGTAAAGGCAAGTATTGCAATCACGGCGAAACAGCGAGGCATTGGACAGAGGCGGCACGTAATCCTCACGGGCGCGCAATCGGGCATACGCACCACCCTGGGTGGCGATGATCGAATTGACCGCGATAACGCTCTGGCAACCGCTACGGGCACTGATCCCCCCATGAACGGTATACAGCACGATACCGCAGGTATAGGCCACCTGATCGGCGTAATACAAACGCACCGCTTGCTGGTAATCAACCCATTCCAGGGGCATCCCCGTGACATCCGTGTGCAAAACCTGCTGCTCCAACCCGTACATAACCCACCTACACTTGTTCCTTAATTTTGGTTTAGGTATTTTTGCCTGCTACTGTGAAGCCATGTTGACAACGAAAAAATCGACAGTCGAAAACAGGTTAGTTACCCTGCCCAACGGGCTTATTTCACCCATAACCTTTCAGCGACCTCAAGTCTAAGCTACTATTTTAACAGTGTCGCGCGCTCCCCGCCGCTGACGCGCGAGCCAATCATAAACACAATGTCTTCAAGAGGCTTCATGAAGCCTTTTTTCGTTCTTAATTTCCGGCTAAGGCGGGTAGTCCGGTAGCGATAACAACATCAGGAGGACAACATCATGCCTGTTCGTATGGCCGTCCCGAAAGAGATCGTTTCGGGGGAACGCCGGGTCGCTTTGGACCCGACCATGGCCGAGCGCTTCGCCAAGCTCGGCGCGGAGCTGTTAGTGGAAAAGGGCGCGGGTAGCAGCGCTTTTTTTGCTGATGAAGCTTATAAAAATTGTCGGCTGATGGACGACGCCAAAGCCTTGTACGCCGAGGCCGATGTGGTCTTCAAAGTCCAAGCCCCCACGCTGGAAGAAGTGGAGCTGATGAAAGATGGCTCGACGTTGCTGGCGGTGTTGTTGCCCCATCGCAATCTCGACCTAGTTAAGCGGCTGCGCGATAAGAAAATCATCAGCTTTGCGATGGAACTGATTCCCCGCATCTCTCGTGCTCAGTCGATGGACGTGCTGTCCTCACAAGCGGCGGTGTCCGGCTACAAAGTCGCCCTGTTGGCCGCCAACCTATCCAGCGGATTCTTCCCAATGCTGACCACAGCAGCGGGCACGATTCGTCCCTCTAAAGCCGTGATCATCGGCGCGGGCGTGGCGGGCTTGCAGGCCATTGCCACCTGCCGCCGCTTGGGTGCGATGGTCGAAGCCTACGACGTGCGTCCCGCCGCTCGGCAAGAAATCGAATCGCTCGGCGGTAAGATGATCGACACCGGCGTTAACGCTGCCAGCGAAGGCGGTTATGCCCGTGAATTGACAGCGGAAGAAAAGCAGAAACAGGCTGACGTCTTGGCCAAGCACATTGCCGCCGCCAATGCCGTCATTTCCACGGCCGCCGTCCCCGGTCGCGCCGCTCCGAAGATCATCACTACCGCGATGGTCGAAGGCATGAAGAAAGGCGCAGTCATTGTCGATCTGGCCGCTGAATCCGGTGGCAACTGCGAATTGACCAAACCGGGCGAAACCATCGAGCATAACGGCGTTATCATCGCCGGGCCGCTCAACATTCCCAGCAGCTTCCCGGTTCCGGCCAGCGAAATGTATGCCAAGAACCTGTTCAACTTCCTGTCGCCGATGATCAAAGACGGCAACATGAATCTGGACTGGGACGACGAGGTGATCGCCAAGAGTGCCTTGACCCGCGATGGCAAGATCATCCATGAAGCCACCAGCAAGCTGGTCTAACCACAACATCGGAGAAGCGTTATGGAAATCATGAAACAAGTCGTCGAGTTCTTCTCCCCCATATACATCCTGATGCTGGCGGGTTTTCTCGGCTATGAAATCATCAGCAAAGTGCCAGTCATCTTGCACACGCCGTTGATGTCGGGCACTAACTTCGTTCACGGCATCGTGCTGGTCGGCGCGATGGTCGCCTTGGGCCAGGCGGAAACCGGATTGGAGAAATTCATCGGCTTCCTCGCCGTGCTGTTGGGCGCCGGTAATGCGGTCGGTGGTTACTTCGTCACCGAGCGGATGCTGGAAATGTTCAAGAGCAGCAAGGGTCAGGAGAAGTAAGTCATGGGCTATTTGATCGAGTCAGTCTATTTCCTGACGGCCGCGCTGTTCATCATCGGCCTCAAGCGGATGTCGCATCCGACCACCGCCCGCAGCGGCATCGTCTGGGCGGGTTACGGCATGGTGCTGGCGACGGTGATCAGCTTTATTCATCCGCAGATTCAAGCGGGCACCGGCAATTACCTGCTGATGGTCGTCGCCATCGCCATCGGCGGCGCGATCGCCTGGTACGGCGCCAAGAAAGTGGCGATGACCGCCATGCCGCAGATGATCGCCATTTACAACGGCATGGGCGGCGGCGCGGCGGCGGCCATCGCGGCGGTTGAACTGCTGAAGGATCACGGCGACAAGGCCACCGCGCCTCCCACCTTCATTCTGGTGATGGCCGTGGCCGGCGCTTTGATCGGCGCGGTGTCGTTCTCCGGCTCGGTGGTCGCGTTCGGCAAGTTGCAGGAACTCAAATTCTTCAAGGACGACGCCAAGTTCCGCTTTACCGGCCAACAGAAAGTCAACGCGGCGATCTTTTTGGCGGCGGCGGTATTGGGTCTGGTCATCGCCATTTCCCATAGCTCCAGCGGCGCGCTGATCACCATTTTCTTCCTGCTGGCGTTGGCCTTCGGCGCGATGATGGCCTTGCCCATCGGCGGTGCGGATATGCCGGTGGTAATCTCGCTGTTCAACGCCTTCACCGGTTTGGCAGTGGCGCTGGAAGGCTATGTGCTCGGCAACTCGGCTATGATCATCGCCGGCATCATCGTCGGTTCGTCGGGTACGCTGCTGACCCTGATGATGGCCAAGGCGATGAATCGCTCGGTCTCCAACGTGTTGTTCAGCAACTGGGCGGCCTTGGGCAGCGGCGAGGCGCAAGCGGTCACCGGCAGCCTCAAGGCAATGGAGCCGTCGGATGCGGCGGTGCAGATGGCGTATGCGTCCAAGGTCATCATCGTCCCCGGTTACGGCATGGCGGTGGCCCAGGCGCAGCACAAGATCTGGGAAATGTGCAAGCTGTTGATCGAGCGTGGCGCGACTGTCAAGTTCGCCATCCACCCGGTCGCGGGTCGGATGCCCGGCCACATGAACGTGCTGCTGGCCGAGGCGGGTGTGCCTTACGACTTGATCTTCGACATGGAGGAGATCAACGAGGAGTTCCCGACCGCCGACGTGGCGCTGGTCATCGGTGCCAACGACGTGGTGAACCCGGCGGCGCGCAACGACAAGTCCAGCCCGATCTATGGAATGCCGATTCTGAACGTCGATCACGCCAAGAACGTGCAAGTCATCAAGCGCGGTAAGGGCGTTGGCTTCGCCGGTATCGAAAACGCGCTGTTCTTCGCTGACAACACCCGGATGGTGTACGGCGATGCACAAAAAGTAGCGGCGGGCCTGATCCAGGGTATCAAGGATCTCGGCTAACAGCCTCGGCTGCTTAAAGTAGAAACCAGGCGGCCTTCGGGTCGCCTGGTTTTTTTGCGGGCTAAAAAAAAACCGGCCTTGCCGCCGGGCCTGAAACCACGCCGCTCAATGCGGCGGCAGGTTGATGCGCACCGTGTCCTTCAGCACGCCGTCCAGCCCGCCGAACACGGTCAGCCGATCCACCTTATCCACCACCTTCTCCAGCGCTTCCAGTTCCTTCAAGCGCAACAGCAGCGGATTCTCTTCCATGAGCTTGGCAGTGTTCAGCAAGGAACGGGTCGCGGCGGTTTCCTCGCGCCGCCGGATAACGTTGGCCTGCGCCACCTTCTCCGCCTGCACCACCTGGTTGAGAATGTCCTTCATCTCACCCGGCAGGATCACGTCCTTCAAACCGACCGTCTCGACTTCCAACCCGTGCGAGCGCACCCGCTCGGCCGCGTAACGCCAGACTTCCTGATCCAGCTCGTCCTTGTCGCCCAGCAACACATCCAACGTGCGTGAACCGATGGTCTGACGCAGACCGAATTGCAACGTCCGGTACAAGTATTCGCTGATGTTGCCCAGTTCGGCCCGCGCCTTCACCGGATCAGCGATGCGATAGACCGCCGACAGATTCACCCGCAGGCTAACCTTATCCTTGGTCAGAATATCCTGGCCGGACACTTCCACAGTCTGCAAGCGCAAATCGACCGTTTCCACCTTCACGGTGCGGTTAAACCGCCAGAAGGCGTGTAAACCCGGCGGCAGCGTGCGCACCAGTTCACCGTCCACCACCAACAGGCCAAGGTGGTTATCCTCTACCTCCGCGACCTGAGTCAGGCCCGTCAGACTCTTGGCCAGCGCCGCCGACGGCCGCGCCAGTAAGGCCGTGTGCGCCCGCGACAAGGTGTAATCGGTGGCGATGTCGATCAACTCCACCCGCACCTCGACCGGCCCGCGCCAGTACACCCGACGGGTCGCGGGCGGCAATACACCGTTCAGCCGACCGCTCTTGTAAATCAGGCCGACCTGCTGGTCGCTGGTTTCCACCACCTGGAAATGGCGCTCCACCAACGCGGCATCAGTCTTTAACAGCACATCCAGCCACGGGTGCTCGAACTCGGCCACGGTCAGGTCGTAACGCTGCACCCCGTGGCGGTTCTGCGGGTCGAGCCAGCGGTAAATTCCCGGCTCCAGGATGGTGATTAGCCGCTGATCATAGAAATGCAGCCCACGCTCGTTCTGGGCAATCACGATACGCTTGTAACCGAACATCTTGATTCTCCTTATGAAGATTATTTAAGCTTCCTGTTCCGCCAACATCTGGCGGATAAGCGTGGCGTGTTGCTGTCGGCACCGTTTCCGGCCCGCCACTGCCGAGCGTCAGGATGTCATTCCGTCTTGTCCCTGCCGGTTGTCGTTGAAAGAAAACATCGAAACAGTTGAATGAGTGGGTACCACCCCACGCCCACGCAGCGGACGGCGGGTCGATGCCAGGTCGATGAACGACGGACCTCACGCAGTGGCCAGCGTCCTTGTTGAGCTAAACTGCGTTCGGTTGGCCGCTCACGTTCCCGGCGCGATCCACGCCGTGCAAGACTGCACGAGCGCTGTGGGTCGGTCACGCTTCCGATGCCGAAGCGCCGGATACGCTACCGCCCACCGGGGTGGCTCCCGGGGGTACTGCTATGAGGCGGAGTCGAACCGCGAGCCGTTTCAAGGCTTACCATGGAGAAAAAGGAGGGAATCGAACCCCCTACCGTCTGATTACAAATCAGATGCTCTACCGATTGAGCTACTTTTTCCTCGAAGTCCCATCAAATCCGCCCGACACACACCGTGCAATGGGTAGCGTTGGCGCGCCGAACCGGTATCCAGAACCGGACTCGCTGTGCGGCGACAGGTTGGTTTCGAGCTTTGCCGACGGGGATTTCAAAATCGTTCCGCCGCGCGTCAGACAAAAACGCAGACAACAAAAAACCCCGGTAGGCTCGCCGCCGACCGGGGTTAGGTAATCCCGCTCGGAAGGCCGCCTCACGCAGACCTTCCGAGCTTATAGTCTCGTCAGGTCTGCATCCGATCTATCGTTAGCGCACAAGGCAGCGCCGCCGATCTTGGTCGGCCGATAGCTGATAAGCGGTTGAAGTTGCGATGGCTTTTGTTCATGGGGTGCGGAGTGTAGACCTAAAAAATGGAAAGTCAAGCTCTTTTTCAATCTCTCTAAACAGAGCTTTTTCTGGAAATCAGTGATCAGGCGACTCACATCTTTTTTATCTTTATACTCAAAATGTTACGTGACGCTTAGTATTGCTTTGAATTTATATTTTATAAATCAACATATTACCGACCATCATCGGATTGACATTGAAGCGATTCCAGGTAACTCGGAGCAGATCAAGACACTGAAAATCAGTAAACCCTTTAGGAACACCTGCACAAGCGAGGGTTCTTGGCGGCTGACAACCGCACTAAATCATCACAACCAATTGATTGTAAAATATAAAAAGATGTGGGTAATCGGGTGGCTTCCAAGGGCATCGAGTAGTTTCTTCGCCTGTAACAGGGCTAATCCAAAGGTCGCTAAGCGAGTCTATACACCTGAATTAAACCGCGCTGTGCAGCAACATCGGCTTGAGCAACTGGTTAGGTTAGGCTTGACTGACATTTCCTCCGAGGAGCACTTGCTTCATATCTGCACGACATTTGAACGTCAAATAGAGCAAATACGTAGAAAGAAACAGGCTGCCACCCATCAAGGCAAGCATACCCAAGCCGATTCCTTGAGCAGAGAAACGATTTCTCCACATTGTCCAAAGAGAAGATAGAGTCAGCATTAGAGTGAAATCGTAATTGAACTGTCCAGGCCAATTCAGGGCGAAAATATCACCAAAGAAAATTGGCAATAAATTCCATCCATGCATGGAACCCACTTTGAGTGTATAGATAGAGAGTGAGAGAAGAATCGTGATAAGCAAAGCGCGGAATGCTGTCATGCCATAAATCCTGAAAAGGGTCGTGAAGAAAATTTCATGTCAAGCCTAACATTTGGTTAACTTGCAAATACGAAGTATTTGTCAAGTTGAACCAGTTGTTAGACGTTTATTTTATTACATTTTATAATTATCATTTTCATATATTCAATTGTTTGATTTTTTATTTCTTCTATATTTTCTATATATATAGTATTAAATTTCCTAATATTTATTGCAAAATCTAGCACTTTATTCCATTTTTTATCAAATTAGGAGTTACGCAGTTGGGTCTCTAACGCTCTGATTTTAAAAGAAATCGACCTGTGCAGCAGACAACAGAAATCTTCTATTAATCAATCACTTAGAATTTCAACTGCGTAACTCCTACAAATATATTTTTTGCATAAAATCCTGCATCAAGTTTAGAAATAATTTTCCCTGTAAAAATAGTTGCATGAAGGCGAGTTATACCTAAAACACCCCATTCAATGATAGCTGTTAATTCACTTAAATTATGAACAGCTGACTTTTCCGTCTGATTTACCCAATTCTTCCAATATGTGTTAATATTTTCATGGCAGTATTTAATTACATCATTATTAGTAATTTTTACATTTAAATCATTTAATCCATAAACACATATTGCTGTTTCTTTTAAGTATTTCCATGTAATAGGATTAACTATATAACTATTATTAGTATAAAAATTATTTTCTAAATACCATGGATTATCATTTAGTAATTCGGACTTTATAAGCAATTGTTTATAATTTAAATAGACACCATCGAAATTGATTTGATTAAAATTTGTTGATATTTCTTCATGTATTTTGATTAAAATTTGTTTATCACTATTTCCCCATAAATCATCTTTTATTGTTATAAAATCAAAGTCACTTTTACCAACATAGTAATCATTTAATGATATAGAACCTATCGCATAAATTGATACATTTTTGTTATTGAAAGCATTTTTAATTAAATCTTTATATGCACTAATTGCATTTTTTAAGGTATTATCTATGATAATTTCATCTATTTTTTTTATTATTGATCCTCAGCGCTATTGCTTCCGTCTAACAAATGATTATACGGCTCTGCATAACTTAACCAGGGTGGAATTATACAGCGGCGAAGCCTCTCACCCCTCCGCCCTGGCCGTCACAATATTCTGCCCCGCTGCCCATAGCGCAATGTCCTCGCGCTTAATAGCCGCAGCCATCAACGCCGGAAACTGATCCGGTGTGCAGGCAAACGACGGTACGCCGAGCGCCGCCAGTTTCGCCGCAAGTTGGCGATCGTAGGAGGGCGCGCCTTCGTCGCTGAGCGCCAGCAGGGCAATGAACTGCACGCCGGATTGCACCAGTTCGCTGGCTCGCTGCAACAGATTCTTCTCGACCCCGCCTTCGTACAAATCCGAAATCAGCACCAGAATGGTGTTGCGCGGCTCGCGCACCAGCCCCTGACAATAACCGACCGCCCGGTTGATGTCGGTGCCGCCACCCAGTTGCACACCGAACAGCACTTCGACCGGATCGTCCAGTTGCTCGGTCAGATCGACCACGGCGGTATCGAACACCACCAGATGGGTTTTCACGGCGGGCAGCGAGGCCATCACCGCGCCGAAGATGCTGGAATACACCACCGAGGACGCCATTGAGCCGCTCTGATCGATGCACAGAATCACCTCGCGCTGGGTGCGCCGCGCCTTGCGCCCATAACCGACCAGCGTTTCGGGGATAATGCTTTGATGTTCTTCCTGCCAGTGCCGCAGATTGGCGCGAATCGTCCGCCCCCAGTCGATTTCGGCATGGCGCGGGCGACGGTTGCGCTCGGCTCGATTCAATGCGCCAGTGACCGCGCTGCGCATCGGTTCTTCCAATTTCTTCATCAGCGCATCGACCACCTTGCGGACGACAAGCCGAGCGGTATCGCGGGTTTTGGCCGGAATGATCCCGCGCAGGGACATCAGCGTCGCCACCAGATGCACGTCCGGTTGCACCGCTTGCAGCATTTCCGGCTGGAACAACATGCTCTTCAAATCCAGCCGCTCGAAGGCGTCTTTCTGCATCACCTGTACCACCGACGCCGGAAAATAGCGGCGGATGTCGTCCAGCCAGCGGGCGACACGCGGTGACGACGCGCCACTGCCGCCGCGCAAGCCACCGGGGCCGTCGGCGTCATACAGCGCGGTCAGAGCACGGTCGATGCTCAAATCCTCGCCGGTCAACAGCGCGCCGCAGGCATCCTGGGCTGGCTCACCCAAGACCAGCCGCCAGCGTTGCAAGCGGGTTTCGTTCGCAGAAGAGGGGGGATTCATCAGCCGACTCCCAACAGTTGACGGAACAGCGGCAACACCCGTTCAGCCCGCTCGTTATCCCAATCCGGCAGCGCGCCGCTGGGTACAAGCGGGTTATCCGGTCGGGCGGCGCGTTCACCCAGTTGGCGACGTTCCGGGGCGCTGAAGCCGGAAAAAGCTCGGCGCAGCATCGGCAGAATCTGCCGGAAACGTTCTTCGGTCAGAGTCGTCAGCCAGCCATCCACCAGCGCCCACAATTGACCGTCATGCAGCAACACCAACCCGCTTTGATTCAGAAAACCTTCCAGCCAGGCCGCCGCCAGCGCCGGTTCATGGCCGGGCGAGAGGGCCTGACTCATGTGCAGCGCGGTGCCTTCCACAGAGGCGGCCTGCTCATCGAACAACAGCCGCGCCGCCAGCCCGCAGACCAGCCCGTGGGCATTCGGCAACAGCGCCACCCGTTCCAGCGCCTGCAACCAGGCGGCTCGCAACGTCTCATCGGCCAGTAAGCGCACCGCCTGATGGGTGGCGGCGATAGCATCCCGCAGCGTCTGCGCGGCGTCATCATCCAGCGCGCTACACGCGCCCGGCAGGCCAATCGCCGCCCGTGGAATCAAGCCCTTAAGCACCTGCTCGACCATGCCGACATCGGTCTGCCGGACATTGCCGTAACGCGCCACGTTGACCAGCGGCGGAATCGCGCCCAGCACTTGCACCAGATCGCTGGCGATAGCGGCGAGGTCTTCCAGGGCCTGCGTCACCGGGCCGATAGCGGTTTGCAAATCGGCTAGCAACACTTGATTGACCAATGCGGCCAGCGGCGGCAACGCGGTCAGTGTCCGGGCCTGATCGACCGCTTTGGCGGTGGCGGCGTCCGCGACGGTATTGCCCCAGCGGCTGGCTTCGATCACTGCCATCGCCAGTTCCGGTTGCCATTGCAGCGTCCACAATTCGTGAAAACTGCCTTTCGCACTGCGCCCGGTTTGTTGCGGCCTGCCCCAGCGGATGTCGAGCAGATTCAAGCGATGCAAGAGATGACTACGCGCCAGATCGTTGGCCTCGCGCAAATCGAGATCAAGCGTCCGGTCCACCGCTTCGACTTTCAAACGCCAGCGTTTTTGCTGTTGCGTCAGATCGTGCTGCAACGGCACCACCGGCGCACTGGCGGGAATGCGGCCCAGCCGATCCCCGACGATCAGCGCCCGCTCGATCAACCGCATCAGGGCGGCATCGCCCAGACAGACCACGGTCTGCAAGGCTTCGTTGAGTTCGTCCAAACCGGCTTGCGGACGCTCGCGCAACGCCGCTAGCGTTTCGGCCAGCCGCACCGCTTCGATGATATGGGCCGACGAGCAATCCAGTCCTTCTTCGCGGAACAAGCGCGCCGCCCGCGATAGCCAGCCGACCGCTCGTTGTGCCGGTTGCGCCTTCCACAGATGTTCGTACCAGCCGGGCGAGGTCACGCCCGCACCGTAACCGCTGGCGCTGCTCAGATTGCGATACGACCACGGCGCCCAGGTGGCGGCGACTTTGGCGCGAGGCAAGCCTTTGAGCAGGTCGTTATCGGCTTTGGCGGACGGCATTTCGGCCAGCGAGGGAACGTGCCACGCGCCGCAAACCACCGCGATGCGGGTAAAGCCGTCTTTCTGCGCCTGCCGCAGGGATTTCCGCATGTGGGCTTCGCGCAAGGCTTCCCGCTGTTGCGCCGCCGCCGAGCGTTCCGGGCCGGGCGTTTCGGCGCGCACCGTGGTCATTGCCTCGCGGATCGCTGCGAATAATTCCAGACTGTCGCCGCGTTCCTCGACCAGATGATTCCACCAGCTTTCGCCGTCGCCATAACCGGCGGCGCGGCCCAGCCAGTCGAGCGGATCGAGTCGAGGATCGGTTTCTGGCGTTTCGCTGGGTTCGACCCCGGTCTCGGCTTGATTCACCGCGCCCGCCGAGTTGTCGTCCGCTTTGATCTCATCCGCTGCAATAACTTCCGGCTCCGACGGCGCGAGAGCGAACTGATGTGCCATCGGTAAATCGATAAAGCGGGTCGGGATGCCGTGCGCCAGACCGTAATGCAGCGCGTTCCATTCCGGCGAAAACACCGCGAAGGGATAAAACGCCGCTTGTCGTGAATCGTCCGGGTTGTAAACCAGCAGCGCGACCGGCGGCTCCAGATCGGCATCGGCCATCAGCGGCAACACCGCCTCGCCTTCCAGCGGGCCTTCGATCAACAGACAATCCGGCTGCAAATGCTCCAATGCCTGGATCAGGCTGCGGGCGCAACCCGGCCCGTGATGGCGGATGCCAAAGAGGTGGAAGGGGGTATCAGTCATAACGCCTAAACTCCGCTATCCGGTACAGATCAATACTCAAACGCAGGATCATCACAAACGATCTACAAGACACGGCCATATCATCGAATAGAACCATTTTAGGAATAAGAAATAGAAATGACGCAGCGCTAAGTAGCACGATATGGCTAGCCATTATTCGGAGAATTGCTTTATATAAGAATGAGAAATCTTGCGGCTTTGTCGGGAAATGTTACTAAAAGACCAAGGATAAAGCTATGGAACACATAACAATAAATATAGAAAAATCCAAAATACGCCATGCGCTTGGTTTGGAAAAAATAGGCCTTAAATAAGCAGCGCCATAGCCCAACAAAAAGAAAAATACAAATGAAGCTGTGCTTGTTCCGAGCCAGAAAAACACTAGGTTATCTTTATAATTTCTAGAAACAGCACCGATAAGAATAAAAGTATCTAGATATACATGTGGATTGAGGAACGTAAGAGATAAACATATAACAATAGTCTTATATAAGGATAAGGAATCCTTGTTACTATTTTCATGAATGATTAATCGCGTTTCCTTCTTTAACGAAGAGTAAAGATGACTCAATCCATAAGAAAATAAAAATACTGCACCAAGATATCGCGCGAATTCACCTATATTTTTAACCTTACCTTGTAGTATCTCAAATCCATAAATACCGAAAAACATTAAAATAGCATCCGAAGATGCGCATAAAAAACATACTATAAATATATTCTTTCCAGAAATCCCTCTTTTTAAAATAAAAACATTTTGAGGGCCAATTGCAATTATTAGCGAAAACCCTAATAACAAACCGTAATAGAAGACTATCATCTCAATACAGTATTAAGGATAAAATCAACATCACCAATTCAGAGACACAAATAATGGTGTCGAATTGGCCATGATCCGTCGTGCTCAGGGGCGTTGCTTAGTAGCTTGCAGATCGTTTTGATTATCCAAAGAAAAACGTGCCAGAAAGTTGGTATCAAGTGCGATCATCCATGTGTTCCCGCATCGCCTGAGCAACATCAAAATCGTCTAAACACCGTTGGCTTGGTTTATTGCAGATCAACAAACCGTAACCATCCTCGACCTGGGTAGGCTTAACAGTCGGTTGCGCGACGAGCTGGATCATATGCCACCCACTATGATGGCCGGAGGCGTGGAAAATGCCAACCCTATATCTTTTGTTCCGCAAGCTTGAAAAAGACATGAACATTCTGACGAATTTCAATTGTCGAAGGAATAAAAATTAATTTATCTGACTCTCCCTTATACATAGATTTTTTGAACATTCTATTCATATAGTCATAGTTACCATACCCCGCTTCCATGCGTTGATCCGATATAGAAAATACAGAGCCAAGTTTCGCCCCAATACCATCTGCCATATTTTCAGCTTTATTTTTTGCATCGGCACACGCATCTGCAATTAATGATTTTTCGATTTCCTTACGATTAGATACATCGAATTTTGCATCAATATCAACAATATTTCGATATTTTAACAATCCTTCAACTAACACAGAGTATTTTTTAGTTTCGTGCAGATTAACTAAGATCTTCTGCTTAGTTTCGTATCCTAATATCTTTAAATCTACGCCATTTTTTTCCTGTCGGATAGCTTGTTTATCAAGCTGATAAGCCTCTATATCTTTATCTTGCACTTCTAATTTTTTTAGAAAATCCAGCACTTCTGAAGTTTGCCTCTGAACAATGTCGAGCGATTTTTCAGGGTTTTCATCGAACGATTTCACCTCAAAAGTAACCTTGGCCAAATCAGGAGGAACCTCTTTCAAAGCATTGCCAATCACAAAAACAAATGGGAATGCTGGTAATTCGCCAGCAGATGCAAAAACGAGCGGTTGTAGTAGCAGCAGAATTGCAAAAATATATTTCACTTCACTAATCCTCAGTTTTGATTCCAGTAAGATATTTGTTGATTCAGAGATTAAAAATATATCATTCAAACTCCCGACACGCCCGATACAAATCCTTCCAATCTCCGCGCTCCTTCATCACGGTTTCCTGATACTCACGCCAGACCACCGCATCCTGCACCGGGTCTTTAACGATGGCTCCAACCAGGCTGGCGGCGATGTCTCTGGCCCGTAATACCCCATCGCCGAAATGACCGGCCAGCGCCATCCCGCTGTTGATGACCGAAATCGCCTCCGCAGTGCTCAGGGTGCCGCTGGAGGCTTTTAGTTTAGTCTTGCCGTCCTCGGTTTGGCCGTTGCGCAATTCGCGGAAGATTTGCACCACGCGGCGGACTTCCTTCAAGGCGGGCGGTTCGCCGGGCAATTGCAGGGCGCGGCCCATTTCGCCGACCCGTTTGGTGACGATAGCGACTTCTTCTTCCTCGGTGGCGGGCGTCGGCAGCACCACGGTATTAAAGCGGCGCTTGAGCGCGCTGGACAATTCGTTGATGCCTTTATCCCGGTTGTTGGCGGTGGCGATGACGTTGAAGCCGCGCACCGCCTGGGTTTCCATCCCCAGCTCCGGGATCGGCAGGGATTTTTCCGACAGAATGGTGATCAGTGTATCCTGCACGTCGGCGGGAATGCGGGTCAGCTCCTCGACGCGGGCGGTCTTGCCCTGTTCCATCGCCCGCATCAGCGGACTCGGCACCAGCGCGTCTTTCGACGGGCCTTTCGACAGCAGTTGCGCGTAATTCCAGCCGTAGCGCAACTGCTCCTCGCTGGTGCCCGCCGTGCCCTGAATCAGCATCGTGGAATCGCCGCTGATTGCCGCCGCCAGATGTTCGGACACCCAGGATTTCGCCGTACCCGGCACCCCGAACAGCAACAGGGCGCGGTCGGTCGCCAGCGTGGAGACGGCGGTTTCCATCAGTCGCCGATTGCCGATGTATTTGGCGCTGACGGCGAAACCGTTATCGAGCGTGCCGCCCATCAGATAGGTGACGACCGCCCACGGCGACAGCGCCCAGTTGGTGGGCCGCTCGCGGGTATCGGCTTTTTGCAGGGCCGCCAGTTCGTCGGCAAATTGAGATTCGGCGTGTTCGCGCAGCAGTTGGCTCATGACGGATTCCGGGGAGTAGGGGGGCGGTGAAGGGTTTTACGCCGTTCCGCGATAGCGATCAGGCGGGCCAGCGTTTCGCTGAAATATTGGGCTTCCGGTTCGATGGGCCAGTTGTGCAAGGTCTCCTCAAGCACCGGTACCGGCACCAGACAAATGAATTCGGGCAACGTATGCCGCAGTGGGTAATCCCATTTTCCGGCATCGCTGGCGACCGTGATGCGGACATGGCGCAGCATCTCGCGCGCGAAGTCGGCGGAACACGCGGTGACACTGCGGGCCATGCGATTGAGCAATTCGCTTAAACCAACCCGGCGACTGGATCTTTTGAGCAGCGATAGCCAGTGGGCTTCCCGCTCGGCGGGTGGCAGTAAATCAATCAACGCCAGGGGATCAAGTGTCAGGCCCGGCAATTTATTTTCTGCCAAAAAAGCGATTGCCCAGGACGGATCACGCTCCCGTGCCAGGGCTTCATGCCAGGCACGAAACAGCATCTCGCTCCAGTCGCTTTTCTTCGCCCAGCCGATCAGGTCGGTAGGCGTCATCGCCAATTGAGACGACCACCACGCCAGCGGCACAGCGCGGGCGAGCTGATACAACCACCAGGCCCGCTCGCCCAGCGTTTCGCTTTTAGCGCGAGTGGACTCAATGGCGTCAGCTTTCCAGTCTTCGCCAAACGCGCCTGGCGGCTCGATCACCCAGCGTTGCCGCAACAACTTCCGTTCCTGATGCAGACAGGGCGACAGTCGGTCGATCATGCGCTTGACGTAGCGGCTGTCTGGAAGGCGGGCGAGTAAACCGGCGACCAGATTGCGGACTTCCTTGCTGCGATCTGTCAGACGTTGTTCCAGAAAATCCTCATCGCTGAGGTCGAGACCGACCGAAAGTTGTTCCAACAGCGTCAGCCGCTCGCGGGCGTCCAGTTCCGCTAAAGCCGTTTCTAACAATGCCCTGGCGGCAGCAGGATCGCGGCGGCGCAGTTGGTCGAGAAAGAGCTTGCGCACCTCCAGCGTGCCCTGTTCCCACAGCGCCGGGTCGGGTTCCGTATCGCTGCTGCTCAGCGCAGAACGCCAATCGGGATTGAATTGCGCCAGCCAGCGGCCACGTTGACCCAGCACCATGCACAAGGCGGGTTGCAGCGACGGCGTTTTGCTGGCGACGGTGAGCGCTGCGGGTAAGATTTTCGGCGGCAACGATGCGCCATAGCCGGCCAGTCGCCGCAGGGCTTCCTGCTGGAGCAAATCGGGGCCATCCTGAAAAATCTCGGCCAGCGCCGAACACCAGTGCGGATCGGTGACCGGCGGTTGTGATTCTGTTTCGCAAAGCGGCAGAGATTCTTCAGCAGCGATAGTCGGCACATAACCGACGGCGGCGCAGGCGGCCAGCACGCCTGCCCGGCGTAACACACCGATTTCCAAAGCGGTATCCGGTGGGATGGCAGCGTCCAGAAAATCGCCGACAGCCCCTGCCACTGACATCAGCACCGGCGGGCGGCGTTCGCTGCCGAGGAGCGTCTGAGTCGCCAGGTCGTGCAGGGGATTCATAGCGGCGCGGCCTCTTCCGTCCAAACCAGATCGCCAGCCCAGGCGCTGAGCGGATGCAGCGTGTCGCCATCCCATTCACCGAACACGGTCAATGGTTTTCCGCCGCTTTCCGCCAACAGTATCCAGCCGTGGTCATCGCTCACCGTCAGCGACAACAGCCGACGGTCAGGCGTTTGCAGTCCCCAGCCGGTCCCGTTACGGCAGGGAATGCCCTCGCCGTACAACAGCGGTTGCGGCCATTGCCAGGGATTCGCCGCCAGGGTCGTAGCCAAAGCATCCAGCGCCTGATCCAGCGTCGGTGGATTGGCGGGTATCAGCCGCTCCTGGGCGCGCGCTGCATCGACCGCAAGCGCCCGTAGCGGCGCATTGCCGGGAAAAAAGGCCAGAGTTAGCCCGACACAGGTTGAAGCCACATAATTCTGCTCGAAGCGACGCATCCCGTGCGCGTGATCCAGCAGCAGGGCCGTTCGACCGGATTGAGCACCACGCAGCCAGACCCGCCGAGTCCACAACCGTGATTCCTCTTCGATACGCTGACCCAGCACCAGCCAGTCATCCGCGATCCGTTCGCCGCTTTTCAGCACGGTGTCCCGATCCACCGTGATGCCGAGCGCGGTGCGCACATCGGCCTGCACCGATGCGGGCAGGCTTTCCAGGCGACGAAAAGCATCTATCAGAATTTGCAATTGACCCAGACCGCCCAGCACGCGGGCGGGCCATTGCTCGCCGCGATTCACCCAGCCGCCGATCCGCCGCAAACGGTAGGCGATACCGGGCAATTTGGCGTCCACCATCCGCGTCGCCAGCTCGTTCCATAACGCTGGTTGATTGGGCAATTGCGCCAAGCCCTGTCGCAGTCGATCCCCCAGCCAGCGCTCTAAGTCCGCCAGGCCCGCAGCCATTTGCTCAAGACGCGAGGCTTCCCGGCGGGCGGCGGCGGCTGGATCAGGCGCGGGTTTGGCGGCATTGTCACCTTCCGCAGGGGATTCCACCGCTTTCGCCGCCTGCTTCTCCACCCGCTTGCGGCGCGATTCCAGCCACTCGCTGACCCAGGCCGGTTGTTCGGCGATGGCAAAGCAGTCCGGGTGCTGGGCGCGGAGTAGCAGAAGCGCAAGACCATGTTTACAAGGAAATTTACGGCTGGGACAGGTACAGCGAAAGGTCGGGCCGCTTTGATCGACCTGCACCTGATAGGGCTTGGAGCCGCTGCCCTGACACTCACCCCACACCGCTTCATCGTCATGATGCAGGCTCGGCCATTTGCCGGGCATCACCAGGCCCTTGGCCGCTTTGGCGGATGCTTCATCCGGGGAAAGTTTCAGGACTTCCTGGGCGCTGAGGTACATTACTGGAAAGAATCTTGAGGTAGAAAGCTTGAAATTATAGATTTAATGGCCTTCATCAAACCTATAGCCACAGAGTTTTGCCACGCAAAAACTTACAATCCGGTTCAGGAAAAAACCAACGATCATGGGGATAACGACTTGCTTGATCAGCAGAGTATCCGCACTGCTCTGTAAGCCAAGCCAATCGGGGAAATAGGGTCTGACTAAAAGCAAATAAACGATGGCTAGCCAAAATCCGACCGTATCCAACAAAACGGCGACTAGAATTGCACCGATAGAAAATCCGGACGTGATCCCCAGAAAACTCCACAAAACAACCGCGCTCGTTATCATGCTTAAAACAGCGATCTTTCTGTATCCGGTATGCCAGTAGAACCAGTGACTTTTGAATTTTCTCAACCATTTCATCTAAGTTGCAATCCTAACATCAAGGAATGAACGATCATGCGTATTGGTCACGGCTTCGATGTTCACGCATTCGGCGTGGGTGATGCAATTACACTAGGGGGTGTCCGCATACCGCATTCCCACGGGTTGGTGGCGCACTCAGATGGTGATGTCCTCTTGCACGCGCTATGCGATGCGCTCTTGGGCGCGGCGGCTTTAGGCGATATCGGACAGCATTTTCCTGACAACAACGCGGAGTTTAAAGATATGGATAGCCGTATTTTGTTACGGCGCGTTATGGATCTGTTGCGGGAGCAGCGGCTTGTTATCGGCAATGTGGACGCGACCATCATCGCCCAGGCGCCTCGGATGGCCCCGCATATCCCCACTATGCGAACTCACATCGCTGACGATTTAGGTCTTGCCATCAACCAAGTCAATATCAAGGCGACGACCACGGAGCGGTTGGGCTATATCGGGCGCGGGGAGGGGATTGCCGTCCATGCCGTCGCTCTGCTCCAGTGACGGGCGGCCGGGCGCAAGCAGTCTCGGTGTCAGGAATCCCTTGAACTTCAGAAATTAACCATTGCGCAGCTTTTCCTTGCGCTGCACCTTGTCCTGGTACATGGCTTCATCAGCCCGGCGCAGAGCGTCTTCCAAGTCGGCGTCATCTTGCGCCGTCGCTGTACCCAGCGACATGTGAATCGAGAGACTTTCATTGCGCCGGTTATAGGCGTGCAAGGCGGTACGGATTCGGTCGAGTACCGCGTTTGCAGTGGTGCGATCCGTGCCGTACAAAATAATGGTGAATTCATCGCCGCCGACCCGCACCACCGAATCTTCGCCACGAACGCCATGTTCCAATAGCCGCGCGGCCGTTTGGATGAGCAAATCGCCAACCTGATGCCCGTAGGTGTCGTTGACCGGTTTTAGGTCGTCGAGGTCGGCGATTAGAAAACTGACCGGATAATCTGGCGACAACCGTAACCGCTCGATCTCCTCGTTAAAAAATGTCCGGTTATAGAGGCCAGTCAGCGCATCGTGCAAACTCAAATGGCGCATTTGCTCTTCCGCCGTGCGCTTCTCCCGCAAGCCCTCCACCATCTTATTGAAGGCGGCCGAAAATTCGCCGAGAAAATCGACTTGCTGATCGAAATTACCGGCAGCCACTTCCAGGGTTTGCCACGTCAGATGGCGTAGGTTGGCTTGCAATTGTTTCAGCGAATCCAACAGATGCAGCCGTTTCGGCGGTTCGTGGCTGAGATCGCCATTACCAAGGGCGATGGCAAAACGGCGCAACGCTTCCATCGCCTCCAGCAGATGGTCGAATTTCTCGGCGAAGGCTTGCAAATCTGGCGACAGTCCCTCTGGGCGCAACGGCATGGCCGTGCGCGAGATCAGCAGCTTCTCGATCCTGCACGCTGCATCAGCAAGATAACGCTGATCTTCCTCATTCACGAAGCTCACCAATTCTGAGCAACTCGTCATGATAGTGATGGCGCTGCGCGATAAGGTTTTTTAGTGGCGATTCACGCGGCTAATAGGTCTGGTTTAACCTCAAATCGGCATGTTCGATCCCCAGTAGCCCAGCAGTCTATCTCCTTGGCGGAGAACGGTTTACCGGTATAGGTATACAGCAAGCCGGCGAGGAACCCCTCATCGTAATCGCAGACCGTGTTACCAGAAAGCGGCAAGCCGGAGCAATCCAGATCCTCGGAAACGGTCAGGGTGAAGAGCATATCATTCGGATCAGCCTTTTCGACCCGCAGCACACCGATACCCAATTCCTTAAGCTTGGTCTGTAGCTGCGCGACAAAAGCGGCTAGCGGTTGTGCGCGATCCATTACATTGAGGCAAAACTCTCGGCCCGCGATCCAACCGGAATCGCGCAGAATTTCTGCCGCCGTATCATCGCCATAGCGCTGAGCCAAGGCTTCCCGCATCGTGTATTGAGCCAGGCGATAGACCATCACCGGCATCTGTTGTCCCAGATTTGGGCGCCCAAACTGAACGTCACCCAAATCACTCCATTGAAAGTTATATTTTTCACCAAAAACTGGAATCATCGCTCTAACCCCTAATGATCACCACGCGAACAAGCGCACATTTAACCCTTCACTCCCCGAAGGGAAATGCGACAACCGCCGCTGAAACAGGTTCTGATTTTAAAATAAAATTGTACAAGCATTAGACCTACACACACTGTATTTATTTTAGCCCAGATTCTATGCCATTACATTTAGGAGTTACGCAGTTGGATCTCTAACACTCTGATTTTAAAAGAAATCGACTTGTGCGGTAGACAACCGAAATTTTCCATTAATCAATCACTTAGAATTTCAACTGCGTAACTCCTAACATTTACTCCACGCATAGATGTCTATTTTTTCCGCAGACCCATTGGATTTGTTGGTGGATTTTATCGAACACCACCGCCATTTGTGCGTATTGACCGGCGCGGGTATTAGTACAGATTCCGGTATCCCCGATTACCGGGATGCCAACGGCAACTGGAAACGCCAAGAACCGATGCGTTATCAAGAATTTATCCGCAGCGAGCATAGCCGACGCCGCTACTGGGCACGGAGCTTGTTGGGCTGGCCGACGTTCGCCCGCGCCCAGCCGAATCTCGCTCATGCGGCCCTGGTCCGCTTGGAAGCGGCAGGATTCGTCCATCAAATCATCACACAAAACGTCGATGGCCTGCACCAACAAGCCGGCAGCCGACAGGTGATCGACTTGCACGGGCGACTTGATAGCGTCGTCTGTTTGGAATGCCCTTATCGGGGTGCGCGCGAGGCGTTTCAGGTCGCCTTGGCGGAGAATAACCTGGCCTTTACGGCGCTGGTGGCAGCGCTGGGTCCTGATGGCGACGCGGATTTAGATGATGTTGATTGTGGCAGCTTCCGAGTACCGAACTGTCCCGCGTGTGGGGGTCTACTGAGACCGGCGGTAGTTTTTTTCGGTGAGGCCGTGCCGAAATCCCGCGTCGAGCAGGCATGTCGCCGCCTCGCCGAAGCGGATGCTCTGCTGGTGATTGGTTCGTCTTTGGCTGTTTTCTCCGGCTATCGCTTTTGTGCATTGGCAACTGCTCATCACCAACCGATTGCCGCGATCAATCTTGGCCGTACCCGCGCCGACAATGAGTTGGCCCTCAAAGTGAGCCTACCTTGTGGGCCGACATTAAACAGCCTGGTAGAGCGATTGGCGCTCTGTGCGCATGAGCCATGACCGATCTCTCGACCATGACCGATCTCTCGACCAAGATTTTGGAGCGTCAGCGCCTCATCCGGTACCGCTACGGCGGTTGGCTGATTGCAGTGCTGATAATGATCGCTTGCTTGCTGGGATTGGATAGCTGGTTGCCGCCGCCGCTGGAAAAGCCTCGCCAAACGTCGGTGTTGGTGCTGGATGCGCGCGACCGTCTATTACGAAGCTTCACCGTCGCCGGCGGCCTGTGGCGATTACCAGCGCGCGTGGCCGAGGTCGATCCGCTCTATTTGCGAATGTTGCTCGCTTACGAAGACCGCCGTTTCGCTGACCACAGTGGCCTTGATCCACTGGCTCTCATCAGGGCGTTGGGCCAGTGGCTTTGGCATGGCCGGCCCGTTTCCGGCGCGTCCACCCTGACGATGCAAACCGCCCGCTTGTTAGAACCTCACCCACGGACGTTGGCCGGTAAAATCGGTGAGATGCTGCGCGCCCTGCAATTGGAGTGGCGTTACGGCAAGGATGAGATTCTCGGCGTTTATCTGACGCTAGCGCCTTATGGCGGCAATCTGGAAGGGATTCGGGCAGCCTCCCTGGCCTGGTTTGGCAAGGAACCGGGCCGATTAACCCCAGCCGAAGCCGCGCTGCTGGTGGTACTGCCACAAGCCCCTTCGCGCTTGCGCCCGGATCGCTTCCCCGAACGCGCGCGTACTGCCCGTGACAAAGTGCTGGTGCGGATGGGCCGGCTTGGGGTACTCAACGCGCAGCAGGTGGCCGAAGCCCGCCAGGAACCGCTGCCGACCCGCTATCGCCCACCACCTTTTTTGGCGCCGCACCTGGCTGATCGCTTGCGCACCGCGCGGCCCGATACGACGCTGCATCGCACTGACCTGGATCGGGATCTGCAACATACCCTGGAAGCCCTGGCCCGCCAACAGCAAGCTCAGCTCGAACGAAGTGCCAGCATTGCCCTGCTCGTCGTGGAGAATCGTAGCCGTCGAGTGTTGGCCTATCTAGGGGCTAGCGATTTCTTCGACGCGCGGCGCTCCGGGCAGATCGATATGGTGCGCGCTATTCGTTCACCGGGATCAGCCTTAAAACCGTTGGTTTACGGCCTCGGTTTCGATGATTTACTGATCCATCCCGAAACCCTGATCGACGATGTTCCCAGCCGGTTTGCTGGCTATACGCCGACCAATTTTCATCACACCCATGCCGGCCAGGTCACGGTGCGCGAAGCTTTGCAACAATCGCTCAATATTCCAGCAGTCGCGGTACTGGCCCAGGTCGGGCCAGCACGAGTAGCGAGCCGCTTACGCGAGGTCGGGCTACCCCTGCACTGGAATGCGGCACACCCGCAACCGGGTCTACCACTGGTGCTGGGTGGCGTCGGGGTGACGCTGGAAGAACTTGTCACGCTGTACGTCGGCTTTGCCAACGGTGGCACAGTGGCGCCCTTGCGCTTCGGCCCCGCCGATCCGCAACCAGTCGGCCAAGCCCTTCTGACGGAAACAGCCTGTTGGTATTTGGCTGAGATCTTGCGCACGGCACCAACACCTGGCAACGTCCTGACACCGGGTAGCGTCGCCAGCCCGCATCCTATCGCCTATAAAACCGGCACCTCTTACGGATTTCGCGATGCCTGGGCGCTGGGCTTCGACGCCGATCATACTGTGGGGGTTTGGGTCGGTCAGCCGGACGGCTCTCCTAGTCCCGGACATTACGGGCGCAATACCGCCGCACCGTTGTTGTTTCGAATATTCGATCTACTGCCTGTCCCGACCGCCCAGGTCCAGGCACCACCGCCCGGCACGCTCCTGGTCAGCCGTGATCAGTTGCCGGAGCGACTACGTTACTTCCGGTCGGCCGTGGATACACCGGCGAAGCTAACGAACACGCCACCACTGGATATCACTTTTCCGGTCGCCGGCTCGACGGTGGAATTGCCTGACCGCGATGGCACCCTGGCCGACTTGCCTCTGGTGGCCAAGGGTGGCGTCAAACCCTTACGCTGGCTGGTCAATGGCCAACCGCTCAATGCCAGCGGCTGGCGGCGGGATGCCTTCTGGGCGCCGGATGGCGAGGGGATGGCACGGATCACCGTCTTCGATCAAAGCGGGCAATCCGCCGACACCGATGTGTGGATTCGCCGGGGCCAGTGACGCGCTCCAGCCGGTCACGGTAGCCTGGAACGCGATAGGATCGGTCAGCGCACCGGAGCCTATGCGATGCCCGACGATTGTCTTGCTAGCCTTCGCCGGCGCGTTCCTTACCCAGCAGAGCTGCCACGCTACTTTGCCAGGACGATTGAGTCGAGGTGGCCGGTTCAGTTTCCTTGAACACCCCGTAAGCCATCAGCCGCCGATAGCGTTGCTCCAGCAAATCATCCACCGCCAAGGCATTCAGTTGCTGTAAGTTTTCGTGCAAGGCGGCGCGGATATTCTCAGCCATCCGTGTCGGATCACGGTGGGCACCACCGGATGGCTCGGCAACGATGCCATCAATCAGCCGCAACTTGAGCAGCCGTTCGGCGGTCAACCCCAGCGCCTCGGCGGCATCAGGGGCTTTCTCGGCGCTCTTCCATAAAATCGCCGCGCATCCTTCCGGCGAAATCACCGAATAGGTGCTGTATTGGAGCATCAGCACGCGATCACCCACGCCGACTGCCAGCGCACCGCCAGAACCTCCTTCGCCGATCACCAGACAAATGATCGGCACGCGTAGCCGACTCATTTCGGAAAGGTTGCGGGCGATGGCTTCGCTCTGGCCGCGCTCCTCAGCGCCAATCCCCGGATAAGCGCCGGGCGTGTCAATGAGCGTGAGCACTGGCAACTGGAAGCGCTCGGCCAGCTTCATCAGTCGCAGCGCCTTGCGATACCCCTCCGGCCGGGGCATTCCGAAATTGCGGTAAATCTTCTCTTTAGTATCGTGGCCTTTTTGATGGCCGATCACCACGACCGCTCGCCCGTTCAAGCGCCCCAGCCCGCCGACGATGGCGTGATCATCGGCAAAAGCCCGGTCGCCGTGCAATTCCTGAAAATCAGTCAGCAGCCGTTCGATGTAATCCAGCGTATAGGGGCGAAGCGGATGGCGGGCGATCTGGGCGATCTGCCATGGCGTGAGACTGGCGAAAATCGATTCGGTGAGGGCCTTGCTTTTCGCCTCCAGCCGGGCGATCTCATCGCTGATGTTAAGGTCTTGCTGCGTGCTAAGATCACGCAATTCTTGCAGCATCGCTTCCAGTTCGGCGATGGGCTTTTCGAAGTCCAGGCAATTGTTCGGATTCATCGGGGGACCGCTTGCGGAGTGGGTACGTCATCGGGCAAACGCACAGCCAGATAAAGCGTTTCATTTTCCCGGCGTACCCAAATCGGCACCGCCTTGCCCTTGGGTAGTTCCTTGGCCAGTTCGACGAACTGGTTGGCGCTTTTTACGGGGATATGATTGATTTGTAAGATGATATCGTCTGGGTACAGGCCCGCGTTCGCCGCCGGCCCGGCATCCAGCGCCGTCACCAGCACGCCTTGCTCGTCGGCGCTTAACATCCGACGCTGCTCGTTGCTCAGATCGGCTACGGTGATACTGAGGCGCGGTTCGCTGTGTTCATCCATCGTGGTCACCGGATCTTCCACCGTTTCCAGCCGGGCGATGGTGGCCTTGATTTCCAGGGGTTCGCCGTTACGCAAGATCGACATGGCCACGGTCTTGCCGACTGGCGTCACTCCGATCATGCGCGGCAGTTGCGAGGAATCTTCCACCGGTTCGCCGCCGTAGCGCAGGATGACGTCACCGGGCTTGAATCCGGCGCTGATGGCCGGGCTATCCGGTAAAATCTGCGCGACCAAGGCCCCGCGCGGTCGATCCAGTTTGAACGCTTCTGCCAAGTCGTTATTGACCGCTTGCAAGAGCACCCCTAACCAGCCGCGTGTGACTTCACCAGTCGCTTTCAACTGTTCGACCACTTGAATCGCTAATTTGATCGGAATGGCAAACGACAGGCCCATGTAACCGCCGGTGCTGCTGTAAATTTGCGAATTGATGCCCACCACCTCGCCGCGCAGGTTAAACAGCGGTCCACCGGAGCTGCCGGGGTTGACGGCAACATCGCTTTGAATAAAGGGCACATAAGTCCCGCTGGGCAGATTGCGGCCCACCGCACTGACGATACCTTGGGTAGCGGTATGTTCCAGGCCGAAAGGCGAACCGATGGCCAACACCCATTCTCCGACTTCCAATGCGTCGGAATCGCCAATTTTCACAGTTGGCAGGTTGTCGCCCTCAATCTTGAGAACCGCAACATCGGTCAGGTCGTCCACACCGATCACTTTGGCCGGGCGTTCGCGCTGATCGCTCAAGCGCACGATGATTTTGTCGGCATCTTGGGCGACATGGGCGTTCGTTAGGATGTAACCGTCCGCTGAGATCACAAAACCTGATCCCAGAGAATTGGATTGGCGATCTCCCGGCAATTCGGGTCGGTCCTGAAAGAAGCGCTTGAAAAATTCGAGATAAGGATTCTCCTTACCCGGCAGATCCGGCAGGCCAGGCTTGCGGTTGGTATTCTGTTTGCTCGGTGCTTGTGTTGAGCTGATGTTGACCACGGCCGCTTCGTTTTGTTTGACGAGCTTGCGAAAGTCGGGCAAGGGTTGCGGTTCCGCTGTGCGCGCCGGGGTGGCGGCCACACAGGACAGCGGCATTGCCAGCAGGCAAACGTTCAACCATCGGCGGCAGGAGCGAATCAAGGCCACGCGGATCTCCTCAAGGGGCGCGGCGGTTTTTAAGGCGCTGCCGCGGGCGGCGAGGTCGTTTAGGGCAATGGCCAAAAGCGGGAGCGCGCCGCAATAGCCAAACGTCGGTGTGATTTGCGCAGTATAAAATAGTTAGCGATACTCTGGTGAGGCAAACGTCGGCGTAAGAGTGACTCAGGTAATCAGAACCGTTGGGCTTCACCACTGCCGACAAGCGGGTATAGCGCGAGCGACAAGAGAGGGGCACACATGGAACAAAAACTGGAAGGGACGTTGAATGATAGCGAGAAAGCGACCCAGTATCTTTACGAGCTCACGCTCAAACTGCTGGAAATGAAAGGGTCAGATATTTTCATCACCGCCGGCAGCCCGCCGGCACTGAAGATCAACCAGGATATCCGCCGGGTCAGCGGCCAGAATCTGACTCCCCAGCAGGCCGGGCTGTTAGTCCGCTCGGTCATGAACGACCGTCAGGCGCGGGAGTTTGATGACCGCCACGAAATCAATTTTTCCTTGAATTTTCCCGATGTCGCCCGCTTTCGGGTGAGCGCCTTTACCCAACGCGGTAGCGCCGGCATGGTGCTGCGGCTGATTCAACAGCAGATTCCCACCATCGACGACCTGAATCTGCCGTCGATTTTGCGGGATATCGCCATGGCCAAGCGCGGTTTGGTGATTTTTTTAGGCGGTACCGGTTCCGGCAAAACTACCTCCATGGCGGCCCTGATTGATCATCGCAACAGCCAGGCACGCGAACATATCATCACGGTTGAAGATCCGATTGAGTTTTTTCACCGCCACAAACAGTGTTTGGTGGACCAGCGCGAGGTCGGAGTTGATACCGAATCCTATGAAATAGCGCTGAAAAATACCTTGCGTCAGGCCCCCAACGTCATCCTGATCGGTGAAGTTCGGGATCGTGAGACGATGCAGTCGGTCATCAATTTTGCCGAGACCGGTCACCTTTGTCTCACCACCTTGCATGCCAACAACACGGATCAGGCGTTCGACCGCATCCTCAATTTTTTCCCCGAAGAGCGCCACCAGCAAGTATTAATGGACTTGTCTTTCAATATCAAAGCGTTCATTTCCCAGCGCCTGCTGCCGCGCCAAGACCGCAGCGGCCTGGTTCCAGCCGTCGAGATCTTGCTCAACACCCCTCTCATGGCTGAGCTGATCTTTCAGGGACGGATCAAGGAGATCAAGCCCGTCATGGCCCGCTCGGGTGAGCAGGGCATCATCACCTTCGATATGGCGCTGTTCGATCTGTATGAATCGAAACTGATTAGCTACGAAACCGCTATTCGTCATGCTGACTCCGCTAATAATTTACGGCTGAAAATCAAGCTGGAGAGCAAGCGCCCGCCACCGCCTGCGATAACCGCCCAACTGAACATCGATGCGGCCGCAAAGCGGTGACCGGTTAGCGGGGCACGGCTAACCGGAACCGCCGGCTCCCTTGGCGCACGGTGGCTCCGGCGGGCGTGACCGTTTCCAGTACAGCGCCTTCGCCAATGGATTCCCCTTCACGATAACGCCGGCCGTTGAGGACCACGAACCGTTTGTCCGCATCCGGGCTGTACACATGAATGTCGAGCTTGGCTGGTAGCCCGCGCCGCGCACTAGCCGGTAGCATCTCCAGCAGGGGAGGTGGTTCCGGGCCGAAGGTCACGGAGGGGCCTCCGGCGGTTGGTTTTGCAGTCAGCTCCCGGCGCCGTTCGTGGCCAACGGGGGTCGGCACGCGCGTGGGAGGCAGTGAAGCGCTAGCCGGTACTTTGCTTGATGGGCGCGCAGGTGTTGGTGGGCTACTCGCTGGCGTGTTGAGCGGGGCGACGCTTGCTGGCAAGACCGGCGTCGTTGGTAGCAGTTCAACACCTGGCGCTTTTGGCGCGATGATCGGTGCAGTGGGTTCCAGCGGTGCGGGGACGACAGATACGGGTGCCGGCGCTACTACAGGGATCGGCTCTGCTACCGGTTGTGGCCGAAACAGTAAATAAATCAGCAGTGCGATATTGCCGCTCAAACCGATTCCCGCACCCACCCAAAGCCACCGGCTATGGCGGGTGGCAGGACTCCACGCGGTGGACGTGACCGGATGTGGCGGTCGCCCACGATGACGGTCGTGTTCCGCCTTGCGCAGGGCATCGAGGATATACGACATCTCAAGGTTCCCGATGCGGTCGGCTCAACAGCGGAGTACCCGGCAACGGCGCGAGATGATTCAGCAAAACCAGCGTTTGCCCTCCTGCGATGCCGTCTGGTTCGAGTCCCTGACTCTGCTGAAATGCGCGCACCTGTTTTCCCAAATCCGCATCGAATGCCTCCGAGAGGGTTGCAGGAATCGATTGGCTGGTCGCCATGGCCAACCGACGGCGCAGCCAGCGCACCGCCTCACCGTTATTGCCGGGTCCGATAATCGGCTGATCGGTTTGCAGTTTCCATAGCAAAAGATAGTAACCGCTCCAGAGCGGCTTGAGTTGCTCTATGGGGACCGTGATCCGCTGACCGGCAATCTCCAACGTCGCTTGGTCTGCACCGAGCGCACGGAGCAATACCGGTATGGTTATGCCCTTCTGAACCAGCCGCAGCACGGCGGGGTGATCAAAACGCCGCAATGCGTCCCAATCACCTTGACCGGACAGACAGCGCAGTGCGCGGGTTTTGATCTGTTCGCAAAACGCAGCCGCGCGTCCTTGCAGCGGTGGAACATCCCAAAGAGCCAATAGGCGGTCGTTGAGATTTTCGTTGCGGGCACTGTCTAAAAGGGCCGCCAAAGTCGCTGGACTTGTTTCGGGAACTGACGGTGAGTTCAGGCTGGCAGCCGGAGGTGTCAGGCTGATGGCGTTGCCGATTTCCGGGCTTGGTGCCAAGGCAGAGATAGGGGACGGCGGTACGGAGGGTCGCGTCGGGGGTAATGGCGAAACAGCGGTCGCGGCTGAAGGCGGCGATACCGCCAGGATCTTGGGCGCCAAAGCCAGTGATTGAGACGCTGCGTTGGGTACGGATATTGACGTTGGCGTGCTCTTGTCGGGTGGCATCGGTGATAGAGCATCCAATCCCACAGTGGCTGCCAGGTCTGGCAGTACCTCAGATATTGGCAATGGCAACGGTAATGGTAGCGGCAAGGTCGAATGGGTTGTTGCCATTGGCGCCAGACGGCCTGCGGCGGTGGGAAGCGCTCGGCCGGTTTTTCCGGTATCAGCGGCAAGCGGCGCGGCGATAAAAGGCGATGGAGTGCGTAATGGCGGCGTTGCCACGGTTGGCGATAAATCAGCTAGGGCGGCAACCGGCGGAGAATCAACGCGCGGCAACCAGCGCCCGACACCGATCAAGGCCAAGCCAATGACGCTCAGCGCAAACGCCCGCCAGCCGAACGTAAAGCGTTTTGGTAATCCGCGCGTTTGGCTCTGTAACGTTTCGCGTGCCGCTTGGCGGACAATGGCCGTGCTGACCCGATGCGCGTTCTGGCTATAAGCGCCAAGCAGAGCACGGTCGCAAATGATGTTGATCAGCCGTGGAATGCCCCCGGAAAGCCGGTCAACGGCTCGTAGCGCGCCACGATTGAACACATTGTCCCGACCCCCCGCGACGCGCAGCCGATGGTCGATATAAGCGGCAGTTTCCGCCGAATCAAGCGGCGACAAATGATAGCGGGCGGTAATGCGCTGGGCTAATTGCCGCAAATCCGAACGCGCCAAAAACTGCCTCAACTCCGGCTGACCGACCAGAATGATACGCAGCAACTTATGTTTGGTGGTTTCCAGGTTGGTCAACAGGCGAATCTGCTCCAGCACTTCGCGGCTCAGATTTTGCGCCTCATCGATGATCAAGACCGTGCGCCGACCCGCTGCATGGGCACGCAACAAATGGCCGTTGAGCGCATCCACCAGTACTTTCAGGCTGGCGTGCTCCGGCAAATAAGTAACGCCCAGTTCATCACAGACGGTGGCCAGCAATTCTTCAACCGTCAGACGTGGGTTCAGGCACAAGGCAATATCTACCTGTTCCAAGCCCTGTTCCAGCAAGGCACGAACCAGGGTGGTTTTTCCGGTGCCGACCTCGCCAGTCAATTGGACAAAGCCACCATTTTCGTCAGTGCCGTACAGCAAATGGGCCAATGCTTCCCGATGGTGGCGGCTTAGATAGACATAGGCGGGGTCCGGGGTCAGGGCAAACGGCGGCTCGCGTAGCCCGAAATGCTCAGCGTACATCGCTAGACCTCGCCATAGCGTGCGCCGACGCCGATCCAACGCCGAATCAACGGTTCGACGCAATCGGGATGGTCGCGCAACAGCCGGTCGGCGGCGTAACGTGCCGCGTTTAACAAGTCCTGATCGCGTAGCAGATCGGCAACCCGCAAGCTCTGTCCACCGGTTTGTCGGGTGCCGAGCACCTCGCCAGGGCCGCGCAGTTCCAGATCACGGCGGGCAATCTCAAAACCGTCGTTGCATTCCCGCAACGTACTCAGCCGGGCGTAGGCGATCTGTGAAAGCGGTGGCCGATACAGCAGCACGCAACTGCTATTCGTCGCGCCACGCCCCACCCGGCCCCGCAACTGATGCAATTGCGCCAGACCCAGCCGTTCGGCGTTTTCCACGATCATCAGGCTGGCGTTGGCGACATCAACCCCGACCTCGATGACTGTCGTCGCCACCAATAAATCCAGCCCGCCGGCCTTGAAAGTGGCCATCACTGTTTCCTTATCTGCGGCTGACTGGCGACCGTGTACCAGACCTACCCGCAGTTCCGGCAGAATTGCCGTCAGGCGCTCAGCAGTGACCGCTGCCGCTTGGCATTCCAATACCTCCGACTCCTCAATCAGCGGACAGACCCAATACGCCTGGCGGCCGCCACGGCACGCCTGCCGAATCCGTTCAATCACTTCCTCACGGCGGTGGTCAGGCACTGCGACCGTTTTCACCGGACGACGACCGGGCGGTAGCTCATCAAGGACCGACGTATCAAGATCGGCGTAAGCACTCATCGCCAAGGTACGGGGAATCGGCGTGGCGGTCATGATGAGCTGGTGTGGGCAACGCTGCCCTTGGCGGCCCTTATCGCGCAGCGCCAGCCGCTGGTGGACGCCGAAGCGATGCTGCTCATCGACGATGGCGAGGGCCAAATCAGCAAAAACCACCGATTCCTGGAACAGGGCGTGCGTGCCGACCGCGACCTGAACAGCGCCGCTGGCCAGTCGCTCTAACAGCGCTTTGCGCGCTCGGCCCAGCAACCGACCGGTCAGCCACGCGATTTCAACCCCAAGCCCACCCAGCCAATCCTGAAAATTGCGGTAATGCTGTTCGGCCAATAATTCGGTGGGCGCCATCAGCACCGCTTGCCCACCACTTTCCACCGCCCGTAAGGCGGCAGCAGCGGCAACCACCGTCTTACCGGAGCCGACATCCCCCTGGAGTAAGCGCTGCATCGGGCGCGGCTGGGTAAGATCGGCGGCAATCTCGGCCAATACGCGCTGCTGAGCGCCGGTGAGCGCGAAGGGCAACCGTTCCAGAAACCGTTGACTTAATCCGCCATCACCAAGCAGCGGGGGCGCGGCTTGTTGCCGCACTCGCTCACGCAGTTGCCGCAAGCTGAGCTGATGAGCAAGTAACTCTTCGAATGCCAGCCGTCGTCTTGCAGGATGTCGGCCGCTGTCCAACTCGGCTACCGGTGCATCGCTTGGTGGCCGGTGCAGGAAACCGACGGCTTCTGCCACCGACATCAGTTGCAGTTGCAGCCGCAAAGCGGGTGGTAGCCATTCCGGTAACAGCGCCGCCGTATCCAGTAGGATCAAGGCTTGGTCGGTTAGAGCGCGTAGCGTGAATTGTTGCAAATCGGCGGTGCTAGGATAAACCGGGGTCAGTTGATCGGAAACCGGCGGCGAGTCGCCATCGAGTCTACGGCATTCAGGATGAATCATTTCCAGGCTGGTATAGCCCTGGCGAACTTCGCCGAAACAGCGCAACCGAGCGCCCACTTGGCCAAACAACTGGCGCTGGGCCGGACTGAAGTGGAAAAAACGCAGTGTCAGTTCACCGGTAAGATCACGCAGGGTGCAAAGCAGGAAGCGCCGGCCACGTTCGGTTACTTCGCTACCGACGATTTCGCCTTCGATCTGCGCTTCCGCGCCGGCTACTAACCCACTGATCGGAGTAATGCGGCTGCGATCCTGATAGCGCAGCGGCAAATGCAACAGCACGTCTTCAGCGGTGTAAATACCCAACCGCGCTAGCCGCTCAGCCAGCTTTGGCCCAACGCCCGGTAACACCGTGACCGGGCGCGGTTCCTGGAGCAATGACCGAGCCGCGTCAGGCATCTTGGCGTTCTGGTCGGCTTAAAACGGCTTTCGAGCCAGCCGACGGCTTATTGCCCAAGCACCAGAACTGCATCCATTTCGACCTGGGCGCCGCGTGGCAACGCAGCGACACCGATAGCCGCGCGGGCCGGATACGGTTCATGGAAGTACTCGGCCATGATCTGGTTGACCGCGGCAAAATGGCTCAGATCGGTTAAAAATACATTGAGTTTGACGGTATCGGCCAGGCTACCTCCGGCGGCCTGCGCGACCGCCTTGAGATTGTCAAACACCTGGCGAATCTGAGCGCTGATGTCGCCAGTCACCAGTTGCATGGCGACGGGATCGAGCGGGATCTGGCCGGACAAATAAACGGTATCGCCGACCTTAACCGCTTGGGAATAAGTACCGATGGCGGCGGGAGCTTGGCTGGTGCTGATGATCTCGCGGGGCATGGCGCGCGCTCCTAAGGGGCTAGGGATGATCGATGGGTTTCAAGAGAGTCGCTCATGGACTGGAGCGAGCGATGACCGAGCGATGGAGTAGGGCCGCTAACCGCGCCGGGCCAATTTCATGGTTTCTGGTAAGGTGCGCAGTCGGCGCATCACGCGCGCCAAGTGGCTGCGGCCCCGGACGTTGAGCAGCAAATACATGGTGATGGTGCTGCCGTCACGCTCCACAGTGTTGATGGTCTCGATGTTGGTGTCAGTCTCTGAGATCGCCGCAGCGATGGTAGCCAGCGCTCCGCGCTGGTTGACGATCTCCAGTCGCAACTCCGCGCTAAACTCGGCAGCAATGTTTTGCGCCCATTCCACCTCAATCCATTTTTCGGCGCTTTTCTTATAGCCGGTGACATTCTTGCAATGGTCCCGGTGCACAACGATACCGCGCCCGGTGTTGAGAAAGCCGATGATGGCATCACCAGGAACCGGCCGACAGCATTTGCCGAAACTGACCACAGTCCCTTCGGTGCCCTTAATCAGCAGCGGTTGTGCGCTGGCATCGGAAGACGGCGGTGGTGCTTCTTGTTCGCTGTCGGGCAACAACCGTTTGGCGATCAATGCCGCGACTCGGTTACCCAAGCCGATTTCGGCCAATAATTCATCGAAGCGGGTTAAATTGAATTCCCGCACCAGGGCCTTGATCCGCTCAGGCGGCAGCTCGTTTAAGCCATTGACCCGACCAGCCAACGACTTTTCCAGAAGGCGCTTGCCAAGGAGAATCGCTTCATCGCGTTGCAGGTGTTTTAGATAATGGCGAATGCTGGCGCGGGCCTTGGCGGTCACCACGAAATTGAGCCAAGCCGGATTGGGTCGGGCCGTCGGAGTGATAATGACCTCGACGGTCTGACCCGTTGATAACGGGGTACGGAGCGGCACCAACCGACGATCCACGCGCGCGCCAACGCAGGTGTTGCCGACATCGGAATGGATGGTGTAGGCGAAATCGACGGCCGTGGCCCCACGGGGCAGTTCGATGATCTCCCCGCGCGGGGTGAATACATAAACTTCGTCGGGAAACAGGTCGATCTTGACGCTTTCCAGGAAATCGACCGGATCGCCAGCCCGGCGCTGCATGTCCAAGAGCTTGCGCAACCATTCGCGTACCCGCTGCTGGGCACGCCCATCTTCATCTTGCCCATCAGGCTTATAACGCCAGTGTGCGGCAACACCGACCTCGGCCATGACGTGCATTTCTTCGGTACGGATTTGCAGCTCAATCGGGACCCCGCCGGGGCCGAACAGCACGGTGTGTAGCGACTGATAACCGTTGGCCTTGGGAATAGCGATGTAATCTTTGAAACGGCCCATGATCGGTTTGTAAAGGCTATGCGCCATGCCGAGCACCCGATAGCAGGTATCGACGCTATCGACGATGATCCGCACCGCATACACATCATAGACCTCCCGGAACGCCCTGGTTTTGCGGGCCGCCGCACGATCTGAATCATGGGCCGGTCTGGTCGAGTGCTCTTGAAGCGGCAGCGGCAGCTTGCCACGCATCTTTTGATAGATGCCCCAAATATGCTTGTTGCGACCGAGGACGCGCGCGCTGATCCCTTCTTGCTGAAGATGAGCATCAATGCGAGCTTCCATTTGGCTAACGATTTCGCGGCGATTGCCGCTCATTTTGCGCACCGCTTCCTGGAGCACGCGGAAGCGGAACGGGTAGAGGTGGTTGAGGCCCAAATCTTCCAGTTCTTGGCGCAAATGGTTCATGCCGAGCCGACCGGCGATAGGGGCGTAGATTTCCAAGGTTTCGCGGGCGATGCGTCGCCGCGATTCCGACCGCATCGAGCCTAGCGTGCGCATATTGTGCAGGCGGTCGGCCAGCTTGATCATGATCACCCGCAGATCTTTGGCCATCGCCAGAAACATCTTGCGGAAATTTTCGGCCTGCGCTTCCAGCTTGGAGTTGAACTGGATCTGGGTCAGTTTGCTGACACCATCCACCAGTTCGGCAACTTCCAGCCCAAACTGGGCGCTGATATGTTCTTTGGTGTGATGCGTGTCTTCGATGACGTCATGCAGTAGAGCGGCGAGCAGGGTTTCGTGATCGAAACGGACGTTGGCGAGAATACGGGCGACGGCTAACGGATGGAAAATATAAGGCTCACCACTTTTCCGGTAGACGCCGGCGTGAGCCTCGGCGGCGAAGCGGCAGGCGGCTCGCTGCTCCTCGACCTGCTCCGGTTCTAGGTATTCGGCTACGAGCGCGCAGAAATCATCAATGCGCAGCCGTAAATCATCCAGCCACTCGTCATCGACGGGAAGTTGCCCGAGCGGCTGTAGCTCGTTTCGGGTTTCCCGCAACGGCGCGCTCATCACGACTTCGCTCCCGATCAATTGTGGTGGCTCAGTCAATTACTCCGTCGCAGTCGCCGTAGTGGCGTCGGCGGCGGGGTCAGGGAGCGGGTCCGGGGTTGTCGCTGTTGTCGCTGGTTTATGACCATACTTGGCCTTGACCAGATGATTGAGTCTACCCTCGGCCAGTTCGCGCAGCGCCACGACAGTCGGTTTGTCGTTTTCCCAGGGGACCAGCGCTTCCTTGCCAAGAGCGAGATCGCGGGCGCGGCGCGCGGCGATCAGCACCAGCTCGAAACGGTTTTCTACATGATCAAGACAATCTTCAACAGTGATGCGAGCCATCGATGGCGTTCTCCAAGCCTAAAAGCAGTATTTGGGTAGTGCGGATTTTGCAGTCTAATCAGAAAAAAGCCGTTAAGACAAGAGCGTCTGTAACAATCGCCTTTGGCGTTCCAACTGCGTTTCCCGGCATTGGCGATTGGCGATCACAATAGCACGCAGCGCGTCCAGCGCTTCGTCAAAGCGGTCATTGACCACCAAGTAATCGAATTCAGCGTAATGGGATAGCTCATCCAGCGCAGCGGCCATGCGTCGGTCGATGGTTTCGTGACTATCCTGGCCTCGAGCCATCAAGCGTTGGTACAACACCCGCCGCGATGGCGGCAAGATAAAGATGCTCGCGCACTCTGGCAGCAGGGTTCGTACCTGGCGGGCACCCTGCCAATCGATTTCCAGAATCACATCCAAGCCGGCTTCGCGCTGTGCCGAGACCGCTGCTCGGCTTGTGCCATAGCAATGATCAAAGACGCAGGCTTGCTCCAAAAATAACCCATCGGCCAGCATCGCTTTGAACGTGGGCATAGACACAAAGTGATAATGCGTGCCGTCTTTTTCACCCGGCCGTGGTGAGCGGGTGGTGTGCGAGACGGAAACAACCACGCCTGGCGTGGTTTCCACCAGCTTATTGACCAAGCTGGTCTTGCCGGCTCCTGAGGGAGCGGCAACGATGTAGAGGTTACCAGTCGTCATTTCCTTGCCAGTGCTTGTGCCTAAAAACAAAAAGAAGGGTTCAGTGCGGAGCACGCCTAAGCGGGGCTTGCCTGTTCAATGATGTCACGAATTACCGTTGGCGCAAAATTTGCCCAATACTCTCGGCTCTCTTGTTTTTGGGTGCCGAGGATCGCTCGCTGGATGGGGTTTCACTTGTTCGGCTGGGCGGGATGCCGGAGAATGCCCAGTAGCCAATTCAACCCAATAACCAACTAACCCGTGGGGAGAGACACGAGAATGAAACGGCAAGTGCGCAAAGCGGTATTTCCGGTCGCCGGCCTCGGCACCCGATTCCTGCCGGCGACCAAGGCCAGCCCGAAAGAAATGCTGCCTATCGTTGATAAGCCTTTGATTCAATACGGGGTTGAGGAAGCGGTCGCAGCCGGGGTCGATACGTTGGTCTTCATTATCGGCCGCACCAAGAACGCCATCGCCGACCATTTCGATAAAGCCTACGAATTGGAAGTCGAGTTGGAAACGCGCGGTAAAACCGACCTGCTCCAGATCGTGCGTAGTATTGTGCCACCTCGAGTTGAATGCGTTTACGTCCGGCAAGCCGAGGCCTTAGGGCTAGGGCACGCGGTACTGTGCGCCCGGCCGGTGGTGGGTAATGAACCCTTTGCCATCATCCTGGCCGACGATCTGATAGAAGAAGATGCACGAGAGGGCGGGGCGTTGAGCCAGATGGCCCGGCATTTCAATAAATACCAGTGCTCGATTCTCGGCGTGGAGCGGGTACCGCCGGAAGAGACCAACAAATACGGCATCGTTCGGCCACTGCCGTTTGCCAGCCGGATCAGCAACGTCGATAACATCGTCGAAAAGCCAAAACCCGCTGATGCACCCTCCAATCTGGCGGTGGTCGGTCGCTATATCCTGACACCACGGATCTTCGATTTATTGGAAAATACCCCGCGTGGGGCTGGTAATGAAATCCAGCTCACCGATGGCATCGCTGCGTTATTGAACGAAGAACAGGTCTTGGCGTATGAGTTTTCCGGTCGGCGTCATGATTGCGGCAGCAAGCTCGGTTATCTAATCGCCACGGTCGAATACGGCGCACGCCACCCGGAATTGGGCGAAGAGTTTCAAGCCTATTTGCGGGCCAACACCCATCGGCTCGACAAATCCGCGCCGCCCGTCGAAGGCTAATCAAGCAAAGCCAGCGATCTGTGAGGGTATCCGAATGTCGCAAGGGTTGTTGGTCATCAACGCCGGTTCATCGAGTATCAAATTCTCGGTATTCGCTTTGCCGGAGAACCGTCATGATTTGCCTCTGGTCTGCCGGGGTTTGCTGGAGAGCATTGGCGAGGAAACTCCCCACTTCAAGGCGTTCGATGCCGCAGGCAAGGTGTTGATCGAGGTGCGACCGGCGCCACCGGCTGGCCGTTATCGAAAAGCGGGCGCCGATTATCGCCGCCGGGCGACCGATACCCAGCCATCGGCAGCAGACGGTGAGGTCTACGATCACCAGGCCGCGCTACGCGATTTATTAAGCTGGCTCAAGGAAAAACCCGATCTGCCGGATGTGGTTGCCGCAGGGCATCGCGTGGTGCATGGCGGCAAGGAATTTAGCGACCCGCAGCGCTTAACGCCCGAAATCATGAGCCGTTTAGCGACGTTCATCCCGCTGGCGCCGCTGCACCAGCCACACAATCTGGCCGGCATCCGCGCACTGAGCGCCGTGCTGCCTGATCTGCCGCAGGTGGCTTGCTTCGACACTGCATTCCATTTTGGTCAGCCGGAAGTGGCTCGGCTGTTCGCCCTACCGTTGATCTACCGGCAGGAGGGCGTTCAACGCTACGGGTTCCACGGCTTATCCTATGAATATATCGCCGGCGCGTTGGCGGAAAAAATGGGAACGGCAGCCACGGGTCGAACCGTGGTCGCCCATCTTGGCAACGGTGCCAGCATGTGCGCGATGCAGGATGGTCAAAGCGTAGCCACCACCATGGGCTTCACCGCCGTCGAAGGCTTACCGATGGGGACGCGCAGCGGTTCGCTTGATCCGGGTGTGGTGCTCTACCTGCTGGAGCGGCACGGGATGGGCGTGCGTGATTTGAACAATCTGCTCTACAAGCAATCCGGCCTGCTGGGGTTGTCGGGAGTCAGTAACGACATGCGCGAATTGCTGGCCAGCAGTGATCCCAATGCCAAGCTGGCGGTCGAGTATTTCACGTATCGAATCGCCCGTGAGATGGGTTCGCTGGCGGCAGCGCTGGGCGGATTGGATGCGCTGGTCTTCACTGGAGGCATCGGTGAACACGCCGCGACGGTGCGCGAACAGGTCTGTACCCGGTCGGCCTGGCTCGGCATTCGCTTGGATGCAGAGGCCAACGCCAATGATTCTACCCGCATTGATCAGGCCGGTAGCCGAACCGCAGTGTGGGTGCTACCGACCAACGAGGAGTTGATTATAGCCCGCCATACCAGGACGTTGGTCTTGGGTTGATAGCGTGACCCGCTGGCTTAGGCTTTGCCGGCATTGATTCGTTCGATAAGCCCAACGGCCTGTTTGCGCAAGAGGGTGATCATGGTACGGCTGGCGCTATACCAGGGCTGCTTGCGCAGATAAACCACCCAGCGGTCGCGAAAATCCCGCAGTTGTGCCAGACGTGCCATGACCCAGGCGTCTACGCGCGCTACCCATGGATAGGCTGCGATCACCCGTGGGCGCGCGGCTTGCCAGGTGAGGTGAGCGAAATAGCCCAAGCTGGCTTTGGCGCAGAGGGTGACGACGACCGCTGCCGCCAATCCGAAATAGCGGTAGCTCAACAAAACCGCCACTTTGGATACTTCCAGGCCGACCAGCGACAGCAGCGATAGCGCTAGAGCCGCACTGGGCGGCAGATTGGCCACGCCTCTCTGGTAGCGCTGGACAGTCTTTTGTCCCGCCAACCAGCGCGCGAGCGATTTGATCGGCCCGAACAGAGCGGTGACCAAGAGATAGAGTAACCCCAAAATCCGGCCAAACCAGCGCAGTCGGGGATACCGGTAACGAGGCATTGTTGGGTGCTGGGTCATGTCGTCGATTTCCGCTGGATGGAGCGAGGGAGGGTTTCCGCTGACCGTTGGGCTAATGGCATTCAAGTTGGTTCCTGGTCCGGCCATTAACCGACTTTGCATGGCCTGTCCTGCGGTTGAAGGTACACCTGACGATTATGGCCGTCGGCAGAAACCGGCTACACTCAAATAAGCGTTTCGCGGCACGGTACAATAAGACGGTTTGCAATCTCGGCGGTGCGATCCGCCGATTCAACGGGGGCGACAACATGACTGGACACGACCAGCGGAGTTGGAAGCTCCACATTCGTAAGGACAATCTCAAATTTTCTGCCGCCCATATGACGGTGTTTCCAGATGGGAGCAAGGAGAGCTTGCATGGCCATAACTACGAGGTGACGCTCGAAGTAGAACTCACCGCCCCGACCTTGGCGCAAATGCTCAGCTATGCGGCCTTCAAGCAAGCGCTGCGCTCAGTGTGTGATAGCTGGGACGAGAAAGTCTTACTGGCTGGCGCCAATCCATGGTTCATTCTTTTACCCGGCCCAGAGGGAGAATATAACTTCCGATTGTGCGGTAAACGCTATGTGCTGCCGATGGACGAGGTGGCGATCCTGGATGTGGACAACATCACCGTTGAGAACCTGACCCAGCTTTTCTTCGAGCGATTTTGGCACGTATTGACGCAAGATCAGGCGGTGTCCTGGCGTGAGCGGATATTAGCAGCGCGCTTGCGTATTGATGAATCGCGCGGACAGGGGGCGACCTATTCGGTGCGCTTTAACCGCTAAATTCCGAGCAGAGCTGTGGTGCTCAAGATCAAACGTTGGTCAGCGCCCGGTCGATTTTGCTAGCCCAAATCAGGGCTTCGTCCTGTGTCAGCAATATAATCTGCAAGGTGTTGCGGTAGTCTTGCCAGGATTTCTCGACGCACTCGCTCATCACGTCGGCATAAGCCGACACCGCTTCAGGCGTATCACCCAGGTGAGCGTTTTTCACATAGCTGGCACTATGTTGCAGGCACAGCATATAGGTGTCCAACCCCTTACGGAAGGAACCGATCATCCCAATACCCATGAGTCCGCTGACCCGCACCGCGCACTGCATGGCCATTAAGCTTGCCGCATGATGACGCTGTAATACCCTGTCCGCCTTCATGAGATTCATTAGATTCCGTAAGTTTAATTTTGTGTGCATCGCAGCATATTTTTTGACCATTGTCAAGCTAGCCGTGGTAGCGTCAGTTCAAATTCAAATGGCTATCGCCTTCAACTGTGCCGCATCTTTAAGATCCTTTTGGCGCTGCTGAACCCGCCGGTCATAACTGGCCTGATTTTTACTACAGACTAAAGTAAAGGGCCGTCCGCGTTTATCGGTGATGTAATCCAGATCGCATTGGTTGCTGCGAATCGACTCCTCAACATGGTCGCGGATTCCGCCGATGGCTTTGAATGTCCACATCTGCTGCTCAGGATCGGCCAGAAAGCGGCTCAGTTCCGCACAGTACCCACACTGACACCTTAAAGTGCTGTCGCGATACCAATTAGCCGGCGGTTGTAAATCTTCCGCGATCCGAGCGTGCAGGTGTGTCAGGCAGGCATTGGCGAGTTGTTGACTCGCAGGTTGTTCTTGATCCGCTGCCGTTTGACTCACAATGAGCGCAGCGGGAACCAACACACGGTCGAAGTCATAGGTTTTGGGATAAGCCAGCATATGGACTACCGCACGCTGGGCCAGCGCAGGATCAATCCGATTCAGTGCGTGCAGGATCGTGACAACGAAATCCCGCCTGACCGGTGAGCGTCGCTGCCAGGAATATTGTTGGGAGACGGCCGGGTCTTGAGGCAGCGCATCAACCACACTGTGCGCTATAGCCGCCAAATCCATCTTGCTGCTGATAACCGGCAGCGCCGCGCAGCGCACTAACAGATCGCTACAAGCGGCAGGGGCGCGCGCAGCATTCCTGGAAACAATGCATTGGAGAAAGTCAGCGGCCTGCGCCGTCGGCAATAAAGCCAGTGCTTCCACCAAAGCGACGTTTTGATCCTCACTGTAAATGCCGACGGCGGCCGTTTCGCTGATGAAGTTAGTGATGCGCTCCGAATCCCGCAGTTGGTTAAGTAACGTCAACATTCGGGTTTCAATGCTGGCAGTTGACCTTTGCTCGATATAAGGCCCTTCATAAGGCTCTATGTTTGGCCATGTGCGCAGCATGTGGCTGGTCAACTCATGCGCTTCGCGCCATTGGGCGGCATCACAGTCAGCGCCACTGGCCACCCAGTCCTGGGTCAGTTCCTCCAGATAAGGCAAGGTCACTGACAAGCCACCGCCGTTTAGCACCGCTAGCCAACGTGTGCGGGGCCACAACACCAGACCGGCCCGGCGATATGTGCGCTCAAAGGAAGCGCCTTCATTACCGGTGGCTTCTTGAAAATGCTGCTCGTCCGGTTTTAGTTTATCGAACGCATCGGGTGGGCATAGCTCATTGTCTTCAAAGGGAAATTCACCCAGTTCGGCTGTTTTTCCATCGGCGCGCTGCCATTCGCTCAAGGTGGTGGTTCGGTCGGCCACCTCGACGATCTCGAAAGATTCCTCATCATGGTCCGAGCGCCCCCGACGACGGCGTGAAGAGTAATAATCCTCATATTCAGCCGGGCCGCTTTCCTTGATGGAAACCAGCGCCAAATGGAGATCGCAGTCGGCCTGTTCTGCGGCGGGGATTAGGGCTGAGGCAATGGCGGCATCCGCCCCTTTTAGCGTATCGAACGCCAGCGCCGCTGGGGTGTAAGCGTGTTGCAAGGGGTAGATCAGCTTTTCTGGAGAATCGTCATCTGGTGAGTTTTTCGCAGCAGTCCAGTCGCGCAACAGCTTGACGATGATGGCTTGTTCAGCCTGGTAACTCGGCGGTTCGGGCAGCCGCCCCTTCGCAGGACGGAGCAGCAGGTTATAAACCAGGGTCAATCGCCAGCCGGAGGTGATGGGCAGGATTTCGTGCAGACAATCGGCATAAAACGCGGCAAACGCTACCTCTGAAGGGTCGGTACGTTGCAGATCCAGACGTGCTTCTCGATCCCCATGCTGGATTCGCAATTCGCCACCGGTGTAAGGAGAAGGCAACACGATAATCAGGGTGGCGAACATGCCGGGTGCTTTTTCGGTGTCTCGGTGACTGACAAAAAAGCTACCGGCGTCATAGACCAGCAGTTTGTACAGCTCCGCCGTCACCGGTTGGCTAACCCCCAGACCCGTTACGGCTTGCTTAACGATTCGATCCAGCGCGCTTTGCCAGTGGCGACCGCCGAGTTCGACGCGGGCGGCTTCGATCTGCCAGGTCCGCCGCACTTGCGTATCCACCAAGGTTTCTTCGCCCCGGCCATAGGGGGCTTGCTCGGCAACGGCAATCAGTTGTTCGGCCTGAACCGGTAATAGTGGTAAGGCAATTGGGCCGATTCCAGTCACCGCCAAGGAAGGGGTAAAAATCTCGGTGACACCACTGGCGTAAAAATCGCCGGGGCGCTGAATTTTTTGGAGAATTTTGGCCAGTGCAGTGGTGATGGTAACCATAAAGAAAATCTCTGTTGCAAGTTTGGGTTGGGTGGCTGCGAGACCTTAGCGACATTCCCCAACCGATCCGGGCCGGCAGCGGCGGCGGTCCGTCCAAATCGTGCTATCGAGCTTGGCGTCGGTGAATTTTGCGCCGTCAATCCGTGCATCCGCCAAGGTGGCTTCCGCTAAATCGGCACCGGTGAAATCCACCATCAACAAATTGGCTCCATCCAGCCGGGCACGGTAAAGCTTGGCCTTGTTGAGCACGGCATTCTCCAAAACCGCTCGATTCAGCACCGCCTCGCTCAAATCGACGCCCGCGAGCTGAGCGTTGGTCAAATTGGCTTGTGCCAGATTGGCCTTTATCAATTTCGCATCGCGCAAATCGGCACCGCTCAAGTCCGCTTGATACAATCGTGCCTCGCTAAGATCCGCTTGACTCAAATCCGCTTGTTTCAATATCGCTCGATCCAGCCGCGCGCCAACCAGATTGGCCCCGCTAAACCGCGCGTGTTCTAAAGTCGCTGCTACCAGGCGAGCGCCGAACAGCGACGCGCCGGATACATCGGCTCGACTCAGGATCGCCCGCCCCAAATCCGCACCGCTTAGCTTGGCGTCGGCCAGCTTGGCGTCGCTGAAATTAACCTGGGTCAACACCGCGCCGCGCAAATCCATACCTTGTAAATCCACGCCTTGCTTATCGCAACCAAGCCAATTGACTCGCTGCGCGGGTTGATCGTCACACGCTCCCCAACTGACCACCGGCGAATAGAGCAAAACCAGCAGACAAAACGGCGACCAGAAGCCAGGAGCGCGGCGATACGGCGTCACGAAAAACCTCTCATGCGGCAGCGGGCGGATTGAAGATCACCTCAACCACCTGGCGGAAGTGTTCGACAAAGTGAATGGTCACGCCTTCCTTGACATGATCCGGTAACTCTTCGACATCGCCCCGACAGCCTTCCGGCAAAATCAGCTCGAATAGACCCACCCGCCGGGCAGCGATCACTTTCTCGCGAATTCCGCCCACCGGCAACACCTGGCCGGTCAAGCTCAGTTCGCCAGTCATCGCCAGCGGCCGATTCGGTGCTTGGCCACGGGCCAGCGACAGCAAGGCGCTGGCCATGGTAATGCCAGCGCTGGGACCGTCCTTGGGCGTGGCGCCCTCCGGGACGTGCAGGTGGACGAACGCTTCATCGAAGAACTTCGGGTCGGCCTGGTAATCCTTCAGATGGGCGCTGACGTAACTGTAGGCAATGTTAGCCGATTCCTGCATCACCTCACCCAGTCGGCCGGTCAGCTTGAAGCCCCGGTTCTTGGTGTGAACCAGGCTGGCCTCAATGGTCAGCGTCACCCCGCCCATCGCGGTCCAGGCCAAGCCGGTCACCACGCCGACGCCGGACATCAGCGTTTCCAGCTTGAACGGCGGTTTGCCCAGGTAATCATCGAGTTGCGCGGTCTCCACCGTGATGGAGCCTTCGCGGCCCTGGACAATTTCCACCGCGATCTTGCGCACGATCCGGCCCAGTTGTTTTTCCAGATTGCGCACGCCAGCCTCGCGGGCGTAACCCTCAATGATCTGGCGCAATACCGCATCGTCAAGCTGGATGCGGTCGCGCGCCAGGCCGCTGCGCTCCAGCAGTTTCGGCCACAGATGGTTGCGGGCGATTTGCACCTTTTCATCGGTGATGTAACCGGACAGCCGGATGGTTTCCATCCGATCCAGCAGCGGCCCTGGAATGGTGTCGAGCTGGTTGGCGGTGCAGATGAACAACACCTTGGACAGATCGAAACGCACATCCAGGTAATGATCCAGAAACTCGGTGTTCTGTTCAGGATCAAGCACTTCCAGCAAAGCAGAGGCCGGATCGCCTCGGAACGACGCACCGATCTTGTCGATCTCGTCTAGCATGATGATCGGGTTGGCGGTCTTCGATTCGCGCAATGCTTGAATGAACTTGCCCGGCAGCGCGCCGATGTAAGTGCGGCGATGACCCTTGATTTCGGCCTCATCGCGCATCCCACCCAGACTGAAGCGGTAGAATTTACGCTCCAGCGCATCGGCCACCGAGCGGCCAATGGAGGTCTTGCCAACGCCGGGCGGGCCGACTAGCAAAATGATCGAACCGCCGACTTGACCTTTCAGTGCGCCCACCGCCAGAAACTCGATGATGCGGTCTTTCACATCGCCCAGCCCGTCATGGTCACGGTCGAGAATTTCGCGGCCATGCTTCAAATCCAGATTGTCGGTGGAATACACGCCCCACGGCAATTCGGTCATCACATCCAGATAATTGCGGGTGACGGCGTATTCTGGCGAGCCGGTTTCCAAAATCGCCAGTTTCTCCAGCTCTTCCTCGATCCGCTTCATGGCCGCTTCAGGCACGGTTTTGCTGGCCAGCCGCTCGCGGAAACGGTCACCGTCGGCGGTGCGGTCGTCCTTGGCGATACCGAGTTCCTGCTGGATGGTCTTGAGCTGCTCGCGCAAGAAGAATTTGCGCTGGTGCTCGCTCATCTTCTCCTCGACCTGCTTGCGGATGTGGGTCTGAAGCTGGGCGACTTCCAATTCCTTTTTGATCAGCACAATGACTTTTTTCATCCGCTCCAGAATTGGCGCGGTCGCCAGAATATCCTGCAATTCTTCCTTGCTGGCGGTAGTCAGGCTGGCGGCGAAATCGGCTAGCGGCGAGGGATCATGGGTGTTGAAGCGGTTGAGGAAGAACTTCAATTCCTCAGAATACAACGGGTTGAGCGGGATTAGCTCCTTGAGCGTATTGATCACCGCCAGCGAATAGGCGCGCAGTTCCTCAATGCCCGCTGTGTCTTCCTCGTTCAGATACTCGACTTGGACATGATACGGCGCTGTGGTGGACAACCAGCTTTGAACGCGAAAACGCTTCAAGCCTTGGGCGATGAATTGCAGCCTGCCCTCATTGCGGGCGAGTTGGTGCATCCGCGCCACGGTGCCGACTTCGTAAAAATCGGCGGGGCTTTCAGCCTTCTCGGCGCTGTCGGGCTTGACCAGAATCAGGCCGATTACCCGCTGATCGCGATTGGCAGCCGCTTCGACGGTCGGCAACCACGGTTCTTCATTCAGCAGCAAAGGCAGCGCCTGCGCCGGGAAAAACGGCCGTTCCGACAGTGGCAACAGATAAAGCGTGTTGGGCAGAATATCGGCGGCGGCGACGATGGTATTGGCGACTGTGGTTTCGGGAGCCTCGCCTTCGCGCACGACCTCCGCTTCCAGAGCTTCGATTTCGTGATCAGTCATGCTGTTTCTCGCGGCTAGGGAAATTTCTCCCTAAATGCGGACGAACCAAGGAATTATCAAGTGCCAGATGCACTGGTTCATCGCCGATGGACGGCGACCGTGTAACCGCCTTAGCTAGCGCGTTTGCGCAGTACGATGCGCCGAAACCAACCCCTGGCCAGCGTTGGTGTATCGGATACGACCTCCAGGCTCCGTGTTTGGGCGAGCAACTGCTCGAACACGACATCAGTATGGGTCGCCAGTAGCCCCACAAACGGACTGATGAGCCGTCGCAAGGGAGCACTTTGGCCCGGTCGCAAAAATTTATCAAACACCAACATTTGGCCACCGGGCCGCAGCACTCGCACGCTTTCGGCCAGGACTCGCTCAGGGCATGGCGCCACCGCCAAAATCAGGTGTAATACCACCGCATCGAAGGCGGCAGCCGGGTAAGGCAGAGCACGGGCATCGCCGATATCGAGTTGGATGTCTAGCTTTTCGGCAGTGGCCTTGCGACGAGCGCGCTCTAGCATCGCAGGTGTTAAATCAATGCCGGTGTAGCGTGGCCCGCGCGGCAGTAACGGGATATCAAGACCGCTGCCGATGCCGACCAGAAGCACCTCGGTGCTTGCCGCCTTCGGTAATAACGCCAGGTTGCTTTGCCGCGCAGCCAAGGTAAAGGGCGCCACAAAGGTGTCATAGACCGGCGCCAGAACAGTATAGCTATGTCGCAACGACAAAATAGGTGTCCGCGTCAGTGGAGGGTACGGGGGATAGACAGTACGAAGGCCGGGATCTCGGCATCGAACAGTACGCCATCATCAGCGAGCATCTGGTAGCTGCCTTGCATACTGCCGACCGACGTTTCCAAGATGGCACCGCTGGTGTATTGAAAACCCTCACTGGGGCGCAGGTACGGTTGTTCACCAACAACTCCCTCGCCGCGCACTTCCTCGGTCTTGCCGTTGGAGTCGGTGATGATCCAATGCCGGCTAAGCAGCTTGGCGGGGATATTGCCTTGGTTCTGGATCGCCACAGTGTAGGCAAATACATAGCGGTCATGCGCCGGATCGGATTGATCCTCCAGGTAGAAGGCCTGAGCGGCGACCGTGATACGGTAGTCCGTCTTGTGCTTCGCCATTAGCGGTCGGCTCCAGAACGTGGCGGTGGGCTTTCGGTGGTCGGTATCGCGCTCGGCAACGCCGATCATCGGTGGTTGAGGTGATAGGGAATGGTTGATTGTAGCAATTATTCGCTGTGAGCCTATACGCAGGTAACCGCCGCCGCTGAAAGAGTCGGTGATGAAACTCCGGCAAGATGCTTGAGGCGCTATTCTGTCGGAGTGGCGCTGACCAAGCGTTTGGGATGGATTTTATACTTCGTTCAGAATATGTTAGCCATGCCTCTATAAACCTTAGCGAAGCGACCGCATGTCCGAAGAACCGCGCCTTCAGCGCCTATCCGGCAACGCTATTAATCCCTACCTGCCTGATCTGGCGCGGCTACGCATCCAAGTCTTTTGGGAGTATCCCTATCTGTACCAGGGTACCGTAGCTTACGAGGAGAACTATCTTCAAAGATATGTCGATAACCCAGCCAGCGTGATGGTGCTCGTCTGGATCGGCGACCAGGTGGTAGGCGCATCCAGCGGTTTGCCCTTGACGGCGGAACCACCGCAACTGATTGAGCCTTTCCTAACCCACGGCTACGATCCCGCACGACTGTTTTATTACGGTGTAGGAGTTACGCAGTTGCCGGTAGCCTGTAAAGTGGATTAGTCAGATAGGTGCGGATGGCGGGGCGGATGATAGCGAGTTTCGCCTCAAACCAGCT
>NZ_CBTJ020000053.1 GCF_001051235.1 Candidatus Competibacter denitrificans Run_A_D11 | reverse complement strand
GGGCGGCCCCGGCCAATTGATTGGCCTGACCGGCGTTCTCAGCGCTTTGCTTAACCGTCCCGGTCAGCTCTTCCATGGAGGAGGCGGTCTCTTCCAGCGCCGAGGCTTGCTCTTCCGTGCGCTGAGCTAAATCACTACTCCCTTGGGCTATCTCCGATGAGGCAGAGGCCACTTGGCCCGTCGATTGACTGACCTTGCTGACCATCTCCTTTAATTGCGATGTCATATCGCGCATGGCCGCATAAACGCCCGTCTCTTTGCCCGTATCATCAAACTGTACAGTCAGATCGCCTTGGGCTATCCGTTCGGTCAAAGCTGCCATATCGGCTGGTTCGCCGCCAATCGGCCGCCGGATCGCGCGCGCCGTCAGCCAGCTTAGCAAAATGGCTAAACCCAGGCCGGCGATCAATACAGACACACTCACCAACTCCATGAGGCTAGTAACTTGCTTGCCCGCATGGACGCTATCCGCCGCCGCTTTGCGGTTAATCTCCACCAATTGCGCCAGGAGTTTTTCAGCAGCCCCGAATGAGACTGGATTCGTTACTAACGCCTGCTGGGTGATTTGCTTGTAAAGGGCGCTATCGCGCTGGGCTTCCAGGGCGGTGGCACCGAGGGCCTCAAGCTCGCGTATCAATTTCATGTAGGTTTCATGGTCCTCGCTCCACTGCTTCCAAGTCGGTACAAACTGCTTCCAGACGGCAGCTTCCTCAGAGGTTTGCGGTAGGGGTTCATAGATTTTCCAAGCAGCATCCGCTCGTTGTTTGGCTTGGTCGATCCGCTGATGTTGAGCCGTGCGTGTTTGTGCATTGAGCTGGGTCAAGAGCAGCGTATTTTCTGCTCCGTCGATGGCGGTTTGTGCTTCACTCATTATCAGCAGTGCCTCCACGCTGGGTAATCGCACATCACCAATCTCTTCAATGGTTTGGTCACTCTTAACCATCCCGTAGTAACCCACCAAACCCAAAATCAAAATAATGGTCAGCATCACTCCGAAGCCAAGCATTAATCGTGTGTTTATCTTCAAATTTGCAAGGTTCATAAATCACCTATTAATAACCATCTGTTTCTCATTAAAGGAAATCATCAAAATTCTTCCCACTCCTCCAAAGCCTGAGTGGCGGCGGCGTTCTGGCCGACCGGGCCGGGTCGGGTGGCGGGCCGGGTTTTAGCGGCGGGTTTGGTGGCTGGGCGCGACGCTTTACCGGTCATCGCGTGCAATTCGGGACGTGGCTTAGCCGGGGCGGGCGGGGCGGCGGTGTTGGTGGTTTCGCCGTGTTGGGTTTTAAAGAAAGCCATCAAGCGTTGGAGTTCCTGGGCCTGATCGCCCATGCTGTGGCTGGCGGCGGCGGTTTGTTCGACCAGGGCGGCATTCTGCTGGGTGACTTGATCCATCTGGAGGATGGCTTTGTTGACCTGCTCGATGCCAGCGGCCTGTTCCCGACTGGCGGCGGCGATTTCCGCGACGATATCGCTGACTTTCTTAATGGAAGTGACGATCTCTTTGAGGGTCTGACCGGCCTTATCGACCAGCTTGCCACCGTCTTCGACTTTGGCCACGCTATCGGTGATCAGGGTTTTGATCTCTTTCGCGGCATCGGCGCTGCGCTGAGCGAGCTTACGGACTTCGCCGGCGACCACGGCAAAGCCACGGCCTTGTTCGCCGGCGCGGGCGGCTTCGACGGCGGCATTCAGTGCCAGGAGATTCGT
>NZ_CBTJ020000052.1 GCF_001051235.1 Candidatus Competibacter denitrificans Run_A_D11 | reverse complement strand
CTGGTTTGAGGCGAAACTCGCTATCATCCGCCCCGCCATCCGCACCTATCTGACTAATCCACTTTACAGGCTACCGGCAACTGCGTAACTCCTAAAAACAATAAATTCCTTATCAAATAAAATCTTATTGATTAAATTTTCTTTAAATCAGCTCGTTTCATCAGCCGATATGGGACAATATCGGCATTCTCGTAAACTGAGTTGATTGTTCTATCCATGGCCGTTTCTCTCGAAAACACCACCCTGCCGAATCTTTTACACCCTGTTTTGCCGCCCGATAGCCGACAAACCCTCCGTTGGGGTTGCTTGCACGGTGCCAGCCCGGCTCTGCTGATTGCCGCCGCTGCGAACCGTTATCGAGGTTTGGTGCTGGCGGTCGCGCCAGATAGCCAGACTGCGCTGCGTTTGGAAACGGAACTGCGGGTATTCGGAGGTTCCGATCTGGACATTCTGGCGTTCCCGGATTGGGAAACCTTGCCTTACGACGTATTTTCACCGCACCAAGACATCGTGTCGCAGCGTTTGGCGGCGCTGTACCGCTTGCCGCAGCGACGGCGCGGCGTGCTGGTGGTGCCGGTAGCGACCTTGATGCAACGCCTCTCACCGCGCGGTTATCTGGATCGCTATGCCCTGTTGCTGAAGGTGGGCGAACGGCTGAATCTGGAGAATTTCCGCCATCGGTTGGAAGCAGCAGGCTATGTCTGTGTGTCGCAGGTGGTCGAGCATGGCGAATTCGCGGTGCGGGGCGCGATTCTTGATCTGTTTCCGATGGGTGCGGAACGACCTTACCGCATCGAATTGTTCGATGATGAGGTGGAAAGCATCCGCGATTTCGATCCCGATACCCAGTTATCGGTGGAAAAAACCAAACAGATCGAACTGTTACCGGCGCGGGAATTTGCGCTAGATCAAGACACCATCGCCCGCTTTCGCCAATCCTGGCGACGCCAGTTCGAGGGTGATCCGCAACGCAGCCCGATTTACCGCGAAGTCAGTGCCGGCAACGCGCCGGGTGGTATCGAATATTATCTGCCGCTGTTTTTCGAGCAGACCGCCACCCTGTTCGACTATCTGCCGGAAGCGACGCTGGCAATTCGTCTGGAAGGCGTCGATACGGCGATAACGGCATTTCAGGATCAGTTGATGGATCGCTACGAACAGCGCCGCTACGATGCGGAACGGCCCTTATTATCGCCCTCGTTGCTGTTTCTCGAATCAGCACAAGTCGAGCGGGCGCTGGCGCGTTATCTGCGCGTCGAATTGCAGGAAGCCCAGGATGGCGGCATCAACTTCCCGACGGCACCACCGCCCGTGTTCCCTTTGCAGCCGCGCGCTGAAAAGCCCGCCGCCGCACTGGAAGATTTTCTGGCGCAGTTTCCAGGGCGGGTGTTGTTCGCCGCTGAATCGGCCGGTCGGCGCGAAGTTTTGTTGGAGACCTTGCGTAGCCACGGGTTGCGGCCGACGGTCTGCGAAAACTGGTCAGAGTTTGTAGCGCGCGAACCATTGCGTCTGGCGCTAACGGTCGCGCCGCTGGAGCAGGGTCTGCTGCTAACCGAGCCGCCGCTGGCGATCATCGCAGAAGCCCAGTTGTACGGCGAACGGGTACGACAAACCCGGCGACGGGTTTCCAACCGCGATCCCGATGCCATCATCCGCAATCTGACCGACCTCAACCTCGGTGCGCCGGTAGTGCATGAGGAGCACGGCATCGGCCGTTATGCCGGACTGGAGCGGTTGGAAGTGGCCGGTATCGATGGCGAGTTCGTGGTGGTGGAATACGCCGATCACGACCGACTTTATGTCCCGGTCGCATCGCTGCACCTGCTCAGCCGCTACACCGGGGCCTCGCCGGAAAGCGCGCCGCTGCACAAGCTTGGCAGTGGGCAATGGGAAAAAGTCCGCCGCAAAGCCGCCGAACAAGTCAGCGACGCGGCGGCGGAACTGCTGGACATCTACGCCCGGCGCGAGGCCCGGCCCGGCCACGCCTTCAGCTTGAGCGAAACCGAGTACGCCGTGTTTGCCGCTGCATTTCCGTTCGAGGAAACTCCCGATCAACAGATGGCCATTGACGCAGTGATCGCCGATTTGCGTGCCGGCAAGCCCATGGATCGCGTCGTCTGCGGCGATGTCGGTTTCGGCAAGACTGAGGTGGCAATGCGCGCTGCCTTTGTCGCGGCGCAGGACGGGCGACAAGTGGCGGTGCTGACCCCGACCACCTTGCTGGCCCAGCAGCATTATCAAAATTTTCTCGACCGCTTTGCCGACTGGCCCATTCGGGTCGATCTGCTCTCCCGCTTTCGTTCCGCCAAGCAGCAAACCGAGACGCTGAAAGCCTTGGCCGAGGGCAAGGTCGATATTCTGATCGGCACCCACAAGCTGTTGCAGAACGATGTCCGCTTCAAGCATCTGGGGCTGACCATCATCGACGAGGAGCATCGCTTCGGGGTGAAACACAAGGAGCGGATGAAAGCCTTGCGCACCGAAGTCGACGTGCTCACTTTGACGGCGACGCCGATCCCGCGCACCCTGAACATGGCAATGGCCGGTTTGCGTGAACTGTCGATCATCGCCACGCCACCGGCGGGTCGGCTGGCGGTCAAAACCTTCGTCAGCCAATGGAATCCGGCGACGATTCGGGAAGCCTGCCAACGGGAATTGAAGCGCGGTGGCCAGATTTATTTCCTGCACAATGAGGTGGACACCATCCAGCGGATGGCGGTGCAACTGGCCGAGCTTGCGCCGGGAGCGCGGATTGCCGTCGCGCACGGCCAGATGCGTGAGCGAGACCTGGAGCAGGTGATGCTGGATTTTTATCATCGCCGCTGCAATCTGCTGCTGTGTACCACCATCATCGAATCGGGCATCGACGTACCCAGCGCCAACACCATTCTCATCAATCGCGCCGACAAGCTGGGGCTGGCGCAGTTGCACCAGTTGCGCGGTCGGGTCGGGCGCTCACACCATCGTGCCTACGCTTACTTGATCGTGCCGCCGCGTTCGATCATGACGGCGGACGCGATCAAGCGGATTGAGGCCATCGAGTCATTGGAGGATCTGGGTGCGGGTTTCATGCTGGCCAATCATGATCTGGAAATCCGTGGTGCCGGCGAGTTGCTGGGCGAGCAGCAAAGTGGCCAGATTCACGAAGTCGGCTTTAGTCTGTACATGGATTTATTGGAACGCGCAGTGCAAGCGCTCAAGGCCGGGCGGGTGCCGGAACTGGATCGGCCGCTGGATCACGGCCCGGAAATCGACCTGCAAAGCCCGGCGCTGATTCCCGACGATTATTTACCCGATATTCACAGCCGCCTGATTTTATACAAGCGGATCGCCAGTGCCCGCGATGAGGGTGAATTGCGCGAATTGCAGGTGGAAATGATCGACCGTTTCGGGCTGCTGCCGGAGCCAGTCAAAAACCTATTTCGGGTCACTGGCTTGAAGCTGCGCGCCACGCCGGTTGGCATCAAAAAAATCGAAGCCGGCCCCAAAGGCGGGCGGATTGTGTTCGGGCCACAGCCGAAGGTGGACCCGGTGCGACTGGTAAAATTGATCCAGCAACAACATCAGGTCTACAAACTGGACGGCAAGGACAAGCTGCGCTTTATCAAGGAGCTATCCGATGCCGAGGCTAGATCGCTGGAGGTAGAGCACTTATTGGACAAGATCGGACCATAAACGCCCGCTGATAGACCGGTGATGTTGACCGGCCCGCCGCGCGAACTCTTACCGGGTAGGGGTGCTGCGCACAACTTTTTTGATGCCGGTTTGAGGGTTTGCCTATACTGTGGGTTCTGTCTGCTATGGTCCCTCTGCCCGCTCATGCCCTCATCTGCCGATGCCTCTGGCCAGTTCGCCCCATTACGCTTGCGCAAGGATGAAGACCGCCGTCTTCGCGCCGGTCATCTTTGGGTCTACAGCAACGAAATCGATACCGATGCGACGCCGTTGCGCAATTTTGCGGCCGGGGAGCCGGTGGCTATTCAAGCCAGCAATGGGAAAGTGCTCGGCACGGGCTACATCAACCCTCATGCTTTGCTCTGTGCCCGTCTGGTCAGCCGCGATCCCGATCACTCGCTCAGTTCTTCTTTGCTAGTCCACCGCCTCAACATCGCGCTCAGTCTGCGGGAGCGCCTCTACAGCCGGCCATTCTATCGACTGGTCTATGGCGAAGGCGATGGGCTACCGGGCTTGATCATCGACCGCTACGGGGATTTGTGCGTAACGCAGATCACCACGGCCGGGATGGACCGGGTGCAGGACGCGATCCTCGCCGCTTTGCAAAAAGTGCTCAAGCCCGCTGCCGTTCTCTGGCGCAATGACAGCCCGGCGCGGGAAATGGAGGGGTTGGAGCGCTATGTCACTGTCGCCGCTGGCGAGGTTCCAGAAACGGTGACTGTTGAAGAAGGCGATTTGCGCTTTCAGGTATCACCGCGTACCGGGCAAAAAACCGGTTGGTTTTATGACCAGCGCGGCAATCGGGTCCGATTGGATGCCTATGTCGCCGGTCGGCGGGTGCTGGATGTGTTTAGCTACGTGGGCGCCTGGGGAGTGCGCGCGGCGATGCGCGGGGCCAAGGAGGTGCTATGTTTGGATTCCTCCGCCCCGGCGCTGGCCTTGTTGGCTGCCAACGCCACGTTAAACGGTGTCGATGACCGGGTACGAACCCTACACGGCGATGCGTTCCAGTTGCTGAAAGAGTTGCGTGAAGCCCGCGAGCACTTCGATGTGGTGATCGTCGATCCGCCAGCTTTCATCAAACGCCGGAAGGATTTCAAGGAAGGCGCGCTGGCTTATCGGCGACTCAATGAAATGGCGATGCAGGTTCTCGAACGCGACGGCTTGCTGATCTCCTGCTCGTGCTCGCAGTTGCTCTCCCGCGATCTGCTGGTGCAAACACTGCTGCAAGGCTCTCGCCACCTAGACCGTAACCTGGTGATTTTGGAACACGGTCGGCAAGGGCCGGACCATCCGGTTCCTCCGGCGATTCCCGAAACCGACTACCTTAAGGTGGTCATCGCGCGTGTGTTGCCGACGTGAACGCGCCGACACGGTTTTTCAGCGGGCTGGTAATCGTTGTGCATTCAATCGAACCGGGGCCTTGTTTCCGCTAAGAGGTCGTGTGATGGGCCAATCCGAACGCGAAAAGATGCTGACTGACCAGCCTTATCGGGGTTCTGACCCGGAACTGGTCCAGGCCAGAGCGCGGGCGCGGGCGCTGCTGGCGCGTTTCAACGCCTCATCCGCACTGGCGCTCGCCGAGCGGCGGGCGCTGCTACTGGATCTGATCGGCGATTTGGGGCCGGATGTCTGGATCGAACCCCCTTTCTTCTGCGATTATGGGCGTCATATCCGGCTGGGACCGGGTGTGTATTGCAATTTCGGCTGTGTGATCCTGGATTGCAACTGGGTCGAGATCGGCGGACAGTGTAAATTCGGCCCCAACGTGCAAATTTATACGGCTTACCACCCCATTGATCCGATCCAGCGTCGCAGTGGTTTGGAGATGGCAGCACCGATTCGTATCGGCGAAAACGTCTGGGTCGGCGGTGGCTCAATGATCTGTCCCGGTGTCGAGATCGGTGCCGATACGGTGATTGGTGCCGGTAGCGTGGTCACTAAAAACGTGCCGGAGCGAGTGGTTGCAGCCGGTAACCCCTGTCGAGTGATCCGTAGCTTGTAACGCTTGGCGTTGCGTTGTTGTCCCGCCAATCGCAGATTGATCCGTCCCTCACATCAGGAAAATTAACTGGTTCCAGGCCGCTGCTCTCGTCTTGCCTGTAGCGAAAGCTGACCTATTTGGTAAATAATTGCTTTATCATCCGCCGATTTTTCACCCCAAGGGGGATTTTTCCATGCTGCAATTGAAAGAAATTTTGAAGAACAAAGGTGGCCAACCGGTGACCGTGCCGGAAGCCAGCACGGTGGGTTCGGCGATTCGGACCATGAATGAGCATCGGGTCGGCTCCGTGATGGTGCAAGGTCCCGACGGTGAACCTATCGGTATTCTGACCGAACGCGATGTGGTGCGGTTATATGCCCAGGGCGAAGGCGACTTCGAAACCATGCTGGTCAAGGATTGGATGACGACCGATATGACGACGGGCCAGCCAGACGATTCGGTCAGCGAAATACTGGCCATCATGACCGTCAAGCGTTTCCGGCATCTGCCAGTGATCGAGGAAACGCGCATGGTTGGCGTGATATCGCTGGGTGATTTGGTCAAGGCGCAATTGGAAGAAATTGCCTTCGAGGCCAAGGTGCTGCGGGAATATATTTCCTCTTAAGTCACCGGATCACTGGGATGTCACCCGTGGTTCTGGAGCCACCTGCCTCCGCTGTGGAACGTGCGGCCGACTTTTGGGAAACCAAAGCGCTCGCACAACTGACTTTGGCCGAGTGGGAAGCGCTGTGTGATGGTTGCGGCAAGTGCTGCCTGCACAAGCTGGAGGATGAGGAGACCGGCAAGCTATTCCAGACCAATGTCGCTTGTAAGCTCTTAAATCTCGATACCGGCCGCTGTTCCCGTTATGGGGAACGCTTGCGCTGGGTGCCCGACTGCATACAACTGACACCCAGTCTCGTCCGCGAATTGACCTGGTTACCACCGACCTGCGCTTACCGGCTGTGTGCGGAAAACAAGCCACTGCCGAGTTGGCACCCGCTGCGTTCTGGTGTCGCCGGATCGGCGCGCGAGGCAGGCATGAGCGTGTGTGGCTGGGCCGTGCCCGAACGGCGGGCGCGGCGGCTGGAAGACCATATCATCGGATCGCCATGATCAACGTGCGCTGCATTACCTTAGGCTCGTTTCAAGTCAATGCCTATCTTTTGGAAGACCCGGCCACTGGCATTTGTGCCGTGGTGGATACCGGCGAAGGTGCGGAATTGGCTGATACGCTCGCTACGATGCAACCCCGGCCCGATGTACGGGCGATTTTATTGACCCACGCGCATTTCGATCATGCTGGTGGTTTGGCTGACGTCCAGCAGCAATTTCCTGAAGCGACCACCTACCTGCCGACGCTGGAGCGAGAACTTTTCGAGATGTTGCCGAAACAGGGTTCGCTGCTATTTGGTATGCCCCAATTCGACCGGCCGTGTGGGCGGGTTGATCGCTATGTCGAAGATGGGGATACGATTGAGCTAGGCGAGCAGACCTTTCGCTTCCTATCGACGCCTGGTCATACGCCAGGCCAGGGTTGTTTTTATGATGATAAGTACATTTTTTCGGGCGACACTCTGTTCGCCGGTAGTATCGGACGCACCGATTTTCCGCTGAGTGATCCGGCGTTGATGACACAAAGCTTGCGGCGGTTACTGGAATTGCCGGGGCATCTGCTGGTGTGCAGCGGGCATGGCCCGGTTACCACCCTTGAAGAAGAATTGCGCAGCAACCCGTTTCTGGATTATCTGCGCCGCGAGCGGGGTTTGCCGAGCTTCGGTTTCGACATGGCGCCCGGACCCCGCTGGGGCTAAAACGCCTGGAGATCAGTGCGGATGTGCGAACTGTTGGGGATGAGCGCCAATGTCCCCACCGATATTTGCTTCAGCTTCACTGGGCTAATGCAGCGCGGCGGCAACACCGGACCTCACCGGGACGGTTGGGGGATCGCCTTTTACGAAGGGCGTGGCTGTCGAACCTTCCATGATCCCAATCCTAGCGCCCAATCGGAAATCGCGCTGTTGGTGCAGCGCTATGCCATCAAAAGCCCCCTGGTCATCAGCCATATTCGCCGCGCCAACCGAGGTCGTGTTTGCCTGGAGAACACCCATCCGTTTAGCCGTGAACTCTGGGGACGGAACTGGGTCTTCGCGCACAATGGCCAACTTCGTGGCGTCAAACAGTTGCCTTTGGGCCATTATCGTCCAATCGGCACCACCGATAGTGAACATGCGTTCTGCTGGCTATTGGACCGTATCCGCCATCGATTTCCCAAACGGCCGCGCCAGGCCGGTGGGTTGTGGAGTTGGGTCTGGGCACTGGCTATCGAGTTGAACCGGCTTGGAATCTGCAATTTTCTGCTGAGTGATTCGACCTATCTTTATGCTCATTGCAGCACGCAATTATCTTGGCTGACGCGCCAGGCGCCCTTTGGTGAAGCGCGCTTGATGGATGCCGAGCTGACGGTCGATTTTCGTGCGGAAACTACGCCGGACGATATCGTGACGGTGATCGCAACCCGGCCACTGACCGACAACGAATCATGGACCGTTATGTCGCCGGGCAGTTTGGCGATTTTCGGCGCTGGCGTGCGGCTGGCCGAATTCTGCTAGCCGGAAAACCCATCGCTGTTAAACCGAGAGCCTGCCATCGGTGCGCTGGGTCTTTCGAGAAAAGTAGCACCGCCCAGCAGATGGCGTTGCCAATAGCGCTGATTCAAACGGGTTTTCAGGACACGGCCGGCACCGGAAGAGGCGTGGATCATTTCTCCCCTGCCAGCGTAAATCCCGACGTGCGAAACAGTACCGTTGCCACCGTGAAAAAACAGCAAATCCCCCGGTAAAACCTGGCGCCGAGCCTGCCCGGCCCTGAGCTGCTCGCCTGTGGTGCGCGGTAGCCGGATGCCGGCCTGCCGGTAGGTGTATTGCACCAGGCCACTGCAATCCATACCGCCGGGAGATTCTCCACCCAATCGATAAGGCGTGCCGATGAGGCGTTCGGCGACTGCCAGAACGCGCTGGCGTGCTCCGGATTGATCGCTGGTCAGATGTGAAGAAGACGTAGCGCAACCGGTCAACCATAACGATCCGGCTAATCCAATGGCCAAACCGAATGTGCGCTGAAGGCGCGATAAAATGGGCATAATGGCGATCTCCCACGGGTCAGGTGCGGTGTGGGTGAAAGGTTCAATGCGTTAAGCATAGCCGGTTGGCCGCCGAAACGCAGGCGCCAACATCGCTGGCGTGGGTCGCTAAATTTGGCCATGTGGTTTTTGCGGCGAACGCACGCACGATGGTCTATAGTAAAATCCTGATTTCAACGATAGGTATTGCCATGAAAGCCACTCGCGGCAAGGTCGTGTCACTCCACTACACGCTCACCGACGACAACGGCGCACTGCTCGATTCCAGTCGGCAGGGCGGGCCGTTTACTTACCTGCACGGTTACGACAATATCATTCGCGGTCTGGAGGCGGCCTTGGAGGGAAAGGAGGCCAATTTTGTCTCGACCGTCAAGGTATTACCTGCTGATGGTTATGGGGAGCATAACCCGCAAGCGGTTTTAGAAGTGTCGCGCGAGCAATTTCCGCCGAGCGAGGATATTCAGGTTGGAATGCAGGTTCAAGGTGAAGGTGAGGGTGGCCTGCATACCTTCACAGTGGTGGCGGTCGATCAGAAGAAGGTCGTGTTAGACGCCAACCATCCAATGGCTGGGAAAAATCTCAACTTCGATGTCGAACTACTTGAGGTGCGGGATGCAACGGCGCAGGAATTGTCCCACGGTCACGTTCACGCCCATGGCCACGATCATTGACGGTTGCCTAAAACCCTCACCACCCTAAGCATGTTCCTCAACACGGATTGCCGTGTAGAATAATCCCACCATTTAGCCAGCCGGAGGTATTCCAGGCCGCTATGCTGCTGCGATCTCCTCATGCTCCAAAGGAAGAGCTGCCGCCTTTCGAGCTTAAAGGCAGCTTATTTACTTTGACCGTTTTGCATCTTTTTCAATTAGATCGAACGGCCATCGAACGGCACCTGGCGGAAAAAATCAAGCAAGCCCCCAGCTTTTTCAGTAATACACCGGTCGTAATTGATCTGGAAAACATGACAGAGGCCAAAGATACGCTTGATTTCAAGGGCTTCTACGAACTGTTGCGGGGCTATGGCATGATCCCGGTGGGTGTGCGGAACGGTGCCCAAAAAGTGCAGGCGGCGGCTCGGCTGGCCGGAGTGCCGGTGTTGCCGGAAAGCCGAGCCGGTGGGGTATCTAAAAAGCCGGAACGGGTAGAACCGACCCCAAACCGAAACCTTGTGATCAATCATCCGATCCGATCCGGCCAGGAGGCTTATGCAGCGGATGGTGATCTGATCATTTTAGGCTCGGTTAGCGCAGGTGCTGATGTGGCCGCAGCAGGCAATATTCATGTTTATGGAGCCTTGCGCGGTCGTGCTCTGGCGGGGGTCAAGGGGGATACCGAAGCGTGGATTTTTTGCCATAGCCTCGAAGCCGAACTGATTTCAATTGCCGGACACTATCAGATTTCCGAGCAGATTGAGTCGGCTGACCGGGCCAAAGCGGTACAAATTCATTTGAACCAAGAGCGGCTGATTATCGAACATCTCATACGATGATCCGCATCCGTCGCCCGGCCGGTGAGTCTGCCGGATCAATTTTAGTGGGATTTTTGCTTAGAATCGTTATATATATGAGCGCGTTTTAGGGATGGGTAGCAAAAAGTCTACGTCTTTTTGTAGGATGTAAGCCCAAACCAAGGCTCTGTTAACTTAACTGGATGGGATAGCAGCTTGGCAACCGTCATCGTCGTGACCTCCGGCAAGGGAGGCGTGGGCAAAACCACGACCAGCGCCAGTTTCGCCACCGGCTTAGCCCAACGCGGCTATCGAACCGCGGTGATTGATTTTGATGTGGGCTTACGCAACCTTGATTTGATCATGGGCTGCGAACGGCGGGTGGTCTATGACTTTGTTAATGTCATTAACAATGAGGCCAACCTGAATCAAGCGCTGATTCGGGATAAGCGCGTCGAAAATCTTTATATCTTGCCGGCCTCGCAAACCCGCGATAAGGAAGCCCTCACCAAGGAAGGGGTGGAAAGAGTGCTGAACGAATTAAAGCAAACCTTTGAGTACGTGGTGTGCGATTCGCCGGCCGGTATTGAGCGGGGGGCCTTGATGGCGCTCTATTTTGCTGACGAAGCTTTGGTAGTCACCAATCCAGAAGTGTCCTCGGTACGGGATTCCGACCGGATTCTCGGTATTCTCGCCAGCCGGTCGCGCCGCGCCGAGCAGGGCGAAAGCCCCGTCAAGGAACATTTGGTGCTGACTCGTTACGCACCGGAGCGCGCCAATCGTGGCGACATGCTCACGGTGCAGGATGTGCTGGAAATTCTCGGCATTCCACTGCTCGGCGTGATTCCCGAATCACCGGCCGTGCTGCAATCGTCCAATGCCGGTGTTCCGGTCATCTTGGAAGGAGGTAGCGATGCCGGTGCTGCTTATGGCGATTTAGTTGACCGTTTTCTGGGAAAGGATTTGCCACATCGGTTTATGGAAGGCCAGAAAAAGGGATTTTTGCAGCGTCTGTTTGGCGGGAGTTAAGCGATGGGCCTGTTCGATTATTTTCGCGCACCGCCGAGCAAATCAGCCGCGCTGGCCAAGGAGAGGCTGCAAATTATCGTGGCGCACGAGCGCGGTGGGCGTCGCAGCAGCCCTGATTATTTACCGGCCCTGAAGAAAGAATTGCTGGAAGTGGTTCGCAAGTACGTGCCCATTGATCAGAGCCAGGTCAAGGTCCATCTGGATCGTGAAGGGGGCTATGAGATTCTAGAACTTAACATCACCTTGCCGGACGAAGAGCAACGCTCAGGCCAGCCGCGCTAGCAAGGTGCCCGCCGCTCCTTATTCATGGCTCATAAACCCCTTATCGCCATCAGTCTGGGCGATCCTGCCGGGATCGGCCCGGAAATTCTGGTTCGCACCGTCGCTGACGAATCGGTCAATCAAGTCGCCCGTTGCATCGTGTATGGTGATGCGCGCGTCATCGAAAAAGCAGCGTGGGAAGCGAAACTGGATTGGACGGTTCGCGCCATCCGCAAGCCCGCTGAAGCGCTGTTCGCGCCGCGTTCCATTGAAGTGATTGATTTAGCCAATGCCGATCCCACCACCTTCGAGCCGGGCAAGGTACAGGCGTTGTGCGGCAAAGCGGCCTGGGAATACATCGAAGCGATGGTGCAAGCGGCCTTGCGCGGCGAAGTCGACGTCATCAACACCGCACCGATCAACAAGGAAGCAATTCAAGCGGCGAATGTGCCGCATATCGGTCATACCGAAATGCTGGCCGCGCTGACCGGTACGCACGATCCGTTAACCATGTTCGAAACGCTGGGCTTGCGGGTATTTTTCTTAAGCCGTCATGTGTCTCTGCGGCAATCCTGCAATCTAGTCACCAAGGCACGGTTGCTCGATTATATCGAACGCTGCCACCAGGCAATGGAGCAGCTTGGGCTTGGCGGCGGCGAGCTGGCAGTCGCCGGTTTGAACCCTCACAGCGGCGAACACGGCTTGTTTGGCGATGAGGAAGTCCGAGAGGTGGAACCCGCTGTTCTCGAAGCCCGAAAACGCGGCTTCCGGGTGGTCGGCCCCATCGGCGCGGATTCAGTGTTCCATCAGGCCAAGATCGGCCGTTACGCTGCCGTGCTGTCGCTGTATCACGACCAGGGCCACATTGCCACCAAAACCCTGGATTTCGAGCGCACGATCTCGCTCACCCTGGGCTTGCCGTTCTTGCGCACCAGCGTCGATCACGGCACCGCCTTCGACATCGCCTGGCAGAGCAAGGCCAGCGCCATCAGTATGATTGAATCGATCTTAGTCGCGGCCCGCTACGCGCCTGCCTACCGGCGGTCGGCGGCGCGCTAGCACGCTCTCTAAAGCTGGTTCATCGGCGTACCGATGACGAACAGTTCGATGTTGTCGATCAGTTGATCGGCTAAAGTTTGAATCGCCCCGGGAATCTCGAAGGCTGATTATTGTGAGTCACGCGGTCATAGCGGACTCGTTGAGATGTCGATAGTAAACGGCTTCTGCCTCGGCGGGTGGCCGGTAGCCAATCGGCTCCAGCAGCCGACGATGATTGAACCAGTGAACCCAAGCCAGGGTGGCCTATTCCACTGCCTCCAGATTCTTCCAAGATTGTCGGTGGATAACCTCCGTCTTGTACAGTCCGTTCAGCCGACAATGTAGCGTGCGAAAACGTCGATGATGAAGGCGACGTAGGCAAACCCTTGTCCGGTTAAGACAGACGTGAAATCAGCGACCCACAGCGCATTGGGACGAGTGGCCGTAAACTGGCGGTGAACCCGATCCAGCGGGGAGGGGGTGCGGCGGGTGCTGACGGTGGTTTTGATGGGAGTCTATCAATTTTTTTGTGTAAATGCGGTTTTGGTTAGTGGAGTGAGAGCGGCAAGCGGCCCTCGAACTGGATGGCGAAGCGATTGAGGGCTTGTTTCCAGTCTTTGTGGGCATCGTCGATTTTTTGGCAGCTTGTTCAATAGCCAAGTCGATCACCTTGAAGGCGGAACGATCACTGGGGAAAATTCGTCGGTTGTTAATGGCCTTGCGGATAACGCTGTTGAGGGACTCAATGGCGTTGGTGGTGTAGATCGCGCGGCGGATGTCGTCGGGTAGTCGAAGATGGGGATGACCTGCTCCCAGTGCCGTCACCCTAGGGCGCTCAAGGACGGTGACCGCCGAGCGTGATTGGCCCGAAGGACGACGGCTTCAGATCGACGCCACCCGGTTTCGCTTGGACGATGGCGTCGCTTGGGTGTATCGGGTCGAGGATGTTAAAACCCGTCACTGTGTGGCGGCCAGTGCGGCCCCTGCGTTGAGTCAGGAACGCGCCGCTGCGACCTTGTTGGAGGGGCATCAGCGATTGACAGTCCTCGGACTGGCTGGCCCCCGCCTCATCCAAAGCGACGCCGGTTCGGATTTTACCTCTGGCCATTTTCAGCACGTCTGTCAAAACATCGGCCGATGGGTCCGCTGTCGCGTCGCCCAAGTCGGTGGCATGGGTAGCCTGGAGCGCTTGAACCGCACCTTCAAGCACGAGTTTATCTTTCGCCACGAGGTCAATACCTTGGCAGATTTACAAGCCTTATTACCCGCCTTCCAGCGTTGGTATAACGAGCAGCGATTACACAGTCATTTAGCGTATCGCACCCCCGCCGCCGTCTTGGCCCAGGAGGTCGCTATACTCTCTTAACCAGCGGAAGTCTTTTTTGGGGCACTACACCTAAGAGGACATCCGGCACAAAAGGTGCTTAACCTCAACAAGGTGGTAGGCTGTAGGCAAGGCAATCATTCTGGAGAAGACGTTATGGCCTACCCCGAAATTTCCGATAATTTTTGGAACCGAGTGGAACTCTTGCTGGAACCTTTCAAGCGGAAAAAGCCGGGGGGCAGCCCGCCCTTGGCGTTCCGGCGCATCTTGAACGGTATTTTCCACCTCCTCAAGACGGGCTGTCAGTGGGGCTATCTACCCGCATGTTATGGTTCCAAAAGCGCGGTTCACGAGCACTTCCAGAGGTGGGTGCATGCCGGGGTGTTTGCCAAAATGTTCCGTTTGTCCGTTGAAGGCTATCAAGAGTTGAACGGGATTGAATGGGAATGGCAGGCCATGGACGGGGCGTTAATGCAAGCTCCCGTGCGGGGTCAACCCGTCTGCCTCGAAGACGAGGCCTTGGGGCGCAACCCGACGGATCGGGGACGGAGTGGAAGCAAGACCCATTTGCATGTCGATCAACAGGGCATACCGCTGGGGGTCACCCTGACCGGTGCCAACGTTCATGATAGCCGGTTGATCTCCCCGACCTTGGCAACGGCTGTCCTCGCGCGGCCCGACCCGACGCCCGATCCTCCGCAGCACCTGTGCTTGGACAAGGGGTACGACTACCCCCGGGTCGAGCGAGAGGTGAAAGAGCACGCCTATATTCCCCACATTCGCCGCCTCGGTGAGGAAAAAATCGCGGCCGGGGAAAAAACCTATCCGGCCCGCCGTTGGGTCGTCGAACGAACCCTCGCTTGGATCAAAGGCTTTCGAGCGATTCGGACTCGCTACTTTTGTAAGGCACAGAATTACTTGGCGATGATTCATTTGGCCTGCGCCCTGATTGTCTCCAGAAAGTTGGAGACCGTTTGAAAAGCAAATCTTGTGTCGGATATCCTCTTAGT
>NZ_CBTJ020000051.1 GCF_001051235.1 Candidatus Competibacter denitrificans Run_A_D11 | reverse complement strand
ACAGAATTACTTGGCGATGATTCATTTGGCCTGCGCCCTGATTGTCTCCAGAAAGTTGGAGACCGTTTGAAAAGCAAATCTTGTGTCGGATATCCTCTAAACGTGCTGCGCCACAACGGCCCTCCGCGCGACAGCATCCGTCGACGCAAACTCCGCGCCGCACTCAACGATGAGTACCGCTTACGCTTGCTCATCGGCCGGCCCAAGCCCGCTACCCCATAGCGCGATTGCCCTGGCATAAAACCGACCCGTTGACACGGATTTGTCGCGGATATGAATTAAGCTTTTGCTATCTCATCCAGCAGGGGAAACGCACATCATGGCCAGCTCGGTTCAAAAGCGTATCGGCGTTCTGACCAGTGGCGGCGACGCTCAGGGTATGAATGCGGCGGTCAGGGCTGTTGTTCGCTCGGCGCTGCATTTCAAAGCCGGTGTTTACGCGATTTATGAAGGCTATCAGGGGATGGTTGAGGGCGGAGATCGCATCCGACCGCTGGCCTGGGATGATGTCGGCAGCATTCTGCACCGAGGCGGCACCGTCATCGGCACCGCCCGCAGCGCCGAATTCCGCGAGCGCCCCGGCCGCCTGCGTGCGGCCCGCAACCTGCTTCAGCACGGCATCGACCGGCTGGTGATCATCGGCGGCGATGGCAGCCTGACCGGCGCCGATCTCTTCCGCCGTGAATGGCCGGAGCTGGTGGCGGAACTGGTCCGCAACGGCGAAATCGATTCCGCAACCGCTGAACAGCATCCGGCCTTGATGATCGCTGGCCTGGTCGGCTCCATTGATAACGACATGGTGGGCACTGATATGACTATCGGTGCCGATTCTGCGTTGTATCGGATCATCGAAGCCATCGACGCCATCACCAGCACGGCGGCCAGCCATCAACGCAGTTTCGTAGTGGAAGTGATGGGCCGCCACTGCGGCTATCTTGCCCTGATGAGTGCCATCGCTGGCGGTACCGATTACGTGTTGATTCCAGAGAACCCGCCGCCAGAGGATTGGGAGGCGCAAATGTGTGAGTTGCTGCGCCACGGCCGCACGTCAGGCCGCCGCGACAGTATCGTGGTGGTTGCCGAGGGCGCCTGTGATCGCCAGGGCAAACCGATCAGTGCGGATCATGTACGCCAGGTGCTGGAAGAGCGGCTGGGGGAAGATACCCGCGTCACCATCCTGGGCCATGTCCAGCGTGGTGGCACGCCCAGTGCCTTCGACCGCTGGATGAGCACCTTGCTGGGTTATGCTGCGGTTCAGGAAATGCTGGCAGCCACGCCCGAAACTGAGCCGCAGATGATCGGTATCCGTTATAACCGCATCGACCGGGCACCATTGATGCAATGCGTTAAACAAACCCACAGCGTCGCCCAGAAGATCGCCGCCAAGGAGTACGCCGACGCGATGGCGCTACGCGGCAGCAGCTTCACCGAAATGTTTAAGATGTTCAAGTTGATGGCGGAAGCCATGCCCAGCGTGGCCCTACCGGCTCAACCACGGCGCTTGGCGATCCTGCACGCCGGGGGATTAGCGCCCGGGATGAATCCTGCCGTGCGCGCCGCCGTGCGTCTTGGTCTGGATCGCGGTCATGTCATGCTCGGTATTCGCGGCGGGTTTCAGGGTTTGATTGACGGGCGCATTGAGGAATTGCGTTGGGGCGATGTTGAAGGTTGGTCGGCCCTCGGCGGCGCCGAGCTGGGCACCAATCGGCAAATTCCAACGCTTGAGCAGTTCTACTCGGTGGGTCGGTCACTGGAGACCCAACGCATCGACGCCCTGCTGATTATCGGCGGCTGGGCGGCTTATAAAGCTATTTATGAATTGTACCGGGAGCGAGAGCGGTATCCGGCCTTTAAGATTCCGATGATCTGTCTGCCGGCCAGTATCGACAATAATTTGCCTGGTTCAGAGCTGAGCATTGGTGCTGATACCGCTCTCAACGTCATTGTGGAGGCGCTCGACCGAATTAAGCAGTCGGCTACGGCGGCGCGGCGCTGCTTTGTGGTGGAAACCATGGGTCGTTTCTGCGGTTATCTGGCGCTGATGAGCGGTTTGGCGGGCGGCGCCGAGCGCGTTTATCTACACGAAGAAGGGATTACACTCAAAGGCTTGCAGGCCGATGTCGAAAGTATGGTCGAGAGCTTTCGCGGTGGACGGCGACTCTATCTGGCCATCCGTAGCGAGCGCGCCAACCCGCGTTATACCGTGGATTTCCTGAGCCGGCTGTTCGAGGAGGAAAGCCACGGTTGCTTCGATGTGCGCCAGGCGGTGCTAGGGCACATCCAGCAGGGCGGCAATCCGTCTCCTTTTGATCGCATTCTGGCAAGCCGGCTGGCTGCACGTTGCATTGATTATCTGTCCCAAGCCTTGGAAGCAAAATCGACCGAAAGCGCGTTTATGGGTTTATCCGAGGGCAAGGTCACGATTTTCCCGCTCAAACAGATGCCGGATATGGTGGACTGGACTTACCGTCGCCCCAAGGAGCAATGGTGGCTGGCGCTGCGGCCATTGGTGCAAGCGCTGGCAGAATCGACCGCCTCGCCGGAGCAAGAGGTTTAGGATTCACAGCCAACAGCGTGAACGCCTAGCGCCGTCCTTCGCCACCGGCCCGTCGCAGAATGACATCCAGCGCGCGGGTCGGGAGCAGCCGTCGGAGCACGCCAAACAGATAGGTCGGCACAGTCACCGGATAGCGGGTGCGGGGCCGGGGGCTTTCCAGCGCGTGAATCACCCGCTTCAGCACCGCTTCCGGCGGCAGGGTAAATGGCGCCGCCGGCCCTACCTTAGTCAGCCGTGCCTCCATGGCAACGTACTTGTCCCGATGCGAGCTGGTTTCCGCGCGGATATGCCGCTGATAGGCCCGATACGCGTTATCGCGAAACCGGCTCAGAATCGGCCCCGGCTCGATCAGGCAAACGGCAATGCCGCTGCCGCACAGTTCCAACCGCAGGGTATCGGCCAAACCTTCCAAGGCAAACTTACTGGCGACATAAGCGCCACGATACGGGAACGCGACCAACCCCAACACCGAACTGATATAAACAATCCGCCCGGCCCCGTGTTGGCGCATGACGGGAAGAAGCAAATTGGTCAATTCCTGCGTACCGAACAGATTGGTTTCGAATTGCTCCCGCAGCGCCTCCCGACTCAAATCCTCCACCGCACCGGGCTGACCATAGGCTCCATTATTCAGCAACGCCTCCAGACGTCCGCCGGTACGGGCCAGCACCTCAGCGACGGCTGCCTGGATCGAGGCGGAATCGGCCAGATCCAACCGCAAGCTTTCCAAACCGGCCGCTTGGAGGCGTGCCACATCAGCCGCACGCCGCGCCGTTGCGAACACCCGCCAACCCCGGCCTTGCAAACCATAAGCAACACACTCGCCGATACCCGTCGAACACCCGGTAATCAAAATACTTTTCTTATCCATTTCGCAGTGCAATAAAACTGTCATATAAATGTAATATAAAAGCCGCCATCCTACTGTACCGTTAGTGAAGGGTCACTAAACCGGCGGGAAAAACCGGCCAGTGATCAGCATTTTTTCTATCGGTAACAACCCTTTATTGGAGGCTTTTCGTGATCAAACACAAACTCGCGCTCGCGGTGGCAGCCACTATCCTGACCGCCACGGCTTATGGCCAGTCGGCCCGTGACTACATCAGCATCGTGGGTTCCTCCACGGTCTATCCTTTCACGACAGCGGTGGCCGAGCAATTCGGCAAAGCCAACGCCAACTTCAAGACCCCGAAAGTCGAATCCACCGGTACTGGCGGCGGCTTCAAGCTGTTTTGCGGTGGCGTCGGCGTCCAGCACCCCGATATCAGCAACGCCTCGCGCGCTATCAAAAAATCCGAGATCGAAACCTGCGCCAAGAACGGCGTGACCGAGATCGTGGAAATCAATATCGGCTTTGACGGCATCGTGCTGGCTTCGAGCAAAAAGAACAAGCCCATGCCCCTGACCATCAAGGATCTCTGGTTGGCGCTGGCCAAGGAAGTGCCCGATCCTGCGACTGGCAAACTGGTGATGAATAATTTCAAGACCTGGAAAGACATCAATGCCGCGCTGCCAGCCAACAAGATCGAAGTGTTAGGGCCACCGCCAACATCCGGCACCCGCGATGCGTTTGTCGAGCTGGTGATGGATCACGGCTGTAAGGAGTTTCCGGCTATTAAGGATCTGGAAAAAGCCGATGAGAAAAAAGCTAAAGCCACCTGCCAGACCATTCGAGAAGATGGTGTTTTCATCGAAGCCGGTGAAAACGACAATCTGATCGTCAATAAACTGGTGGCCAACCCGAATGCTCTGGGAATCTTCGGCTACAGCTTCCTGGAAGAGAATCTGGACAAGATCCAGGGTGAGACCATCAACGGCGTGGCGCCCAGCTTCGAAACCATTGCTGATGGCAAATATCCGGTATCGCGCCCGCTGTTTGTCTACGCCAAAAAAGCCCATGTTGGGGTTATTCCCGGCATTAAGGAGTTTATCGCTGAATTCACCAGCGAAAAGGCGATGGGTGACGAGGGTTATCTGGCCCGCAAAGGCTTGATCCCGCTGCCGAACGCTAAGCGCAAACAGGTCGCGATGGATGCCAATGCTCTGAAAGTCATGGCCCCTTAATTAAGTCAGATCGTACCGAGGCACTGCCCGTCGCTGAGAAGATGCAGCGCGGCCAGTGCTTCGTGTCGTAGCGGAGACTTCATGCAGTTTTTTCTCCTCTTGGCGCTCATCTTGCTGAGTGCGGTTGCGTACTATCTGGGCCGCAAACGGGCATTGACAGTTGCCGGTGGCCAGATCCGCAACCTGCATTCCCTACCCAGTTTCTATGGTTCTTATACCGCACTGTGGTGTGGCTTGCCCGCGCTGGCCGTTCTGGCCCTGTGGGCTGCCCTGCAACCGGATATCCTGACTAACCTGGTGGTCGCGGACCTACCAACCGAGCTACGCGATTTACCGCCAGATCAGCTAAATCTGGTCGTCAATAATCTTAAAAATCTGGTGAGCGGTCACTTCGTCTCCAGCACCACCGATCCGGCCATGCAAGCCGCTGCCGAGCGCTACCAAAACTTGCGCCTGATCGGCAATGCCGCGCTGTGGGTGGTGGCTTTAAGCATCGCTATGGGTGGAATCGCTTACGCCTGGCGCCGCATTGCTCCCACCTTGCGCGCCCGCAACAGTGTCGAGAGCGTAGTCACAATCTTCCTGATCGCCAGTTCGACCGTGGCTATCTTTACCACCATCGGCATTATTCTCTCGGTGGTATTCGAGTCGTTGTTATTTTTCCGTCAAGTACCGGTCAGCGAATTTCTCTTTGGCTTGCAGTGGAGTCCGCAAACCGCCTTGCGCGCCGATCAGATCGGTTCCTCCGGGGCCTTTGGCGCGGTCCCGTTGTTTGGTGGCACGTTGCTGATTTCGGGCATCGCCATGCTGGTCGCCGTGCCCATCGGCTTGATGTCGGCTTTGTATCTGTCGGAATACGCTACCCCGAAATTTCGCGCCTTCGCCAAACCAGCGCTGGAGATCCTGGCTGGCATTCCGACGGTGGTCTACGGCTTCTTCGCCGCCCTAACCGTCGCACCGCTGATTCGTGAGATCGGTACCGCGTTGGGCCTGCATGTCGCATCGGAAAGCGCGCTCGCCGCCGGCTTGGTGATGGGCATTATGATCATTCCCTTTGTCTCTTCGCTGTCCGATGATGTGATCAACGCGGTCCCGCAATCCATGCGCGACGGCTCCTACGCACTGGGGGCGACCAAATCGGAGACCATCACGCGCGTGTTGTTGCCCGCTGCGCTACCCGGCATTGTCGGTAGCATTTTGCTGGCCGTCTCGCGCGCCATCGGCGAAACCATGATCGTGGTGATGGCCGCTGGTCTATCCGCCAACTTAACCGCTAATCCACTGGAAGCGGTTACTACCGTGACGGTGCAGATTGTCACCCTATTGACCGGCGATCAGGAGTTCGATAGCCCCAAGACTTTGGCCGCCTTTGCGCTGGGTCTGGTGTTGTTTGTGGTGACGTTGATCCTCAACATCATCGCCCTGCGGGTGGTGCGCAAATACCGGGAACAGTATGAATAAGCCAGCTACGGGCAGCGCGACCCCGCCGCCCAGCCGCAATATCAAAGCCATCGTTCATCAAAACCTCGCGCGCCGTCGCGCCGCCGAACGGCGTTTTCGTGGCTATGGGCTGGTCGCCATCACGCTCGGCCTGGCCTTCGTCGTGCTGATGTTCGGCAATATCATCAGTAAGGGCCTGCCCGCATTTTGGCAAACCTATATCCAGGTGCCGATTACGTTTGATAGCACCGTGCTCGATCCGCAAGGCGCTCGTGATCCGCAAGCGCTAGCCAACGCCGATTATGCGACCCTGGTCCGTGCTGGGATGCGACAGTTATTTCCTCATGTCGAGGGCCGCTTACCCTTGCGGGCGCTCGGTGGACTGATCAGTTCCGATGCCGCTTACGAGTTGCAACGCCGTATTCAGGACCAGCCGGAATTGCTCGGCTCCACGCAGGAGGTCTGGCTGCTGGCCTCGGCAGCCGTCGATACCTTCTTCAAAGGCAACATCGACCGCACACTCCCCGAAGCGGAACGACCGATCAAAGACAATCAAATTGAATGGCTTGACAAGCTAAAAACGAGCGGCAAAATCGAGAAGCAATTCAATGCCGTGCTGTTTCAGAGTGGTGATTCCCGCGAGCCGGAGCAAGCGGGGATTCGCGGTGCGCTGATGGGGTCTTTTTTCACGCTGCTGGTCACGTTTCTGCTGTCCTTTCCCATCGGAGTAGCGACGGCGGTGTATCTGGAAGAGTTCGCGCCCAAAAATCGCTGGACCGATATCATTGAAGTGAATATCAACAATCTGGCTGCCGTCCCGTCTATTGTGTTCGGCCTGCTCGGCTTGGCGGTCTTCATCAACTTCTTCGGCCTGCCGCGTTCCGCACCCTTGGTCGGCGGCCTGGTGCTCAGTTTGATGACCCTGCCGGTCATCATCATCGCTGGCCGCGCCGCTCTCACCTCGGTACCCCCATCGATCCGCGAAGCGGCACTCGGCATGGGGGCCTCCAAGTTACAAATGGTCGGCCATCATGTCTTGCCACTGGCCATGCCCGGCATGTTGACCGGTTCGATCATCGGTATGGCCCGTGCTCTGGGCGAATCCGCACCGCTCTTGATGATCGGGATGGTCGCTTTTATCGTGGATGTGCCCAAGAATTTCCTCGACCCCGCCACGGTGCTGCCGGTACAAATCTATCTCTGGTCCGATCTGCCCGAACGCGCGTTCGTCGAGCGGACTTCGGCGGCGATCATGGTGCTGTTGGCTTTCATGATCCTGATGAACGGATTGGCGATTCTCTTGCGCAAGCGCTTCGAGCGGCGCTGGTAAATTGCCGAGCCTATAACACCCGATTGCGTTCACTTTTTAGCACAGGATGACCGCCGCATGAGTACGACCGTTCTCGAAACTCAGACCGCTCTGGATCAGGCTTTACAAGCCAGCACGGCCCCGCGCCACAAATCCAGCGTGGAAGTGACCGATTACAACAATCGGCAAACCGTCGGCAAGATCACGGTGGATAATCCCAAAATGGTCTGCCGGGATGTCGATGTCTTTTACGGCGCCAAACAGGCCATTAAAAAGGTCGGCCTCGATATCGGCGCCAACGAAGTGATCGCCTTCATTGGCCCCTCCGGTTGTGGCAAATCGACCTTTCTGCGTTGCCTTAACCGGATGAATGACACCATCGCATCGTGTCGAGTCACCGGGCAAATCATGCTCGATAATGAAGATATCTACGCCAAGGAAATCGACGTGGTGCAACTGCGGGCACGGGTGGGCATGGTGTTTCAAAAACCTAATCCGTTCCCTAAGTCCATTTACGAGAACATCGCCTACGGGCCGCGCATTCACGGCATGGTCAATACCAAAGCGGAGCTGGATGAACTGGTACATGACAGCCTGGAGCGGGCCGGACTGATCAAGGAAGTCGAAAAGCGGATGCAGGAGCCGGGCACCAGCCTATCGGGTGGCCAACAGCAGCGACTGTGCATCGCCCGCGCCATCGCGGTTAATCCCGAAGTCATTCTGATGGACGAACCCTGTTCGGCGCTCGATCCCATCGCCACCGCCAAGATCGAGGAACTGATTGACGAATTGCGAGAAAATTACACCATCGTCATCGTCACCCACTCCATGCAACAGGCCGCTCGCGTCTCGCAGCGCACCGCATACTTCCATTTGGGCGATCTGATCGAAATCGGTGATACCGATCAGATTTTTACCAATCCGCGCCACAAACTGACCGAAGACTACATCACGGGCCGTTTCGGCTGAGGCCGATAGCCCGCCAATTACTGGAGACTCCCGCCATGGCGATCAGCCAAGAAGCGCATACCGTCAAGCAGTTCGATATCCAGCTCGCCAATCTGCGCAACATGGTGCTGGAGATGGGCGGCTTGGTCGAGGACCAGATCCAATCCGCTGTCGCTGCACTGGATCAGGAAGACTCCAACGCCGCGCGCGAAGTGATCGCCCGTGACCGGATCATCAACGGCCTCCAGGTAAAGGCTGATGAAGATTGCGTGAGCATCATCGCCCTGCGCCAACCCCTCGGCAGCGATCTGCGGATGATCATGTCGCTGGCCAATTCCGTCACCGATCTGGAACGGATCGGCGACAGTGCCAAGAAAATCGCCCGCATGACCTTGCAGATGTATGAGGGTGTGAGTAGCCAACCCAGCGCCAAGCTATTACGCGACGTGCGGCCGATGGCGGAATTGGCAAGCCGGATGCTACGCGATTGCCTTGATGCCTTAGCCCGACTGGATATTGAGAAAGCACTGACCATTATTCACAACGATGATGAGTTGGATCAGGAATTCCAATCCGCGCTGCGGCGCTTAATCACGTATATGATGGAGGATTCACGGACCATCGGCCACGCTATCAATGTTGTCTTCATTATCAAGGCGCTGGAACGGATCGGCGATCATTGCACCAACATCGCCGAGCATATCGTTTATTTGGTGGAAGGCAGGAATATCCAGCAGCGCCGCAACATCGACATGGACGCCGCCTCGACTTTAGCGCATAACGAAGCGGTGAAGGAATAGCGGCCGGTCGCCCTACTCCGCCATACTCGGCTCATCACCTGCTTGCAGGCCATAGTACTTGAGTCGCCGCCATAAGGTTGTTCGACTCATGCCCATATCTCTGGCCACCAAGCTGGTTTTACCATTATGGCACTCAAGCAAGCGAATAATTTCAGCGCGCTCGATGTGCTCCATGCGGGTTCCCGGCACCGGATTAAAAGAGGGCTGCGGCAACCAATTACCGATTTCAATTGCGGAAGATTTGGCGTTCAAAAGCACCGCCCGTTCGATCAGATTCTCCAGCTCGCGCACGTTACCGGGAAAATGGTAGTGACACAATTCGGCAAGCGCCTCTTGGCTAAAGCGATTGACCGAGCTTAAGAAGCGTCTGCTGTGCTTTTTCAGACAATGCTCAGCCAATAAAGGAATATCTTCCAGACGTTCCCGCAACGGAGGGACATGGATCGGAAACACATTAATCCGATAATAAAGATCAGACCGAAACCGATTGTTTTGAATCTCAATATCCAAATTTTTATTGGTAGCGGAAATAATTCTCACATCAACTTCTCGATAGGCGGTATCACCAACCCGGCGGAATCGTCCTTCTTGCAGGACCTGCAAAAGCTTGACCTGTAATAAGGGACTCATCTCGCTGATTTCATCGAGAAAGACCGTTCCTCCATCCGCAGCCTCAAACAAACCTTTATGGTCTTTTACCGCACCGGTGAAGGCCCCTCGCTTATGGCCAAACAGCTCGCTTTCCAGTAGCGACTCGGTGAGTGCCCCACAATTTTGCTCCACAAATAACTTATCTTTCCGTGGCCCATGGTAGTGAATATAGCGGGCCAGCAGCGTTTTTCCTGTCCCGGTTTCTCCGGTCAATAAAACCGCCACCGAGGTATCAATCACCTTGGCCACCAATTCAAAAACGTGCTGCATCGCCGGACTTTGGCCAATGATATCGTCAGCTTGCATCTCGCTCTTCAGTGCTTTCCTGATCAGTGTATTTTCGTCGTGCAACCGGTCATTGGCGGCTTGGAGTTCTTTCACTAACCGTTGATTCTCTCTGATCAACTCATAGTTTTCCAAAGCTCGCTTAACAAGCACCTTCAAGTCTTGGCGATCCCAGGGCTTGGTGACATATTGGTAAATATGCCCCTTATTAATCGCTTCTATCAGCGCTGCGGTATCCGTATAACCTGTTAGAATAATGCGGATTGTATCAGGATTGATGGTAATCGCTTTCTGCAACAACTCGACACCCGTCATATCGGGCATCCGCTGGTCAGAAACAATCAGTGCAATATCCTTTTTTTCTAAAATATCCAGTGCCTCCAACCCACTACGGGCGGTAAAAATCTCATACTCATTTTTGAAAGTCAGCGTTAACGTCTGAAGAATCTCTTTCTCGTCGTCCACTAAAAGCAAGTTATGGCGGCTCATAGGTCTTTCCGATTAAGTCGAACAGGTAGCTCTAAGGTAAATTGCGTTCCAGCATACAATTCACTGGTTACTGAAATCTTGCCGCCGTGCTTTTGGACAATACCATAGGTGATGCTAAGGCCCAGCCCAGTCCCTTCCCCGACAGGCTTTGTGGTATAAAATGGGTCAAAGATGCTATCGAGATCTTTGGCTGCAATGCCAACACCGTTATCTCTGATAATAATTTTCACCCAACCCTCTAAAGATTCCGTTTCGACCCAAACATCCCCTTTATCGGTTATCGCCTGTGCCGCGTTTTGTAATAAATTCATAAAGACTTGATTGATTTGCCCAGGATAACATTCAACGTCTGGCAGATAACCATAGTTTCGATGCACGACAATTCGATCCTTGTACTGTCGTGTCAATAAATTAAGCGTTGACTCGATACCGTTTTGTAAATTTGTCATCACCAAACCCACATCATCAGTTCGAGAAAACGTCCGTAGATCCAAGACTATCTGTTTTACTCTGTCAGCTCCAATCCTGCAACTGTCTACCAGCTCTCGCAAGGTTGTGACAAGTGCGTTAAATTCAGCGCTATCTTTTTTTTCATCGCCTTGGCGGCGCAGATTTTCTAAAGGTTTCGAGCTTGAATAAGCCAAAATAATTTGGATCAGTTCCTCTAAATATTCATCGATAAACTCTAAATTACTATGAACAATGCTAATTGGGTTATTCAATTCATGGGCGACACCAGCCACCAGAAATCCTAATGAAGCCATTTTTTCAGAATGAACCAGTTGTTGTTGAGTATGGGTCAAGGTGTTATAGGCTTCCTCAAGTTGCTGATGCCGGTTGGTTAGTTCCCGGTTCACACTAGAAAGCTCTTCCGTGCGTTCCTCAACTTTAGCTTCCAAATCACGATTCGCCATTTCCAGAAAGCGCCGACGCTCTTCCTCCACCATTAGGGTATGAATTAATAGATAACTCCCATAAACCAAACTAAGCCCCACCATTCCTGCACTAATAGGTATCCATAGCATCAATTTATTAAAAACTAAGTAAGCAATTAACAAAAATAAACCAGAGAATAATCCAATCACCAACATCGCTATCAGGGGTTTTAGCTTTATCAACATAAGGCTGGCAACTAATATTAAAACACCAAGCAATACCATCTGCGTTGGCTTACTCAATTCAGTAATAAAAGGCCCCTGTAATAAATTACTGATGAGCGTCGCTTGAATCTCGACTCCTGATGTAGCACTACCCGATATCCAGGAAAAGGGCGTAAAAAATGTGTCACCAGACAAATTTTGGGATTCTGGAATGGTTTCCAGTGAGCGGCCGATTAAAATGATTTTGTCTTGAAAAATACCTGGCGGCAACAAGCGTTCATAATCCAGTGCCTGATAATAAGAGACCGTCGTTATCGTACGCGAAGGGCCTAGATAGTTGATTAATAGATCCTTTGAAAAATCAAGCTTACTAAGGGTTTTGCGCTCAGGCACAGACAGGTATTTGCCAACGATCTGTAAAGCGAAAGACGACATCCCAGGATAAAGCAGCCGGGAGCGGCGCACCACACCATCTCCGTCAATCGTGATCATTGGGCTACCGACTCCAGCAACCTTCATCAGGGTTGGCAATGGATCGACTCGAGTCGTAAGCCGAAATAGAGGATCATTGACAACAGAGAGAGCACTAACTAACACGACATTCCCAGCACTGCGTAGAGCACTCTCCAAAGCTAAATCTTCCTCAGGATTGGACGGTTCCGCAAAGAGCACATCAAACCCAATCACCTTGGCACCTGCTTTGTTGATCTGCTGGATTAAATGGGCGTGCATACCTCGCGGCCAAGGCCATTGGCGCTGAATTTCGGCCATGGATGGCTCATCGATAGCGACAATGACAATTTGACTAGGCGGAGATGAGATACCCCGCAAGGCAAACAGCAGATCTAATCCCTTTAGTTCTATCAGTGAAAAAAAGGAAAGATTTATAAGAATTAGCGTTAGCCCTGCGGAAATAATGGCAATAAACAAAACTTTCGTCACCGGACGAAATACTAAAGCCATTCTCTATACCCTAAAATAGTTATTAATTATTCCGTAAGTTAGAGCCTACCCGAAAATTCTTATTCAGATATAAATGATTAAGAGCAGCCCTCTTCATTAAGAGGTGGATACAATTTCTTCAGTAGAATGCGGATAGAAGAAACCCAAATCTGTAGTGCCCCAAAAAAGACTTCCGCTGGTTAAGAGCACCCGATTACCCACATCTTTTTATATTTTACAATCAATCGGTTATGATGATCTGATATGGCTGTCAGCCGCTAAGAATCTACGCTCGTGCAGGTGTTCCTAAAGCATCCGATTACCCACAAACTCGCATTATCCATCGCTGGCATAGGCAGCTTTAGCGGCGGCGACGCCCAAGGCGAACATCTGAACCCGTTGTAGACCC
>NZ_CBTJ020000050.1 GCF_001051235.1 Candidatus Competibacter denitrificans Run_A_D11 | reverse complement strand
AGGAGTTACGCAGTTGGTTGATAAAGAGCGATAAGGAAGGTTATGAACCCACCGAAAGTCACAGATGAAGACTACATCCAGTTTCTGATAGCGACACCGAAGGTCTGCAGCGCGACGGAGGCAGCGCGGGTGCAGCCGGAGGAAGCGAATGCCCCACAACACGATGCGTTTACCCGCTTGTTACATCGGCTGGAGCCAGACGCCTTGACGTTATGGAAGGAAGCGGCTGTGCAAGTAGAACGGCAGGGGGGCGTACTGGTGGTGGACGACTCGACCTTGGACAAACCCTATGCCAAGAAAATGGAGCTTATCCACCGCCATTGGTCGGGAAAGCACCACGCGGTGGTGGAGGGCATTAACCTGATTACCCTGTTGTGGAGCGAGGGTGACCGGCATGTGCCATTGGACTACCGGATTTACGACAAAGCCGGGGATGCACTGACCAAAAACGATCATTTCCGCACGCTGCTGGAGACAGCCCACACGCGGGGCTTTGTCCCGGAATGCGTGGTTTTTGATAGTTGGTACAGCAGTTTAGAAAACCTCAAACAGATTCGGGCGTGGGATTGGGTGTGGCTGACCCGTCTGAAAGCCAACCGCCTCGTCAACCCCGACCGGACGGGCGCACGCCCGGTCGCCCAGGTCAACACCGACGCCCACGGCACGCTCGTGCATCTCAAGGGCTATGGCCTCATTCGTTTATTTCTGATCGTCACCCCAGACGGCGACAGGGAATACTGGGCCACCAATGACCTCAACATGAAAGCCCTCACGCGCGTACGCTTTGCCGGTTACGCCTGGACCATTGAAACCTATCACCGGGGAATCAAGCAATATTGTGGGGTCGAACGCGCTCAGGTTCGCGCCGCTCGCGCTCAACGCAACCACATCGGTCTCGCATTACGCGCCTTCTTACGCCTGGAGTGCCATTGTTATCGCAAAGGAATCAGCTGGTTTGAGGCGAAACTCGCTATCATCCGCCCCGCCATCCGCACCTATCTGACTAATCCACTTTACAGGCTACCGGCAACTGCGTAACTCCTA
>NZ_CBTJ020000049.1 GCF_001051235.1 Candidatus Competibacter denitrificans Run_A_D11 | reverse complement strand
CCTCCTCCGGTTGCACCCGCGCCGCCTCCGTCGCGCTGCAGACCTTCGGCGTCGCAAGCAAAAACTGGATGTAATCTTCATCGGTCACTTTCGCTGGGTTCATTCCGTCCTTTTACTCCATCAGATCCAACTGCGTAACTCCTACATCGGTGCAATCGTTCTAGGAGAGTCGCTGGCTGGCGCGCTCCGAATTCTTTGCACTGTGCGGATTTTCGATTGGCTCCGGTTTGAACTCACGCACATAGTGGTCCAGTCCGCCAATGGTGCCGCAGACGAATAGCACATCGTCCGGGCGTACTCGAAATCCCTCATCGAATTTGACAAACACATTTTGATCCCGCTCGACGGCCACCACGGCGGCGCCGGTGCGTTCCCGTACATACGCCCGCCACGGATGTAAGCCGACCAGACTCCCCGCACCCAGCCGTACAAACTTCAGGCGCTGTTCGACCGCCACCCGCTGTTCGGCCAACAGGTGGTAGGACAAAATTTCTCCTGCGACTTGCCCGACGGATAGCGCGAAATCCGCGCCCACTTGATACAGCCGAGGGACGTTAGGCGCACGATTGACGCGGACGATCAGCGGGATTTCCGGTGCGTAATCGCGCACCACCGCCGTGGCGAAAATACCGCCGCTATCGTTGCTCAAGGCCAGCACCACCGCGCTGGCTTCGCGTACTTTAGCGCGCTCCAGAGTAGCGTGTTCCAGGATATTACCCACCACATCGACCCCTGGCATGAGTTGCTCGTCAATGACGATGGTGGTTTCGCGGGCGTCACGCAGCATTTCCACCACTTTGCTGCCGACCGTGCCGAAACCGGCGACGACAATCGGGCCGGTGCGGCGAATGGGCGCAGCCAGCCGCTCGACTTGCACGAGATTGGGCTGAGCGCCGACCGCCACCAGAATTGCCCCTGGTTCGATCCGGGTATCCATGTTCTTAACGGTGCAAAACTGACCACCGCGCCATTGGCCAATGACGGTCACACCGTGACGCTCGCGTAGATGCAAGTCGCCGAGTCGTTGCCCTGCCAACGGGCTATCCGAGCGCACCCGAAATTCTGCCAAGCCGACTTGCGTGCCGAGCAGATGCAGTCCTTCCGCCGGTGGGGTAATCCGCGTACTGGCCCGCGCCGCTAACGCCCCGCCCAGAATGTGCGTCGGTGTAAAAACGGCGGTGGCCCCCACTTTTAGCATCGGTGGCCGATGTAAGGGATCGTCGGCCAGGGCGTAAATTGAGCCTTCGAAGCCTTGCTCGCGGGTCATCAGGATGCAGGTGGCGTTGGCATGATCGTCACCGTTAGTCACCACGGCGCGCGCCTCTTTAACGCCAACGAGCACGTCTGGGTCTTCGTCGAGCGTGCCGATCACCACCTGGTAACCGCGATCCCGCAGGCTGCGGGCCAGTACGACGTCTTCTTCCAGGATGACGAACGCCGATCCAAGCCGTTGAAATTCTTCAATTAAAGAATCAATGGCTGGGCCATAGCGAAAGAACAGCACTTGATCCGTCATCGGCGGTAGTAAGCGCGGTAGCCGGGCTTCAAACCGTTCTTCAAAGTAGGGCAACACATACACCGGGAAGATCATAAAGACTAAAAACATCCCCAGGAATTGCGTCGCCATGACGAATAGATTCATCACGGGATGGCTCCAGCGAGAATCCCCACCATAGCCGGTCGTGGTCAGAGTCTCGGAGGCCCATTCCAGGCTGGCCCAGAACCCGCGTGGACTACCCTCCAGGTAAATGGTGCCGAGCATATACAACAGGCCGAGTATAAGAACCGCCGCAGGTAATAGGGCCAGCAACGCCAGCAACCGTCGAGTTGAGCGCTTAAACCTTTGAAGCACGTCTCACTTCTCCAGAAAGGTAGGGCTGAAAACGGGATCACGCCGTGTTCCGGTTGGCGTGTGCCGTCATCGCTAAATTAATTTTTGTGCAATGCACCATTATTTTGCTATAATCAAATCCAGTCGGTAAATCAATGCACTTTTATGCATATCGTAGATGATCCCACTTTGGCACTGATCGCCCGGTTCGTGGGCGAAGCACAAGACGTTAGCATGTCCGACGCCGATTTTCTGTTCGGACAAGTCGCAGCCATCAAGCGCTATGTCAGGCAATTTCCCGTTGCCGAGCGTCAGGCTCGTGCGTTGGAATGGATCGAAACCTACGCGCAAGACTATCGCCAGCAATGGCAAAAACGGCTAGCGGTCCATGCGCTGGCCAAGGCACGGTGCCCCGATTGCCCACTGGCAGGCGGCGACCGCTCGACGCCTTGCGCAGTACATGAGCGTTGGCTGGATTTACTGCGGCGTTATACGGCTAACGAAATGTCCAGCCGGCAATATATCGAATACGCTCTACAGCTTCTCAATGCCCAGAAAGATCGCCTGAAAGTCACCAAAATCCGCTGTCATTTGCAATACGATTTCCTCACGATACTTGACGATTGAACGGCCCGTTCAGCCCGCACGCTATCTATTTCAGCGAACCGTAGACCGTTGCCCTATCATTAACGGAGCCAAGCGGTTAAATCCTGCCGCCGTTTCGGGGTAAGATGTCGGCCCTGTATGTTTGGCAAAGCTGTTCACCATCGCGCCTTGCCATAATGCCCGCCCAGCATTAGCGCGATGATTTTGCTTGTCTCGGTCACGCCGTAGAATTTCCCGCGATGCAGCATCACGATCACCCCCAAGCAGAAAGCGAAAGCGTCCGTCCAGTTTACTACGTCGGCATCGGCGCCTCGGCCGGTGGCCTGGAGGCACTGGAATCGTTTTTCTCCCGCATGGCCGCCGATAGCGGTATGGCGTTTATCGTCATTCAACACCTTTCGCCGGATTATAAAAGCATGATGGTCGAGTTGCTGTCCAAGCGCACCGCCATGCCAGTTCGCCGTGCTGAAGAAGGCATGCGCGTTGAAGCCAACTCGGTCTACCTGATCCCCCCCAAGAAAAATCTATCGATTTTCCATGGCAAGCTCCTGTTGCGGGAATCCGATCATAGCCGGGGCCTTAATTTACCCATTGATGTGTTTTTGCGCTCTCTCGCTGAGGATCAGGCCGGAAAAGCCATTGGCGTGATTCTTTCCGGCACCGGTAGCGACGGGGTGCGTGGGGTTCGCGGGATCAAGGAAGCCGGTGGTATCGTGCTGGTGCAAAGCGCCGATTCGGCCCGTTTCGATGGGATGCCGCGCGCTGCCATTTCGACTGGGCTAACCGATTTCATCCTGCCGCCCGAAGACATGCCGGATCGGCTACTGTCCTTTATCGAGCCTGCGTATGCTGCAAGGTCCAACCAATTAGCGCCGGCAATGCCCGATGAGGACGGTCTAACGCGGATCTTTACGCTCTTGCGTGAACGCACGCGGGTGGATTTTACCCACTATAAGCCCAATACCGTTATCCGGCGGATCGAGCGGCGCATGACGATGAACCAGGTTCATGCGCTGCGCGATTACGTCAAATTTATGGAAGGCTATCCCGGCGAAGTGATGGCGTTGTACCGGGAGTTACTGATCGGGGTCACCAATTTTTTCCGTGACCGCGAGGTGTTTGAAGAACTGGAAAGCCGTTACCTACCGGCGTTGTTCGAGCGCGTTGCAAGCCGGGAAATCCGTTTCTGGGTGGCCGGCTGTTCTAGCGGTGAGGAAGCCTACACCTTGGCGATGCTCAGCCGCGAGGTGGCGGAGCGTCTGAGCAAGCCTATCGAGATCAAGATTTTCGCCACGGATCTGGATCACGACGCGATCCTGCGGGCCAGCAGCGGCCTCTATCCTGAGAGCGCCGCCGCCGATCTGCCACCCGGTTATCTCACCAAGTACTTTCACCGCCGTGAAGACCATCGTTATCAGGTGGCTCGTGTGTTGCGGGAGATGGTGGTTTTTGCGCAGCACAATCTGATCAAAGACCCGCCGTTTACCAATATCGAGTTGGTAAGCTGTCGCAACCTGCTGATTTATCTCCAGCCGGTGTTACAACGCAAAGCGATGGAATTGATTAATTTCTCACTCAATCCCCAAGGGCTTTTGCTGTTGGGCAGCAGCGAAACACCAGGCGATTTGAGCGATGCGTTCGAAACGCTGCACCATAAGCTCAAGATTTTTGCTTCCAAGGGCAAGCGCAACCCGACCGGTAATAATCTGGAGTTTAACACCCTACCGGAACTGCGACCCAAGTCGAGCCGCCCACGCACACCGAATGCGTATCCAGCGCGTGATTACCAGGAAGAGCGGTTGCTGGATCGCTTGCTTCAGGCTTTGGCCGATGATTACATGCCGCTGGCGGTCGTAGTGAATGAGCAGAAGGAAGCCTTGCACATTTTGGGCGATCCAGATGGGTACTTCCGCTTGCAATCCGGCAAGATGCAAACCGATATCACCAAAATCGCGGTCCAGGATTTGGCCATCCCGCTGGCCACCGGCTTGCAGCGGGTCTTCAGCGGCGGTCAGGAAGTCCGATACACGGGTATCCGAATCCGCTGGCGCGATGAATCCCGGACGGTGCATATTCGTATCCGACCGCTGCCTGGCAAAAAAGGCCAGGAGCCTTTGGCGGTGATTTTAATTGAGCATAACCCCGCAGCACCAGCGGACACCGCTACGGGCGGTTCCCAGCTTTATGACGCAGGTCAGGAGGCGGAACAGCGTATCCGTGATCTGGAGCAGGAGTTGCAATTTTCCCGCGAAAACCTGCAAGCGACCATTGAGGAACTGGAAACCTCAAACGAAGAATTACAAGCTACCAACGAAGAGCTTCTCGCCAGCAACGAGGAGTTGCAGAGCACCAATCAAGAGTTGCAATCCGTCAACGAAGAATTACAGTCTGTCAATGAGGAATTACACACCGTCAACGCCGAGCATCAGCGCAAAATCATGGAATTGATTGAGCTGAATAACGATCTGGACAATTTCATGACCAGTACCCGGATCGCAACCTTGTTCCTCGACGAGCACCGGCTGATTCGCCGTTTTACCCCACCGATCAAGCACGTTTTTAAAATTTTGGACACGGATGTCGGGCGGCCGGTGAGTCACCTATTGCACACGTTGGTCGATGCGGACCCTTACGAGATGATCGAAGCAGTGGCAGCGGGTGGCAGCGAGCGTGAGCAGGAAGTGCGCACACGGGCAGGGGCCTGGTTTTTGATGCGGGTCTTGCCTTATCACGTTGGCGAGGAAGCCGTCTCCGGCGTGGTGCTGACGTTCACTGATATCGGTTTGCTAAAGGCCGCCCAGGCGGACTTATCGGACCACGAAACGCGGCTGGCCAGCCTGTATCGTGCGGTGCCGGTTGGCGTTGGGCGGGTTGCTGCGCGCCGGTTCCTCGAAGTCAACGACCAACTGTGCCGGATGCTCGGCTACCAGCGTGACGTGCTGCTCGGCCAAAGTTCGCGAATGCTGTATCTGTCCCAGGAAGAGTTCGATTTCGTCGGTGAGTCTTTGTACGCGCAGATCCGTAAGCTGGGCGTGGGCACGTTGGAGGTCCGCTGGCGGCGCGGGGATGGTGCGGTCATCCCCGTCTTGATCAATGGCTCGGCACTGAACCCTGCCAAGCCCGATGAAGGAACGACAGTTGCCGTTTTGGACTTGTCTGCCTATAAGCAAGCCCTCACGCAAGCCCAAGAGTCGGAACGCCTAGCCCGTGCCGCACTTGACGCCTTGACCACGCATGTCGCCATTCTTGATGAAAGGGGGATCATTCTCGCCGTCAACGAGGCATGGCGAAAATTTGCCATCGCAAACGGCGGTGAACTTGATCAATTGACTGAAGGGGTCAATTATTTAACGGTTTGTGATCGGGCACAGGGAGGTCATGCCAATGGTGCTGCCGATTTCGCCAAAGGTCTTCGCGCGGTGCTGAGCAGTACCTGCGAGCGATTCACCCAGAGCTATCCTTGCTATTCAGCCCAGGAGCAGCGCTGGTTCGTCGGGCGGGTGACCCGCCTGCCCGGCGAAGGCCCCACCCGCGTGGTGGTTGCTCACGAGTTCGTCGGGTACGAAGCGCCGACGAGTTGAAGGGGCTGCAAGTAAGCCAACCGGTTGCTTGCCTATGCCAGCCTCGAAAAATCTCACCGTGAACGGCGCCGCTTAAACGGCGGATCACTTGATCAGCGCGCTATGCTTAATGGCATCACGTACACAGGCGTTGCCCTGTTGAGGAAAATCCCTGGTAACCTTAATCTGGGTAGGCACTCAAAAATCAGTTCAGTAAGGTGTGACACATCATGATGCAAGATAAAAGGGGAGAGGCGAACATCCTCCGCGAGAAAGCTGAAGCGAGCGCGGCGCGGCGTGGTTTGGAAAAGCTGGAGTTTTCCGCTGAAAGCCCCGATAAGCTCATGCATGAGCTGCAAGTCCACCAGATTGAGCTGGAAATTCAAAACGAGGAATTGCGCCGTGTGCTCGGTGAACTGGAACAATCGCGTAATCAGTTTTCGCTCTTGTTCCACCAAGCGCCCATCGGCTATTTGGTGTTGAATGATGTCGGCCTAATCCACGAAGTGAACGAAACGTTCTGCCGCATGGTGAACGGCAAGCGGGCACGGCTGATCGGTACTCCCTTTTCAGAATGTATGGAAGGGGATGACCGGGGTGTTTTTTTGGCGCGCTATCGGGCGTTCTTCGGCAATCCGGCTGGAAAAAATCTGGAAGTGCTCATTTTGCGGACAGAGGGTCCGGCTTTTTACGCCCACATGGAAGGCACCATCATCAACACGGTGTTGACCACACAGGGGAAGGGCACGCCTTTGCTGTATCTAGCCGTTACCGATATCACCGCGCGTAAATGGGCGGAAGAGAAGCGTTTGCAACTGGAGCGGCAGATGCAACAAACCCAGAAACTGGAAAGTCTGGGGGTGTTGGCCGGTGGCATTGCCCACGATTTCAATAACCTGCTGACGGTTATTTTAGGTAACGCCAGCCTGGCGATTGATGAGTTACCGCCGATCACACCCGCCCGCGACAGCTTGATCGCCATTGAGGAAACGTCATTGCGCGCCGCTGAGCTGTGTCGGCAAATGCTGGCGTATTCCGGTAAGGGCCAGTGCATCATTGAAAACATCCGCTTGCGCGACCTGATCGGGGAGATGGTGTCGTTGCTCAAGGCATCCATCGGCAAGAAGGCGATTTTCAACCTGAACTTGAAAGATTCCTTGCCGCTGCTGCGGGGTGATCCCAGCCAGATTCGTCAAGTCATTATGAATCTGGTGATCAACGGGTCCGAAGCGCTCAGCGATCATGGCGGCGCGATCACCATCTCGACCGGTGCCATGGAATGTTCGCGCGAGTATCTGACCGAAGCGTTTCTCGACGAGAGCCTCACCGAAGGCGCTTATGTCTGGCTGGAGGTATCCGATACCGGTTGCGGCATGGATCAGGATATTCAACGCCGCATCTTCGAGCCATTTTTCACCACCAAGTTTACCGGCCGCGGGCTGGGCCTGTCGGCGGTGCTGGGCATCGTGCGCGGACACAAGGGCGCGCTGAAGGTGTACAGCGAACCGGGCCGCGGCACCACCTTCAAGGTTCTGTTTCCTGCGGTCCTAGAGGAAAAGGCGCTGGCGGGCCGCAATCAGAACGTCAAGAGCAGTAGCTGGAAAGGAGCTGGGACGATTTTACTGGTTGACGATGAAGAATCGGTGCGGGTGATGGGTACCCGAATGCTGGAGCGGGTCGGGTTTGAGGTGCTGACGGCCGCAGATGGGCGCGAAGCGTTGGAGATGTTCCAGGGCCGACGCGATGAAATCGTGCTGGTCTTACTGGATCTGACCATGCCGGATCTGGATGGTGAGGAAACCTTTCGGGAACTGCGCCGGATGGATGCGCGGCTTCGTGTCGTCATGTCCAGCGGCTATACCGAAAGTGAGATCGCGCCGCGCTTTGCCGGCAAACGGCTGTCGGGTTTCCTGCAAAAACCTTACACGCTAGAGGCGCTGACCCAGTGCCTGCAAGGCGCTTTGGGTAACACGGCGGCGGATGGACCCTCGCCAGTGGCGCTGGACCCAATGGGCTAGAGATCATCGACTCGCCGCTCAGATCCCTCCAAGCGGCGGGTCAACTCTCGGCGGATTCTATGCCTTCGTAGCGTAGCCGACCGTTTTCAGCGCTGCGCCGATCTCGGTCAGGATGGTCGGATCATCGATGGTAGCGGGCACTTTATACTCCACGCTATCGGCGATTTTATGCATGGTGCCACGCAGAATTTTGCCTGAGCGGGTCTTGGGCAAGCGGTTGACCACCAGCGCCGTCTTAAATGCGGCCACCGGGCCGATGCGCTCGCGCACCATGGCCACCACCTCCTTGCTGATCTCCTCATGCGGCCGTTCGACCCCGCTTTTCAGCACGATAAAGCCGAGCGGCAACTGGCCTTTCATTTCATCAGTGACGCCGATCACCGCGCATTCGGCGACATCCTGATGAGAGGCCAGGACTTCTTCCATCGCTCCGGTGGATAAACGATGGCCGGCGACATTGATCACATCATCGACCCGCCCCATCACGAAGATATAGCCTTCATCATCGATATAACCGGAATCGCCGGTGGTGTAATACCCAGGATTTTCCTCGTAATAGGCATCGCGGCAACGCTGTTCGGCATTCCACAGGGTGGTGAAGGCGCCGGGGGCCATCGGCAGCTTCATGACCAGCGCACCTTCTTGATTAGTGCCCACTGGCTGGCCGTCCGCTCCCAGTACCTGCACGTTCCAGCCCGGCATCGCCTTACTGGTCGAACCGTATTTGACCGGGAAGCGTTCGATGCCCAGCGGAACGCCGGCGATGGCCCAGCCGGTCTCGGTCTGCCACCAGTGATCGATGACCGGTACGTTAAGATGCTTTTCGGCCCATTGCAGGGTGTCGGGATCGGATCGTTCACCGGCCAGGAATAACGCGCGAAAATGTGACAGATCGTATTGCTTGACCAGTTGGCCATCTGGATCTTCCCGCTTGATGGCGCGAAAGGCGGTAGGAGCCGTGAACAGCACGGGAATCCGGTGCCGACTGATGACCCGCCAGAACGCGCCAGCATCGGGCGTACCGACCGGTTTGCCTTCATAGAGCGTTGCAGTGGCGCCGTGGAGCATCGGGCCATAGGCGATGTAGGAATGACCGACCTGCCAGCCGACATCCGAGGCCGCCCACATGGTTTCGCCAGGCTGGATGGTGTAGAAGTGCTGCATCGTCCATTGGGTAGCGACCGTGTGACTGCCGTTGTCGCGGACAATGCCCTTCGGCTGGCCGGTGGTGCCGGAGGTGTACAGGATATATAAAGGATCAGTCGCCGCGACCGGAACACAATCGACCGGAGTCGCGCCCGCCATTTGCTCATCCCAGTCGTGATCACGGCCAGAGGTGAGGGGGGCTTGAATTTGCGGGCGTTGCAGGATGACGCAGGCCGAGACCTTGTGGCTGGCCATGTCGAGTGCGGCATCAAGTAGCGGCTTGTACGGCAGCACTTTGCTACCTTCGATGCCGCAGGAGGCCGAGACGACGACTTTAGGCGTGGCGTCGTTGATACGGGTTGACAGTTCGTGTGAGGCAAAGCCGCCGAATACGACCGAATGAATCGCGCCAAGTCGCGCACAGGCCAGCATGGCGACCACCGCTTGCGGCACCATCGGCATATAGATAATGACCCGATCACCCTTATTGACCCCAAGTCGCCTGAGAACACCGGCAAAACGCGAAACCAGATCAAGCATCTCTTTAAAGGTCAAAACCTGGATGGTTTCGGTGACAGGGCTGTCGTAGATCAACGCGGCTTGCTCGGCTCGGCCACCGGCCACATGCCGATCCAGCGCGTTATAGCAGGTGTTCAGTTCACCACCGACAAACCAGCGATAGAACGGGGCGCGACTATCGTCTACCACCTTATCCCAGGGTTTGAACCAGTCGATTTCGGCGGCAGCTTCGCCCCAAAAGCCGGCAGGGTCAGTCAGCGAACGGCGATAAATGCTGTCGTAACTGCTCATGTTTGGTACTTCCTCCCAAATCTATTTTGATGGCAATTGAGCTTGGCCCTGAGTATTCGGGGCCTATGGTTTTGCTTAAGCACTGTTTTAGCGCTAGTTTGCTACTGTTACCGGTCATCGGCAAACAGATGGCTGCCTGGATGACCTGTTACCAAGGATAGCAGCGCATGGCCATGCAAACAGCGCAGCCGCTGATGGGTTGTGCTCGCTTTGCAAAACCAAGCACATCCCCTGCGGGAGCAATCGTGCTTAAATGGTGTCAATCGTTTATCTACCGCGTGCGGTTCGAGATGTATCCGACTTACCGGGAAAGTCCATGATATTGACTTCAGACAACGCTCAAACCAGGAGAAAGGCATGGTAAAGCGCAGTTCCCCCCAATTGGCGGCGGCATGTTCGCTAATGGTCGCTTGTGTCGTTGGCGCCACCGTGTCAGGGTCGGCACACGCCGAACTGGGTGGCACAGTCGCCTCAGTAGAGAGCGATGCCGCCCATCTGAAAGGTGTTGTGCGCCTAGCGCCAGCCCAAGCCTACACGCTGCATGAGATTGAGGCGGCGACCGGTCATATTGTCCGTGAGTATGCCGCTGACGATGGCAAGATTTTCGGCGTGGGGTGGGAGGGTCCCACCGTGCCTGATTTACGCCAATTACTTGGTGAGCAGTATTTCACCAAATTCCAGCAGGCGGTCGCCAAACGCCAGAGCCATCGGCGCGGACCCGTGGTCATCGAAACCTCGGATTTTGTCTTCGAGCAAACTGGGCGATTGCGCGATTTTCGCGGTCGCGCCTATCTGCCGCGAGCCGTGCCGTCGGGTGTAGGCATCGGCATGATCCGCTAAATTGAGGGAAACCACATGCGTTTATTCGGATTTCTTGTCCTGATCAGCGGCGTCGTATTAGGGGTGGGCTGTGGCGGTGGTGGTGGCGGTGATAGCGGTACGACCCCCGCCGGTGTGACCTCGGTGCGTGTCACTTGCACACCGGCAACGGTGCGCTCCGGTGGCACCAGTCATTGTTCGGCGGCGGTGGCCGGTAGCGGTAACTACAGCACAGCCGTGAGCTGGACAACCAGCGCGGGCAGTATCGCTGCCTCTGGCGTTCTGACAGCGCCGCTGGTTTCTAGCATCACACCGGTCACAGTAACCGCGACCTCGACCCAAGACGGCAGCCGCTCAGGTTCGGCGACAGTGACCGTTAATCCGGCGGGCAGCGCCCAGAATGTGCATCCCATCGTGGTGGACGGTGGCCCGCCTGGATTGGGAGCCGATTATTATGTCAACGGCCTTTTCACCAGTGTGCGGGTCTGCGAGCCGGGTAGCACCAGCCGTTGCCAGACCATCGACCATGTATTGGTCGATACCGGCGCGGTGGGTGTGCGGATGTTGAGTGCTGCTGCTGGTGGTCAGCTTGGGCTGTCCTTGCCAGCGCATACGGCGTCCGATGGCAATCCTTTAGTGCAGTGTATGCAGTTTTTGGATGGCTTTACCTGGGGGCCGATTGCCTTGGCCGATATTTATCTGGGCGACCAGTTGGCTTCCTCTGTGCCGATCCAGGTCATCGCGCCGGCCGATGCGCCGGCAGTGCCGAGCAGTTGCCGAAATACCGGCGGCTCCAACGAGAATACGCTGTCGCGATTAGGCGCCAACGGTATCCTGGGGATCGGTTTGTTCCTGGAAGATTGCGGCGATAGCTGCGCCCAGCAGGCCCTTAATGTCTATTACTCCTGCTCAACGAGCAGTTGCGTCGAGACGGCGGTGCCGACCGCGCGGCAAGTGCAAAATCCGGTGGCGATGTTTTCGAATGACAATAACGGCTTGATCGTGCAATTGCCGAGCATTGCCAATGCTGGCCAGGAGTCGGTGACCGGTTCGCTGGTGTTTGGCATCGGCACTCAGCCGAATAACGGCTTGGGTAACGCTGCCGTTTATACGACCGACGCTCGCGGAAACTTCACTGCTACCTATAACGGCGCCTCGTACAGTTCCAGCTTTATCGACAGCGGTTCCAATGGGATCTTCTTCCTGAGCGCCGCTGTCACGGGGTTACCGGCTTGCCAAGGCATTTACAGTGGCTTCTATTGCCCGGCCACGGAGACGACCTTTACCGTCACCAATACCGGTAGAAATGGGGTCAGCGGTGCAGTGACGTTCAGCGTTGCCAATGCCCAAACCTTGATCGATTCCAAACGCAAAGCCTTTAACAACTTAGCTGGGGTGTTGGCGGGGCGCTTCGATTACGGCTTGCCGTTTTTCTTTGGGCGTAATGTGTATGTCGCTATTGAGGGCCGCAACACGCCAGGAGGCGTCGGGCCGTACTGGGCGTATTGACGAGGCTGGTTCTCTGTCAGGAAATTCATACGCGGGGTCGTGCCGGTTAGCCGGCCATCGGCCGGCTCAGCGTGTGCCGCTTAGGGCAGTGCTTCAATGCGAACGCGCCCTAAGCCATTGATCGCTAATCTTCTGGCTGCTGCGCGCGAGAGATCAATGACCCGGCCACCCACATAAGGCCCCCGGTCGTTGATCGTCACTTCAACTTTCTTGCCGTTGTTCAGGTTGGTCACCCTGGCTCTCGTACCGAGCGGCAATTGCCGGTGCGCAGCCGTGAGCGCGTGCTGATTAAACGTTTGTCCGCTCGCCGTCTTCCTGCCGTGAAAACCTGGTCCGTACCAGGACGCTTGGCCAATTTGATTGGCGTAAGCCGGGATACTGGCGCATAGCGTTAAAGCGCCGATCAAGACAGCCCGTTGCAAGCGGGCGCCCCCCTTGCTGGCGGGTCGAGCGTTTAGACGATGTGTATTGCGTTTATTCAAGAATTGATCTCCATAATGTGGGCTATAGATTAGCTTTTAAATTAAAAAACAATAAGTTAATCGAAACCCTCTACACTATTGACCGCCGAAGGATAGCACGGCCCCACAATGGAAAAGCAACAAAAATTTTCGAAAATTTTTTAATTTTTTATTTAATTCATTGATTTTTATATAAATATATTTTTTTTTGCTACATTTTTGTTAAAAGTATAACAGATTGATTTTATTACAAAATTTTTTCATAGGAGTAAATAAGGCTATAATTTTACATGGTTCATTTTTTTTATTAAATTAATCAATAGCTTATTTTTATAATTTTTTGATAATTTCCGCGAGTGCGCTTTAGGCTAGACACCGGTACCATAGATCGAGATTTGGTTTTTAATCGTCATCCACTGCAACAGTGAAATCGGAGCCATGCACGAACTTGTAGTCGAAGTGGAAGCCGGTGAAGTGGGGTTTGATGCTGGGCGGCTTGCTCGGATCGGTACGCATTTCGCGCGTTACGTCGATGACGGCCGGTTACCGGGTTGGCTGATTCTGGTGAGCCGGGCCGGCAAGATCGCCTATCTTGGCCGATACGGCCAACGGGATCTGGAAGCCGGTAAGTCTATCGAGTGTGACACGCTGTTCCGTATTTACTCGATGACCAAGCCGGTCACGGCTATCGCAGCGATGATGCTGTACGAGGAAGGGGCTTTTGAACTCAAAGACCCCATCAGTCGCTTCATTCCCGCGTTTGCTGAAACGCGCGTGTATCGCAGCGGCTCTGCGTTAAAGCCTGTCACCGAACCACTCAACGATCCAATACGAATTTGGCACTTGCTCACCCATACCGCCGGGTTCACCTATGGGTTCCATCATGCCCATCCGGTTGACGCTCTGTATCGGGCTGCTGGCTTCGAATGGGGGTCACCCGATGGGCTTGATTTGGCCGCCTGCTGCGAACGCTGGGCCGGATTGCCCTTGCTATTTCAGCCGGGAAGCGAATGGAATTATTCGGTGGCGAGTGATGTGCTGGGCCGGGTCGTCGAAGTCATTTCGGGAATGACGCTGGATCAGTTTTTCGCCAAGCGAATTTTTCAGCCACTTGGCATGTCTGACACCGGCTTTTGGGTGGCCGACCAGGCCAGCGACCGATTAGCCGCCTTCTATTCGCCCCAACCCAGTACCTTACGGGCGGTTCGTAACGAAAGCATGGGGCAAGTCAGATCACAGCGTCCCCTCTGTTGCCTGGGCGGTGATGGCTTGATATCGACGGCCGCCGATTATCATCGCTTCACACAAATGCTCTTGCGGGGCGGGGAGCTGGACGGGGTTCGGCTGTTGAGCAACCGAACCGTGCGCTATATGACCCGCAATCATCTGCCCGGCGGTGTTGATCTTGAAACCTTCGGTCGGCCGCTGTTCGCTGAAACTACGTTCGACGGTATTGGCTTCGGGCTGGGCTTTTCAGTGGTGCTTGATCCGGTGGCCAATAAAGTGTTGTGTTCGCCCGGTGAATTCGCCTGGGGTGGCGCCGCTAGCACCGCGTTTTGGGTGGACCCCACCGAGCAAATCACCGCCTTGCTGTTCACCCAACTGTTTCCATCCAGCACCCATGCGCTCCGCCCTCAACTGCGCCAACTGGTCTATCAGGCGCTAGTGGATTGATTCGTTTGGCTATGTCTCGCGCAGTGAAGCAGGAATTTTGGGCTGGCGTGCGGGCGTTGGCTCCGCTGCTGGTCGGTGTCGCGCCATTTGGCATGATTTATGGTGTACTGGCCTTGGCCAATGGATTAACGCCAGCAGCGGCGCTGGCCATGTCGTCGATCCTATTCGCCGGGTCGGCTCAATTTTTGTTTTGCCAGTTGGTTGGCGTGGGTGCGCCGGCGACCGTGATGGTCGCTGAGGTGGGATTGCTGAATCTGCGTCATGCGCTGTATAGCGCCGCGCTGGCCCCGCGCTTGGCGCACCTGCCGCGCCGCTGGAAGCTGCTGTTGGCCTATTTGCTCACCGATGAAGCCTTTGCCGCCATCAGCCACCGGGAAGCCGAAAGCCAACCCAGTCCTGATCGGCACTGGTTTTATCTGGGGGCCGGTCTGGCGTTATGGGGCGGCTGGCAATTGTCCACCGCTGTTGGGGTATTGCTGGGCGCTCGTTTGCCGGCCGATTGGCCGCTCGATTTTGCCCTGCCGCTGACCTTTATCGCCATCGTCGTTCCGCTAATCCGCAGCCGAGCAATGTTGCTGGCAGCCGGGGTTGCCGGCAGTGTAGCGCTGCTGGCGGCGGGATTGCCGTTCAAACTGGGGTTACTGGCGGCGGCGCTGGCGGGGATGGCGGCCGGCTGGTGGGCTGTGGATAAAGCGTGATGAGCGTTTGGCTGATCATGGTGATCTGTGGACTGCTGACTTTCGGGCTGCGGCTGTCGTTTATCGCCGCCGAAGGCCGGGTGACGTTTCCGCGCTGGTTCCGGGTACTGTTGCCGTTCGTGCCGGTCGCTACGCTGACTGCGTTGGTAATACCCGAATTGCTGTTGGCGGATGGCGCGTTGTGGCTGTCATGGCGAAACACGCGCTTGATGGCCGGGATCGTCGCCATCATCATCGCTGCGGCCACCCGTAGTGTACTGTGGACTCTGGTGGGCGGTTTTGCGACGTTAGCGCTGTGGTCTAGCCTGATCGGATAAGCGCACTTACCGTTCAGAGTCGATCTGGTTCTGTGCCAGTGCTCTAGCGGGTGCGGTGTCAGCGCTCATGCGGGTGACCCAGGCGTTCGCTGCGCTGGCGGTGAGATTCTGGATTGGGTTGGGGAACAAGCCGCCCGCCAGCACCAATACCCCCAGCACACAGGCGACCAGCAGCTCGCGCGGTCGTAAGTCTGCCGCTGAGGCGACAGTTTTATCGCTCACCGGACCCAGAAAAGCGTGTCGGAAGAAACTCAAAAAATAAGCTGCGCCCAGAATCACGCCGAGCACCGCCACCACGGCCAGGCCGGGTGAAACCTGCAACAATCCAAGCAGAATCAGCAGCTCCGCGACAAAGCCATTGGTGCCGGGCAAGCCGATGGAGGCCATACCGAGCAGCAGAAAACAGCCGGTCAGTAAGGGCAACGGTTGGGCCAGGCCGCCCAGGCTGGCCAGGTCGGTCGAACCGAGCCGATGGTGCAGAAATCCGGTCAGCAGCAGCAAACCGCCCGCGATGACCCCGAAGTTGGCCAGTTGAAACACCGCACCCTGCACCCCTTGCACGTTCAGTGCAGCGATACCAGCGATTACCAGCCCAACGTGACTGACGCTGGAAAACGCCAGCATCAGCCGCAGATTGGACTGTCGCAGCGCCACCAGCGCCCCGTACAACATCCCGAACAGACCCAGTCCGGCCATCAGCCAGACATACTCGCGCGCCGCCGTCGGGGCCAGCGGCACGGCAAAACGCAGAATGCCGAACGCGCCGAGTTTGAGGCCGACTAACAGTGCGCTCAAGCCGATTGGCCCCTCGCGCAACACGGTCGGCAACCAGGTATGGAACGGAAACAGCGGCGCTTTTACCGCAAAGCCGACGAATAACAACAAGAAGACGAGCGCCTGCAACTCCGTGGGCAGCGGCCGTTCGAGCAGCGTTGGATAATCGAAAATCAGCGCGTCCAGCCCCGGCGCGCCGACGCCGCTGGTGTGGTAAAGGCCCAGCAGCAGAATGGCGAACAGCAGCGGAATTCCGCCGGCCAACATGAATAAAGTATATTTAACCGCCGCATAGCGCCGCTCCGGGCCGATGCCCCACAGGCTGACCAGAAAATAAATCGGCACCAGCGTCAATTCCCAGAAGAGGAAGAACAGCACCAAATCCAGCGCGCAGAACACGCCCACCGTCACGCCTTCCAGCGCTAACAGCAGAGCGAAATACAAGCGGGGCATCGACTGAATGCTGGTCCAGGATGCGAGAATCACCGCGCAGAACAGCAAAGCCGTCAGCGGCGGAAACAGCGCCGCAATCCCGTCAATGCCGACCAGATAGTGCACGTTCAGGCTGGGAATCCAGGTTGCCCGTTCCACCAACTGCATCCCGGCTATGTCTGGGCGTAGTGCGGCCAGCATCACCAGCGACAGCAGCAATTCCAGTCCAGCCCCCATCAGCGCCACCACGCGAACGGTGCGCTGGTCGCGCAAGAATGCCAGCCCCAAGGCCCAGAGCACGGGCAGGCCAATCAGCACGCTCAAGATGGGAAAACCGAGCGGATCGGCAGCCGGCAGTGATTCGAGATTAGGCGGCACTGTTGCCAAGCTCCTTGGAAAAGTGGTGGGAACTGATGTGCAGCTTTCGGCCCAGATAAAGCCGGTGGGCGTCGTGGCGATGGACGCCGGAATCGAGATGGAATTGCGCGCAGGACAGTTCTTCAGCTTTTTCCAGCAACCAATCCAGTAGTTTGCCGCCATAGCCGTGCTTGCGAAACGCGCTCCGGCAGATCAGATCATCGGCATAAAACATCTTCCCAGAATACAAAAACTCGGTGACCCGATAACCGGCCGCCGCGACCACTTGATCTCCGACCGTGAGATAAACCAGCGTGTAGCCATGATTTTGCATCTGACGTTGGACTTGTGCGACGAACTCCGCTTCTGAAAGATGCGGGCGTAATTCGTGTATTGCCGGGAAGCAGGCGGTGATTTGGTGTTCGGTGGTGGCTATTTGAATATTCATAACAGTGCTAAGAAAACCATGTATATATGCCGGTAAGCATTAGTATTGGTAGTAATAAAAGTAAGACAAAAATACCGAGGCATCCACTTGTGCTTTGCCTGCTTCTAATAACCTGTTGTTGAGAGTGAGCTTCTAACCATTGCTTATGGCAGGCAATACAGTAAAGTTTATCGAAGCCAGCATTCCATGCCTGTATTGTTCTTTTATCAAAACTTGCAATTGATTTACAGCGAGCACAAGTGAAAGCTTTTTCTTTAGGGGTTTTCTTTCTTAAAAAGATTATTACTGAGATTATCACGAAAACACCAAGCAGAATAATTTTATTAACGTCTTGAATTTTATAATAAATAAAGGCACCACTCCCAATTGAGATAAATAAAACAGCAATTGAAAGACAATCGAGGATTGTCTTTTTTGGAGGTGCAACATTACTATAATTTACTTGATGACCTCGCTTAGCTGGTAAACTTTCAATAACAATATTTTTAGCTTTTAATCTTTTTTGAGAATCTTGAGCTATCTCAAACTCTACTAAATCATCTATTTTTGGCCTTCTTCCGTTTGTCTTTATATCAGAGATATGGAAAAAAATTTTATCTGACTGCTCGTGCCCTCTAATAAAACCAAATCCCTTGTCATCTTTCCAATCAGAGATTTTGCCTTTCATCTCATCTAATCCCTAGCCCTAAGTATTAAATTACAAATTTAGAGCCTATCCGAAAATTCTTATTCAGATACAAATGATTAATCGCAGCCCTCTTCATTAAGAGGTGGATACAATTTCTTCAGTAGAATACGGATAG
>NZ_CBTJ020000048.1 GCF_001051235.1 Candidatus Competibacter denitrificans Run_A_D11 | reverse complement strand
CTTTGCTTAATGGTGTCGTCATCGTCAATGCTCCTGACACGTCAGTGTCCTCGTTTCCTACAGTGGAGCATTTACACAATCGAATTTACAGTCTCTCAGGATACTAAAAATTGCCTCAATAAAATCGTGCAGGCTTCAACACCCCCGGTTCCACCTGCAACGGCACGACATCCACACTATCGAGCCGAGTGCAATAATCCAAATCCTCCTCACAGCCCAGCGCCGCCAAGCCACGTCCATGGTGTGCATAACGGATCAATTGCGGCAGCCGCTTCTCCCAGCGCTCAAACAACGCCATCGCCGCGATGGATTCATCGTCTCCGGCGCAGTCGCTATCCCGCTCCACACTCAAGCCGCAGGCAATCGCCCCCGCACAGATCGTATCCTCCAGCGAAAAACTGCCGCGCCAACCCGCTGCCACAATCCACACCGTATGCGGGTGCTCCTGCATCAGAAAACGCACCACCGCCGCCCGATTGGTCAAGGAAGCGGTTAGCAGAATCGGCACCTGCTGAACCCGCTCCAGGGCACGAGTACCGTTTGTCGTGCTCATAAAAATCCGCTTACCCGCGACCTGTTCCGGCGTACATTCCGACGGTGAATTGCCTAAATCAAAGCCATCCAGCTTCTCGCCGCTACGCTCACCGGCCAGCAATCGTTGTTCCTCCGGCCAGCGTTCGCTCACGCTATACAACTCATCCAGATCATCAAAGACCTGAATGGCTTCAGCCCCCGACTGTAAAGCGGTAGCCATCGTGGTCGTGGCCCGCAACACATCAATGACGATAGCACAAGCGGGCATATCCAGATTCAAGCCGCCCTTGCGAGCATTTTTACTCAAATCCGGCACGAGATCAGGGGTGTGATAAACGAAAATTTCCATGGTGCTTGTCCTCTGAGCGGCGTTCCTGCCAGTAGCAAGCGAGATGATTTCTTCATTTCACCAAGGTTAAACCAAGCCGGGAAAAGTGCCAAGTCTATACTTATAAAGCCACATAAAGTTTTATGAGAGTCCTAACTTAGGATAGTTATGATATTATAGGAGGGAAAGGCTCAATTGAAGGGAGACTAGGGATGGAAAGCGGTGGTTGCAAGCGGTGTGGTAGCGAAGCGTCGGTCAAGAGCGGTCGCGTGCGGGGTTTGCAACGGTATCGGTGCAAAGCGTGCGGCT
>NZ_CBTJ020000047.1 GCF_001051235.1 Candidatus Competibacter denitrificans Run_A_D11 | reverse complement strand
ATTTTATTCATCAGCCCCAACAACGTGGTGACGGAGTGTTTTAAAAAACGCCAGTAACTGCGTTGGGTTGGGGTTAACGGCGTCTCGCCGAGCAGGTCTAAAAAACCCAGAAAGCCGTGCATGGGCGTTCGAATTTCGTGACTCACATTGGCAATAAATTCGGATTTCACGCGACTGGCTGCCTCCGCCTGACGCCGTGCGGTTTCTAATTCGGCATGCTGTTGTTTCAAATCTAAAACCGCGCTTTCGACCCGTGCTGCCAGATCAGAGCGCGATACGTCCAGTTCATGATGGGCTTGCGCCATCTTCATCATCAGGGTATTGAACGCGACGGCAATCCTTTGCGCCTCCCGAACACCCCGCACTGGCGCTTGGCGAAAATGGCCTAGCGTCTCTGGGAGCGACATAAAGGCCGCCAAACGGCTGATGGGTTGCGTCAGCAAGCGCAAAATCCAGAGCTGAAGCGCCGTCGTGAGCACCATGCCAAACGCCATCACCAGTAAGATGTATTGGTTGATACGCGCCAAATCGGCCTGCAACGGTGCTAAATCGAAGAGGATGGCCACATAGCCGAGTTTATTCGGGTTCTTCGGCTGGATTGACGCATCAACCGGCTGGGGAAGAGGTTGGTAGGGTGTTGCTTCGAAGGGACTCTGGCTGATCTCTGAAACGGGCGCGTAGAGGGTTAAAACCTGTTCTGTAAAGCGCGTCTGCGTCTTGACCAGCTGTGCGACTTGTTCAGGATCTAGCGCCGATAGCGCTCGTCCTTTTGAAACCAGAGGAAGGCCGTGCGGTGGAGCCACCAGAACCCCCAACACATGGGGATAGGTCGCGATCACATCGAGACGCGGCTGAATGTTCTCAGCGGTACGTTGAATCAGCGAAAACCGGCTTTCCTCCGCGAGGCGCTCCAGAATCACCCGCCCGTTGTCTGCAAGGTCATGATAAAGATATTGGGTCAGACGATTTTGTAACAAATGATGGACCCCCAAGATCAAGAGCACCATGCTCATCCCATAAGCGGCCACGAAGATTTGCTGCAAGGTTAACGGGTGAGATCGTGAGACTTTTTCCATGTCCCTGCCTTATGGCGTTGGAAAAACGGGCGTGGCTTGTTGGAGCAGCGCAGCGGGGATCTCAATGCCTAAATGTTTGGCCGTGCGCACATTCAGTGAAAGATGGCCGGATGCCGACCATTGCAAACCCACCGGGACGGGACGGTCTCGGCGATGAATAAGATAGCCTACCTGCGATCCCACACTTGCGAAGTCGGGGTAGTAGGCTAATAGAAAGCCCCGACGTACATGGGCGAGGGTATCGGAAATCACCGCGACGCGCCGATCCCACGATTGTTCCAGGATATAGGGATAGAGAACTTCGGTGTTATAGGCGATCGTATCGCGTCCAAACCAAAGAGCCATGGTTTGGGGATTAATCGATTTGAAGGTCTCGCCGAGTGCGCGCGCTACGTCCGTTGCATTCTTGACGCTAATGGATTCGATAGCGCAATTCTGCGCTTGGGCAAGCTGCTTGATCCGCTCCAACCAAGGCTGATCCCGCGCATCGTAGTAGACCACCACTTTTTCTAAATGGGGCAATAAATCTCGCAAAGCGCGCAGAGAAAGCGCAGGGTCAATCGCCAAGCTAACACCCGGTAGCTTGATTTGGCCGGGGAGCGCATCAATGCCACTGATGAAGACTGGGGAACGCCCCATCAACCGCTCTTCGTAAAAACTGAGTGGCCGTTGGCCCAGCAACAAGATCGCCTGATCTTTCCGGTTGGCGAGAAGTTGCCGAAAATCCTCGCGCGTCGCGGTGATCGGCAATCGCTGCGTTTGAATGGGTTCGCCAACCGCTTTCGTCACACCCATGATCATTTGGGTAAACGCTTCGCGAAAAGGCTCCGTGACCTCCGGGTAGATAATCAGAACCTCGCCACGCAGCGCGCCAATCCACAAGAAATAAAAAACCACGCTCAAGAAGATCGAGATCGCACGAGCACCGCCTAACGTCACTGTTGTGCACAGGCGAGAGAACCACGCCATCATAAACAAGCCCTTGATCACTAAGGGTCATTAACGCCTCATACCCTCGTCATCGCTCTCAAAAATGCGTTGTTATTGTGAAATAGTAGGTCCGTCCTGAAAGCGGGATATCGCTTGGGAAATTCTCAAGCGTCCCGGGACCCGCATCGTTCGCCTGGGTATCCAACAGATTCCGAATCTCTAAACCAACCTCCAGGTTGGGAGAAAGCGTATGCTGAACCCATGCATCCATCAGGGTGTAAGTATCCGCCTTCGTTCTGAAGGCATCTTCAACCCGCCGGTCTCGCGAGCCGACATAGCGCGCTTGTAACGTCCACTGCCACGGTTTTTGTCGGAATTGCCAGCGCATATAAGCGAGATGGTGAGGGTGGTAGCCCGTATCGGTGTCAGTTGTTTTATCAACGCTGTCTTGATAGCTGTAACCCACAGACCCTTGCGTCTGCGGCGTTAGGTCCCATTTCACTTCCAATTCACCACCTCGGTTGATTTGTCGTGCCGTATTTTGTGGAAAATTAGTTTGATCGGCTTGGGTTACGATCTGAATTTGGTCATCGGTTTTTTGATGAAAGAGATTAAGCCGCAGTAACAGATCGGGCCGTAAGCGATAATCAAAGGCTAGCTCAAGGCTGTTGACGATTTCTGGACGCAGAGTCCGGTTGCCTTTCAGGCTCGGGACCTGTTGCGCCTGGGTGTCGACTAACGAGGGCCCTCGAAAACCGCGTCCGTAGATGAGTTTTGTCGTCAAGTACGGCGAAAGCTCACCCACCAGCGCAAGGCGCGGGTTGAATTGATGGCCATAGTCTGAATAGTGGTCATAACGCAATCCGGCTGTGAGCGTCCAGCTGGGTGAAATGCGCCACTCGTCTTGCCCATATACAAACTGTAAGTCGTGGGAAAAATCGCGCGCGCCGAAGGTTAATAATGCAGGATCATTAATCACTTGCATCGAATCCCACGGAATCAGTTGATTACCACTCAGCGAGAAGTTACGTTTTTCCAAGGGAACGTGGGTTTTCCCCGACTCTATGCCAGCACCCAAGGTCACATGGTGCGATTGCACCCCCGTATAATGGTAGGTGCCTTGCAATCGGGTGGTTTTTTGTTGCGTAACACTCTCGGTCATAACACCTTCGGAAAGCCCTAATGCGCCTGGCGGTAGATAGTGAGCGTTTTTAAGGGCGGATTCATAAACTGATTGATCGAAAACGACATTGGCTTTCCAGTCATCGCCTTGAGTCTTCCAAGTATAGCGAGCCTCCACCGTCGTTAGGTCAACCCGTCCAAAGGGATCAAGCGCATTGGCGAGGCCGACGCCCATCCCAATATCTCGGCCCAGGGATGTGCGCAGCATAAAGGCGTGATGTTCATTCGTGACATTCAGCTGGGCACCCAGTAAGCCTAGAAAGGTATTTTCATGGCCAGGCGCCAGAGAGGCATTGGTCTGAAACAGGCCATCCAAGAGCGTTGCCGTATCCGCAGCGATCAACGGGCGATGGCCGTCTGTGCGTTGATAATCAATAGCGCCCACCCAATCAAAGCCTCCCCATTGACCGCCCCCTAAGGCCCGCGCCTGCTGGGTGCGCTGCGAGCCGCTGCCCAGAGTGATCTGGTTTTTTTGTGGCGCTTTCGTGCGCGTAATAATGTCAATGACCGCCGAATAGGCGTCAGCGCCATAAAGAGCAGAGCCTGGCCCGCGCATAATTTCAATGCGTTCAATGAGATCCATAGGAATTTTTCCCAAAACCGCCATCCGATCGCCAGTGGCATAATGGCTTTGGGGAATCCCATCCAACAACACCAATACATTTTGATTGTAGGAGGATTTAAAACCACGCACGGAGATAATCGGCTCTACTTGAATCGTGTTTTCTCCCAAAAAGAAGCCTGGGACGGTGCGCAACACATCGAATAGATCGTGAGCACCAAGCGCCTTGATTTGATCTGCTGTAATCACGGAAATCACCGCTGGGGCCGTTTCAACGCGCTGCGCGTGCCCTGTCGCGACCGAAACCAATACGTCGGCCACTTGATCTTTTTGATCCAGCGTTGGACCGAAAACATACTCTTCCGCACTCCAAGCGTAAAATGAACTAAAACTGAGGCTTATGGCGAACCACCGAACAGGAATGATCATATCCGCCTCCTGAGTGCGCCATGCAGCGCTTGCGATTGAGCGTTTAAAGATAACGCCGCCATCCGCTTTGGGTGCGATGCTTCAGGGTGTCGAACCATCGGCAAAGCGGATACAGCAACGTCAACATAACAAGCCAAACGCCGTAGGCAAGCGGTAACGGAAAGCCCCAACCTGCTGCAATCGGATCTTTCGCCAGCAGCGTGAGATCAAAGCCCATAGCGACCGCCACCACTCCAGCCGCCAGATGGGCAACGAAAAGATGGAAGAGATAGAAAAAGAGCGGAACACGGCCAAACAGCTTTAAAACGCCACTGAGCTTGGAGTGAGTTTGTTCAACGATGGCGAGTAATAAAAACGCACACCCCAGGGTGATCAAGAGAAAATCGAGCGAGGGCGGGTATTTCTCGACATTGAGGATCGAAAGTAATGTAAAAAGAGGGCGCGGTTGCGGTGTCCACGGATGGGGATCGCCATAGCTATTCGTCAAGCGCAGAGCCAAAAACAACACCAGGCACGCTGTACCCAAGCGCATCAAAAAAACCCGCCGTCGCGCAGGCGTCCAATCAAAAACCCCGCCTGCCACAAAGCCACTGGCCATCACAGCAACCCAAGGCATCAACGGATAGACAACCCTGCCCAGCGGCGTCATCCCTTTTCCGTGGAGGATCGGCCAGTACTCGCCCAGCGCACCCCAGGATTGCACGTCAAGGCTATCGAGAACGTGATGCCCAACGATGATCCCTAAGCTTGATATCGCAAGCAGCATAGTCGGTATCCGGACGAGGAACCCTAACAAAACCATCGACCACCCGATGGCCCAGATAACACCGAAATGAGGGTAACCGGTCCCTGGAAGCTTAAAAGTCCAGATGAAATACATCAGAGTCAGCTCCAAAAAAACCAACCAGATGCCGCGCAGCCAAAGCGCATGTGTGAGATGGGCGGGGGGTAATCGTAAGGACAAGCGTTGGGCGCTCATCCCGGCTAGGAAAATAAACACCGGCGCACTGAAATGGGTGATCCAGCGCGTTAAAAACAACGCGACCGAGGTCTGTTGAAGATCGAGAGGATCAAGCCGAAAGTCCGCTAAATAGGTTCGAGCATGATCCAACGCCATCAACACCATCGCGAGCCCGCGCACCCAGTCAATCGACTCAATGCGCGTGGCGGGGGAAAGCGCGCGCGGCAGGTTCACTGAGGAAGCGCCTTTGAAGGACGGGCTAAGGGATCATCACGCTACTTCCGTTTGTTACGGGGAAATGCGCCCTTACTGCGTGGGTTTTCAACCTCTGAGGACCCATCCTTGGCGGGATTAACTTGCTCGGTTGGCTCTGTGCTCGTAGATGGCTCGGATAAGCGATTTATCCTATTGTCCTGAACGCGCTTACGCCGACCTCTGCCGCGCCGGTGAGTGGGTTCATTCGCGGCAAGGATGGAAGAGGATTCAGCCGCGCGCGTCCACGATTTGGTTTCCCAAAGACTGGCCCCTTCCCGCTCAGCTTGTCGATCAACGATCTGACGATACTCATCCCAGGCATAACGCGGTTTTTGAACCAACATGTGAAGCAGGCTCGCCGTCAATCCCTGAATCGGCCCACTGACCGGCTGGCCATGCCCCCAGGCATAGGCGGTGCGCGCCTCGATCCCGAGCAGCAGCGCTAACTCGTTTAAGCTCACTTCAATCCCGCGTTGGGCGCGAAGCGTTTCCTGTAAATCCAGAGGATGCGCACCCGCTTTGGTGAGATCGGGATACGCATCAAGGAGCCGTAAGTGCAACTCAATGGTGCGGCTCCCAATCGGTTCATCCGGCTCACGCCGCCATTTATACCAAGCGAGCGTCGTGACGCCTAAGTACTCACAAATCCGATGCAGCTTGATGCCCAATGCTTCCAGAAAAGGATCAAGGTCCCGTCCATAAATCGGCGTCGTGTCTGAGAAAAACGGTGATGCCCGCCTCCCAGAGTCGCCGCTTGGATGCTCAGTACGCACGGCTTGGGGAAGCGCACCAACCTGCTCCGACCATAGAATGACCCGTGGGCGTTCGGTACGCAGCGTCTCTGGCATAGGGAATGCCGTCATCCGACACGGAATCACCTCATGGTGGCGACGCCATCGATCCGGCCAACTCTGAGCGACGGGCTCTCGTTTCAGAGAATCCAATCGGCGTTGGGTCATCAAACCATCGTCCACATAGTTGCTCAGGCGCGTACCGACGGCCTGCGTGGGCGTAATGCCGAGGGTGTCGGCAGCAACAGTATTGAGATACCAAATGACGCCATCGTGCGAAAGCTCAAAGGTCGGATGGGGGGCTTGTTGCAGCGCCGTATCCATCAATGCTGTCACGCGGGTGGCATCTTCCAGGGTCGCGCGCAACAGGTGTGCAAGTTGATCCAGAGAAGGCATGAGATTCAAGAGTCGTAGGGGGCAAAGTTCAAAAACGCAAAAACACTTTCTTCTCCTTTTTATACCAATTCCCGCGCTGCCTTGCTGCTTTCTTGCACCCCGCCTAGCCCTGCCTTGGGATCACCTTGCCTATTAAAAGCACTTAACTCTCTAAAAATCAGTCAGTTGACCTTATTCTAGCTTGATGGATCCCCATTGGCCTCTTGATGCCATTTCGGCCCTTATCTTACTCGAAAAAATATATATAAAATTTAATAAGATTAGAATTAGATATAAATTTGATAAATGTATTTTAATTTGAAAATTTTTATATTAAATTATTCAAAAGTTCTTAAGAGGTAAGGGCCATGTTCCATCGGTTAGTCATTCCCTTAGGGCTTCTGATCGCCACCGTCAGTTATGCCACCCCCCCGATCTATCAGGGCTATGCAGTCATCACGGAAGCCCCACAGGCGATTGATCTCGATCAGACCGTCTACAAAACGATTAAGGGCCGGACGGTGCTGGAAGGGCTGTTGGGGATCTTGCAGGGGAGCGGTTATCAGCTGGCCGCCGAGAGGGCGGCTGACCCGGAGATTCACCGGCTGTATGGCCAACCCTATCCGGAAAGCCAACGCACCGTGGGACCGCAGGCGTTGAAAGCGGTCCTGGAACGGTTAGCGGGACCAGCTTGGCTCTTGGTCGTCGATCCGGTCAATCGATTAGTCAGTTTTGAAGTGCGGCCGACCTTTCAGCCCGGCATTGTGTTGGACAACGCCACGGCGGGACGCTTCGAGAGCGGGTCTTTGGCGGCCGTAAAATCGAGTCGCGCACCATGAACGCCGCTCGCACCCTGACGACGGCGGTGGCGGTGGCGCTCTTGAGCAACTGTGCGGTGCTCACCCCGCCGACGGCGACTAACCTGCACCGCTCTCCCTATCCCGAACGGGACTTAACGACGCCCTGGGCGGTGCGGACCTATTGGTCGCATCCGGATGGGGTGTTACTGAGCCAAGCGACGGCGCCGCGCAAGGCCGTTCTGGAGGATGCGGTATCGCCGCCACCGCCACCCACTGCGCCCACGGTGCAGCCCAGGTTCTGGCCGCGCGATGCGCAGGTGAGCGCCAGCACCTCGCACCTGAAACGCAACGGGCGTTTGGCGAAGCGCGCCAAAGCGCCGCCGCGGCTGCCGGAACCGCCGGTAGCTCCCCCTGCGCCCCTCACACCCCCGGTGAACGATGCGCTCACGCGCGTAACGCCGCCAGAACCCACCGTCTGCTTTGGAGATCGCTGCTAGTGCGCCCCTGGCTCCCCCTGGCGCTGGTGAGTGCGCTGATCCCGCTCGGTGTCGACGCCGAACCGGCCCGGATCGAGCCGACGACAATTGAACACACGGCGCTCGGCCCCGCCAGCGATCAAGAGCTGGCTGATCATTGGGACTTGACCTTGCCGGAAGTGCAACGCTATCAGACCTTTATGGTGGTGGAGGGGCGGTATTTTTATCAACACCTTGATCCGGTGATGGTGCTGGGCTTAATCGAAACCGACCCCACGCAACGGGCGCGCTATGCCGAAAAATATCTGCTCGCCGAGCGCCACCGGATCGCGCAACAGACGGGCTTTGCGCAACTCGTCGCCAGCGTGCAACTCCGACGCTTTGGACTGGAAGCGCCGGTGGATTTTTCCAAACTCCCGCAAGCGGCGAATGCGCCGGACTATTGGGCAGCACGCGCCCAGCGAGACGGCTCGGACGCCACGGTGGCGCGCACGTCCGATCCCGCCACGCCCCCCACGCCCCCGCCGACGCCGCAAGCGGGCGATGCGGTGGATCTTCTCATCACGCCGACCTGTCACGCGCCCTGCCATGCCAAATTAAGCGCGCTGTTAGCCCTTCCCGGCGTGCGCGTGCGGGTGTATGGCCGAGGTTTTACCGATCCCCACGCGCTCACCACCTGGCTTGCACAGTGGCCCGGCGCCGGATTAGACCCGGCTGCGAAGGCGGCGGCCACGGCTCGGATCGAGCCGCGCCGTTACGATCCGGTGATCTTTGATGGCTATGCCTTAACGCCGCCGCTCGCACTCCTCCGGCGCCAGGGCGTGGTCATTGGCACGCTGTAATGCGCCCTGTGCGCAACGTGGGGGTATTGATGAGCTTTTTAAGCCTCCTTTTGCTCATCGGTTGCTCGGAGCGACCCGATCGTCGCCGGGCGGCCGCCGCGTCAGCACCGCAGGAATTCACCGAAACGCGCACCCCGGTCTCGCACTTTCGCACGGCTTATCCGGAAAGCCGCCAAGCCGTGACCGGCGATTTAAGCGCGGGTGTACCCGCCGCGGCGCTCAGTCCCCTCAGTTCGCAGCGGCGGGAAGCCTTAACGCCGCTCATTGACGCGCTGGCCTTAAGCGAAAACATCGATCCCCTCTTGGTCCATGCCGTGATTTCCCAAGAATCGCGCTACAACCCGCGCGCCCTGTCGCCGGTGGGCGCCGGGGGCCTCATGCAGATGATGCCGGGAACCGCCGCCCGATTTGGCCTCACGTCGGCCGAGCGGTTCGAGCCGCATAAAAACATCCGCGCCGGGATTCGGTACTTAAAAGTCCTGACGCGGCTTTTTGGCGGCCATCTCGATCTCATCCTGGCCGGTTATAATGCCGGGGAAGGCGCGGTTTTAAAGTACGGCCGTCAAATTCCGCCGTACAAAGAAACGCAGCAGTATGTACGCCGGGTGAAAGGGTATTACGCGCTCTATCGTGAACAAGCACGTCATCGACAACTGCGCACGATGATGGCGCAGGTCGAGGAAAGCCGTCGCCGGGTGCGCGCGCCCACCCGCCAAAACGGACGGAGCGATTCGATCACGTCCGAACGCGCGACGGGGGCGGAATCGCCATGAGACGCGCGACGGCCGGCTTCGCTCTCGCGCTGCTGACCGCAGGTCCGGGCGCGCACGCGCAAGAGGCCCCACTGCTGTATCGCCAAATCGCGGCGCGCTATCAGCTGTCGGCGGCGGCGTTGTATCAACTGGCGCTTCAGCGCGCGGGGCGGCAATCCCGCTTTGCGCCGACCCCGATCCCGTGGCCGTGGACCGTGCGACGGTGCGCGCAGGCGCTCTGTGAAACCGTCTATCCGGCCGATCGCGCGGCGATGGCCGCCACGGTGGCGACCGGCCAAGCCGCGGGTTTGCGGATCTACGTCGGTCCCTTAGGGTTAGCGCTGCACAGCGTTCCGGGCCTGCCCCCCCAGGCGATCACCTCGCCGCGCGTGACCTTAAATGAGGCCGCGCGCCAGTTGGCGATGGCGCTCGCCGCACGCCGCCTCAATGCCGCCGACGCACGCCCTGCGTCTTCGGTCGGGGAGACCCGCACCGACATCGCCTCTTCCCGTCGTTCCAGGGCTTCTACGGCGCGCGCCCAGCGCTGGGCGCCGTTGGTGGATCGTATTGCCACCGAAGAAGGGCTTGATCCGCGTCTGGTGCACGCCATCGTGGCCGCGGAATCGGCCTATAACGCCGCCGCCGTCTCACCCAAGAACGCGGTGGGACTCATGCAGTTGATTCCGGCGACGGCGGAGCGCTTTGGCTTGCCGCGCGACCAACGCCACGATCCGGAGGCGAATTTGCGCGCGGGCAGTCGCTACCTCAAATGGCTCTTGGCCTATTTCGACAACGATCTCGCCTTAGCCGTCGCGGGCTACAACGCCGGTGAAGGCGCGGTGAATCGCTACGGTCGCCGCATTCCACCCTACCCGGAAACGCAAACCTACGTGCGTCGGGTTCGTCACTTCATGGCCCACTCTGTCGGAGGTTGATATGACCTTTTTGTTGTCCCGGCGGTTTCGGCAGGCTTTCTTCAGCCCACGCCTGTTCCTCATCGGCAGTTTGGTGCTGGTCACCCCCTGGGCGACGGCACAGGACCTCACGCAGCGGCAAGCCATCGCCGCGATCATTCAGGAGTTGGACTATCTCATCGAGCACGGCGAGCGGTTAGCCCATCGCCATGCCGGGGATCGTGCGCCGATTCGCTTCAACTATGGCGCGTTTCTCGCGCAATTGCGGACCACGCGCGAGCGGGCCAGCGCGTATCTCAATGAAACCCATCAAACCGTCCTGACCAGCCCGCCCGCCCCGGTGACGGATTCGCTCACGGTGCGCCGCTAAATGATGAGTTTCTTGGAAGGGCTGCTGCCATTGCCCCGCGTGGATGTGGCCTCGTTAAGCGATGTGTTGATGGCCTTTAAAGCCGCCACGTCTTTAGAAGCGCCCCATTTTGCCGGTGCTTTGTTTGCCGCCTGTCTCGCCCTGGGCGGCGCTTTGGTTTTGGCCTGGGTCTTCCAGGTCAGTGCGAACGCCGCGCAGGGAGCGTTTCTCCAGGCGCCGCGCGTGTTGCTGCTCATCGGAGCGGCGTTTGTCGTCTTGCTCTTAACTCTTGGAGTTTTTTACCAATGACTTCCTTCTCGCTTACCACCCTCGGCGATCAGTGCGTGACGGCGTATCGCAAACAACCGGTCCTGGTGTTTTTGCTCGCTCTGACTGTGCTGTTGCTGCTCATGCCGGATCTCGCGTTGGCGGCGGATAGCTCGTCGTTTTCGCTCGATAAAATTCTGCCCAGTTCCTTAAAAGATTAGGAGTTACGCAGTTGGATCTGATGGAGTAAAAGGACGGAATGAATCCAGCGAAAGTGACCGATGAAGATTACATCCAGTTTTTGCTTGCGACGCC
>NZ_CBTJ020000046.1 GCF_001051235.1 Candidatus Competibacter denitrificans Run_A_D11 | reverse complement strand
CAAAACTACTATTCCGGTCGCGTGGGGTTTGGATGGGAACCTCACCTAAGTCCCCTTTGAGCGTTTTGCCCGAATAGCCATTGCGGCTGTTGCCGCTGCCACGGCCTTCCGCCGCATGCCGTTCATACCCCAAATGCGCGTCCAGCTCTGCCTTCAGCGCACTCTCTACCGTCAGCTTCAACAACTGCCGGCTCAGCGCCGTTAAATCTTGTTCCGTCTTGATGTGCCGGGCGACCTCTACCGCCAGCTTCTTTAACTCCGGTGAAAAGTCCTGGTCTACTTTGCTTAATGGTGTCGTCATCGTCAATGCTCCTGACACGTCAGTGTCCTCGTTTCCTACAGTGGAGCATTTACACAATCGAATTTACAGTCTCGATGGAACGCCTCAGAGCGGCTCTTTAACCGTAATCCCAACACACGTACGGCCCTACTCACACTCGCAAGCCCCGCCACGCCACCAGCCAGCCCAGAACACCCAACACGCCCGCCAAATCGAACATCGCCGCCGGCCCCAGCCCTACCCACAAATAACCGGCGGCGAGACTGCCCAAGGCGTTGCCCACTCCAAAACCTAAACTGCTGTACAACGCCTGTCCACGGCCCTGCAACGATCCCGGAAAAAACTGATGGATCAAATGAATGGATACGGCGTGAAACACGCCGAAACTGAAGGCGTGCAAGCTTTGGGCGAACAATAGAACCGGCAGATGATCAGCAAAATGGCCAATGAGCAGCCAGCGCAACGCCGCCAGCGCTAGTGCGGCCAGCATTAGCCGACGCGGCCCAAAATGGGGTAGCCAACGCGGCAAAACCATGAACATACCGACTTCAACGGCCACCCCTAAGCCCCACATTAAGCCGATAAATTGGCGCGAATACCCCAGCGTTTCCAGATAAAGCGAGAAAAAACCGTAATACGGCCCATGAGCCGCTTGATTGAGGAAACAGACGACGAAGAATGCAATGACCGCAGGCTGTCGTAATACCCGACCGAGCGGCAGGCTCTGACGCGCGGTCAACATGATCGGGCGCTCCGTCACCAGCAAGCTGTTCAGCCACAACGCGACGAACAACCCCAACAGCATGGCCGGCACAATACCGATGCCCCAAACCCGCGTCGCAAACCCCAATCCGACCGCCGCACTGACGAAACCCACCGATCCCCATAACCGAACGCGGCTGTAACGGTGAGTCTGCTCGCCCAAATGCGTCAGAGTCACCGCCTCGAACTGGGGTAACGCCGCATTCCAAAAGAAACTGAACAGCAGCGTCACCAAGGCCAAGCCGAAATAAGAACCGCCGACCGCAAAAACGCCGGCAAAGCTCAACGCCGAGGCCAGGCAAGCCCAGCGGATCACCCGCATCCGCCGGCCGGTGCGGTCGGCCAACCAGCCCCAAAGTGTGGGCGCAATCAACTTGGTCGCTTGCGGGATGGCGATCAATTCGCCGATACGCGCCGGGCCGAACCCCAGCGCCGCCAAATACGGCCCCCAATAGGGCAACAGCACGCCAAGATTCGCAAAATAAATCAGATAAAAAGCAGATAGGCGCACATAGAGATGAAAGGGCATCCTATGAAGCGCCGATGTGTTCCACTTGCGTTAGAGAGAAGCTGGTCAACAAAAGCTAACCGGCCGACTCACCCGATGGCGCCAAACTTGGAATAGGCGGCATTCCTGGGCGCACATCCAAATTTTGGGCACGGTGACGCAGGGCATGATCCATCAGCACCAGCGCCAGCATGGCTTCAACGATGGGTGTGGCGCGAATGCCAACGCAGGGATCGTGGCGACCTTTCGTGACCACCGTCACTGGCTCGCCGTGCAGATTGATCGTCCGTCCTGGCAGATGCAGGCTGGAGGTCGGCTTCAGGGCGATGCTGGCCACGATGTCTTGCCCACTGGAAATACCGCCCAGCACGCCGCCGGCGTTATTGCTCAGAAATCCCGCCGGCGTCATTTCATCGCGGTGTTCGGTGCCACGCTGTTCCACGCTAGCGAAACCAGCGCCGATCTCCACACCCTTGACCGCGTTAATTCCCATTAGCGCATGGGCAATATCGGCATCCAGCCGGTCAAATACCGGCTCGCCCCAGCCCACCGGCACACCACTGGCTACCACCGTGACCCGTGCGCCGATGGAATCGCCGGATTTGCGCAGCGCATCCATAAACTGCTCCAACGCGACGATCTGATCCGGGTCTGGGCAGAAAAACGGGTTGTTGCCCACCTCGTCCCAGACCAATTTGAGCGGCCGAATCGGGCCAAGCTGGGCCAGATAGCCCCGGATCATCACACCGTAGCGTTCGCGCAGATATTTCTTGGCGATGGCCCCGGCCGCGACTCGCATCGCGGTTTCCCGCGCTGAGGAGCGGCCACCGCCACGATAATCGCGAAAGCCGTATTTTTGCTGGTAGGTATAGTCGGCATGACCCGGCCGAAATTGATCCTTGATGTTGCCGTAATCCTTCGAACGCTGGTCCACGTTCTCGATTAATAATCCAATCGGCGTACCGGTGGTTTTGCCCTCGAACACGCCGGACAGGATACGCACTTCGTCCGGTTCGCGGCGCTGGGTGGTGTGGCGACTCTTGCCGGGCCGCCGCCGGTCCAAATCGGCTTGCAAATCCATTTCAGACAACGCAAGACCGGGCGGACAGCCGTCAACGATGGCGCCCAGCGCGGGACCATGGCTTTCGCCGAAGGTGGTGACCGTGAACAATTTACCGAAGGTATTGCCGGACATAAGAAAAATACCCGAAGGCAAGATCCGTGGCCGGCACAATTGGCGGCACGAGATTTGCTATAATTTTTGATCATTGAGTTTGTGCTACAGAGGAAGCAGCGCCTCTAGGCATTGCCTGTCGCTAGAATCCATCGACTCCCGATGATTGCCTGCCCTGTAGAACATGCGGTCACCTATCATAGCGCCGACAGGATGCCACGAGCGCGATTTTGCGCGCTGGCTAATAAAACGCGCTAACACCGTGCTAAAAATAGTGCGCATTGATGAACATCGGAACGCGGCGTCAGTCATGAAGGACACTGAATATGCACATTCCTGGCTATCAAATCGAGCGTGAGCTAGGTCAAGGGGGCATGGCGCTCGTCTATCTCGCCATGCAGGAATCCCTGGATCGCCACGTTGCTCTGAAAATTATCAAGCCTGTTCTTACGGCAGATGCGGATTTCGCTCCCCGCTTTCTGCGAGAGGGGCGCATTATCGCCCAACTCAATGACTCGCACATCGTCACGGTTTATGACATCGGCTCGCACGATGGCGTTTATTACTTATCAATGGAGTATCTGCCAGGCGGCACCCTGCATCAACGCATCCGCGATGGCCTGCCCCTGCACGACGCCTTATCGGTCACGCGGGCCATCGCCAGCGCCTTACATTACGCCCATCGCCGCAACATCATCCATCGCGATATCAAGCCGCAGAATATCCTGTTCCGAGAAAACGGCAGTCCGGTGCTCACCGACTTTGGCATCGCCAAAACGCTCGGTGGCAGCACGATCATGACGCGCACCGGCTTGTCCATCGGTACCCCGCGCTACATGAGTCCAGAGCAAATTCGTGGCCAGGCGGTAGACGGCCGGGCGGATTTGTACAGCCTGGGCGTACTTTTCTACGAGATGATGGCTGGTGATGTGCCTTTCTCCGCCGAAGACAGCTTCGCGCTGGCGATGATGCATGTCACAGCGCCCATCCCGGAATTGCCGACCGAACTGGCACGCTTTCAACCCTTCCTCAGCAAGCTGCTGGAAAAAGATCCAGCCAACCGCTTTCAAAGTGGCGAGGACGTGATCGCCGCCCTGGACGCGATTGAGCCGCCTACCGGCTACACCGGCGTCCGGCCAGCCCTCCTGATCAACAGCGGACCCTCCGCCGTACCAGTGCAACGTCCGCAGTGGCGGCGCGCCCTTCCCTTGGCAGCGGCATTCGCTGGAGTCGTGGCTGCCGGGGGATATGCCCTGTTGAACCGCTCAACGCCGCCGGATGTTTCTCCCCCGACAGCAACTTCTACCCCTGCGGACACGCCCGCCAAGCAACGGGCTGAAGCCGATCAACTGCTAGCGCAAGCCACTCAGCAACAGGCGGCAGGGGCTTTAGCCGACAGCCTGGCCCGCATTGATCAAGGCTTACGGCTGGTCCCTGATCACGCCGCTTTATTGGCTTTACGCCAACACGTCAGCGGCCAGCTTGCTGATATGGAAAAAACCCGGCAGGCCCAGGAACGCGACCAGCCACCCAAGCCGGATGCAGAAACGTTTCTAACCGAAGCGCGGCGCGCTCGGCAGGAAGGGGCGCTCGATAGCAGTCTCGCCCATATCGAACGGGGTTTACTGGCACTGCCTCAGCATAGTGATCTGCTGGTTCTTAAACGCGAAGTCCAGGAACAGCAAGCGCGGCAGCGCAGTCAGCAGGAACTTGAAACGCGCCAACAAGCCCTGGCGGCAGAGCAGCGCAAGCTCGAATCGGCACGCTTGCGCGCTCAGGCTGAGCAGCAGCGACAATTGGAAGCACAACTACGGGCGCAAATCGAAGAGCAGCGCCAAGCCGAGGCCCGGTTGCGTGCCCAAGCCGAAGAACTGCAACGCAAGGCCGAGCAAGAACGGCGGCGCGCTCAGATAGAGGAACAGCGTCGCGTCGAAGCGCAACGCCGCGCCGAGGCCGAAGCTGAACGGCAGGCCGAGCAAGAACGGCGGCGCGCTCAAGTTGAGGAAGCGGCACCGACCGAACAAGAACGCCGTGCTGAGGAGCAACAACGGCGAGTTGAACAGCAGGAGCAACGTCGCGCCGAAGCACAACGCCGCGCCGAAGCCGAGGCTGAAAAACGGCGACAAGCAGAAGCCGAGGCTGAAAAACGGCGACAAGCAGAAGCGGAGACTAAGGAACGACGGCAGGCGGAAGCCGAGGCGGAAGTACAACGTCGCGCCGAAGCACAACGCCGCGCCGAAGCTGAGGCTGAAAAACGGCGACAAGCGGAAGCCGAGGCTAAGGAACGACGGCAGGCAGAAGCCGAGGCCAAGGCACGGCGACAAGCGGAAGCCGAGGCGGAAGCGCAGCACCAGGCCGAACAAGAGCGGTTGCGTGCCCAAGCCGAGGAACAACGTCGTATGGAAGCCGGTTTACGCGCCCAAGCCGAAGAACAGCGGCGCGCTGAAGAACGCTTGCACGCTCAAGTGGAAGAACAACGCCGCACCGAAGAACGCTTGCGCGCTCAGGCCGAAAAACAGCGACGCGCGGAGGCACAAGCGCAACAGCAACTCGAAGAACAGCAACGACAGGCCAGTCGGCAAGCAACACAAAACAACCCAGCCAAGAGTACAACATCGGCTACAGAATCCGAGTCAGACTTACCCGCAATCAGTCTGATTTCACCCTCGCAGCTCGCAGCGCAACCAAAATCACGCTCGTCTTCCCGACCTGTCGAGATTGAATCTGAGTTTCGTACACCGCCCACAACGCCTGAACCCGCACCTCAAACAGCGCAGCAAGCCTGGGCCGCTGTGAAAAACAGCACCAATCCCAGCGAAATCGAACAATTCATCGTCAGTTACCCGAAACAGCGCAAACTGATCGCCGCCGCTCACGCTCGGCTCAAGCAGCTACAGGCCACACCGACCTTGCTGGTCCGGCTGGTGGTACGCGCTAATCAGGCAGGCAGCGAAGTTGTGATCAATGGCAAACCCGTCGGGACTACTCCCCTGGAGACGGAACTGCCGACCGGTGCGTACCACCTCCAAGTTCAGCGGGAAGGTTATGAAGAATGGAGTAAAGAGGTCACGCTGACCGCTGAGGATGAAGTCGTCAAGCTCACAGTGCCGTTATTGCGTAAGCGGACGGAGCGGACGACCCTCGCTGAGGCGACGCCAGACACGACTCCCACTCGGCCGCCGGTAAAATCACGAGCGGCCGAAGCTAACGCCCAACCAGAAGCTGAAGCCGCACCGCCACGTCGCGGACGACCTTCGGAAAATCAGACGGCCACCGAAACGCCGCCCACGCAGCCGCAAGCGGCCTCCTCCCCGCAAAGCAACTGCCTACAGGGTAGCTGCCAGAACGGCACAGGCACCTATCGACACCCAGACGGCAGCGAATACTCCGGCGATTTTCGCAATGCCAAGATGCACGGCCAAGGCACCTACACCTACGCTAAGCGGGGGGAAAAGTACGTTGGGGAATGGCGGAACAATGTCATTGATGGCCAGGGCACATATTATTACCGTACCGGCAACCGCTATGACGGCGAATGGCGCAATGGTCGTAAAAGCGGCCAAGGCACCTACTTGTACGCTAACGGCGAAAAATATGTCGGTGAATTTGCTGACGATCAGCCCAGCGGCCAAGGGGTTTATTACTACAAAGATGGGAGCCGCTACGAAGGCGAATGGCGCGGCGGCCGCAAAAACGGCCAGGGCGTGCTTTACGAAAATGGCAAGCGAATCGTGGGAGAATGGCAGGATGACCGAAAAATCCGGGTCTCGGTAGAGCAATGAACATCAGGCTAAAAAACAACAAGGCGAGAATCTTGAGTCTATCGAGATTCTCGCCTCGGTTCGGAAGCATCCTCCGGTTAAGCCAGCCTAATCGACTGGCCTGCCAACTTCGCCTCGCTGGCGGCCTATCCGGGCACGGCAGCCGAGATCTAAACCCTTAACGCTGCGGTTGAGGATACGCTAATCGACGCAGTGATTTTACCCAGTGACAGGGCATAAAGTCGGCGTTGTGTTCCTCAAGGCACCGGATCGCGTAAAGTTGTGTCCCCTTGATGGGCGCATCACCCCCGTAACCGCCGCAATAACTGCCTCCGCTAGCACTCACGCAGGAGACCGTACCACGATAGGGACAGTGATACTTATCAACCGGCATCAATCCTTCGCTGCCAAAGCGCCGAGCCTTCACGGATCGGGTGATTTCACTTTTCATTATTGGTTTCTCCTCATCTTTGGTAGTCAGCGGCTAGGCCGCGCTTCCTCCCTAAATAACCAGGATAAGTTTTTTATTATTTCCATGCTGTTACAGCGTTAATACTTACTCTGGGAACGTTAATATTAAAGTCTGGTTTTTTAGAGTAAATAAGGGACTTAACAAGTGGCATAGTGGTTTTCCCTAATCTCCTAAAGCACAAGGCCACTTCTAGCGATTTTATCCGGTCATTTAGGTAAATTTAAGAAATTCCCCAGAAAATGTCAAAAATAAGTGTCACTTTGGTCGGTTTGCTGAGCGCTAGTGGGGTCTTGATTTGCGCGGCCACTCTTGCCGGTTTTCTCGGTCGCTTCTGGTGGGGTTTTGAGTTAGCAACCCACTTCCGAGTTCAATACGCGGTCATGCTCGCAGTCACTAGCGCACTCCTTTGTCGGCAGCGGCATCTGGCGGGATTATTCGCGCTTTTTGCCCTCGTTAATGGCCTAACCCTGGCACCTCGGTTCTTGCCGCTACCCATAGAGGACGGTCAAGCGAGACCGGTGCTGCGTGTTCTGCTGGCGAACGTCAACTCAGCCAATCGTGATGCGCAGCGGATTCAAGAGACGGTGCTTGCCTCTCAAGCCGATTTCGTGGCGCTGTTGGAAGCAACCCCCTGGCTGCTTGAGCAGCTCAGCGAGCTGGCGGATCGCTACCCCCATCGCGTCGCCGCACCGCGCGAGGACAATTTCGGGATCGCACTGTTAAGCCGCCAACCCTTTCTACGGGCTGAGGTTGTTCAGTTCAGCACCGCCGGACTGCCATCCATCATCGCTGAATTGGCAGATGGCCCCCGACATTTTACCTTGGTCGCTACTCACCCCTTGCCGCCGGTTAGTGCCGACCTGGCGCGAGATCGCAACGAGCAACTGGCAACGTTGGCCGAATTTGCCCGGCAAAGCACACACCCTCTCTTATTAGTAGGGGATCTGAACATTTCCCCCTGGTCGCCGCATTTCGCGCGCCTGCTGGCCGATTCGGGGCTGCGCGATAGCGGGTATGGGATTTCACCGTCCTGGCCTGTGGGGTGGCTTCCGCTGCAAATACCGATTGATCACGCCTTATTTTCAGCCGGCATTCACATTAAATACCGGAAAACGGGTACGGACCTGGGGTCCGACCATTATCCAATCATTGTCGATTTCCAAATCGTCGCGCCATAATCTGTCACCGTTGCACCCTCACCCCCCCAACCGAGGTACCGACATGCCGCTTTTGCTACCGCCCATGCCTGATATTCCCAGCGAGATTGACTCGGTTCCCGATCCTGCAAGACGCGCTCTGCTGACTGGATTGGGGGCTTTGTTCGCGAGCGCGGGCTTAAGCGCACTGCCGCGCGATGCGGCGGCACAGTGGGGGGGAGAACCACCCCCTATCGACCGACCCACCTGGTATAACCGGCCGAGTCGGTATGATTACCCGCCGCGTTATAACCGTCGGCCTTGGTATCCCCAGTCTGGCTGGCAAAATCGCCAGAGCTACTCCGAACAGCCGACCTATTCGTCAGATCTGCAACGTTGGGCCTCCAGAGACCTCAATGTCTCCATCCAGCGTTATCTAACCGATCAGCGGGAGCGTGGCCGAGTAGCGACGAATGAACGGACTGCCTGGCTGGTTTACGATTTCACCAGCGGCCGCTTCCTCGCCACCATTAATGCCGGACTCTCTTATCAAAGCGCGAGCATGATTAAGCCATTCATCGCGCTGGCGTTTTTCCATAAGGTTGAGGATGGCACATTTGATTACACGCCATTTCGCCGTGAACAAATGGAGAACATGATTCAACACAGCAGTAACCGGGCTACCAATTATTTCATCGCGTTGCTCAACGAGACGAGTTCCCGTTCCGGCCCGGCCGAGGCCGAACATACCATCAAGCGCCGTAATCCCGGTGTTTTCCGTGGCACCCGTATCGTCGAATATATCCCCCGCAGCGGGCGTACCTACCGCAACCGGGCATCGGCCCTCGACTATCACCGGTTTTTGCAGGCCTTGTGGTACGACGAACTCCCTTATTCCGATGAAATCAAGCGGCTGATGAACCTACCCAATCGTGACCGGGTTTTCACCGGCGCCAGGGAAATCCCCTACGGTACCTTGGTCTTTGATAAAACCGGCACCACGGCGCGCCTGTGCGGCGACATGGGTATCCTGGTCGCCCGTGGCACCGACGGCCGTCGTTATCCTTACACATTCATCGGGATCATCGAAAAATCCCGGCCAACCAGCCGCTATATGCTGTGGCAAAACATTCGTGGCAACGTGATTCGTCAAGTGTCGAATATTGCCTACAACCATATGCGCCAGATGTACGATCTGGCCTAAGCGCCTCTCGGCCCCGTTGACCGCCCCACGCCACCCCAGAGATTTGCGATACATTCATGAGCTATTGTTTCGATGATTCACCCATTCGACGTAGTAGCGATAGCCTTAAATGGCAACGCTATGGTCCGGTCTTACCCCTCTGGGTAGCCGACATGGATTTCCTCTCGCCGGAGCCGGTGCTGGCCGCTCTGCGCGAGCGGATAGACCACGGGGTGTTCGGCTATGGCGCACCGCCGGACGCACTGACCGAAACCATCTGCACCCGATTGGCCGACCTTTATCGCTGGGAGATTACTCCAGAGCAGATCGTGTATCTGCCGGGGCTGGTTTGCGGATTGAACGTGGCATGTCGCGCGGTCGGTGAGCCAGGCGACGCGGTATTGGTGCAACCGCCGGTGTACCCGCCCTTCCTGAGCGCGCCCATCCATCAGGACCGCCAGTTGCTCACCGCTGAGCTTTGCGCCGAAGTGCGTGACGGACCGCTTTATTACACTTTTGACGATGCAACGCTCGCCGACACCGTAACGGCGCGGACGCGGCTGTTTATGCTGTGTCACCCCCACAATCCGGTGGGCCGAGCGTTTGACGAGACGGAATTGCACCGCTTGGCCGTGTTTTGCGAGCAACATGATTTAACGGTCTGCTCGGATGAAATCCACTGCGATTTGTTGCTTGATGGTCGGCGGCATATCCCGTTCGCCACCCTGGCGCCGGAGATTGCCCAGCACTGCATTACCCTGATGGCGCCGAGCAAAACCTTTAACATCGCCGGTCTTGGTGCCAGTTTTGCCATCATCGAAAATCCCAAGCTGCGCAGACGCTTTCAACAAGCCATGCGCGGGATCGTACCGGACGCCAACATTCTCGCACTCCACGCGGCGCTAGCAGCTTACCGGCATGGTGAGGAATGGTTGCGGGAATTGCTTGACTATCTCGCCGCCAACCGCGATTACGCAGCGGATTACATCGCCCGGCATCTTCCCGGTATGCGTGCGACCGTCCCAGAAGCGACTTATTTGCTCTGGCTCGATTGTCGGCAAATCACAATGACTGATAGCCCGCACCGGTTCTTCCTTGAAAACGCCGGGGTCGCGCTGAACGATGGCATCACGTTCGGGCCGGGTGGCCAGGGTTTCGTCCGACTCAATTTCGGCTGCCCGCGTGCTACGCTGCACGAAGGACTCGAACGAATGCGCACGGCCTGGGTTGGAGACCGCTAGACACAATCGAATCCCCTCGGCGGCCTCGCACGCCGCCTTATTGTCCCCTCACTCACCTTGCCAGCCGCCGGCACTCACTGTCACCAAACAGTCACGGCGGCGCAATATTCCTGTTATTGATCTTTTCCACACTTTGCGGCCAACCGCTTCCTTCAAGATCCGCCTTAACTCTCGGATAAGCGCATGACCGCAAAATTTCGCACCCTGTGGATCTCCGATATCCATCTTGGCTTTAAGGAATGTAAAGCCGAGTTTCTGCTCGCTTTTCTCCGCCAAAACCCGTGTGAGGAACTGTATGTGGTGGGCGATCTGATCGATTTTTGGAGCCTGCGCAAAGGTGGCCACTGGCCGGCGTCGCACGGTGAGGTGATTAAAACGCTGATCGCAAAAGCGCAGACAGGCATCAAGGTCTGGTATGTGCCCGGCAACCACGACGAGGTAGTGCGCGATTACTGGGGACTGTCGGTCGGCGGGGTGCAAATCGTGCCGGAGATGATACATGTTACCGCTGATGGCCGGCGTTTCCTGGTCACCCATGGCGATGAATGTGATAGTGCGGTTCGCTGTGGCGGGCCTTTGCTCAATTGGCTGGGTGACTGGGCTTATGACGTGTTGCTGTTCGCCAACCGCTGGTATAACCGTTGGCGGGGACGCGGCCAGCGCCCTTATTGGTCGCTCGCCAATTTCCTCAAGCAGCGAATCGGTCGGGCAGCGGCCTATATCGCGCGCTTTGAAGCGGCAGCGGCACGGGAAGCGGCACGACGCGATCTGGATGGCGTCATCTGCGGCCATATCCATCATGCGGCGTTGCGCGATCTGAATGGCGTGTTGTACTGCAACGATGGGGATTGGGTGGAAAGCTGCACCGCGTTGGCCGAGCGCCGCGACGGCTCGCTGGAAATCCTACGCTGGACGTGTGAACACGCGGTTGTCGCGGCGCAAGAACCTCAGCGCTGGCCGGAAACACCGCCCATTCCCGACTGGGCGGCGGCGTGAACACCGTGTGTCATCTGCCATGCTGAGCGTCGGTAGCCTCAAAGCGCAACGGCTCACTCAACAAAGGCAGATAATCCGGTAGGTAGCTCCCGCCGGCCACGAAGAGCTTGGCGGGATCGATCAGGGTTTTCGCGTTGCCCACGCCATAAGTGATCGATGCGGGATTTTCCCTATCAACCGGTCGATCCGTAATGACCTCGCCCACTTGATAGGCCCGCCCATCCTGATGGGCAAAGCCTTCCTCAGCCTCGCGGAAATAGCGATAGGTCGCCGGTGTTTCCGGGAATACATCTTTGCCCTTTGTATAGCGCTGGGTGACTACGACCTGTCGATAGCGGCGGGCGGCGGCCAGCGCAGCCTGTTTTGGCGGATAGAGCAACTCACCGCGAATGGCTCCCTTCGTGGCCAGATAGCCGCCGCGTGCGGTCAACTCCCGCAGGAGCTTTTGCTGCCGCACGATCTGGCGCTGCTGAAATCCCGCAGCGTCGGCGGTATCAAGCGCCGGCCAAGCAGCAGAATAACCATGGGCAGGTTGTATAGCCGTCGCCAAAAAGCGCTCAATAGCGGCCGGCATATCACCGTATAAACTCGCCCCGACGACATGATCCAGGAACTGGCGAAATTCTCCTTTCTCCAACCGGCGATTCAGCGGGTCGCCGCGTTGCGCTTGACCGGGGGTTTGATCGGCTTTGGCGTCGGGTTGTGCCAAGTACCCCAGATAATCCATCTCTTGCCAGCCCAGTTCACCGGCGAATTTACGCGGCAATGCCCAGGCCGAGTCAATGGTATTGCCGGTTCCAGATGTAAACTGCGGAAATTCGGTGCTGGCGATGCCGCTATGGCAACCGATGCACTGCATCAATTCCTCACGATTTTGAGGGCGTAGCGCCCCGTCGGCGGCTTCAATGTAACCGGCTAAATACCAGCCTACTCCGTTATCGACCCAACCTTCCCGATCATTCCCGTAGATCGGCGCTCCTTCTTCCTTGACACCCGGTCGGAACTGGCTGGGATAAAACGGCTTCCACTTGACCATGTACCGGATCTCCTTGACCCGTCGGGCGCGGGTGCCCGGATAGGAGCTGATCGTCAGATTGCGGCCATCGGCGGCCACATCGACATAATGCAGCGGGTGGGCAAATTCGGTGCCGACTGGGTATAAACCGCGCTCAATGGCGACGGCTTGGGCCGCACCGCGATAATTGGCGCCCTCTTCAGAGCGTAAACGATCCTGGATCGCTCGCTCTACCAGATCGAGGTTTTGCCGATACACGTCCAAATCGAAAGTACCATCCGCCCGCCGCATGAAGGCTTGAGGCAGCCGGATATAAATGCCGGACACCGAACCGGTCATCGGCGTGAAAATCCCATAGGGCATGAAATTGACCGCCCGCCAGCCGGTCAGCCAGCGGCCGTCGCTGTCTTGAAAGAAGCCGTTGCGCGACGTACCAGAACGAACAAAGCCATCGGTGTCGGCGGGCAAATCGCTCGGATCAAGGCCGGGAAATAGCCGAAATGGCGCATCGTCACCGCCGCCATCCCAGACCAGCAGGTTACCAGGACGCTGCGCAAATGCAACTCGCCAATTGTCCTGGCGAATGTAGCGCTCCATGTCCCAGGCCGCAGGATCAATACCCAGCACGGTCACGGCTTCCCGCAGCCTCTCCGGCGTTAGGGTGTTTTCCCAAGGGTTGCGGCTGGGCGAGGCGACGAACGCACTGAATGGGGTAAACGAATATTCCAGTTGCAGGTTGCCAAGGCGTGGTTCTGCGCCTGCCTGCGGGAAGTTATTGCCCAGTCCCGCCTGATAAGGGCCGTTGGTATGGCAGAACAGGCAGGCGTTTTGAGCGCCACGCGAGGTCTCGATGTAGCACTGGGCGGGAATATGCGCGTAGGGATTGGAAAACGTCAGCGGGCTGCGGTAGTCACCTTTCGGGAAGCCGGAAACGGCGGCGGGCGCGGCTTCAGCTTTGGCCGCTGGCAGCGGGCTATCGCCACAACCCGCCAGCATCGCCGCTAGAGTGGCCACAATCATCGTTCCGCACCAACGCAATGGATGGTGATTCAAGGTGCTTCTCCCAAAAAAGAAGAAGCTGACGACAACCGCGTCAGCTTCTCAAGCCCCATGGATGAACTTAAAGCCCAGGTATGCCGCCGATGTAGCCGACCGGGGCATAGAACTTATCGATCATCGGGGTTAATTGCGTCTTCAGGCTAGCGCTGGTGGTGCTGGTGAAATCACCCCAATGCTGGGCATTGCTGGTGATGTAGGCGTAGCCGTTCACGTTGTCGTAGACTTTAAGGCCGGTCGATTCAGCCCCGGCGGTCAGAGTCAAGATACGGGTCAGCTTTTGGGTATCCACGTTGTAGGCCCACACGAAGTTGTTGACGTGCATTCCCGAATCTTCTCCGATGAACAGTGTCCGCATCTTCTCCGAGAAAAACAGATTGTCGGTGTTGGCGATAGTGTTCACGTCGGCGGTATTGCCTGACGCATCAGCGGTGATCGGCTTACCAAGCAATTTCGGTTCGACATACATCTTCACCGCCACCCATTCGGAATCGATGGCATTGCCTTGCGTGTCCTTGATCGCGCCTTTTAGGTCTAGGGTATAGGTTGCGCCGGCCTTATTTTCCGGCAGCTTGATGTGATCGGCTGGTTCGGTGGGATCGGAACGCATACTGCTCTCGATGCGCGACATTGCCAGATACACCTTCTTATCCTTGCCATTGACCGCGATGCCTTCCATTTTGGTCCACTCAGTGGTACCGCCCAGCAGTGCGGTGTAGCGGCGGGTTTCCAAAAAGGCGGCCGCCTTCTCCATGCCCGGCTTAAGCGTCAAGCATTCGTCGGCGCTGGAACCGGCGCGCACGCGCTGATAACCGGTGGGGCATTGACCATTGCTCGGCGCGACGGCGCTGAAGATGTCGTTAAAGGTCAGTTTTTCGGCCAGGGCCTTGATCTCGGCGTCGGTGCCGTGGCCGAGCTTGATCCAGGTCAGGTTGGCGCTGCCGCCGTTCTGGTCGCTGGTCTGACTCCATTTAGCGGTATAGACCGTGCCAGCGGACAGATCACCGTATTTATCCGCTACGAACATGGTCATCTGCACATGCGCACCATCATCGCCCAGATACGCGGTGCGGCCATCCGGCATCAGTTGCGACATCTCCCAGGTACCGCGCGACATGGCGTAATGCTTGACCACGCTGGTAGATCCGTCGGCTTTAATGGTCACTTCGGGAATGATGCCGTAGTGATAGGGGTTGGCCTCACGTTCACCCTTGAAGTATTGCTCGCGCAGTGCCTTAAGACCGGCGGTAGTTGTAGCGTAATTCTTGGAGTCCAGCGGGTTATAAATTAAATCGTAGTCTTCCTCGGAACCAAGATGGGTGTTCCAGGGCGTTTGTGAACCGTTGCAGGGAATCCACAGGCCATTGACGCCAGAGAAGTCGATGGGCCGGACTTTAGTCGCGCTCAACGTACCATCGCTGGCCTGGGTAATATCGCTCAGGGTCATGGACATCGGCGAGCGGGTATACCAGCCGGGCGTTTTAAACGCCTCCGAACCATCGCTTAGAATCCAGTCGTATTCATAATGGGTGACCAGAAACAGCTTTCCGCCGATATTCAGCAAGCTATTGGCATCCGGCGTTTCTGCCACTACAGGATTACCCATCGGATCAAGCAGTGGTTCCATCTTGTAATTGTAGAGCTGGCCGGCAGGATATTTCTGTCCCTTCACCTCAGAAATCTTGTCCTTCACGCTGAACAACGTGTGGTAGGCCAATGGTTTCTCAACTACCGTACCATCGGTGTAGCTCAGCTTAACTGTTGATTTGCTGTAGGTCTTAGCCATCTCATCAGCGGTAGTAGGCACCGGCGTTTCGGTGAAATCCACTGATTTAAGCGTCTTAACTGGGGAATCGTTGCTATCGCTCCCACCGCAGGCGGCGACTCCCAAACCCGCCAACAAGCCCACCGCTAATAACTTCACATTCATAACCACCCCACTGCTAGAAAATTAAAAGCGTATTCTGACTGGCTCACATGACCGAACGATGACACTCGGTGGGCTGATAATCGGCACCGCCGAAACACCATAAAATCGCGCGCATTGCTGCCACGCCTAATAGCCATGCCCGTCGCCAGCAACCGGCGTAAACGTCATCATTTTTTCATCAAACCATCATCAATCTGTTGCGACAGCCGCCGAAAATTCGGCGCATGAACCAGGATATTTCACCACCGACGCCCTGGCGATCATTGCACGTCAGCATCGTCACCGAGACTTACCCGCCGGAAATCAACGGCGTAGCCCTCACTATCGCCCGCTGGATCGAAGGCTTACGTCGGCGTGGCCACCGAGTCGATTTGGTCTGTGTCCGTCAGAGCGCGAACAGTGTCACAGACGCTAATGATTCTTTAGAAAAGCTGTGTTTACCTGGCTTTAGGATTCCCCGTTATCCGCAACTGCAAGCAGGCTGGCCCGCCACCGGGGCCTTGATGGCGCGATGGCGACAAATGCGACCTGATCTGGTTCACATTGTTACTGAAGGCCCCCTGGGCTATTCAGCCTTACGCGCGGCGCGGCGCCTGGGACTCCCCATCTCCACCAGTTTTCACACCAATTTTCAGCAATACAGCAGCCATTACCGCCTCGGCTGGCTCGCCGTACCGATCACCGCCTACTTGCGGCATTTTCACAATCAGGGTGCGCAAACCCTGGTGCCGACTCAGGAACTGGCGGATCAGTTGCAATCACTGGGCTTTCTGCGCACCCAAGTTTTGGCGCGCGGGGTAGATACCGCGTTGTTTACGCCACAGCGGCGCGATCCGGCGCTACGGCAACATTGGGGGGTAGCCCCGCGCGCGCTCGCCGTCGTGTATGTGGGACGGCTGGCGGCGGAGAAGAATTTGGAACTGGTGATCACGGCCTTTCAAGCGATCCGCCAGGTACGGCCAAACGCACGCTTGATTCTGGTCGGCGACGGGCCGATGGCCGAGCGTTTACGCGCTCGTCATCCGGGTTTCGTTTATTGTGGGATGCGTCAGGGCGAAGACCTGGCTGCCCATTACGCTTCGGCTGATCTGTTCCTCTTTCCCAGCCTCACCGAAACCTTCGGCAACGTGGTGCTGGAAGCTCTGGCCAGTGGCTTGCCGGTCGTAGCCTTCGACTATGCCGCCGCCCACGCCCATGTTCAACCCGGTCACTGCGGTGTGTTAGCGCCGTTTGGGGATGCCGAGACGTTCATCGCCGCCACGACCCGGTTAATCCAAGATCCGAACCAACTAGCAGTCATGGGTCAGGCTGCCCGCTACGCTGCCCTCCAGGCGAATGGCGAACAGATTTACGACCGTTTAGCAACTTTATTACTCAGCGTCGCCAAGGGAGATATCCCATGTCTCAGCACTATTCGCGCGACTTGATCGACTTGCATCCGGCTGCCCCCGTGCGCTGGGTCCGCTTGACCCACCGCGAATTGGCGTGGTGCCGCCGCTCGCAACAGGTTATCCATCACCGGGCGATGATTCGACTGTTCGCAGTGGTCAGCCGTTTGGGCGATGGGGTGTTTTGGTATGGGTTGATGGCTGCGCTCTTGCTCATACAGGGTGCGCCTGCGGTGCCGGCGGTCGGACGGATGCTGCTAGCGGGTGCGGCCGCGCTGGTGCTGTACAAATGGCTCAAAGCGCGTACCACCCGCTCCCGTCCTTGCGCGCAAGATCACCAGATCGAACCGCGCGTGGCGCCATTGGACGAGTACAGTTTTCCATCGGGACACACCCTTCACGCCGTTTCCTTCACGTTGGTAGCGGTTTATCACTACCCGGCGCTTGGCCCATTGCTGATTCCGTTTGCGGCACTGGTTGCGCTGTCGCGGATCGTCCTGGGGTTGCACTATCCCAGCGATGTACTGGCCGGTGCGCTGCTGGGCGCCGGACTGGCGATGCTGGCGCTGCAATTGTCTTTCATCTAGGTTTAACACGTCGGTAAACAGGCTGCAATACGGCGTTTCTACCCTTGACGGCATCGTTCCATTTGGCACTTTTGGAGCTTGCCTTGATGACCGAATCGCCCCGCGTTGCCGACCACGCCCGCTCGTTTCCATCAGCCTCTGTTGCCCCAACGGGTGCGCCCCGCTCGCTTGATGCGACGCTGGCGCGCTGCGAGGAAGACATTCGGGCGGCGCAACGTCTGCGCTACGCGATCTTCGCCGAAGAAATGGGAGCCAAGCTCCACAATAGATTGCCGGGGATCGACCATGATCCTCTTGATGCGTATTGCCAGCACCTCATTGTCCGTGACGGCTTCGGTCAAGTGATCGGTTGTACTCGCATCTTAACGGCCGACGCTGCGAACCGTGCCGGCGGTTTCTATTCGCAAACCGAATTCGATCTGACGCCGGTATTGGCCCTGCCGGGGCGCTTCATGGAGATTGGTCGTACCTGCGTCCATCCCGATCATCGCAACGGCGCGACCATCGGCACGCTGTGGTCTGGCTTAGCCGCTTTCATCGCCGCTCATCGCATTGATTATCTGATCGGTTGCGCCAGCATTCCGCTGGGCGAGAACAGCCACTCGATACGGGCGCTTTACGCCGAGCTGGCGCAACGCCATTTAGTGCCGGAACCGCTACGGGTGAAACCGCTGCTCCCGTTGCCCCGTCACGATGGAATGGCCAGCCGGGTTGAGACGGTGCCGCCGCTGCTGAAGGCTTATCTGCGCCTGGGTGCGCGGATCGGCGGGGAACCCTGTCTTGATCCCGATTTCAAGGTGGCGGATGTCTTCATTCTATTGGCCACTCAACGCATTGAGCGACGTTACGCCCGGCATTTCCTGGATCGTGACCAATGAGGGATCACTGGCGCAACAGTCTGGCCCGTGTAGGGAGACGGAGTATTCGCACTCCCCTGCTGGCACTGCACATTTTGGCGGGGGTTTTGATCGCCGCTGCCCTGGGACCAGGCCACCAGCGCCGCTACCGCTCCACCGCTCCACTGGCCTGGTGGAGTCGGCGGCTATGCCGAATCATGGGGGTGCGTATTCAAACCAGCGGAACCCCTTACCCACAGGGCGCGCTGTTCATCGCCAATCACATTTCCTGGCTCGATATTTTCTGTATTGCGGCGGTCTGTCCGACACATTTTCTCGCCAAGCAGGAAGTGGCAGCCTGGCCGCTGTTTGGCTGGTTGTGCCGACGGGCCGGTACCGCATTCATTCGACGCGGGGGTGTCAACGGTGCCTTGGATGCCACCGAGCAACTGGTCTGGCGGCTACGGCAAAGCGAGCGGGTGCTGGTGTTTCCCGAAGGCACCTCGACCACGGGCGAATCGGTTCGCCGGTTTTATCCCCGCTTGTTTCAGGCCGCGCTGCTGGCCCGCTGCCCGGTGCAAGCCATCGCCTTGCGTTACCCGCGTGCCGGCGGCATTAACCCAACCGTTCCCTTCATCGGCGAAGACGATTTGCTGCCACATTTGTGGCGGTTACTCGGCGAACCAGCCGCGGTGGCGGTTCTGCGTTTCGGGGCAATTCGAGTTCCGCCCCATCTCTCCCGCGATCTCCTGGCCCGGCAGACCCAGGCTGAAGTGAGCGATTTGCTGGAGATGAATGCCATTGAGCCGGGAAAAACAGTTCTCCCACGGCAAGGCTGGAGTGCGTTGATCAGCAAGCGCTAACTTTTTTACAAATCGTAACCCCGCTCTTCATGCAGGGCGATATCCAAGCCACCGATCTCGACGTCTCGGCCCACCCGCAGACCGATCCAGCGCTCTATCAGCTTGAGCACCAGGAAGGTAATACCCGCCGTGTAAGCGACGGTCACGATCACCGCAAGGAGCTGCACGCCGAATTGTTCCGCCATGCTGGTGACGCCTGGCCCGAAACCCTGACCCTTCACTATCCCCAGATCGGTGGACGAAAAGATGCCAGCAGCCAGTGTCCCCAGGATGCCACCCACACCATGCACCGGGAACACGTCCAAAGAGTCGTCGATCTTCAAAACCCGTTTTACATACTGGGTAGCATGGAAACAGGCCACACCCGCCATACTACCGATGATCACACCGCCTGCTGGCCCCACATAGCCTGATGCGGGCGTAATGGTGCCAAGTCCCGCGACCATTCCGGTCACGATGCCGAGCGCGCTGGGTTTGCCGAACTTCCACCATTCCATTCCGGTCCAGGCCAGCGCCCCGGCGGCGGCAGACAAATGCGTCGCCAGCATCGCCATCCCGGCATTGCCGTCGGCCGCCAGCGCGCTACCGGCATTAAAACCGAACCAGCCGACCCATAACATGCCAGCGCCAGTCACCACCATCGTCATATTGTGAGGCAGCATGGCCGTGGTCGGAAAACCGTGGCGTCGGCCTAGCACCAGCGCCGCAACCAGTGCCGCGATGCCAGCGGTGATATGCACCACGATGCCACCGGCGAAATCCAGCACGCCCAGCTTGCTCAGCCAGCCCCCACCCCACACCCAATGCGCCACTGGTGCGTAAACCAGCGTCAGCCACAAGCCACTGAACCACAGCATGGCGGAAAATTTCATCCGTTCCGCGAACGCCCCGACCACCAGCGCCGGGGTGATGATGGCGAAGGTCAGTTGAAACATGGCAAAAATGGTTTCCGGGATATCGCCGGTCAGGGAATTTTCTTCGATCCCCGCCATGAAGATCTTGCCAAGATCGCCAATCACGGCGTTGCCGGTTCCAAAGACCAGGCTGTAGGCGTAGACGAACCACAGCAGCGAAACTAAACAGGTGATGGCGAAGCATTGCATGAGCACGGACAGCACGTTTTTGGTGCGCACCAGCCCGCCGTAGAATAAGGACAGACCTGGCAGGGTCATGAACAGCACCAGCGCCGTGGAGGTGAGAAGCCAGGCGGTGTTGCCCGGATTAGGTGCAGCGGGGACTTGCGCCCAGGACACCGCAGGGGCCAGCACGCCCGTTAGCATTATTATCAGCAGGATCGACAACCGGCGATGGATCTGACTCATGATTGAATAGCTCTTTTCGTTTGGCTCGGATGGGTTTCGAGAGGAATTGCCCCAATCCGGGTCAAAGCCAGGCTCATCCCGGATGGAATCGGAGCAACATAGCAAATACTGCGCCGACCATAAAAATAATGAAAAATCATAATCATTAGGAGTTACGCAGTTGGATCTCTAACGCTCTGATTTTAAAAGAAATCGACTTGTGCGGCAGACAGCCGAAATCTTCTATTAATCAATCACTTAGAATTTCAACTGCGTAACTCCTAATCCTTAGTACAGGACGCTTACCCCCCATCAGTTTGAGCAAATCTTCTGGACTGTGTGAACTAGGGCATGAGGCGAAGCGGATGGGAACGGTGCGGAGATTGGCAGAGGAAGTCGGCCGGGGGCTGAAGGCGGCGCTGCCGAGGCTTCGCAAGACAGTGGTGGGTAAGGTGGCCTTAGCGGTGGGCGCGATGATTGAGGTACGCAGTCCGAACACGGCGGAGCTAGCCACTGTCTTGCCGTTGGAGACACAACG
>NZ_CBTJ020000045.1 GCF_001051235.1 Candidatus Competibacter denitrificans Run_A_D11 | reverse complement strand
GCTATCAGAAACTGGATGTAGTCTTCATCTGTGACTTTCGGTGGGTTCATAACCTTCCTTATCGCTCTTTATCAACCAACTGCGTAACTCCTAATGATGGTAAAATACACCGATTTGTTATAGTGAAGTGTCTCAAGGGTGTCCCTAGAGGGGGCGCTTAGAGATAAGTATTTGGAATGGTTAGCTAATGGGCCTTAAAATCCTGCGCCGTTAGCCCGGCTTGTGGGTTCGAGTCCCACCACCAGCACCATCCCTAGCTTTCTGGCTGACTGTGCGCTTCAACAACGGGCCTGGTTAGCCTTTGTGCGTCTTGAGCAAGTGAGCTATCGGATCAGCCCACTCACGGTAATTCGATGCGCGGTGAGTCCAAATTTCGGCGGAACAGCGTGGCGATGTGGCCGATGCGCTGGACTAGGGTTGCTTCGGCCGCTTCACAAATCTCGACGATCATTGCTTCCCGGTCTTCGCGCTCTTCAGTATTGATCCGAATTTTGACCAGCTCATGATGATCCAGCGCCAGCAAGATTTCGTGCATGACGGCTGGGGTAAGCCCGCCAGCGCCGATAATGACCACCGGTTTGCGATGATGGGCCAGGGCTTTGAGATGACGTTTCTGCGAGTTGTTGAGCGTGGGCATGGGAAGGTCAGATAAAACGCAAGATTCAAACAGTGTAACCGCCCATAAGGGTTTGACGGTAGCCCCCAGTCCGCTAAACGAGGTCAAACTGGATCTGGGCATCATTCTGGTGGTCGGTGGATTATTGCTTCTCATCCAGGGGCGAATCATCGATGATCTAGCGCTGCAATTTTTGCTACTTTTAAGCTATGGATTGCTTGGTATGGCCTGGATCATCGTGCGAGTCCGTCGAGTGATGGCTAAGCTTGATCGTGAGCGCGCGGACGTGTCTGATGGCGCGCAGTAAAAGTAGCAACCGTTGGTTACAGGAACATTTTGCCGACGAGTATGTGCGGCGTGCTCAGCAAGAAGGCTATCGGTCGCGTGCAGTCTATAAGCTACTCGAAATTCATCAGAAGGATCGGCTACTGCGAGCCGGCATGACTGTGGTTGATTTAGGGGCGGCCCCAGGGGGTTGGTCCCAACTGGCCGCTCATCATGTGGGGGTGCAGGGGGCTGTCATCGCGTTGGATGTCTTGCCCATGGAACCGTTGCCGGGTGTCGAGTTTATTCAGGGCGATTTTCGTGAAACGATGGTATTGGACCAATTACTGGAAATGTTGGCTAATCGGCCCGTAGACCTTGTAATTTCGGATATGGCCCCCAATACCAGCGGTATCAAGGCCGTTGACCAACCGCGCGGTATGTATCTGGCCGAATTGGCCTTGGATTTTGCCCAGAAACGCTTGCGCCCCGGCGGGGATTTTCTGGTCAAGGTTTTTCAGGGTGAAGGTTTTGACCCTTTTCTTCAGAACCTCCGTCGAATGTTTGCTGGGGTTGCCCCGCGCAAGCCCAAAGCCTCACGCGCCCGCAGCGCGGAACAGTATTTGTTGGCCAGGAACTATCGCGGATAGTCCGGTCTAAAAACTTCGCCCCAATCGCTTATTTCCCCAGCAATAACCGCGCACATGCGGCAGGGGCCATCAATTTTAGTCTTGCGGTATTTGAGGTACATGCCTTGAACGACATGGTAAAGAATATCCTCTTGTGGGTGGTCATCGCGGTGGTGCTGATGTCGGTGTTCAATAGCTTTGGACCCAAAGTAGCGCCATCGGCCCAGATGTCTTACTCCCAATTCCTACAGGACGCTAAACAAGGGCGAATCGCGCAAGTCACCATTGATGGCCGGGCGATCATGGGGCGGACCAGCGGCGGTGAGCGGTTTACCACGTATAGTCCGGAAACCGATAACAGCCCCATGATCGGCGAGTTACTCAATCACGGTGTGGAGATCGAAGGTCAGCCTCCAGAAAAGCAAGGCTTGCTGATGCAGATCTTCATCAGTTGGTTCCCAATGCTGCTGCTGATCGGCATCTGGGTGTTTTTTCTGCGCCAGATGCAAGGCGGCGGTGCCGGCCGTGGGGCTATGTCGTTTGGTAAGTCCCGTGCCCGCATGATGAGCGAAGATCAGATCAAAGTGACGTTTGCCGATGTTGCGGGTGTCGATGAGGCCAAAGAAGAAGTGGCCGAATTGGTGGAATTCCTGCGCGATCCCGGCAAGTTCCAGAAGCTCGGTGGCAAGATTCCGCGCGGTGTGTTGATGGTGGGTTCACCCGGTACTGGTAAGACCCTGCTCGCTAAAGCGATTGCCGGTGAGGCCAAGGTTCCGTTTTTCTCGATTTCTGGCTCTGACTTCGTAGAAATGTTCGTTGGTGTCGGCGCCTCGCGGGTGCGGGATATGTTCGAGCAAGCCAAAAAACACGCCCCCTGCATCATCTTCATTGACGAAATCGATGCTGTGGGTCGGCATCGTGGCGCAGGCTTGGGCGGTGGACATGATGAGCGTGAACAAACCTTGAACCAATTGCTGGTCGAAATGGATGGCTTCGAGGGCAATGAAGGTATCATCGTCATCGCCGCCACCAACCGCCCGGACGTGCTTGACCCTGCCTTGTTGCGGCCCGGTCGCTTCGACCGGCAGGTGGTGGTGCCGCTGCCGGATGTGCGCGGCCGCGAGCAGATCCTTAAGGTCCACATGCGTAAGGTGCCTCTGGCTGATAATGTTAAGCCGTCGGTGATCGCTCGCGGCACGCCCGGTTTTTCCGGCGCAGACCTGGCCAATCTGGTGAACGAAGCGGCACTATTCGCCGCCCGCGCCAACAAGCGCGATGTGGACATGGACGATTTCGAAAAAGCCAAGGACAAGATCATGATGGGCGCGGAGCGCAAGTCGATGGTGATGAGCGAGGATGAGAAAAAGCTCACTGCCTACCATGAGGCGGGTCACGCTATCGTCGGCCGCTTGGTACCGGCGCACGATCCAGTCTACAAGGTCAGCATCATCCCGCGTGGTCGGGCGTTGGGTGTCACCATGTTCCTGCCGGAAGGCGACCGCTACAGTTACAGTAAGCAGCGGCTGGAGAGCCAAATCTCCAGCATGTTCGGTGGGCGGATTGCTGAGTCAATCATCTTTGGCCCGGAACATGTAACAACGGGCGCCCAGAACGATATTGAGCGCGCTACTGATATCGCTCGTAACATGGTGACCAAGTGGGGCTTGTCTGACCGTCTTGGACCTCTCACCTATAGCGAGGATGACGGCGAGGTGTTCCTTGGTCGCAGTGTCACCCGGCACAAGAATGTTTCGGACGAGACCGCTCATGTGATCGATGAGGAAATCCGCGCGATCATTAATCATAATTACCAGCGTTCCGAACGCCTGCTACGTGAGCGTCTTGATACGCTGCACGCCATGGCTGAGGCTCTGATCAAATACGAAACCATTGATGCTGATCAGATTGACGATCTGATGGCGGGGCGCTCACCGCGTGAGCCAGTGGATGCTGGGACCGACCAGGAACCACCCACGGACGGATCGAAAATCGATTTGGACAAAGGCCGCTCAGACCCAAAGATTGGAGATCCAGCCCAGCAGCATTGAGCGATGCGCCTCGACTGCGCGGGTAAACCGCTCGATCTCACTCAGCCCGTTGTCATGGGGGTACTCAATGTTACCCCCGATTCTTTTTCTGATGGCGGCCGTTTTTTGCGTCTTGACGATGCGCTGCGCCAGGCTGAAGCGATGGTCACCGAAGGGGCAGCGATCCTTGATATCGGGGGTGAATCCACCCGACCAGGGGCATCCATTGTCTCCGTTCAGGAAGAGATGGACCGAGTTCTACCACTGGTAGAGCGATTGGCGCGCGAACTGCCTGTACCGATTTCAATCGATACCAGCAAACCCCAGGTTATGCGCGCGGCGGTCGAGGTCGGCGCCGGGTTGATCAACGATATATGGGCGCTGCGCTTGCCGGGAGCGCTGGAAATCGCCGTCGCCAGCGGCGTGCCCGTCTGTTTGATGCATATGCGCGGTGAACCCGGAACGATGCAGCACCATCCCTGCTATGGTGATGTCGTGGCTGAGGTAAAAGACTTCTTGCGCGAGCGTATTCGGGCTTGCGAGGTGGCAGGTTTGCCACGGCAGCGAATTCTGGTAGATCCCGGTTTCGGTTTCGGCAAGACTTTAGCGCATAATCTCTCGTTGCTGCGGCATGTGAGCAGTTTTACGGAATTAGCAGCCGGGGTTTTAGTGGGCATTTCCCGCAAAAGTATGCTCGGCGCTCTGTTGGCTGTGCCGGTTAGCGAGCGATTAAACGGTAGTCTAGCGGCGGCAGTCATCGCCGCTTGGCAAGGTGCCCACATCATTCGAGCGCACGATGTCCGGGAAACGGTGCAGGCTTTACGGGTTTGTGCCGCCACACTGGCCGCCCTTTGAGGTTGGCGCGGCTTTGCGATTTTTGCCATAACCCTTTTTTGAAGTCGCCAAAGGGTTGTATGCGCGCTTTTCTGCTCCTCGCTATAATCGCTCCTTCGTGCTGGTTTGGAGAGTGTCATCGTGGGTAAACGGTATTTTGGTACGGATGGGATTCGCGGGCGTGTGGGCGACCACCCCATAACGGCTGAGTTCATGTTGAAGCTGGGCTGGGCGGTTGGCCGGGTGTTGCAGACCAAGGGTTTCAACAAAATCGTCATCGGCAAGGACACCCGGATTTCGGGCTATATGTTTGAATCAGCCCTAGAGGCCGGCTTGTCGGCAGCCGGTGTCAATATCGCCCTGCTGGGGCCGATGCCGACGCCCGGTATCGCTTACTTGACCCGGACCTTACACGCCTGTGCCGGTATCGTAGTCAGTGCGTCTCACAACCCCTATTACGATAACGGCATCAAATTTTTTTCTCGGGATGGCCAAAAGTTAGCCGATGAAATCGAAGAACAGATCGAGGATCTGCTAGAGCGGCCGCTGGAAACTGTTGGGCCGGATGTTTTAGGTAAGGCTGAGCGTGTCGTCGATGCCGCAGGACGCTATATCGAGTTCTGTAAGAGTACCGTGCCGTCCTGGACCAGCTTGGCGAGTCTGAAGATTGTGGTCGATTGTGCCCATGGTGCCACCTATCATGTCGCACCGAGCGTATTGAACGAGTTGGGAGCGACCGTGGTGCCGATGGGCGTCTCTCCTGATGGGTTGAACATTAACCAGGATTGCGGCTCGACGAATCCGGCAGTACTTTGCGAGACGGTGAAGGAACAAGGCGCCGATTTGGGAATTGCGTTCGATGGCGACGGTGACCGGGTGATTATGGTGGATCACCGAGGTGAAGTGCTGGATGGCGATGAACTCATGTTCATCATCGCTCGTGACCGTTTGCGTACCGGTAGTCGTTTTAATGGCGTGGTCGGTACGCTGATGACCAATCTTGGATTGGAGATCGGATTACGGGCGCTAGGACTTGATCTGCATCGTGCCAAGGTCGGTGATCGTTATGTCATGGAGCGATTGCTGGCTGAAAAACTCATTTTGGGCGGAGAAAATTCCGGGCATATCATTTGTCTGGATCGGACGAGCACGGGTGATGGCATCATCTCTGCGCTGCAAGTGTTGGCGGCCATGCTGCAATCCGGCAAAAGCTTGCACGATCTGAAGGCCGGTATGACCAAATATCCGCAGATTTTGATTAATGTGTCAGTGACTGGATCTGTCGATTTTCAGCGTGCTCCAATCCTGGAGGCAGTCAAAGCGGTGGAAAGCCAGCTTGGCGATCATGGCCGCGTGTTGTTGCGCCCGTCTGGGACGGAGCCAGTCGTCCGAGTCATGGTCGAAGGCCCAGAAGCTGGCGCCGTTGAGCGCCATGCTCGTGAACTTGCTGGTGTGGTGCGAGATACCTTATCAGCATGATTGATTTCCAAAGGCGGAATTCGTAAGCTTGCCCAGAATTTTTATCGGGAGAAATCACAGATGCGCCGTAAATTGGTGGCCGGAAATTGGAAAATGAACGGTTCGGCGGAAAGTATCCGCGGGCTGTTACAGGGAATCCGTGAAGGCGCCGCCGCAGTTGCGGCCGTCGAGTTAGCCGTGTTTCCACCCTTTGTCTATCTGGAGTCGGTCGAAAAGCAGCTATCAGGCACTACCGTAGGCTGGGGAACGCAGAATCTTTCCGAGCACACTTCAGGTGCTTACACCGGGGAAGTGGCCGGGCCGATGCTGCAAGATTTCCATTGCAAATACGTCATCGTCGGTCATTCTGAGCGGCGCACGTTGTACGGTGAAACCGATCAGGTGATCGCCCGCAAATTCGCTGCCGCCCGCAAGGTAGGCGTTTGTCCGATCCTCTGCGTTGGTGAGACCTTAGAAGAGCGTGAGAAAGGGGTTACCGAGGCCGTGGTTGAACGCCAGATCAAGGCGGTGCTGGACCTGGAAGGCATCGGGCCGTTTGCTGAGGCCGTCATCGCCTATGAGCCGGTCTGGGCCATCGGTACGGGCCGGACGGCGACCTCCGCGCAAGCCCAAGAGGTCCACGCTTTTATCCGCGCGAAACTGGCTGCTTTTGACGCTCATGTGGCCCAGCAGACACGCATCCTTTATGGCGGTAGCATGAAAGCCGCCAACGCCGGTGAGCTGCTGGCCATGCCGGATATCGACGGTGGGCTGATCGGTGGCGCTTCGCTGGAGGCTAAGGAGTTTCTGGCGATTGCCAAGGCTGGCTGTTAAACTGTTGCCATGATTAATACTTTCATTCTTGCAGCGCATACTGTCGTCGCCATTGCCTTGATTGCGTTGGTGCTGGTACAACAAGGTAAGGGCGCCGACGCGGGTGCTGCGTTTGGTAGCGGCGCTTCTGCCACGATGTTCGGATCGCGGGGCGCTGCATCCTTTTTAAGTCGGACTACTGCGGTTTTGGCGACGGTGTTTTTCTTGACCAGCTTGACGCTTGGCTATTTTGCGACGCAGGGGTCGGCACCAAAGAGTGTTGTCGAGCGAATTCAAGTTGAAAAGCCAGTCGAGGTGCCGAAAAGCGGGGGGCCTGCCGACGTGCCGCAGCTACCGAAAAAGTAATAGCAAGAGCGGGCGGTCTCGATTTGTTGATTTATGCCGATGTGGTGGAACTGGTAGACACGCTAGCTTGAGGGGTTAGTGGCGCAAGCCGTGCCGGTTCGAGTCCGGCCATCGGCACCAAATAAAACCGAGCATCTTGGGATAGCGACAAGATGCCATGCGTTCCTCTATCAGGGGGATCATCTTGCATGGGAGAGGGGTAATCTCTACCATGCTGTTTCGCCCGGTCATGGGCGCGGATTGAAACATGTTTATGCGGCGTGATAACTCGAAAAAACAATTCGCCTCGCTTGCTTCGGAGCCGTTCCTCTCCAGGCTGTTAAAGCCGTATGTCAGGCGTATTCACCAAGGCTTGCCTTTTGCCGATGCCTGACTCTCCTAGCGTTTTTTTCCGATTCGCCGTACCGAAGGTGTGACGCTGATGCTCTCAAACTACCTTCCCGTTTTGATTTTTTTGGCCCTTTCGTTTGGAATGGGCGTGTTTATGGTCGCCGCCGGCTATTTTCTAGGCACCCGGCGACCCGATGCCGAGAAGCTGTCACCTTACGAGTGCGGTTTCGAATCGTTCGAAGATGCCCGAATGAAGTTTGATGTACGCTATTATCTGGTCGCCATCCTGTTCATCATCTTCGATCTGGAAATCGCCTTCCTGTTTCCCTGGGCGATTGTGCTCAACAAAATCGGCCTGTTTGGTTTCATTGCGATGGCGGTCTTTCTGGGTATTCTGGTCATCGGCTTCATCTACGAGTGGAAGAAAGGAGCCTTAGAATGGGAATAGAAGGCATTCTTGAAAAAGGCTTAGTTACGACCACGGCCGACAAGCTGATCAACTGGGCGCGCACCGGCTCCATGTGGCCGATGACGTTCGGTCTGGCCTGCTGTGCGGTAGAGATGATGCACGCCGGTGCGGCCCGCTACGATCTGGATCGGTTCGGCATCGTGTTCCGGCCCAGCCCGCGCCAATCCGACGTAATGATCGTCGCTGGAACTCTCTGCAATAAGATGGGACCGGCCTTTCGTAAGGTCTATGACCAAATGGCTGAGCCTCGCTGGGTGATTTCCATGGGGTCTTGCGCCAATGGGGGCGGCTATTACCACTATTCCTATTCGGTGGTGCGTGGCTGTGACCGTATCGTGCCGGTCGATATCTATGTCCCCGGCTGTCCGCCTACGGCTGAAGCCTTGATTTATGGGATTCTCCAGTTGCAAAACAAGATTCGGCGCACCAATACCATAGCCCGTTGAGAATAAACTCCATGGCTGACGCGCTCCAAACCCTAGTGGAAAAACTGCAAACCCGATTCGGGGACGCGCTTCATGAGTGTCGGCTGGATTACGGTCAAGTCATGATCGAAATTCCGCCTGATCAAGCGCTAGCGATCTTTACCGCCTTGCGCGATGAGCCTGAATTTGCGTTCGAACAGGCAATGGATGTGTGCGGCGTCGATTACGCCGCATACGGTGAGGTGGAATGGGCGACCGGCGAATCCACCAATACCGGGTTTAGCCGGGGAGTTGAGGAAAAAACTATCGGTCGTGGTGCAGCCGCCATCCGCCATGTCGATGGCAAGATCTTCGCCGGTAAAGGCCGTTTTGCCGCCGTGTATCAACTGCTATCGGTGTCCCGCAATCAGCGTTTGCGGGTGCGAGTGTTTGCCCCTGATGACGAATTGCCGGTTGTACCCTCTGTGATCGGCTTATGGGCTGGGGTCAACTGGTTCGAGCGGGAAGCGTTTGATTTGTATGGCATCGTGTTCGAGGGGCATCCCGATTTGCGGCGGATTTTGACCGATTACGGTTTTGTCGGCCATCCGTTCCGCAAGGATTTCCCGCTGAGCGGCAATGTCGAAATGCGCTACGATCCAGAACGCGGCCGCGTGGTGTACGAGCCAGTCAGTATTGAGCCGCGCGTGCTGGTTCCTCGGGTCATCCGTAAGGATAACCGCTACCTCGAGTCTCAATGAAGGAAAGCCGCCGATGCCTGAGATTCGTAATTACACCCTGAATTTTGGACCACAGCATCCCGCCGCGCATGGCGTATTGCGTCTGGTCTTGGAACTGGATGGCGAAGTAGTCCAGCGCGCCGATCCACACATCGGCCTGCTGCACCGGGCTACCGAGAAGCTGGCCGAGAGCAAGCCTTTCAACCAGAGCATCGGTTACATGGATCGGCTCGATTACATGTCGGCCATGAGCAACGAGCACGCCTATGTGCTGGCTATCGAAAAATTGCTCGGTATCCAGCCGCCGATGCGCGCGCAATACATTCGCGTGATGTATGCGGAAATCACCCGTATCCTCAATCATTTGCTGTGGATCGGCGCGCATGGTCTCGATATCGGTGCCATGACCATGTTCCTCTACGCCTTCCGTGAGCGTGAGGATCTGATGGACTGCTACGAAGCGGTTTCTGGCGCACGGCTTCATCCCAGCTATTTTCGACCGGGTGGGGTGTATCGCGATCTGCCGAATATCATGCAGAAATACGATTACGCCACGTCACCTTGCCATAGCAAGAAAGAGGTTGATGAGCGGAACGCTACCCGGCAGGGTTCGTTGCTCGATTTCATTGAGGCATTCACCGAGCGGTTTCCCGGTTACGTCAATGAGTACGAAACCTTGTTGACCGATAACCGTATCTGGAAGCAACGCACTGTCGGTATTGGGGTAGTCTCACCCGAACGCGCTTTGCAACTGGGTTTTTCCGGTCCCATGCTGCGTGGCTCCGGCTTTGCCTGGGATTTGCGCAAAAAACAGCCTTACGAAGTCTATGATCGGCTGGATTTCGATATTCCAGTGGGTGTTAACGGTGACTGTTATGACCGTTATTTGGTGCGGGTCGAGGAGTTACGCCAGTCCAATCGTATTGTCCGACAATGCGTCAAGTGGCTGAAGGAAAATCCAGGGCTGGTCATCATCGACGATTACAAGATCGCACCGCCACCACGAGCGGTGATGAAAGAGGATATGGAAGCGCTGATTCATCATTTCAAGCTGTTCACCGAAGGCTATTGTGTGCCCGAAGGGGAGGTCTATGTCGCGACCGAGCACCCGAAAGGTGAGTACGGCATTTATCTGATTTCCGATGGCGCCAATAAGCCTTATCGGCTTAAAGTGCGGGCCGCCGGATTCGCGCATCTCTCGTCGATGGACGAAATGACGCGCGGCCACATGTTGGCCGACGTGGTGGCTGTGATCGGTACCCAGGATATCGTTTTTGGAGAGGTTGACCGCTAATGAGTGTACGCAAGAGCGATCTGCTGTCCGCCCACGCCCGCGCGGAGATCGATCACTGGCTTAGCCGTTATCCTGCCGAGCAAAAACAGTCGGCGGTGCTGGCCGCCCTGCGCGAAGTGCAACACGAAAACGGCGGCTGGCTGAGCACGGAGTTGATGGATGCGGTAGCCGACTATCTGGACATGCCGTCCATTGCTGTTTACGAGGTCGCCAGTTTCTACTCGATGTTCGAGCTAAAACCGGTTGGCCGCCACAACATCGCGGTGTGTACCAATATTTCCTGCATGTTGCGTGGCGGCGAAACCGTGCTCGCCCACATCGAGAAAAAATTGGGGATCAAGCTCGGCCAAAGCACACCGGACGGCAAGTTCTACCTAAAGCGCGAAGAAGAATGCCTCGCTGCCTGTTGCGGCGCGCCTATGATGCAGGTCGATCATGTGTATTACGAGCATCTGACCCCGGAAAAGGTGGATCAAGTGCTGGACAGCCTGGAGTAATCCACGATGGCCAACGAAGTTTGTTATCGGACGCTCGGTCTAGATCAACCCTGGTCACTTGCCACTTATCGCAGTGTGGGTGGGTATGAGGCTTGGCAGAAAATCCTGGGCGGGCAACTGAAACCTGATCAGGTGATTGACGAAGTTAAGAAATCCGGTCTGCGGGGCCGTGGCGGTGCCGGGTTTCCGGCGGGCTTGAAATGGACGTTCATGCCGCGCAATGCCACGATACAAAAATATATGGTGTGTAATTCCGACGAATCGGAACCTGGCACTTGCAAAGACCGCGATATCCTGCGCTTTAATCCGCACGCGCTGGTTGAGGGGATGGCGATTGCCGCTTTCGCAACCGGTTCCACGGTCGGCTATAACTACATGCGCGGCGAATTCATGGACGAGCCGTACCAACGGTTTGAAGCAGCGGTCAATGAGGCGTATGCCGCTGGTCTGCTGGGTAAGAATATCCAAGGTTCAGGTATCGACTTTGATCTATATCCGACATTGGGCGCTGGGGCTTACATCTGCGGCGAGGAAACGGCCTTGCTGGAATCGCTGGAGGGTAAAAAAGGCCAGCCGCGTTACAAGCCGCCGTTTCCTGCCAGTTACGGCCTCTATGGTCGGCCGACCACCATCAACAATACAGAGACCTATTCCTCGGTCCCTTCGATCATCCGCAACGGTGGCGAGTGGTTCGCGGCGCTAGGTGTTCCCAATGCCGGCGGTACCAAAATTTTTTCAGTGTCCGGCCATGTCGAGAAGCCAGGCAACTTTGAGGTTTCGATGGGGATTCCCTTCGCTGAACTGCTCGCCCTGGCGGGTGGGATTTGGCAGGGACGGCAACTGAAGGCTGTGATTCCGGGTGGCTCTTCAGTACCGGTTGTACCCGGTGAGATCATGTTAAAAGCCAACATGGACTACGATTCGGTCGCTAAAGTCGCCGGCTCGATGCTAGGATCAGGCGCCGTGATCGTGATGGATGAGACCACCGACATGGTGAAGGTGTTGCAGCGGGTTTCCCGATTCTATTACTCAGAGTCGTGTGGCCAATGTACCCCGTGCCGTGAAGGGACTGGCTGGTTATACCGGATGGTGACCCGTATCGTTGAAGGCAAGGGGCGGCCAGAGGATCTGGAGCTATTGGATAATGTCGCCAGCCGCATTGAGGGCCGCACGATCTGTGCTCTCGGTGATGCTGCTGCGATGCCGGTACGCAGCTTCGTCAAGCATTACCGCCACGAGTTTGCCTATTACATCGAACACAAGCGCAGCATGGTCGAGGGCGCGTCGGCACAGGCCGCGTGAGATCGCGAAACCACCACAACGGGTGCAGTGGGTAAAAGATGAGCGAGGAATTGGTCAATATCGAAGTCAACGGTATCCCGCTGAAGGCGCGCAAAGGTGCGATGCTGATCGAGAGCACCGATGCGGCGGGTATCGCGATCCCCCGGTTCTGCTATCACAAGAAGCTGTCCATTGCCGCCAACTGCCGGATGTGTCTGGTCGAGGTGGAAAAAGCGCCTAAGCCTTTGCCTGCCTGTGCGACGCCGGTCGTGGAGGGTATGAAGGCGTACACCCAATCGCCCAAGGCCCTCGCTGCCCAGAAAGGCACTATGGAGTTCTTGCTTATTAACCATCCGTTGGATTGCCCAATCTGCGATCAGGGTGGTGAATGCGAATTGCAGGATCTCGCGCTAGGCTACGGCAGTGATGTCTCGCGCTTCGCAGAGCGCAAACGGGTGGTTCGGGATAAGGACATCGGGCCGCTGATCGCCACGGATATGACGCGCTGCATTCACTGCACCCGTTGTGTGCGTTTCGGCGAAGAAATCGCCGGTCTACGAGAACTGGGTGCAACCGGACGCGGGGAACATGTGGAGATCGGCACCTATGTCTCCAAAGCAGTGGCCTCGGAACTGTCGGGCAACGTGATCGATCTCTGCCCGGTCGGTGCGTTGACTGCCAAACCGTCGCGCTATAAAGGCCGCTCTTGGGAATTCGTGCAACATGCAGCCATTGCTCCCCACGATTCCATCGGCTCCAACATCTATATTCACACCCTGCGCGGCCAAGTCATACGGGTGGTTCCGCGTGAAAATGAATCGATCAATGAAACGTGGCTTGCAGATCGTGATCGCTTCAGTTACGAAGGTATTTACAGCGAGGATCGTTTAGCGCAACCGCTGGTCGATGGTGCGGAGAGCGAATGGGAACCCGCGCTGGAGGCCGTTGCTCACCGCTTAAAGGATATCATCGCCCGCCACGGCGCCGAGTCGGTTGGTTTCCTGGTATCGCCCACAGCGACCCTTGAAGAGTTATATCTCGCGCAGAAGTTGGCGCGTGGTCTCGGTATCGCCAGTATCGACCATCGGCTACGACAAGTGGACTTCAGTGATCAGGATACCGCGCCGGTCTTCCCCTGGCTGGGTCAGAATTTAGCTGATCTGGAAACGGTGAAATCGGCGCTGCTGATCGGTTCAAACGTGCGGATGGAGCAACCCCTGGCCGGTCATCGCCTGCGTAAAGCGGCATTGGCGGGTGGCCGGATCATGTTCGTTAACCCACTCGATTTCGAGTTCCGTTTCCCGGTCGCCGCCAAAATCATCGCTTCGCCGGAGAGGATGGTCGCCGCGTTGGCTGGCATCGCCCAAGCGATAGCGCAGCGGAAAAATGAGACGTTACCGGCGAGTTTGGCTGGTTTGGCCGTGGCTGCTCCCAACGATGCCGAACAAGCCATTGCCGCCCATCTCATTGAGAATGCCCCGGCCACGGTGCTGTTGGGTAATTTGGCGGTGGCGAATCCCGCTTTTGCACAATTGCGCGCACTGGCTGGGTTCATCGCGCTGAATTTTCAGGCGAGCTTTGGTTATCTGCCAGAAGCGGCTAATTCGGTCGGTGGCTGGTTGACTGGTGCGTTGCCGCATCGCCTTGCGGGTGCTAAGCCAGCGACCACTGTCGGGTTGCCCGCCCACGCGATGTTGCAAGCACCGCGTAAGGCTTACGTCCTCATCGGTGTTGAACCGGAACTGGATTGTTGGGACGGAGCGGGCGCTTTGAAAGCGATGCAGGCCGCCGAGTTGGTGATTGCGCTCAGCCCATACGCCAGCACTTCCACTAAAACCTACGCCAAAATTATTTTGCCAGTGGGCAGCTTCGCCGAAACCTCCGGCACTTACGTCAATGCCGAAGGGATTTGGCAAAGCTTCCAGGGAGCCAGTAAACCGTTTGGAGCCGCCCGGCCGGCCTGGAAGGTGTTGCGGGTGTTGGGTAATTTATGCGGTTTGGAAGGTTTCGACTATGTGGCATCAGAAGAGGTGCTTGCCGAAATCCAGGCTACCTGCGCTGGAATACAACCCGATAATCGCCCCGATTTGGACAAGACCTTGACCCCGTTGCAGGCGAGTGGATTGCTGCGGGTTGCGGACGTGCCGATCTATGCGCTTGATCCGCTGGTGCGTCGCGCTCGTTCGTTGCAAATGAGTCCGCTGGCGCAGCCTTTTGCCGTGCGCTTGCATCCGGAAATGGCTCAGGAACTGGGTGTGGCTGAACGGGACCAGGTACAGGTACGCCAAAATGGCACAGCGGTCGATTTGCCGCTGCTGCTTGATGATGGCGTGCCCAAGGGCTGCGCCTGGATTCCGGCTGGAACCGCTGCCAGCGTGGCCCTCGGCCCTGCGTTTGGCCCGGTGACCATCCAATAACGATAAGGATCCTGGTGCGTGGAAACCCTGCTGACGATCATCATCATCCTGCTGAAAATTGTTGCCATCCTGGCACCGCTACTGACTGCGGTGGCGTATTTGACCTTCGCCGAACGCAAAATCATCGGCTATATGCAGATCCGGCTCGGCCCGAATCGCGTCGGCCCCAAGGGTTGGTTACAGCCGATTGCCGATGCCATGAAGTTGATGTTTAAAGAAATCATCATTCCCACACAGGCGGATCGGTTTCTTTTTCTTCTGGCACCGGTCGTTGCCTTCGGCCCGGCTCTGGCCGCCTGGGCTGTCATCCCCTTTGGCAATGAGATGATGCTCTCGCATCTGGATGCCGGTATTTTGTATCTGTTGGCGCTCACGTCAATGGGGGTTTATGGCGTCATCATCGCCGGATGGGCCTCAAATTCAAAATATGCGTTTCTTGGTGCGATGCGCTCGGCTGCGCAAATCGTCTCTTATGAGATCGCAATGGGGTTTGCTCTGGTTGGGGTATTGATGGCTGCCGGCAGCTTGAATCTGAATCAGGTGGTGCTTGCGCAGCAGGGCAGTATCCTGCACTGGTTCTGGTTGCCGCTATTACCGTTGTTTTTGGTGTACTTCATCTCCGGGGTTGCCGAAACGAATCGCGCACCATTCGATGTCGCTGAGGGCGAATCCGAAATCGTCGCTGGGTTTCATGTCGATTATTCGGGTATGGCCTTCGCCGTCTTCTTCCTGGCGGAATACGCCAACATGATTTTAGTGTCCGCTTTGGCGTCCACCATGTTTTTGGGGGGCTGGCTGTCGCCCTTCGAAGGGATTCCAGTTTTGGGCCAGTTATTCAGCTTCGTGCCCGGTCCGATTTGGCTGGTGATGAAGATTTCATTCCTGCTGTTGTTCTTCTTGTGGTTCCGCGCCACATTCCCGCGGTATCGCTACGATCAGATCATGCGGTTGGGCTGGAAAGTCTTTATCCCGGTCACCCTGGTATGGTTGCTGGTCATTGGCTTGGGTGTGCTGGGCCATGTAGGCCCGTGGTTTGATTGAGGCTAAATGGCGATGAATACTCTGAACACTGTCCGGCACTACTTTAAAACCTTCCTGCTATGGGAGTTGCTGCTGGGCTTGCGAGTGACCGGCCGCTATTTGTTTGCGAAAAAACTGACGGTGCAATACCCCGAAGAACTGACGCCGCTGTCGCATCGGTTCCGTGGGTTACACGCCCAGCGCCGCTATCCGAACGGCGAAGAGCGCTGTATTGCCTGTAAGCTTTGCGAAGCGGTTTGTCCAGCGCTAGCCATCACCATCGAATCGGAGCAACGTGCCGATGGTAGCCGACGCACCGTGCGTTATGACATTGATCTGTTTAAGTGCATTTATTGCGGATTTTGTGAGGAAGCCTGCCCCGTGGATGCTATCGTCGAGACCCGCACATTTGCGTACCATTTTGAGAATCGGGGCGAACACATCATGACCAAGGAAAAACTGCTCGCACATGGTGATCTCTGTGAAGCACAGATCGCCGCTGATCGAGCTATCGATGCGGCCTATCGCTAGTCCATCGCCCGAACCGGAAAACAGGTCCAGCCATGGGATTTGAAAAATTTCTGTTTTACGTTTTCGCCCTTATCCTGATCTTCGCAGCGGTGAGAGTGATCACTGTCCGTAACTCGGTACACGCCGCCTTGTTTTTGGTGTTAGCCTTTTTTACCAGCGCCGCTCTTTGGCTGTTGATCGAGGCCGAGTTTCTGGCTATCACCATGGTTCTGGTCTATGTCGGTGCGGTGATGGTGCTGTTCTTGTTCGTGGTGATGATGTTGGATCTCAACACCCAACCCCTGCGGGAAGGCTTCATCAAGTATTTGCCGGTCGGTGCCACGGTTGCCGTGATCATCGTGATTGAGATGGTGCTGGCCCTGGGGTCTGGTTATTTCAGCTCAGAGTCCTACAGCCTGGTCGCGCGTTCGGCCGATTACAGCAATACCAAGGAACTGGGCAGCGTCCTGTACACGTTTTATGTCTATCCGTTTGAAATCGCTTCGGTCATTCTACTGGTAGCGATTATTGCCGCTATTTCGCTGACATTGCGGCGGCGTGAGGGTACGAAGTCACAAAATCCGAGCCATCAGGTCCTGGTGTCCAGGGATGATCGGATACGGTTGGTCAATGTACCGGCAGAGAAAAAACATTAACCGGGACCGTGCGGTTGACGTGAGCGCTCCGGCGTCCGCGTCTCTGGCCGCCGGATTCCGGTACAACGAATTCCATCATTCCAATAAATCAAGGCGAGGGATAGATGATCACGCTTACTGATTATCTCGTGCTTGGAGCGATCCTCTTTTGTCTCAGCGTGGCCGGCATTTTTCTCAATCGGAAGAACGTCATTATCCTGCTGATGTCGATTGAGCTGATGCTGCTCGCGGTGAATTTCAATTTCATCGCCTTTTCACGGTTTCTTGATGACAGCATCGGCCAGGTGTTCGTGTTTTTCATCTTGACCGTGGCGGCTGCCGAATCAGCCATCGGCCTCGCTATCTTGGTCGTGCTGTTCCGTAACCGGCGTACCATCAACGTCGCCGACCTCGATATGCTCAAGGGTTAGCCGATGCAAAACGTCTATCTTGGGATCGCGCTTGCGCCGCTGTTTGGCGCGCTCATCGCTGGCTTGTTCGGGCGCAAGATCGGGCGTGCCGGCGCCCATTGGGTCACCATCATTGGCGTGGCGATTGCGTTTTTATTGTCACTTTTGGTGTTGCGGCATCATGTCTTCGATGGTGCGGAGCCGTATAACGGTACCGTTTATACCTGGATGGTCGTTGAAGGGATTCGCCTCGAAGTGGGTTTCCTGATCGATAATTTGACGGCGGTGATGATGTGTACAGTCACCTTCGTTTCGCTGATGGTACATATCTATACCATCGGTTATATGCACGACGATGACGGCTACCAGCGCTTCTTCAGTTATATCGCACTGTTTACGTTCGCCATGCTGATGCTGGTGATGGCCAATAACTTCCTGCAACTGTTCTTCGGTTGGGAAGGTGTCGGTTTAGTGTCTTACCTGCTGATCGGATTCTGGTACAAGCGTGAAAGCGCCATCTTTGCCAGCTTGAAAGCGTTTTTGGTCAACCGGGTCGGCGATTTTGGCTTTTTGCTGGGCATCGCCGCCGTGCTGATGGCGTTCAACAGCCTGGATTACGCCGATGTGTTTGCGGCAGCGCCGCTGATGGCCACGGTCACCGTCTATATCATTCCTGGGGTTGAATGGTCGCTGATGACGGTGATTTGTATCCTGTTGTTCATCGGGGCGATGGGTAAGTCAGCACAGGTTCCGCTTCATGTCTGGCTACCGGATTCGATGGAAGGCCCGACGCCGATTTCTGCGTTAATCCATGCTGCAACCATGGTCACCGCCGGCATTTTCATGGTGGCGCGGATGTCGCCACTGTTTGAATTGTCGGAAACTGCCTTGAGTTTTGTGCTGGTGATCGGTTCGATTACCGCGCTGTTCATGGGGTTCCTTGGCATCGTCCAGAACGATATCAAGCGGGTGGTCGCTTATTCCACGCTCTCACAGCTTGGCTATATGACCGTAGCACTGGGCGTGTCGGCTTATCCGGCCGCTATTTTCCACCTGATGACCCACGCTTTCTTCAAAGCGTTGCTGTTTCTGGGCGCCGGCTCGGTGATCATCGCCATGCATCACGAGCAGGATATTCGTAAGATGGGGGGACTTTGGAAATATATGCCGATTACCTGGCTAACGTTCCTGATCGGGACGCTGGCATTGATCGGCACGCCGGGTTTCTCAGGTTTCTATTCCAAAGACAGCATCTTGGAAGCGGTGCATTTTTCCCATATCGCCGGTTCCGGTTTCGCCTATTTCGCGGTGATGCTGGGTGTGTTCGTCACGTCATTCTATTCATTCCGCCTGTATTTCCTGGTCTTTCATGGCAAGGAGCGGATGGATCATCATACCCAGGAACATTTACATGAGACGCCGCCTGTGGTGTGGGGACCTCTCGTGCTGCTGGCGATTCCCTCGGTGGTCATCGGCGCAATGACAATGGCGCCTTTATTGTTCGGTGACGGGTTCGGCGGGAGCATCTTCATAGCGCCTGAACATAACGTACTGGCGCATCTCGAAGAAGAATTTCATGGTCCGAGGAGTTTCGCGTTGCACGGACTCTTCGGCTTGCCATTCATTCTGGTGGTTGCCGGGTTTTTATCAGCCTTTTATCTCTATATGCTCAAACCTGAATTGCCCGATCTGATTCAGCAGCGGTTCGCCACGCTCTACGACATCATGAACCGCAAATATTTGTTCGATGAAATCTATCAGTCGGTTTTCATGCGGGGCAGTCGGAATCTGGGCACTGCACTGTGGAAATTTGGCGATGCCGGCTTGATCGATGGCGTGCTGGTCAACGGCAGCGCGCGGCTGGTGGGCTGGGTCGCCGCCGTTGCTCGACATTTACAATCCGGCTATCTGTATACCTATGCCTTCGCGATGATCATTGGGTTGCTGATCTTGCTGACCTGGTTTATCGCCCGCTAACCTGGAAGAAGAAAAACCATGCTGTCGGAACTGCCCTTGCTGAGTCTTGTCATCTGGTTTCCGATTCTCGGTGGTATCGCCGTGCTCTTTGTGGGCGATGATAGCCCCAGTCGCGTTAAATCCTTGGCCCTAACGGTGGCAATCCTGGCGTTCCTGATCAGTGTGCCGCTGTACTCGGCTTTTGATCACACCACCGCCGCCATGCAGTTTCAAGAATTTGTCCCATGGATTCCGGCGTTCAATGCCAACTACCATGTCGGAGTGGATGGTTTTTCGATGCCGCTGATCTTGCTGACCTCCTTCATGACAGTCGTGGTCGTGATCGCGGGTTGGGAAGTGATCCAGTATCGGATCGCGCAGTACATGGCTGCCTTCCTGATCATGGAAGGGTTGATGATCGGGGTATTCGCTGCCCTGGACGCGCTGTTGTTCTACGTGTTTTTCGAAGCGATGCTGATTCCGATGTTTTTGATTATCGGCATCTGGGGGGGACCGCGGCGAGTCTATGCCACTCTCAAGTTTTTCCTCTATACCTTCCTCGGCTCGGTGTTCATGCTGATCGCCCTGATCTACATGTACAATCAAGCCAATAGCTTCGAAATCCTCGATTTCCACAAGCTACCGTTGACGATGACCGAGCAGATTTGGATCTTTTTTGCCTTCCTGCTGGGTTTTTCGGTCAAGGTGCCGATGTGGCCGGTTCATACGTGGTTACCGGATGCGCATGTGGAAGCGCCCACCGGTGGTTCGGTCATCTTGGCGGCCATCACCTTGAAGATCGGCGGCTACGGTTTCTTGCGATTCACCCTGCCGATCACGCCGGATGCTTCGGCCATGCTGGATTGGCTGATCATCACCCTGTCGTTGATCGCCGTCATCTATATCGGCTTGGTCGCGCTGATTCAGCAGGATATGAAAAAGCTGATTGCCTATTCCTCTATTGCTCATATGGGCTTCGTGACCTTGGGATTTTTCATCGTATTCGGTCTATACCGCCATACTGGCAATTTGAACGGCGCGGCGATGGGAGTCGAGGGGGGTATGGTGCAAATGATTTCCCACGGCTTCATTTCGGGTGCTTTGTTCCTTTGCGTTGGCGTTCTGTATGACCGAGTTCATTCGCGCCAGATCAAGGATTACGGCGGAGTCGTCAATACCATGCCGGTCTTTGCCGCGTTCATGGTGCTGTTTGGCATGGCCAACGCGGGCTTGCCGGGTACTTCGGGATTTGTCGGCGAATTTATGGTGATTATGAGCACCTTCAAGGCCGGGTTCTGGCTGGCGTTTTTGGCGTCCTTCACCTTGATTCTGGGCGCGGCGTATACCTTGTGGCTCATCAAGCGGGTCATCTTTGGCGAGATCGGGAATAGCCATGTCGCCGAACTGAAGGATATGAATTGCCGTGAAACCATCATGTTAAGTTTGTTGGCAGCGGCCGTCTTGTTGCTTGGTGTCTGGCCGGACCCGTTGGCTTCGGTGATGCATGCGTCGGTCGATAATCTGTTGCAGCATATCACCGCGACCAAACTCTAGGTCTGTTGTCGCCGAGAACAACGAGAAAATAGGAAGCCACCATGAATTTTGTCGCCCCTGACTTCATGCCGGTATTGCCCGAAATATTTGTGTTGACCATGGCCTGCCTGGTGCTGGTGGTCGATGTGTTTTTGGAACAGCAGCAACGCCACATCACTTACGGGTTGGCGCAAGTGACGTTGCTGGCTACGGCGTTGCTGTTGTTGTTGACGTTCGCGCGGGTTCCGGTCACCACCATGTTTGGTCATTACATCAAGGATGCAATGGGCGATTTGCTCAAGTTCTGCATTTGCTTGGCCGCCGCCGCCGTCTTTTTATACTCCCGCGATTATCTGCGGCAGCGCGATCTGTTCAAAGGCGAATACTTCGTGCTTGGTCTGTTCGGTGTGCTCGGCATGATGATCATGGTGTCGGCGCACAGCCTGCTCAGCGTGTATTTGGGCCTGGAATTATTGTCGTTGTCGCTTTATGCGCTGGTGGCGGTGGATCGGGATTCGCCAGTCGGTTGCGAAGCAGCCATGAAGTACTTTGTGCTGGGTTCGCTGGCATCCGGTATGTTGTTATACGGCATCTCAATGGTCTATGGGGCGACGGGTAGCGTGGATCTCCAGGTGATCGCCGATGTGATCGCCAAACAGGGTACGAGCAATTTGGTCCTGGTTTTCGGACTGGTCTTTCTGGTCGTCGGCTTGGCGTTCAAACTGGGTGCAGTGCCATTTCACATGTGGCTACCTGACATCTATCAGGGCGCTCCGACCTCCGTGACGTTATACATCGGCTCGGCACCCAAACTAGCGGCGTTTGCCTTGCTGATGCGCGTTTTGGTCGATGGACTCGGCGCTTTCCAAAATGACTGGCAGCAGATGCTGATCATTCTGGCGGTCCTCTCCATGGCTCTGGGTAACCTGGTGGCTATCGCCCAGACCAACATCAAGCGAATGCTGGCCTATTCGACGATTTCGCATGTAGGGTTTTTGTTGCTCGGTATCTTAGCCGGTACGCCGGAGGGTTACTCAGCATCAATGTTCTACGCCATCGTGTATGTGTTGATGGCGGTTGGCGCCTTCGGTGTGATCCTCCTGCTGAGCCGTACCGGCTTCGAAGCTGAAAATATTGATGACTTCAAAGGCTTAAATGACCGTAGCCCGTGGCTGGCATTCATTATGATGGTCGTTATGATGTCGATGGCGGGAATTCCTTTTATGGCGGGCTTCTACGCCAAGTGGGTAGTTCTGCAAGCGGTTATCAATATTGGATTCGTTTGGCTGGCGCTGGTCGGTGTCGTGTTTTCGGTGGTTGGTGCGTTCTACTACCTGCGGGTCGTCAAATGCATCTATTTCGATAAGCCTGAACAGAGCGAGTCGATCAGCATCAGCCGAGATGTCGAGATCGTCATCAGTGCCAATGGGTTATTGCTGATTATTTTAGGCTTGTATCCAACGGCTTTGATGACGTGGTGCTCCACAGCCTTGTTAAACTAATCCATTGTCTCAACAAATCATCATCGGTATTTGGTTAGGGTTAGCGATCATTGCGGCCAATCTTCCTTGGCTGAGTGAGCGGTGGCTGTTTGTGATTGTGCGCCAGGGGGGCCAAGCCAAGCCGTTTTGGTTGCGCTTGATCGAATGGGGTTTACTGTACGCACTGATTCTGGCCATGGGGTTTGGCTTCGAGTATAAAGCGGCAGGTACCGTTCAGGCCCAAGGCTGGGAGTTTTATACGGCGACACTCTGTTTATTCATGGTGGGCGCCCTTCCAGGGTTTGTGTATCGCTACCAATTGCGGCGGTTGTTGGCGCAAGCAGGTTGGTAGTCGCCCCAAGCCATGTGAGAAGCGATACGGGCGGGCAGAAGATAATCTTTTGCCGCCCGTGATGGTTTATCCTCCCTCGCCACTATCCAGTCACGCCCTTGGTGTGACCCTTTTCCTAGCATTCCAGAATCCTCCCAAGATCAGCGCATTATGACTAAACTGACTACGCCTTATTATCTGATTGATGAAACAAAATTACTGAGGAATTTAGAAATCATCCAACAGGTGCGGGAAACGTCCGGTGCAAAATCTGTGCTGGCGCTAAAATGTTTTTCGACTTGGGGGGTATTCGATTTAATGCAGCGCTATATGGACGGCACGACGAGCAGCTCTTTATTTGAAGCACGTCTCGGTTATGAAAAATTTGGTAAAGAAGTACATGCTTACAGCGTGGGATTTTCCGAAAAAGAGGTCAAAGCTGTTGCGAAATTTGCCAGTAAAGTCATCTTTAATTCACTGTCACAATTGAAGCGCTATTATAGCTTTGTGAGCGATAAGCGGTTGGGGCTACGGATCAATCCGGGTATTAGCTACTCACATTTTGATCTTGCCGATCCGGCTAGAAAATGTTCCAGATTGGGTGTCGTCGATCAAGACGAAATTATGAAAATTGCCCCGCTGTTAAGTGGGGTGATGTTTCATTTTAATTGCGAAAATGATGATTTTAAAAATCTTACGACTGCTATTGACTATATCAGCAAGAAATATGGTTCATTGCTGGAAAAACTGGAGTGGGTCAGTTTCGGTGGTGGGATTTATTTTACTAAGGAAGGTTATCCTATAGAGCCATTTTGCGAGAAACTAAAAAACTTCTCCGAAAAATTTGGCGTGCAAGTGTATTTGGAACCCGGAGAAGCCACGATTACCCAGTGCGCTGAATTGGTCACGACCGTATTGGATGTGGTGCATAACGAAATTGATATCGCCATTGTCGATGCCTCAGTGGAAGCGCATATGCTCGATCATTTGATTTACGGCACCCGTGCAAAAATTTCAGCTCCAGAGCCAGGGCGCTATCGCGTCATGATCGCAGGGCGGACTTGTCTGGCGGGTGACGTATTTGGTGAGTACAAGCTAAGAAATAAATTGAAGGTTGGTAGCGAAGTGCGTATTGCGGATGCTGCCGGTTACACCATGGTCAAGAAAAATTGGTTCAATGGCCTGGCGATGCCCGCTATCGCGGTGCGTCGGTTTGATGGCACGGTGGACGTGCTCAGAAAATTCCGCTACAAAGATTTCAAACGTAGCCTTTCCTGAATCGGGAGCTATCACCGCATGAAAAAGAATGTACTAATTATCGGCGCTGGTGGGGTCGCTCATGTCGCGGCCCATAAAGCCGCGATGAATAATGCTCTGCTGGGCGATATCTGCATTGCCTCGCGTACCCTGGCGAAATGCGATGGTATTATCGAAAGTGTTAAACGTAAAGGGCATATTCAGAATCCTGCTTATAAGTTGTATTCGCGCCAGATCGATGCCCTCGATATTCCGGCGACTGTGAAATTGATCAAAGAAACCAATTCGCAAATCGTCATTAATCTGGGCCAGGCATTTTTGAATATGTCGATCCTGGAAGCCTGTTTGGAAACAGGTGTCGCTTATATTGATACGGCCATTCACGAAGAGCCAGACAAGGTATGTGAAAATCCGCCCTGGTATGCCAATTATGAATGGAAGCGCAAGGAGCGCTGTGCTGAAAAAGGGCTGACCGCTATTCTTGGCGCAGGCTTTGATCCGGGTGTGGTCAATGCCTATTGCGCGCTGGCGGTAAAGCGTTATTTCGACAAGATCGACACTATCGATATTCTGGATGTTAATGCCGGTAGTCATGGCAAATATTTCGCCACCAATTTCGACCCCGAAATCAATTTCCGTGAATTCATCAAGGTATGGACCTGGATCGACCGCCAGTGGAAGGAATATCCCACGCATTCCGTCAAGCGCGTTTATGACTTTCCGGTGGTCGGGTCGTGCCCTATTTACCTGAACGGGCATGATGAACTGCATTCGCTGTCTAAGAATATTGACGCCAACAGCATCCGGTTCTGGATGGGCTTTGGCGATCACTATATCAATGTATTTACTGTGCTCCGTACTTTAGGGTTCCTCTCGCATTTGCCGGTAACGCTGAGTACGGGACAAGAAGTCGTACCACTCAAAGTGGTAAAAGCATTGTTGCCCGATCCACAAACGCTAGCGCCGGGCTACACAGGCAAGACCTGTATCGGCAATTTCGTCAAAGGCTGGAAGAACGGTAAAGCGCGGGAAGTCTTTATTTATCAAGTTTCGGATCACAAACAGTGCTACGAGGAAGTGGAATCACAAGGTATCAGCTACACAGCGGGTGTACCCCCCGTCGCGGCAGCCATGCTGGTGGCGCAGGGTGATTGGGATGCCAAGACCATGGTGAACGTCGAGGAACTCGATCCAGAACCGTTCATCGCCATCCTCGATAAAATCGGGTTACCGACCGATATTAAAGAAATCGAACCGGGTAGTCAGGCTTCCTTCAACGGCACCGTTCGGGATCTGGAGACTGAATTGGCCGAATCAACCGCGATGGTCACGGTGTCAGCGGCTAACCCGATGATCGCGGTGATGCGTAAACCGGCCGCTAAAGCCGGTTGAACAAGGGATTTCTGCAATCGACTTTGACTGGATCTCCGACGCCGACTCAGAAAGCGTAAAGGTCCAGTCAAAGTTATCCATGATGCTGAGCGGCTTATTCAAACCGCTCAGGGTGCGAATCCTTTATCGACAGGGTTGCTGCTGTCCTGGCGGCAAGCTCTTACACTCCGGTAGGTTCGGAGCCTTCTGATAGAAATCCTGCCCTGGCTGCAGGCGTTGCTGGAGCGCTTGCTGTCGAGCCTGTTCTTGGGCAGCTCGTTGCTGGGCCTGCGCTTGTTCCGCTAGCTGCCGCTGCCGTTCCTGCTCGGCTAGTTGTCGCTGGCGGGCTTGCTCCGCTTGTTGGCGCTGTAGCTGAAGAGCTTGTTGCTGAGCCTGTTCTTGAGCGGCCCGTTGCTGCGCCTGCGCTTGTTCCGCTTGTTGGCGCTGTAGCTGGAGAGCTTGCTGCTGAGCCTGTTCTTGAGCGGCCCGTTGCTGCGCCTGCGCTTGTTCGGCTTGTTGGCGCTGTAGCTGAAGGGCTTGTTGCTGAGCGCGTTCCTGCTCAGCACGCTGGCGCTCTTGTTCCGCTTGCTGTCGCTGTAGCTGGAGAGCTTGTTGCTGAGCGCGTTCCTGCTCGGCACGTTGTCGCGCCTGCTGCTCTGCCAGTTGCCGTTGTTGCTGTATGGCTTGCTGCTGGGCATGTTCTTGCTCAGCACGTTGCCGTGCTTGCTCTTGCTCCGCTTGTTGGCGCAGCATGACCTCCCGCTGGGCGCGCTCCTGTTCGGCCCGCTGTCGCGCCTGCTCTTGTTCGAACTGCTGTCGCCTGATTTGCTCCTCCTCCGCTTGTTGGCGTGCTCGCTGCACCTGTTCCTGCTCCGCCTGCTGTCGGGCCTGCTCTTGCTCTAGGCGCTGGTTAGGTTGTGGCCGTTGGGGCGGATGACGTTCTGGAGGACGTAGGGCGCGCTCTGGCTCAGGGCGCGGTGGGTAAGGAGGATCGTTCCTTTCAGGGGCCGGAGAAGGTGGAAGAGGACGAATGGGCTGATCTACCCCTAGCCGATTTCCACGGTTACGCTGTTCCTGATCGACGATAGGGCGCTGATCTCCTGGAGGGGGAACCGGTGGGCCAGGAGGTGCAACGGAGTTGCTGGGTGGAGAACCTGGGCGAGGCGGGCGCATAGGTGGTGGTAGCGGCGGTGGCGGCGGTTCGACCGCCGTTCGGACGACTTCAGGACGAAACAAAATGACGCGCCCATTTTGTAACAGCGGCTCCTTCCTGAGAGGTCGGTTGATTTCATCCACCTGATAAGGAATGATGCGCGTTCGCGTTTCTTCTTCAAAGCGTCTTGGATCAATACTCAGGTTCACGATGCGCCGGTCAGTGATGTGGTAACGGGTCGCATTGGTGGTTCGATTAAGCAGAGCGGTGTTGCGCGAGCGCGACACAATAACCAGGTTTAGGCGGCGATGAAGGAACCGCTGCGAAGGGACGAAGGACCAGGAATTCCAACGGCTCCCAAAGTCCGGCCCTGGAGGGGCAAACCCAACCCCCGGATCGAATCGAATATCGGGCGGTAGGGGTGCCCAGCCGATGAAACCGCCCCCGCTGCGCCAGCCGACCCATGCCGGTCCCCATTCGGTGCCTGGCACCCAGGCCCAGCCCCGGCGCCCAGTATCGTAGAACCAGCGTCCATAGTGAAACGGCATCGACCCCCAAGGATCTTGGGAAACCCAGGTCCAGCCATAGTCATCGGTGAAGACCCAATAGCCGAACGTATAGGGTCGCCAATTTTTATCGACAGTCGGATACCAAACCCAGCCATACGGTTCGCGCCGGCGCCAATCGCCATAAGGGCCTAACTCCTCATAGAAAAAGCTGTAGTCGATGCGATCCTGGGCCTGTACCGTCGCTCCACCCACCAAAGAGAAGCGCGGCCAATCGCCGGGGCTTACCCCGACATTCATCAATAGTGCACCGGCCACCAGCGCTAAGCCGAATTTAGTTTTCACGCTCTACCTCGCTACCAATAACTGGATTATCGCGTGTCGTTCTCAAGGGATGGTCAAGCGACATAACACCGCAGGTCGATTCTAAGCAGTTGAATCTTCATAAGAGATAAAACTGTCAGACTCAAATGAATTGCAGCAAATACGCGCTGAATCCAAGATGAATAAAGCTACTTTAGCATTCCGGAAAATCCATCCCGCTTTGGAAAGTGTCCGTCGCCACGCCGCCGCACGATTCCCCTGCTTGCCTGTAACCATGCGATAATTATTAACTAACCCGACCCTTGATCGATAATCGTCTTGCGCGTTTGCCTTACTGCACCCAACCGCCCGCCCAGTTGGTATCCCGGTTCGCGGATCTTTTTGCGCGATACTCCCAGCGGCCTACCGGCGTGGCTGCTTGATCCCGGCTCGCTAACCCAGCGCTTGCGTTGCGCTTGCGCGGGAACTTTCCGTGTCCGAGTCTTGGGGCAGGGTTGGACGCGCCCCAGCCGCGACGAGGCGGCAGCGTTACGACTGCGCGGATCTGTCTGGGCTTGGACCCGCGAAGTGCAGCTATTATGTGACGAACATCCGTGGGTATTCGCTCGCACATTGATTCCACCGCAGACACTCCGGGGGCGAGGTCGCCGATTAACCGCGCTCGGTACCAAACCGTTGGGCGCGGTACTGTTTGCCGATCCACGCGCCCAGCGTGGACCCGTCGAAATTACCCGGATCGTTGCCGGCCAGTCTCTTCACCAGCGAGCCTTCGCCGGTTTCGCGGAGTCGCCGCAGGTTATCTGGGGCCGTCGTTCGGTCTTTCGCATCGACCACGATCCTTTGTTAGTACTAGAGCTTTTTCTACCGACTATACCCGTATCGTCCACTTAGTTGCTACCCGAATATACTTTGATCATGATCATTGAACGCCTTGAGAACCGTTTGTGCGAGTATGCCCTGCTGATGCGCCTGCACCGTCCCATCGGCATCTACTTGCTGTTATGGCCAACCTTATGGGCCTTGTGGCTGGCAGGCAATGGCCAGCCGCCGCGTGGAACCACGCTGGTTTTCATCATCGGCGTGGCGCTGATGCGGTCGGCCGGCTGCGTCATGAACGACATCGCCGACCGCAAGTTCGACCCCCATGTCGCGCGTACCCGCGACCGGCCACTCGCGGCAGGCCGAGTCAGCTTGGGTGAAGCGGTTGGCGTGGCTTCGGTACTGTGCCTGCTTGCGTTTGCGCTGGTGCTCACCCAAAATGCCCTGACCGTCAAGCTGGCCTTTATCGGGTTGGCATTGGCCCTGACTTACCCGTTCATGAAACGGTTTCATCATTTTCCGCAACTGCATTTAGGCGCTGCATTCGGTTGGGGTATCCCGATGGCTTACGCGGCGATTACCGATACCGTGCCTTTGGTCGCTTGGGTGCTGTTTGCCGGCAATATTCTCTGGTCGGCGATTTACGATACGCAATATGCGATGGTGGATCGAGAAGACGACCTAAAGATCGGCGTGAAATCCACCGCTATCCTGTTCGGAGAACAGGACCGGCGCATCATCGGCTATCTGCAATTAGCTTTTATAGCCTTGCTGATCGGTATTGGTCTGCTGACCGGACGCGGCTGGCTTTATTATTTGGCCTGTTTCGTGGCCGCTTGGTTTGCTTTGTATCAGCAATACCTGATCCACAATCGGGTACCGGAGGACTGTTTTAAGGCATTTCTCAACAACAACGGCTTGGGGTCGGTCATTTTTTGCGGGTTGCTGTTGGATTTTCTGCCGGCCAGCACACCCTAGAAATCGCTCAATTTTGCCGAAGGAGCACTGATGCTGGTCATCCACGTTTTCATTCACGTTAAATCCGAGTCGGTCGAGGCTTTCAAAATGGCATCGCTGGAAAATGCTCGCCATAGCGTTCGGGAACCCGGCATTGCCCGTTTCGATGTCATTCAGCAAACCGATGATCCGACGCGGTTCGTGCTGGTCGAGGTTTATCGCACGGTCGAGGCGACGGTTGCGCACAAAGAAACCGAGCACTACGCCCGTTGGCGCGATACTGTGGCCGACATGATGGCCGAGCCACGTTCCAGCGTGAAATACGCCAATGTATTCCCGGTCGATGCCGGTTGGGATTATCCGGTAGGCGTTTGAGACTGGCCACCGATGCCCCAAGAGTTGGAGCTGCGAACGCCGTATTTGCGGCTGGCCGCGCGGGCCTGGGGGCCAACCGATGGCATTCCAGTATTGGCGCTGCACGGTTGGCTGGATAACGCCGCCAGCTTCGATGCGCTTGCGCCACAACTGTCTGATCTACGACTGGTCGCGCTGGATTTGACCGGCCATGGCCATTCTGAACACCGCCCACCAGGGGCACACTACCACTTCGTTGATTTTGTGCCTGATGTGATCGCTGCTGCCGATGCGCTTGGCTGGCAGCACTTCGCTCTGCTGGGTCACTCTCTGGGCGGGGGCATCGTCAGTTTCGTGGCAGCCATCCTGCCGGAACGTATCACGCAAGTGGCGATGATCGAAGGCTTGGGGCCACCGACTAGCGATCCCGCCGATGGTCCAGCCAATCTGCGCAAAACCATCGGACAGATGGATGCGTTGCCGCGCAAGCACCCGACGCTGTATGCCGATCTTGAGGCAGCGATCCAGGCGCGCTGCGAGGCGAGCGGCTTATCATGGCGAGCGGCGTCGATTCTGGTCGAGCGCAGCCTTCAGCCGGTCGGCGACCGGGGTTACAGTTGGCGCACCGATCCCCGGTTACGCTTCGTCTCGCCGCTCTATCTAACCGAACCGCAAATCCTCGCCTATATGGCACGGATCGAAGCCCCGGCCCTGCTGATCTGTGGTGCGGACGGCTATCTGGTCAAGCGCGCCTACATGCAGGAGCGCTACGCCCGTATTGCGCGCCTGAGCGTGCATATCCTGCCAGGCGGGCATCACCCGCACCTGGAAGATCCGGAACCTTGCGCCCAGTTGTTGCGGCCATTCTTTGCGGCGGATCGGCCAGCATAGGAGCGTGGCTCAAACGATGGGCAGAGGGGTAGAACCTGTACTATCTTTGCGGCAATCTCTTATCTTTTTCGGTGCCGTGATCCCGCCATGACCGACCGCTCAGATTTCAGCTTTTCCGGCCATTGGGCCGTCCTGCCGCCAGATCCTGATCCAACCGAGACCATGGAGTGGCTAGATGCGCTTGATGGCGTCATTGATCACGTCGGCCGCGACCGCGCCACGTTTTTGCTCCGCAAACTCTTCGACCGGGCGCGGGCGCGGCGAGTGGCATTACCGCCGGTCTGGAGTACGCCTTACTGTAACACCATTGCATTGGCCGACCAGCCGCCGTTTCCGGGAATTTTGGAAGTCGAGGAGCGATTGATCGGACTGATCCGCTGGAATGCGCTCGCCATGGTGGTGCGTGCTAATAAGGCATCTACCGAGCTGGGTGGCCATATCGCCAGTTATGCCTCGGCGGCGGATTTGTTTGAGGTCGGCTTCAATCACTTTTTCCGGGCGGGTCAAACAGGTGATTTGGTATTTTTCCAGCCGCATTCGGCACCCGGTGTCTACGCCCGGGCCTTTCTGGAAGGCCGACTCAGCGAAACGCAGCTCGACAATTACCGGCGGGAGGTAGCGGGTGCCGGGCTGTCGTCTTACTGTCATCCGTATCTGATGCCGGAATTTTGGCAGTTCCCGACGGGATCGATGGGTTTGGGACCGTTGCAGGCGATTTATCAGGCCCGTTTCATGCGCTACCTGGAACAACGGGGGCTGCTCGCCACTACCGGGCGCAAGGTCTGGGCCTTCGCGGGTGATGGTGAGATGGACGAGCCGGAGGCATTGGCCGGCCTGTCGCTGGCTGGGCGCGAGATGCTAGATAACCTCATCGTTGTGGTTAACTGCAACCTGCAACGCCTGGACGGCCCAGTGCGGGGCAACGGCTCTATCGTCCAGGAACTGGAAGGCTTGTTTGCCGGTGCCGGTTGGCATGTGATCAAGTTGCTATGGGGTTCAGATTGGGACCCGCTGTTCGCGCGTGATCCCGAAGGGGCAATTCTCAAGCGCTTGCAGGAAACGGTCGATGGTGAGTTGCAGCAATATGCAGCCACCGATGGTCACTTTAACCGCGAGCATTTCTTCAATAAATACCCAGAACTCCAAGCTATCGTCGCCCATCTGACGGATGAGGACATCGATAAACTCAAGCGTGGTGGTCACGATCCTATCAAAATTTACGCCGCCTACCATGCAGCCCTACAGCACCGAGGACAGCCGAGCGTCATTTTGGCGCAGACTAAAAAAGGCTATGGAATGGGTCATTGGGGCCAGGGCAAGATGGGCGCACACCAGCAGAAAAAGCTGGAAATAGATGCGCTGCTGGCGTTTCGTGACCGCTTTGCCTTGCCGCTGGCCGATGCCGATGTGACTGCGTTGCGTTTCTACAAGCCACCTGCCGAGAGTCCGGAACTTCACTATCTACATGCCTGTCGGCACGCATTGGGCGGTTATTTACCTGCCCGCAATGCCCAAAGTCCGGCATTGGCCGCGCCACCCCTGAGCGCGCTTAACCGATTTTTGCGGGGTAGTCACGAGCGCGAAGAATCGACCACCATGGTGTTTGTGCAACTACTTTCGCAGTTGTTGCGCGATAAGGTCTTCGGGCGGCATCTGGTGCCTATCGTCGCCGACGAAGCCCGTACTTTTGGAATGCAGGCGTTGTTCCGTCAGGTCGCTATCTATTCGGCTGTGGGCCAACTCTATGAGCCGGAAGATAAAGACGAGCTGCTCTACTACAAGGAATCCCAAGAGGGGCAAATTTTGGAGGAGGGCATCACAGAAGCTGGCGCCATTGCCTCGTGGATGGCGGCGGCGACCAGTTACAGTAACCACGGCCTTTCCATGTTGCCGTTCTATATTTTTTACTCCGTGTTTGGGTTCCAACGGATCGGTGATCTGGTGTGGGCAGCCGGTGATTCCCGTTGCCGTGGGTTCTTGATCGGTGCCACCGCCGGGCGTACCACGCTGTCGGGTGAGGGGTTGCAGCATCAGGACGGGTCCAGCCATTTGCTGTTTTCGGTAGTGCCCAACTGCATCGCCTATGATCCTTGCTATGGCTATGAATTGACGGTCATTGTGCAGGACGGCATCCGGCGAATGCTGGAGTGTCAGGAGGATGTGTTTTATTACGTGACGGTAATGAACGAGAACTACGTTCAGCCGGCTCTACCCGATGGGGTTCAAGAAGGCATCCTGCGGGGCCTTTATCAGATCCATGAAGCACCACCACAGACCACAGCGGGTGCTCGGGTCCAAGTGCTGGGTTCCGGAACCTTGCTGCGTGAAGCCTTAGCGGCTGGCGAGTTACTGGAGCGCGATTGGGGAGTTGCCGCCGATGTTTGGAGTGTCACCAGTTTCACGGAATTGCGCCGTGACGGTCTGGCGGTCGAGCGCTACAGTCGTCTGCATCCAGATGCCGAACCGGCGTTAAACTGGGTGGAACGCTGCTTGGCGCCGACCCAGGGGCCGATTATTGCGGTTACCGATTATCTGGGCACCGTGCCGGATTTGATCCGTGCTTGGGTGCCGCGCCGCTATGTGACGTTGGGGACCGATGGCTTTGGCCGTAGTGATACCCGTGCCGCGTTGCGCCGCTTTTTTGAAGTGGATCGTTATTATATTTGCATCGCTGCGCTCAAGGCTTTGGCTGATGAGGGTATCCTCAATCCGGGCTACGTGACTCAGGCCTTAGCCCAGTACCGCATTGATCCAGAGCGATCTCCCCCCTGGGCACAATGAGTTAGCCGTAAGCAATGCTGATAGGATCGTTACTGCCAAGAAGCACAATCTATGAAAAATAAATTAATTTTAGCGGTTTCTGGAATTGCCCTCGTAATGCTTTTGGGTATAGGGGGTTTTTATTATTTTCAGGCTCAGTCGGCATCACCCATTAAAATCGGTGTTGTTCTCCCGCAAAGCGGTGATTTTGCTGCATTTGGAATTTTGGGAATTCAAGGAGCACAGTTGGCGGTCGATGAAATCAATGCCCAAGGTGGTGTATTAAATGGAAAGTCTTTTGAACTGGTGATTGGCGATAGCCAGTCTGATCCGAATGTGTCTGTTAGATTAATGAGGAAATTTATTCAGGAAGAAGATGTTTTCGCCATTTTGGGTCCGGTGAGCAGTTCGGCGCGCAACGCAATGGTTGAGGTGGCGAAGCAATTTAAAGTGCCGCTACTGTATGGAATCGACTACGAGGGCGGTCAGTTCGAGCGTTATTTATTCTGTTATAGCCCAATACCTGATCATGTCATCGCACCACTCATCCCTTATTTAACAGAACAAGAGAATTCGAAGAAATTTTACATCTTTGGCTATGACTATGAATGGCCTCATGGCATGGCGAAAGCGGTTGAAAATGCAGTCAGTAAGGTCAATGGCCAGGTCGTTGGAACCGAATTTACCCCATTTGGGGTACAGGATTATTCCAAGACGTTTGATAAAATAAAAAGCTCTGGTGCTGATACCTTAATTTTGGTGATGTGTGGGCTTGATGGCCAGCGATTTGCCAAACAATTCTATCATTCGGGGTTACGGGGGCAGGTCAAGTTAGTAGCGATTGCTGCTGAAGAAACTTGGGAGACAGGATTGCCAGCGGAAGAGCTTGAGGGAATTATCACAAATGTTCATTTTGTACGTTCTCTTGAACGTAGTGAAGCCCAAGCATTTGTATCACGTCTAAAAAAGAAGTTTGGAGAAACGGCTTCGATCACTTATTCGACTGAATCACACTACGGTTTAATGATGATGCTACGAGATGCTATCCAAAAAGTTGGCCAGCTTGACAAGGAAAAAATTATAGCTGCCTTGGAGGATTCACAAATAACGGTTGGCAATGGAGTCGTATCGATGAGGAAGGATCACCACATGAATCTCAATATGGTTATTGCGAGATATCATGCTGGAAAATTGATTGCTGAAAAGCAAATTGGTTTAGTGAAGCCGGAAGATCAACGAAAAATAAGTCAATGAAGCTTCGCCTTAGAATATTCTTATGGTTGATCCCAGTACTGTTACCGGTATTTGTTATTCTTTATCTTAATTATATCGCTCAGCGCAATGCGGAGACAGAGCGCTACCTAAAAATGGGCGCATTAACCGTTGAAAAAGGTGCAAAAGAAATCAACGATTATCTTGATCTAAAAAACACCACCTTCAATCTTCTTTTAGAAGCATTATTGCATTTATCCGTTGATACTTCACACCTTACTGAAGAAATAGATACCCAGGTCGGGATTTTATTGAGGGTTAATCCCGGCTTTTCCATGCTAGCTTACACCGATCAACAGGGGAGAATCGAATATGCGAGGGTAGGTTTTAATCAGAATGATGTGCACTTGTTGCCGAGAGATATAACCGGCAAAATTGCACTAACTCTTGAGCAGCAAAGCCAGCTTCTCGACCGTTATCGCCTATGGCGTGACCAGGTGCCGAGTTTTGAGCAACAGCAGAAAGAAACACGAGAGCAGTTGGCATCTCTTTTATCGGTCAGTAAAAAAAATTCTATTCAATATAGAAAATTGCAACAAAGATTAATCGCTTTGCAAATGGCTCTTGCCCATCCGCCGGTCACTGTGTTTTTTGGCGGTAAAGACTTAGCGACTTCAGCCGGACTACCCTTTCAGGCAGATACTTTTCTCTTTGCAGTCCCGCTCATTACATCACAACAAGTGCATACCGGCTTTCTTCTCGGAGTGCTGGATTGGTCTGTTATTGAAGATAAATGGTTTTCAGTTAAATCAGATCTGAAGTTAAGTGGTATGCCGAGTGCTGATTTGATTATGTATGATAGCAAAAATCGTAAATCTCTTTTTAATCAAAACAAAGTATCTATTGAATCGTTAATAAATTTTACCGGATGGAATCAGGGATTGACTAGCTATATTCCCTCAGAGAAAGCCTATTTTTCTTCTGTTCCCTTGATCTCCCCAGATGATTTGGCTCTTGTCAATCAACAAATTATTTCAGTCGATTCACTAGAAATAGCAAATAAAAAATTTGAATATCGTTTGGTTGCGTATTTTCCTGAGCAAGATATTTTTTTCTATTCTAATGCTTTATTAAAGCAATCACTGACAGTCGTTTTAATCTGTATTTGCTTGCTGATAGCCGTCATTTTCATCCTCAGTCATCAAATTGCTCGCCCGATAATCAAGGTTACCGGGTTGGCACGTCAAGTTGCAGAGGGTGATTTTCATGAAAAAATGCACATTAACAGAAAGGATGAAATCGGTATTCTCGCTAATTCGTTCGATATTATGAGCGACCAGGTTCGCCAGAATCAATTAGAACTGCAAACGGCGAATCAACAGTTGCAAGCTTTGAATAATGAGCTAGAACATCGAGTGGAAGAGCGGACTGCCAAGATAGAAGAGCGGGAAAAACAATTGCTGCGTGAACGGAATTTTTCTGATGCGGCCATCAATAGCCTTCCCGGTATATTTTTTTTGCTAAACCGGCAACTCCAACTGATTCGGCGAAATAATACCCATCCACAAGCGATGGGCTATTCAGAAGATGAGTTAGCAAAAATGCATTTGCTTGATTTTGTCAGCGAGGGTGACAAACTCCGGGTGAAGAATGGAGCACGTAAAGTGTTCGAGGAAGGTGCGACCGAGATAGAAGTAGATATTGTCACCAAAAGCGGCTCGCTGGTCCCCTATTATTTTGTGGGCCGTAGACTACAAGTTGATGACCAGCCCTGTTTGCTAGGGATCGGTTTAGACATCAGTGAAAGAAGGGCGACCGCCATTACCTTGAATGATGCTTTGCATCGGGCCGAGGCTGCTAATCGTGCCAAGAGCACATTTCTAGCGACGATGAGCCATGAAATTCGTACTCCAATGAACGCGATTATTGGTTTCTGCCACCTTGCATTCAATACAGAGCTAACCACTGTCCAAAGAGATTATTTGAATAAAATTTGGGCGTCCAGTCAGCTTCTATTAAAAATTATTAATGATGTTCTCGATTTTTCCAAAATTGAAGCCGGCAAATTAACTATTGAGCAGGCTCCATTTGATTTAGAGCAAGTCTTTAGTAAATTGATTGATATTGTCCGGGTTAAGCTTCATGAAAAAAAATTGGAGATCATTTTAAGTATTTCTCCAGAAATACCTAAAAATTTGATCGGTGATCCATTACGCATTGGTCAACTGCTACTTAACTACACATCCAATGCCATAAAATTCACAGAAAAAGGCGAAATCTGCGTTTCCGCTAATATCCGTGAGTGGCATGGTGATAGCGTGCTGCTTTATTTTTCAGTGCGAGATACCGGTATTGGTTTGACTGAGGAGCAACAGGCAACTCTTTTTCAAAGTTTTCAGCAAGCGGATATGTCTACCACCCGAAAATATGGAGGGACTGGTTTAGGACTGGCCATCAGTAAGCGCTTGGCCGAGCTGATGGGGGGCGAAGTCGGGATGAGAAGCACTTATGGCCAGGGCAGTGTTTTTTGGTTTACTGCGCGCGTTGGAGTTGGTGATACAGACCCACAGAATCGGTTGCCAAGCCAGCGCTTGCGGGGGGTTCGGACTCTGGTGGTGGACGATAGTGCGGCCGCTCGCCTGGTCATGCAGGAAATGCTGACGACAATGCATGTCGCGGTCCGTATCGTTTCTGGAGGGCTGATGGCTCTAGACGCTATAGAGCGTGCCGTGGCTGAAGGGTCTCCTTACAACCTTATTTTTCTGGATCAAGAAATGCCGGGTATGGACTGCGCTGAACTGGCGCAGAGGATTAGAAATCTCGGCTTGGAGCCATCGCCTTATATTGTCATGGCTATTACGCACGATACCGAGCAAAGTACCCGATGGCTTGATGAGAGGATTGCCGACGCGCTTCTTAAAAAACCGGTCACATTTTCTAGTCTCTTCAACGTGATCGCTGGCTTTTTAGGGAGTGAGCAGATTGACAATAGCGCCTATGAAAAGACGCTACACGGTGTAGAACAAGATTTATCTGCCATTAAGGGCGGACGAGTTCTGGTGGTAGAAGATAACGAAATCAATCGGCTGGTTGCTACTTTATTTCTGAGTGAATTAGGGGTAGAGGTAGAGACTGCGGAAAATGGCCAAATTGCTTTGGAAAAAATTTACTCTCAACCCTACGACCTGGTCTTAATGGACATGCAGATGCCAGTGATGGATGGGGTAACGGCTACCAAGGAACTACGTAAAAACCCGCAGTGGCAGAACCTACCGGTCATTGCGATGACCGCTAATGCCATGCAGCAAGATTACCAAGCCTGTATGGCAGCCGGAATGGTCGATTATATTGCCAAGCCATTCGACCCGGAGCACCTAAAAGGGTTGCTTTTGAAATGGATCAAGCCACGAAGTGGCCTATTCAACAGCAGCCTTTGATCAAGGTCGCCTTTTCGCGCCGATCATCACCTATTTTCTAACTCCTCCAGACAATGGCCTAGACAATCACCCCTGCGGTCTATACTGAAATAGTCGCCTGGCGGTTTTCGCCATGCGCGACAGGCACGGGGCTGGTTGGGCGTTAAACCGACCGTATTCCAAAGGCGGATGCACCGGCCGGTTCCCGCGAAGGCTCGAACCCCTCTGCATGGGTTCGAGAGCAGGTGGAGGAGATCGACAATAATGATAAACGTCACCCGAAGACAATTCCTGAAAATAACGGCGGCCGGGTTAGGTAGTTCCAGTCTGGCGCTGTTGGGTTTCTCGCCCGAACCGGCGCTGGCGGAACTCCGCAACTACAAGCTGGCCCGCACCACCGAAACCCGCAATACCTGCCCCTACTGCTCGGTCAGTTGCGGCGTGTTGCTCTACTCACTCGGTGATCGCTCCAAAAACGTTAAAAGCGAAATTATCCACATTGAGGGCGATCCTGATAATCCGGTCAATCGCGGCACCCTCTGCCCGAAAGGCGCCGGCCTGCTGGATATGATCCACAGCGCCGACCGGCTGAAATATCCCGAAGTCCGCGAACCGGGCACAACGGAATGGAAGCGGATCAGTTGGGATGAAGCGCTCGACCGGGTGGCCAAACACCTGAAAGCTGACCGGGACGCCAACTTCATCAAGACCAACGACGCGGGCGTCACCGTCAACCGCTGGAACACCACCGGCTTTCTGGCCAGTTCCGCCGCCAGCAACGAAGCGGGCTATCTGAGCCACAAGGTGCTGCGCGGTCTTGGTAATATTGCGCTCGATACCCAGGCGCGCATCTGACACGCCCCGACGGTGGCCAGTCTGGCTCCGACATTCGGGCGCGGTTCGATGACCAACCACTGGGTGGACATCAAAAACGCTGATTTAATTCTGATCATGGGTGGCAATGCCGCCGAGGCCCACCCCTGCGGTTTCAAGTGGGTGGTGGAAGCCAAAGCCAACCGCAAGGCCAGGCTGGTGGTGGTAGACCCGCGTTTCACCCGCTCCGCAGCGGTTTCCGATTTCTATGCGCCAATCCGTTCCGGCAGCGACATCGCCTTTCTGGGTGGCGTCATCCATTACCTGCTATTGAACGATAAAATTCATCACGATTACGTCAAGGCGTTCACCAACGCCAGCTTCCTGATCAACGACAGTTTCAGTTTCACTGACGGCCTGTTCAGCGGCTACAAAGCCGACAAGCGCAGCTACGACGCCGCCACCTGGCAATATCAGCTCGATGAACAAGGCTTCGCCAAGGTGGACGACACTCTGCAAAATCCAAGCTGCGTGTTCCAGATCATGAAGCGGCACTACGCCCGCTACACGCCGGAGGTGGTCAACCAGATCACCGGCACGCCGCAGGCCGATTTTCTCAAGATTTGCGAGATGATCGCCGAAACCGCCGTGCCCGACCGGGTGATGACCATCTGCTACGCGCTGGGTTGGACGCAACACACCGTTGGCACTCAGAACATCCGCACCATGGCGATGATTCAATTGCTGCTGGGCAACATGGGACGGGCCGGCGGCGGGGTCAACGCGCTGCGTGGTCACGCCAACGTGCAGGGTATCACCGACCAGTGCCTCTATTCCGAGGTGCTGCCGGGCTATCTGGGCGCACCGACCGATGCGGATAAGACCCGCGAGGAGTATCTGGCCAAGCGCACGCCCAAGCCGTTGCGGCCGAACCAGATGAATTACGCGCAAAACTTCCCGAAATGGCACACCAGCCTGATGAAAGCCTGGTATGGCAAAGCCGCCACGGCGGAAAACGGTTTTTGTTACGACTGGCTGCCGAAGAAGGATGCCGCCTACGACGTGCTGGCGCTGTTCGAGCGGATGTATCAGGGTAAATTGAACGGCTTCATCTGCCAGGGCTTCAACCCGTTGGCCTCGGCCCCACACAAGGTCAAGATCGACGCTGCGCTGGCGAAGCTAAAATTCCTGGTGGTGATCGACCCGCTGGCGACCGAAACGGCGGAGTTCTGGAAGCACTACGACGAGTTCAACCCGGTCGATTCGGCCAAAATCCAAACCGAGGTATTTCGGCTGCCGTCCACCTGCTTCGCCGAGCAGGATGGCACCTTCACCAATTCCAGCCGGGTGATTCAGTGGCATTGGAAAGGCGCGGACGGCCCCGGCGAGTCGATGAGCGACACCGACATCATCGGTGGGCTGTTTGTCAAGCTGCGGGCGTTGTACGCCAAAGAGGGCGGTGCGTTGCCAGAGCCGGTGCTGGGTCTGGCCTGGCCCTATCGGATAGCCACGCAGCCCAGTCCTGAAGAACTGGCCATGGAAATCAGCGGCAAGGCGCTGGCGGATGTGGCCGATCCGAAGGATGCCACCAAGATTCTCGCCAAGGCGGGCGAGCAACTGGCGGGCTTTGCCCAACTGCGCGATGACGGCAGCACGGCGGCGGGTAACTGGATTTACTGCGGAATGTGGTCACAGACGGGCAATCTGACCGCCCGCCGTGATCCGGCCGATCCGACCGGTCTGGGCCAAAGCCTCGGCTGGGGCTTCGCCTGGCCGGCTAACCGCCGCATCCTCTACAACCGCGCCGCGTGCGATCTGAGCGGTAAGCCGTGGGATGCCAGCCGCGCCGTGATCGCCTGGGATGGCAGCAAATGGGGCGGCAACGACATTCCCGACATGCGGCCCGATGCCAAGCCGGATGAAGCGGTGATGCCGTTTATCATGAATCCCGAAGGGGTGGCGCGGCTGTTCGCCTTCGAGCGGCTGCTGGACGGGCCGTTGCCGGAACACTACGAACCGTTCGAAACGCCGCTGGACGCCAACCCGCTGCACCCCAACAACCCGCAAGCGCTCAGCAATCCCGCCGCGCGGGTCTATCCGGGCGATCTGGAGGCGCTCGGCAAGGCCAGCGAGTTCCCGTATGTCGCTTCAACCTACCGGCTGGTGGAGCATTTCCACTTCTGGACCAAGCATTCGGTGCTGAACGCCATCACCCAACCGCAGCAATTCATCGAAATCAGTGAGGAGTTGGCGCGGGAGAAGGGCATCAGCAATGGTCATCGCGTCCGGGTGCGCTCCAAGCGCGGTCAGTTGGTGGCGGTGGCGGTGGTGACCAAGCGTATCCGCAGCCTGACGGTCAACGGCCGCAAGACCCATCTGGTCGGTATTCCCTTCCATTGGGGTTTCCGGGGCGCGACCCATCCGGGCTACATCACCAATGTCCTGACGCCGTTCATCGGTGACGCCAACAGCCAGACGCCGGAATTCAAGACGTTCCTGGTCAACATCGAGAAAGCCTGAGGAGGTCGTCATGGCATGGCAATCGCTTGATATCCAACGCCGTTCGGCGACCACCACCCCGATGCCTGGCGCGCGCCAGGGGAACGAGGTGGCCAAGCTGATCGACATTTCCCAATGTATCGGCTGCAAGGCGTGTCAGGTCGCCTGCATGGAATGGAACGATCTGCGCAGCGCGGTCGGCGCCTGCACCGGCGTTTACGACAATCCCCTGGACCTGGACAGTAATGCCTGGACGGTGATGCGCTTTACCGAGATGGAGAACAACGGGCGGCTGGAATGGCTGATCCGCAAGGACGGTTGTATGCACTGCCAGGACCCCGGCTGTCTTAAGGCGTGCCCAGCGCCGGGGGCCATCGTCCAATACACCAACGGTATCGTGGAGTTCCATCAGGAGCACTGCATCGGTTGTGGCTACTGCGTCACCGGCTGTCCGTTCAACATCCCACGCCTGTCCGAAAAAGATCACAAAGCCTATAAGTGCAGCTTGTGTTCCGACCGGGTGGCGGTGGGGCAGTCACCGGCCTGCGTCAAGACCTGCCCGACCGGTGCGCTGCATTTCGGCAGCAAGGAGGCGATGAAGGATCACGCCGATCACCGCATCGCCGACCTTAAATCGCGCGGTTTTCAAAATGCCGGTCTGTACGATCCGCCCGGCGTGGGCGGCACCCATGTGATGTACGTGCTCCAGCACGCCGACCATCCCGAATGGTACTCCGGCCTGCCGCAAGATCCGAAGATCAGCCCGTGGATCGGGATTTGGAAAGGGCTGGCCAAGCCGCTGGCCATCGGCACCATGGCGGCGATCAGCCTGGCCAGTTTGTTCCATTACATCATCAAGGGACCGAACGCGATTTCAAAGGAAACTGAAAAGGAGGTGGAAGATGAGACGCGATCCTAATGATCTCGACCGGTACACGGCGGGGGAGCGGGTCATTCACTGGACGGTCGGCATCAGCTTCATCCTGGCCGGGTTATCCGGGCTGGTGTTGTTTCATCCGGCGTTCTGGCCCTTTACCCTGCTGTTTGGCAGCAGCACCTGGACGCGGATTTTGCATCCTTATTTCGGGATGCTGATGGCCCTGGCGTTTCTGCTGATGACGGTGTGGTTCTGGCGACTCAACCGGATGAGCCGGGTGGATTGGCAGTGGCTGGGGCGCATCGGCGAAATGGTCAACGGCGATGATCAGAACATGCCGGAACAGGGTAAATACAACGGTGGCCAAAAGCTGCTGTTCTGGCTGTTGCTGATCGGTACGCTCCTGCTGCTGTTTTCAGGGATTGCCCTGTGGCGGGCATGGTTCCATTTTCCGGTCGATCAAGTCCGTTTTGCCGCCGTGGTGCATTCTGCCGTGGCCGCAGTGATGATCGGTCTGATTATGGTGCATGTTTACGCCTCCATCTGGGTGAAGGGGACGATTCGGGCCATGTGGTACGGCACCGTCACCCGCGCCTGGGCACGGCAACACCATCGCGCCTGGTATCGGCAGATCACCGGCCTTGGTAATGGTCAACCGCGCTAAGCAGCCCCCCGGAGAACGTCGCGCACGAAGCGGCGTTCTCCATTTTTTCTGGATTGGATCGATGCAATGACCACGATTCTCCACCCTGGACAGCTTGCAGCCACCGGCGAAGCGCCTGCACTGCGTCTGCCGGCGCCTGATTTATTTGCGCGGCGGGCGCGGCGGCTGCGCCAGCTTGCAGTCGGCCACAGCATGGAAGGCTATCTAAAATTTGCCGCAGCGCTGGCCGAGGCCCAGCAACAGCAATTGGCGTGTTTAGCCACTCTGCCGCTGCCCGATCAGGATTTTCTCCAACACTGCCGCGCGCACCAGATGCCGCCGTTAGCCCCAGCCGGTTGGCAACGCGACCCGGTTTGGCGAACCGTAGCGGTGCAACTGGCCGCCGCACTCGACGCCATAGCCCCCGCGCCTGCCCGTGCGGCCTTGGCGCACTCGCGCGCTGCGCCGGTCGAGTGGCTGGAAGCTCAGGCGGACGCCTTACTGGCGGAAGATCGGGCCACGCTGGATTTAGCCTGCGCCCCGCTGATAGGCGCAGCGCTGCAAGTGTGCTGGACGCAACTGGCCACTGCTCTGGATTCGGCGTGGATTGCACCCGCGTCAACCCCGGCGCTGTGCCCGGTGTGCGGCGCTCCACCGGTCGCCAGCGTGGTCGGTGGCGCGGGCGATGCTGACAGCGGCTTGCGCTATCTGCACTGCGCCTTATGCGGCTCGGAGTGGCACGCAGTCAGGGCGCAATGCACTCAGTGCAATAACGACAAAGGCATCGTCTATTTTGCCGTCGAAGCCAGTCAACAACCCATTCAGGCCGAAGCTTGCCCCGAATGCGGCAGTTACTTGAAAATTTGCCGCCGCGATCAGCAACTCGATATGGAGCCGCTGGCCGACGATTTAGCCAGCCTGGCTCTCGATCTTTTGATGGGTGGGGAGAAATTTGCCCGGAGCGGGGTTAATTACTTGCTGCTGCAAGGCGAGTAAGCACCAGGCTATCCACTCAGCCTTTTCGACGCCAGGCGCAAAAGCCGGAAGTGTTCCAATTTGGATATAAGCCGGGTTGATCTCATGCTATCATGCTGCATGATTTCGTGGGTTTTGGAGTAAGCTCCGATGAATGCGGTCATCAAAACGGTGGGCCAAAGCGGGCAAATCGCCCTGGGGAAGGCGTATGCCGGTCGGCATGTGTTGGTGGATGAACTGGAGCCAGGCGTCTGGCTGGTGAAGCTGGGCGAGTTCATCCCCGATAACGAACGATGGTTACATTCGCCCACCGTGAAAGACGATCTCGATGAGGCGATCTCCTGGGCTGAGACGCATCCGGCAATGGCAAGCGATCTGGACGCCTTGACCCAGCAGTTGCCATGAGTCCACCAGCGCAGGGCGCGGATACGGTTCGGCTCGATCTGAATAACCCGGTTTTCCAACGCCAGCTTTTTGCCCTGGAGAAAAACCAACAGATCACTTTGTTGGCTACGCTGCGAAAACTGGCGGGTCTTGGCTGGCCGCAAATTTACCGCGATGCAGGGTTAAAGTGGGAATTGATCCATTCCCGAACCGGGCCGGACGGGCAACGCTTGTACAGTTTCCGCATCAGCCAGGGTTTCCGTGCTGTCGCCTATCGTGCCGAGGGTGGATGGTTGCGGTTGCTGTCATTGCACCCCGCTCATGATTCGGCCTATCGATAGCGCGGACTTCACCCCAGCTCGACCCTTGTCAATGACGACTGCACTGCCCTCCTGTCATCTCCCCTCCATTGACCGCCTGTTAAAGTGGCCGTCAGTCACTCCGCTGCTCGCTGAATATGGCCGAACGGCGGTACTGGCGGCGGCGCGTGAATTACTGGCGGAACTGCGCCAGCAATCCCGCCAGGATGGATTGACCACGCCACCCTTCACCGAAACGGCCCTGTCCGCTCAACTGGCCGAGCGGCTGGCCCGTGCGCACGCTGCTCGGCTCAAGCGGGTGTTCAATCTGACCGGTACGGTGCTGCACACCAATCTGGGCCGCGCGCCGTTGCCGGACGCAGCGGTGGAAGCGGTCGTCATGGCAGCCCGTTTTCCCTGCGCTCTGGAATACGATCTGGATTCCGGCGGGCGGGGCGACCGTGATGAGATCGTCGAAGGTTGGTTGCGGGAACTGACCGGCGCGGAAGCGGCCACCGTGGTCAATAACAACGCGGCGGCGGTGTTTCTGCTGCTCAATACGCTGGCGCTGCGTAAGGACGTGATCGTCTCGCGTGGCGAGTTGATCGAGATCGGCGGGGCTTTTCGCATTCCCGACATCATGGCGCGCGCGGGTGCGAAGCTGCGCGAAGTCGGCACCACCAACCGCACCCACTTGCGCGATTTCGAGAACGCCATCAGCCCACGCACCGCGCTGCTGATGCAGGTTCACGCTAGCAACTACGCGATCAGCGGGTTTACCGCCTGCGTGCCGGAAACCGAACTGGCGCAACTCGCCCACGCCCGTGGCTTGCCGTTGGTGGTGGATTTGGGCAGTGGGGCCTTGCTCGATCAAAGCCGCTGGGGTTTACCCCACGAACCGACCGCACGGGCAACGCTGGCCCACGGCGCGGATTTGGTGTCGTTCAGCGGCGATAAGCTGTTAGGCGGGCCGCAAGCCGGATTGCTGGTCGGGCGGCGTGATCTGATTGAAAAGCTGAAGAAAAACCCGCTCAAGCGCGCCTTGCGGCTTGGCAAACTGACGTTGGCGGCACTGGAAGCGGTGCTACGACTGTACCGCGATCCCGACCGCCTGCCGGAGCGGTTGACGACCTTGCGGCTGCTGACCCGGCCCGCTGCCGACATCGCCGCCCAGGCCGAGCGGCTGTTGCCGATGCTGCAAAATGCTTTGGCTGACTGGCCGGTTCACATCACCCTCGCGCCGACTTTAAGCCAGATCGGCAGCGGCTCCCTGCCGGTGGATCGCCTGCCGAGCTATGCGCTGGCCATCACCCCGCTGCGGAAAAAGGGCGGCGGCTTGCGGGCGCTGGAAACGGCGTTGCGGCAACTGCCGATTCCGGTGATCGGTCGGATCACCGATGGCGCGCTGTGGCTCGATCTGCGCTGCCTGGACGATGAAGCCGCCTTTGCCGCGCAACTCGCCGCACTGGCCCCGCCATGATTATCGGCACCGCTGGCCATATCGATCACGGCAAAACCGCGCTGGTGCGGGCGTTGACCGGCGTCGAGACCGACCGGCTGCCGGAAGAAAAAGCGCGCGGCATCACCATCGATCTTGGTTACGCCTATCAACCGCTAGCCGGTGGCGAGACGCTCGGTTTTGTCGATGTGCCCGGCCACGAGCGGCTGGTGCATACCATGATCGCGGGCGCGACCGGCATCGACTTCGTGTTGCTGGTGGTGGCAGCGGATGACGGCCCGATGCCGCAAACCCGCGAACATCTTCAGGTGCTCGATTTGCTGGGTCTTCGCCACGGCGCGGTGGCGCTGACCAAAATCGACCGGGTGGCGCCGGAGCGCATTGCGCAGGTCAGCGCCGAAATCCGCCAACTGCTGGCCCCCACCGCGCTGGCGGACAGTCCCTTATTTCCGGTTTGTGCGCTGACCGGCGCCGGAGTCGGCGAGCTGCGTCGCTATCTGGAACAAGCCGCCCAAGACCAGTCGCCACCCGCTAATGGTGGCGGGTTTCGGCTGGCGGTGGATCGCTGTTTTACCCTGACCGGCATCGGCACCGTGGTAACGGGCACGGCGCACAGCGGCGCGGTCCAGACGGGCGACCGGCTGCTGCTTTCACCTTCAGGCCGGGAGGTGCGGGTACGCGCCATCCATGCCCAGAATCAGCCGGTGGAACGTGGGGTGGCCGGTCAACGCTGTGCGCTCAATCTCACCGGGCCGGAAGTGGAGCGGCAAGCGATTCATCGCGGTGATTGGGTGATCGATCCGGCGTTGCATTTTCCAACAGCGCGTCTGGATGTGGAGTTGCGGGTACTCGCCACCGAGGCGCAAGCGCTGCGGCATTGGCTGCCGGTGCATGTGCATCTGGGGGCGACCGATCTCACCGGCCGGTTAGCGGTGCTGGCTGGCGATGCCATCGCGCCGGGAGAAATGGGGCTGGCGCAACTGGTGCTCGATCAGCCGCTGGCGGCTTTGCACGGCGACCGTCTGATCGTGCGCGATCAACCAGCCCAGCGCACCCTGGGCGGTGGCCGGGTGCTGGATGTGGCTCCGCCGACACGGGGACGGCGCAAACCGCAGCGTTTGGCGTTGCTGCGGGCCTTTTGCCAGACCGAGCCGCTGGAAGCGATGCAGGCGGCGCTGGCAGTCAGCGAAGCCGGTATTGATCTCGGCCTGCTCGGTCGGCACTGGAATCTGCAACCGGCCTCGCTGGCCGCCTTGACCACGCTGCCGGATACAGTGGCCGTATCCGGCGCCAACGGGATCATGCTGTTCAGCCGTACCCATTGGCAGTTATGGCGCGCGCGCCTGCTGGCCGCGCTGGCCGCCGAACATAGCCAGTTTCCCGGTCGGCTGGGGCCGGATCGTGAGCGCTTGCGCCGCATCGCCGCCCCGACGTTGAATCGGCCGATCTTTGCCGCTCTGCTCGATGAACTCACCGCTCAGGGGCAGGTGGTGCGCACCGGCCCGTGGGTGCATCTTCCTGAACATCAGGTGCGGCTTGCGCCCGATGACCAGGCACGCTGGCAAGCCGACCTCGCGCCCTTGCTGCGGGCTGTCCCCTTCAATCCGCCGCGAGTGCGCGATCTGGCGCAGCGGCTTGGGTGGGAAGAGGCGACCGTACGGCGCTTGCTGAAACAACTGGCGGGCATGGGCGAGGTGTTTCAAGTGGCCCAGGATCATTTCTTTACCCGTGAGGCGGTGGCTGAATTATCGGCGCTGGCCTTTGCTCTGGCTGAACAAGAGGGCGCGGCCCGCGCCGCCAGCTTTCGTGATCGAATCGGCGGCGGGCGTAAGGTCGCCATCCACATCCTGGAATTCTTCGACCGGCTTGGCTACTCTCATCGGATCGGCGACGAGCATCGCATCTTCCGCGATACCCTGCTCGGTCTGAACGACTCGAAACCATGAAGCAGTGTTTACGGAAGGGCGGCGTCATCCGGTGAGGCGGCCGGACTTCAAATCCGGTGGGGGCCGTCAGGCGGTCCTTGGTGGGTTCGACTCCCACGCCCTTCCGCCATTTTTTGGCTTTCTCCACAGTAATCGTTGCTTAACCTATTGACTGGCTGCTGGCCTCGCAGGCGAGTGGTCAAGTCGGTCGCCAGTCTGGCGCATGACTTTGATCGAACCACTTTCACCACGAGACTACCGTCATGCTCACTTCAGCAGTGTCCGCTGTTGCCGATCCGTCCTCAATACGCCTCACGACGCTGACCCACGGCGGCGGCTGTGGCTGCAAAATCGCCCCGGCAGTGTTGCGTGAGGCGCTGGCGGGTGTCTCTGGCGGCTTCCCCCATCCCGATCTGCTGGTCGGCAGCGCCACCGCCGACGATGCTGCCGTATTCCGCCTGAATGACCAGCAGGCGCTGGTCGCCACCACCGATTTTTTTATGCCGATTGTGGACGATCCCCGCGATTTTGGCCGGATCGCCGCCACTAATGCGATTTCCGATGTGTACGCGATGGGAGCGACGCCAATCCTAGCATTGGCCATTTTGGGGATGCCGATCAATACCCTGCCGCTGGAAGTGATCCGTCGCATCATGGAGGGCGGGGCCGATGTCTGCCGTACCGCGGGCATCGCGCTGGCCGGTGGTCATTCCATCGATTCGCCGGAGCCGATTTATGGCCTGGCGGTGATGGGGCTGGTCGCACCCGCGCAGCTCAAGCGCAACGATACCGCCCGGCCCGGCGATGTGCTGATCCTCGGCAAGCCGTTGGGGGTTGGCGTGCTCAGCGCCGCGTTCAAGAAAGGGTTGTTGGATACGGCGGGCTATGCGGAGCTGCTGGCGGTGACGACGCAATTGAATCAGGTGGGTCAGGCCCTTGGCGCGCTGGCTGGCGTCCATGCGATGACCGATGTCACCGGCTTTGGGCTATTGGGGCATTTGCTGGAGATATGCCGGGGTTCGGGGCTGGCGGCCTCAGTCCAGTTTTCCGCTTTGCCGATCCTGCCGACCGCGCTTCAGTTGACCCCGCAAGGCATCGGCCCCGGTGCGATAGAGCGCAATTGGGCTAGCTACGGGCATGAGGTTCAGCTTGATCCCAATTTACCGGACTGGGCTTGGCGCTTGCTGTGCGATCCGCAGACCAGCGGCGGCCTATTGGTGTCCTGCGCGCCGGAAACGGTCGGGTCGGTCTTGGAAAGCTTTCACGGGGCGGATTTTGCCGAAGCAGCGCGAATTGGAATGCTGGCGTCCGGTATGCCCGGCGTGACGGTGCAAGAATTGTGAGGCGTTGTTGTATAACTCCAGCATAAGGAAGTTATACAGAACTTTATAATTACTTGTTGGGCCTCTTGATCTACGACACACGGTTTCTGCATGGAACGTTACCCAGAACAAACGACAGCGACTATTGAAAGCCTCCGCAATTCCGGCTGGAGGGAAGCTCTCGCAGTTGGTGACCGCGAGGGCTATTCAAGCATGTGGCAAGCTCTTTCGACCGCCGCTCGGACGGCAATTGAGAATGGCTTGCTTTCTGAAGGTAAGGGTCTTTGGCTCCTCGCGGACGCTTGTTCGATGATGCTGAATCCCAGCAGCCCCAACGAGCCATTCAAACCGTTCATGGTCATGAACGGAAGACGCTCATCCTCACCAATCGACTTTCAGCGGTCGGATGTAGACCTCTTCGCTGCGTTTGTCGAAGAAGTCGACGACCCTTGGCTCCAAGCACGACTTGCTGATCTAGTTTGGCTGTTGATTGAACCGCGAAGTCCAAAGCACGCCTTGCTCGCTATTGATGCGTACCGCCAACTCCCTCTCGATTCAGAAACTTGGATTCGAGGCAGTCGGGAGTGCTGGCTGCGAGCGATAAGCCTCACCCTGATGCTTAAGGCCGGCGCCGGTGATCGGTTGAAGGAAATCGAAGCTGCAATCGTCGCAGCATTTGAAAATTCCAGAAAGGAAGATGGGTACCTTTCTCTTTGGCTTTCCGACGTGCTCGCAAGTCACAGGCTTGGTCACGCTCATCGTCTAGCTGTTGCTGCTAAGCTTGAAGCCACAGCCCGTGCCTTCGATGGCGATGGTGACCTGTATCGAGCCAGAAACTACTCTGATGCCGCATCACGATGGTTTCAGCAGACTGGCAACATAGCCAAAGCAGCGGAGATGACTGCTTTCCTTGCTGAGGGTTGGGTTAAGGAGGCGGTGGCCAGATTGTCTGCTGAGCAACCCAGCAACCTGGTTGCGGCAAGCTTCTACGAGAACGCAATCCAGTCCTATCGCAACATCCCTCGCAGTGAGCGAAATACTCACAGGGTCGACGAAAGGATTGCAGAGTTGCATAAGCATCTGAGCAATGCTGGCGCCAAATCCCTTGATGAAATGGGGCAGATCACATCACCGACTATCGACATTTCCGAGATAGTCGAAACGGCCATTGGCGCGGTAAAGGGAAAACCGACGCTCGATGCACTCGCAGCGTTCGCAAACATCTATCGTGGCGCGAGAGCAGGAAAGATACGCGAGTTCTCGGAGAAAATGCTTCGTGAGCATCCGTTACAGGCTCTATTTGCTGCGACACACATGTCGCGTGACGGCCGAGTGATTGCGAAACGTCCTGGCATGGGGTTTGGGGACGCCAACTCTGAGGAGTACAAGGCCACACTGTGGGCGGAGATGGTCAAGCACTACGGCATGGAGCTTGGCTTGATCGTACAGGGCGAAATATGGCCGGCACTCGAAATCTTGCGCCTTGAACACCGACTCCGAGCGGAGGATTTTATTGCCATCGCCAGTCGCTCCCCTATCGTCCCGACAGACAGAAAGCGCCTCATGGGTCGAGCGCTTTTCGCAGGTTACGACAATGACTTTGTTGCTGCGCTACACATCTTGGTGCCTCAAATCGAGCACATGGTTCGTTGGCATCTGAAGGCCGTTGGCGTCAAAACTACCACTCTGGATAAGGATGGCATTGAGAACGAGAACGGCCTTAGCACATTGATGAAGATTCCAGAGGTCACACAGATCTTCGGAGAGGACTTGGCGTTTGAGCTTAAGGCTCTCTTCTGTGACGCACTTGGACCAAACCTCCGAAATGAGCTGGCGCATGGGTTGCTCACCGATGAAGAATGTCAATCCACCTATGCCATTTATGCATGGTGGCTTGGCGTTAAGGTCGTGTTCAACACGTTCTGGAACGCAGCACGAAAGGCACAGAACCCAAGTGAGGAATCCTAGGCCATATTCGCCGAGGCCCAACCCATCATTCCACCGGACCTTGCGCATAAAGCCGCGCAAGGCCGGTGAATTCAAACGTTGTCGCGGACACTTCGCGCCCACACCAGCAGGGCGGCGGATTACCATCCGTTGCTTGCTCAACGCGAAGCGGCTCCTAACCAGCGGATGAAGAGCTAATCTCTTTGCTTATCCCTTGCTCCATCACGCTCTCCAAACCACACAAGCTACGCCAAACCTGCCAAACCCCAGCCGATTCGGGTAAAGTTAGCGCCCAACCTGGGTTGCTACTCCAGGCGCCACCCGGACCTTCCACTGGAGACAACACGGCCTCGTTATGCAGGATTACTGGATTGCGCCTTCCATTCTATCGGCTGACTTCGCCCGACTTGGGGCGGAGGTGGACGCCGTGCTGGCCGCCGGCGCGGATATCGTCCATTTCGATGTAATGGACAACCACTACGTCCCCAATCTCACCATCGGCCCGCTCGTCTGCGCGGCGCTGCGCAAATACGGCGTCACCGCGCCCATCGACGTACATCTCATGGTCAAGCCGGTGGATCGGATCATTCCCGATTTTGCCGAAGCCGGTGCCAGTTACATCACCTTCCATCCTGAAGCCAGTGAGCATATTGATCGCAGCCTGCAACTGATCCGCGATTGCGGCTGCCGAGCCGGATTGGTGTTCAATCCCGCTACCTCACTGAATTATCTACACTATGTGATGGATAAGCTGGATATGGTGTTGCTGATGGCGGTTAATCCCGGCTTCGGCGGTCAGCGTTTCATCGACCGTACCCTGGACAAACTGCGCGAAGCCCGCCAATTAATCGATGCCAGTGGTTATCCAATCCGGCTTGAAGTGGATGGCGGGGTCAAAACCGATAACATCCGCGCCATTGCCGAGGCCGGTGCCGATACCTTCGTGGCCGGGTCCGCTATCTTCAATACACCTGATTATCGATCTACCATCGCCGCCATGCGGGCGGAACTTGCCAAGGCTAGCCACTGAAACCATGTTCAAAAACATTACTGCTCTATTGTTTGACCTTGATGGCACCTTGGTGGACAGCGCACCGGATTTGACGGCCGCTGTAAATATCATGCTCCAGCAGCTTGGCTTGCCAGCCCGTGAGGAAGCCCAAGTACGCATTTGGGTCGGTAACGGAGTCGATAACTTGATTTGTCGTGCGATCACCAACGACATGGCGGGCCGTGCAGACCCAGATTTATTCGCCCGCGCCAAACCGCTGTACAAAGCCGCCTACGCCAGCCATATCAGTGTCTACAGCACCGTTTATCCTGGCGTGCGCGAGGGCTTAAGCCAATTGCAAGCCGCCGGCTTACCCATGGCCTGCGTCACCAACAAACTCACCGAGTTTTCCATACCGCTCCTGGCGCGTCTGGGGATCGGTCACTTCTTTGCCACAGTCGTCGGTGGCGATTGCACACCCAATCCCAAGCCAGCACCGGATGCTTTGTTGCTGTGCGCTGAGCGATTGGGCGTCCCTATTGCGCAAAGCCTCATGGTGGGTGATTCACGCAATGATGTCAGCGCCGCCCGTAACGCCGGTTGTCCCGTGGTGTGCGTGCCTTACGGCTACAACCACGGCCACCCGATCCATGAGGCAAACCCGGATGCGGTCATCGACTCCATCACCGATTTGCTTGGCCTGCTGGACAGAGTTGTCTGATGTGCCAGTCGGCTCGATCCCTGTTTTCCTGCTTGTGCGGTAAGTTACCCCCGGACTTTCGATGGCGCGGTTAGAATCGCAACATGCAGATTCTTAGAATTTTCCGTTTTCGCCGCTCAGGATTGTCCGCGATTTATGAACCAAAAAAACTTTCAACGCCTGGTTGAACAGGGCTTCAACCGCATCCCCGTCGCCCGTGAGATGCTGGCCGACTTCGATACCCCACTCAGCACCTATCTCAAACTGGCCGATGCGCCGTATAGCTATTTGCTGGAATCGGTTCACGGCGGCGAAAAATGGGGCCGCTACTCGATCATCGGCCTGCCCTGTCGCAAGATCATCCGGGTTCGTGGCCAGCGGGTGACGGTTGAGCACGCCGGAGAAATCGTCGAATCGCTGGAGTGCCCCGATCCGCTGGCGTGGATTCAAGAGTTTCAGAGCCGGTATCGGGTGCCGGCCACCGGCGGGGGTTTACCGCGCTTCATCGGCGGGCTGGTCGGCTATTTCAGCTATGACACCATCCGCTACATCGAACCCAAGCTGGCGCATTGCCCGAATCCCGATCCGCTGGATAACCCGGATATTCTCTTGCTGGTGTCGGAAGATGTGGTGGTGTTCGACAACCTGGCCGGGCGACTCTATCTGATCACCTTGGTTGATCCGGCGGTGGAGCGTGCCTATTCCCGCGCCCAGCAACGGCTGGATGACTGGAGCGAACTGTTGCGCACTCCGCGCTCGCTCTATGCGCCCTATCGAACGCGCCCGGCGGCGGAAGAGATTCAGTTCGTCTCCGGCTTTACCAAGACGGGCTACGAAAATGCGGTGGAGCGGATCAAGGACTATATTCTGGCCGGGGATTGTATGCAGGTGGTGCCCTCGCAGCGCTTGTCGGCACCGTTTAAGGCGCCGCCGCTGGATTTGTATCGGGCGCTGCGCGGCCTGAATCCTTCGCCCTATATGTATTTTCTGAATCTGGGCGATGTTCATATTGTCGGTTCCTCGCCGGAAATTCTGACCCGGCTGGAAGACGGCCTGCTCACGGTGCGGCCTATTGCCGGCACCCGTTGGCGGGGGGCGACCGAAGCGGAGGACCAGGCGCTGGCAGCAGAGTTATTGGCCGATCCCAAGGAGTTGGCCGAGCATTTAATGCTGATCGATCTGGGCCGCAACGATGTCGGTCGGGTCAGCGAAATCGGTAGCGTTCGGCTGACTGAAAAGATGGTGGTCGAGCGTTATTCGCATGTCATGCATATCGTTTCCAACGTGACAGGTCGGTTGCGGCCAGGTCTGACGGCCATTGATGCGTTACGGGCCACTTTTCCCGCCGGTACGGTGAGCGGTGCGCCTAAGATTCGCGCCATGGAAATCATCGACGAATTGGAGCCGGTCAAGCGCGGCATCTACGCCGGCGCGGTCGGCTATCTGTCGTGGTCGGGCAATATGGATACTGCCATCGCCATCCGCACCGCCGTCTTAAAGGATGGAATGCTGCATATTCAGGCTGGGGGTGGCGTGGTGGCGGATTCTGTTCCGCAAAATGAGTGGGAAGAGACGATGAATAAGGGTCGTGCGCTGTTTCGGGCGGCAGCGCTGGCGGAGCAGGGGCTGGATGAGCCGCGTGCCATAGGCGAGAAGATCTGAAGAGATTCCCAGCCAATGGCAAGCGCGATTTACTTCATAGGCGGCGCCAGCGCATCTGGAAAGTCAGTGGTCGCCAGAGCGTTGGCAGCCGAAGCACAGTGGCCGATTGTCGAGCTGGACGAGTTTTACGATATTCTCGACAGCGCGTTCGAGGATCACACTAACCTGGAGAAGGCCACCGACAAGATCGCATTGCAGGTGGTCGTGCAGCTATTAGCGGTGAACGCGGCTTGCCTTGTTGAAGGCGGTTGGATTGATCCGGCCCCGGCCAAAAAACTGAAGGATCGAAGCCAGGGCCAGTTCTATCCGGTGTATTGCGGATATCCGAACGGCACTGTGGAACAGCGTCTGACGATGATCAAACGGGAAAAAGCCCACTGGCTTGCCGAGAGATCGAAGAAAACCGCCCGCGCTTATCTGGAAAGCCAAATCAAGCACAGCCGTTGGTATCAGCGGCAATGCGGCCAATATGGCCTGCCGTTTTTCGACTTTTCGGATATCAGCGTGGGTGTTGCCGCCCTGAGCGCAAATTACACCGATTGGCTTAGGTCGGTTGGCACGCACGCCAAGGCTACGGCATCACAGGCAATTTTATAACGCGGCCTCCGCCGTAACTGTGGCTTTGCGCTCCAGCTTGCCCCAGCCTACCAGCACGCCGCGCAAAGAGGTCAATGCGCTCTTGATGGCGACGTAGTACATCAATTGGCGATAGAAAAAGCGTTGCCAGAACAACCAGACCAGCAAGCTCCAGCTTTCCCGGCGTTCCAGGGCGAAAGCCAAAATAGCCGCCAGATAATCTACCGTCACGAACAGGGCGTAATAAAACAGCACTCGCCAGAGTGCATCCGGCGAAAACTCGGCGGGGTGTTGCCAGTGACTGATAGCGGCTGACCCCAGCGACCAGACCAGTAAAAGATCCATCACCGGCGAGATCAACGGAAAGAAGACCTGAAAAATAAAGATATTCGGCAGCGCCACAAAGCCTAGCGCGCCATGGCGCGGCCGGAAGAGCACGTCACGGTGTTTCCAGGCCGCTTGCAAAGTGCCAAACATCCAGCGGTAACGCTGGCGAATGAAGCCACGCACGGTGTCGGGCGCTTCGGTCAGCGCGACGGCTTCATCTTCGTACACGATGGCGTAACCAAGCCGGCGAATCGCCATGGTTAAATCGGCGTCTTCCGCCAAGGTCAGATCGGTAAAACCGCCCGCTTGCAAGATCAATTTGCGCCGCCAAGCGCCCACCGCGCCAGGGACCACGGTGATGCAATTGAGTACGTCGAAGGCGCGACGATCCAGATTCTGGCTGGTGATGTATTCCAGTGCTTGCCAGCGGGTCAGCAGATTGATTCGGTTGCCGACCTTGGCGTTACCGGCCACCGCGCCAATGCGCGGATTGGCGAAATGGCGGACCAGCTTGGTGAGGGTGTCGCGCGTGAACACCGTATCGGCATCCAGGGCCACGATGATCTCCGCGCGAGTCTGCGCCAGACCGAAGTTAAGCGCCGCCGGTTTGCCGCCGTTGGGTTTGGTAAAAACTTTAACCCGTGCATCGTGCGCGAAGCTTTCTCTGGCAATCCGATAGGTGGCATCGCTGGAGCCATCATCGACCACGATGATTTCAAACTGTTGAGGATGATCGCTAGCCAGCAGAGATGCGATGGTTTGTGCGATCACTTTTTCCTCGTTATAGGCCGGTACCACCACCGCAACTGAAAGCGAATAGGCCGGATCGAAGACGGTATGCCGCTGGCGCCAACGCTGATAGATGGCCAGCACGCCGATAAAGAGCAGACGGGCAATGCCCAGGACGATGCCTAATAAGAACAGCCAATGAATCAAGCTGCTCGACCAGTTAAGAAAGCCGAACGCTGCACCGTCCCACCAAGTCTGCCATTGGCTATCCGGCGCCACCAGCGGCATCACCGCATCGCGGCTGCGCCCCAGCAAGTCCGAGACGGTCACGAACTGGAACCCCTTGGCCCGCAGTGCCTCGACGATCTTGGGGATGGCTTCGACCGTTTGGCTACGGTCGCCGCCCGCATCGTGTAGCAGGATCATATTGCCTTCCCCACGTTCGGCTTCGGCCACTGTCCGCTGGACGATCTCATCGACTCCTGGCCGCTGCCAATCATCGGGATCGATCTGCATTCCCACCACCAGATAGCCTTGCTCGCTCGCCCATTCGACCGGGCGAAGCTGATCGATGGTTTCTGGCTCCGCGTCCACCGCGTAGGGGGGCCGGAACAACAGCGAATGGCGCCCGACCGCACTGGCTAGCAAGCGTTGGGTCGCCGACAATTCAAGCTGAAACTGAGTCGCGGAGATATTGGAGATATTCGGGTGGGTAAAGGTGTGATTGCCGATTTCGTGCCCTTCCGCAACCTCGCGTTGCAACAAATCCGGGTTCAGTTCGCCGTTGACGCCAATGATGAAGAAGGTGCCTGGTACGCCGGCCTGGTGGAGCGCATCGAGAATCTGCGGGGTATAAAGCGCATCGGGGCCGTCGTCGAAGGTCAACGCGACCTTGCGCGTTGCGCCGCCATGGCGCGTGATCATGTAGGGCGAAGGAAATTGGGTGTAGTGCTCCGCCGTGATGAGGTTGCGTTTTGGATCAAAGGTGATGGTCCGGTTTCCAGTCTGCGGGCGCGCGGTGATTTCAAGGATTTCGCCCTGGCCCTCATAGTCCAGGCCGTAGCCAAACTGGATTTGGCCCAACTCGCTAGCGAGCGCCGTATCCAGTGGGGCCGCTTTCCCAAATACGCGCCATAAGGCGGGATCTTCGCTACCCATGCGCCATAGCGCGATGCCGCGCGGCTGTACCGAGCGGATTACCACCAACTGATTGAAGGCGGTCACTGCGTCCAGCATCCACACATGATGGATACGGTCATTATCATCGGCGTAATTGAACGTGGGATTGAGTGAGACTGGATCGAGGTGGATGACCCCTTCCGATTCCTTGGCGATCAGCACCGCTTCTTCGTAGGTGCGCTCCTCGGCGGGATGGCCGCCAGCCTGCCAGTCGTAGGCGTAATTGCCGATTGCGACGATCATCTTGTCGGCAGGGATATCGTGCTGGCGCTGGCGAAGCGCCTTGGCGAACCAGGGTAGACTGGCAATAGGTCCCGGTGTGCCTGTTGACCAGTGTTCGTCATAAATCATCAGGATCAGATAATCGGCGCTCGCGGTTAATTTGCGGTAGTCAAAGCTCGGATCGCTAGCAGGCACGTTGACCGAAACCGACCAGTTCTTCGGCTTAAACGCGGCGTACAGTTCCGCTATGAAGCGTTGAAAATTGGGCTGAGCCTTGGCAGGAATGTTTTCGAAGTCGATGCTGACGCCAGCGAAGCGATGGCGTTCCACGTAATCGGTCAACTGCTCGATGACATGCGCCCGCGCGGCAGGCTTTGCCAACATGTTGGCCAGCTTGGCCCCTTCCCACTCCTTGCCGTTCCAGTTATTGACCAACGGCACGATGGCAAAGTCGGGACGCCGGTCGCGGATGTATTGGGTGGCATGTGTCTGCCGGGTTGGGTCATCTTCCCGCAGTAAACCGTCTTCATCCACCAGATGCAACCATTCGGCGATGACCATATCCAGACTGCCCAGGTTTTGCTTGAGCGAGGTCATGCTCGAATCGTCCCAGTTGACGAAAAAACCGATAGCCAGTTGTTTCTTATCGGCCAACGGGTCGGCTTGGGGGGCTTGTGCCAGCAGTTGTCGCAAATCGCGGTCGCGTGCTCGGGCCAGTTTGATCTTGGTTTTTTCGAAAGCGCGCTCCCGGTGGGTCAGCGTTCGGGCCGGTGCTAGCGCAGGGATCGGAGGTACGGCGTGAGCGCCCTGCGGCAAGAAACTGGCGCCAGGCAAGTTCAGAGTAGGCAGCGCCGGGCTGGCGAGTATGCTGAAAAGGAGTCCGCCCAGCAGTACCGTCAATACCACAGCGACCAGCGTCATGCCTGCGCGCAACCGTGGCCATCGCTTGTTGGTGGGATCAAAAAATACCGGCTTGATCTCAGGAGAGTCGGGGAATTCCGCTAAAGTAGTGGAATCAGCTTGGGCAAGTGGGGGCGATGGCTGTGGCATATCGTGGTTCGCAGGTGATAGAGCAGCGGAATACCGCATTGAAACAATTGATCATTAGAAGTCATTAATCCACGGTCAGGCTAACGGGCCTGATCAAATGCCGCTGCCGTCAGGGTTGTTGGTGGCTACGTATCACGGTTAATGACCCAGGGGGTAACCGCACCTTAACGGGCTGATGGCTTGCTAATCGGCTATGGGCAGGTGGCCGACTCCGCAGTGGGCGACCGTGTTCGCCGTTGGCTTGCCACCGATATTGAGCGGCTGAGAACTGATAAAGGTCGGCGGGACCGAGAAAAGGTTCACTGATCCTTGCCAAAGGCTGCAAGAAGTGTAATGCCACCACCTGATCCTGCTTTGAGTCTTTGTTAAGCAACAGCATCGCCCACTGCCCATCGGGGCGTTTGACGGCATAGGCGCTGACTGGCAGCCGGCCAGCCGCGCGACCCTTGGTCAACCGTACCGAATAGACTGCGTGGGGCTGATTCGGGTTCCCCAGCCATTGTTGAGTGAGCAAAGCGATGCCGTGGTACGTCGCGGTGGGTGCGAGGATACGCCGACTTTCATCGGATAAAAACAAGGTATTGTTGCCCCAGGTATTGCAGTCTGGCGCCCGGTAAATGGGGCTAGGCTCATAGCCGTACAAATAGGCGGTCGCGCCGCCGGATTCCAGGAAGGTTCCTACCGTGTCGGCGTTAAATAACGCGCCGGTTAAATCGACTTCCGCTTGGGTCGAATACGCCGAATAACCGTATTCCGTCATATAGAGGGGAACCGCGCGCGGCAAGCCTTGCCGGTAGAGTTCATCTAGCGCTGACCGGAGTAAAACAGGGGCTTGTTGCAGTTTTGGTGCGGGTGGTGCGCACACCTCATCAAAGGGATACCACTCAAAGGACAAAAAACCCAGGGCTGCCTGACGGTCGCGTGCTTGCAAATAACTCAAGAAACGAGCCAGCCAAGGCTGATCCTGGGCCACCTCAGTGCCTGACCAAGCCATCATCGGTTGATCCCAGAGGGATTGAAAAGAAGGGCCGCCTAAGGTGATGGCTGGATCGACCGCCCGCAGCGCATCGGCTATTTGCAAGTAAAGCGCACCGTAATCCTCCGGCGCCACGTACTGGCCATCCGGCTCTTCACCGATTTCCACGCCCCGTAGCGGATAGCCACGCCGTTTTAGATAGCGGAGTAGGGCGGCGGCGTTGTCGGGTGTGTCGTACAGGGCGCCCACCGCCATCAGGACCGGTAAATCCTGGCGGATTCCGCTGGAGAACACGCGGTCGATACCCGGCTGCTCCACCTCTTTATCGATATCGATGGCCCGATGCCAAGGGTCGGTGGACGAGACAAACAGCCGCGTTTGCCGGTCCGCCTTCTTGCCGTGGCGAATGACATCGTGCAATTGTCCTGAAGCGTTGAGCGTACCGCCATGGAGTTCCCAGATGGCATAACCGAGTGCATCGCGCGGATCTTTGGCGGCGGGCGGCGCGCTCGCGGATGACTCTTCCAGCAAGATCCGCATAAAGCGTAGCCGGATGGCGCGTTGACTTAGCCGGAGAGTGACATTGCCACCTTGGCCAGCCGAGATTTGGCCTGTAGGAAAGTTTTGCCAGTGACCTTGGGGATATTCATCGGGATCTTGGGGATCTTCGCCAGCCCAATATTGGACCCTGTAGCGGACAGCATAGGGGTTGCTCCAGGCGATGCGTAGCGCGTTCACTGGGGTCCGTTTCGCAAAATCGACGATCACCCATTGCGGGTGACGGCGGTTATCCTCGCCTGTATAGCGCTGATCCAGGTAAGGATTGCTTTTCCAGAACGTGGTTACATCGCCATCGACCAGACGCGAATAGCCATTGTTTTCCGCCTGGTCGATGGTGTTGCCACGGCGCGGCAAACGATAGCCGTAAGAGGCCAGAATCGGCGTATCAGACTGATCGTCCGATGCCCAATAGCCTTCCCGGCGCGCTGGATCGCTCCACTGGCCGCGCGGGTTCCAATGCCAGGCCTCTATGGCCAGTTCGGTGCGCAATCGATAACTCAATGGCCCCAAACCAGCCGAGCGCATGGCGCGCAGGATCTCCGGCCGATAGATCGCTGCGCTATCTCCCTGCGAGTGACCGTCTATCCCCGCTCCCAGCGCCACGGCAGGAGTAAAAATCCTTCGTGGCCCTGTGGTTAGATCAATGGTGGCATTGATGGCTGAGGCGGTATGGCCCGGTGACCCAGTGACCACTAAACCGATGACGAGCAAGGACGTAGCGATCCGAACAAGGGCACAACACATCAATTTACGGTCCTCTTTGCTTTCGCCTTGTTAGCTAAAGATACGACGCCAGATTGCAGTGAGCGAGCAATCCTGTTTGTAAATTGAGACGATCAGCGCGCATAATCCCTATATTGCATTGCAACAATACAGCGCCGAACCGAGGTGCTGCCGACTTCGCCCCAACGGCTGGTGTCTGGCATCGGTCCTCGTCAGGGGGCGGGCGCAAGTTTGTTTTGGGATAAAGAGCAAGCCGGTTTGGCCGGCTAATGAGGGTTAAAATAATGCGCATCGCCATGTTTACTTCGGAATCTTTGCATTCCATTGCTTCCGGGGGCCTTGGGGTCCATGTCACGGAATTGGCGGCCGGCTTGCAGCGCCGGGGTCATGATCTCTATGTCATCACTCGGCGGCAAGAAAACCAAAACCATTATGACTGGATTGATGGTGTTCACTACCATCGCATTGATCATGGTTTAAGTGAAAATGATGTCGAGTGCATGGACTACATGTGCAAAGCCATGGCTCACCGTTTTCATGAAATTACCTCTATGGTGGGCAAGTTTGAAATCGTGCACGCTCATGACTGGCTGACCGCCAACGCCATGAAATACGCGATGGACGGTTTCAGCACGCCGAGCGTATTGACCATGCATTCCACCGAGTACGGCCGTGACGGTAACGTGTTTTATAAGGGTTTCGCGCGCTGGGTGCGGGATGCCGAGGCGGCGGGTTGCCACAACGCGAATATCGTGATTGCGGTCAGCCACTTTTTGGATGATGAGTTGTGCCGAATTTATCACGTCCCCAAGGAGAAGATTCACGTCGTTCACAATGGCGTGAATTACCATGCGTTTGACGGCTATATCAATCCGGCCGAAGTGAAGAGTCGTTATGGGATTGCGCCGCTGGCGCCCACTATCTTCTCGCCTGGTCGAATGACCGCACAGAAGGGTATGGATATGCTGGTCGAAGCCGTGCCTATGGTGCTTGCGTCTTATCCCAAAGCGCGCTTTATCATTTCGGGTGAAGGACCGGAAAAAGAGATGGTCATGCGGCGAGCCGATGAGGTTGGCGCGGCCCACGCCATCGTGTTCCTGGGCCATATGCCGCGCTGGCAATATATCGATTTGATGCGGGCGTGCGATATCGTGGCGGTGCCCAGCCGCAACGAACCGTTTGGCATTGTAGTGCTGGAAGGTTGGGCGGCCGGTAAACCGGTGGTCGTTACCACCGCCGGTGGCCCCAGAGAGTTTGTCTGGCATAACGTGAATGGTTTTCTGGTGGACGCCAATGCCGGCGGCATGGCGCACGGCATCGGTTCGCTCCTAGCCGATCACGACCATTGCCGCGCGCTTGGGGCCAACGGCCGTCTGGCGGTGGCATCCCAATTCAACTGGGATACCATGGCGGCTTATACCGAGGGCGTCTATCAAGTCCTGGCGCATTAGTTTCGGGCACCGATCACCCTCCGATCAGCCGACGTACTCTACGCTCGTGTTGGCTGGGAGGAGAGTGATTTGGGTTCTTTGCCATAGATAGTCTTATTTATGAATGGCAAACAAGCGATCAAAATCCTGCAAGCGGCTGGCTGGTCGATGACTCGAATCAACGGTAGCCATCACATGCTCAAGAAAGGTAGCGTGACGGTCCCTGTTCCAGTGCATGGTCACCATGACTTGGGAATCGGCTTACTCAAGAAAATCGAGCAATAGACGGGAGTCAAACTGATATGAATACTGCCTATCCCTACACCCTCGAACCGCAAGAAGGTGGTGGCTATGTGGTGCAGTTGGTTGATTTCGAGGAGGGTTTTACTGAAGGCAGCACGGAAGAAGAAGCCGCTTTTAATGCCGCAGAAGTACTTTCCTTGGTGATCGAACAGCGCTTGGCAGACGGTCGGGCAATTCCGTTACCGTCGCCGGGTGAAGGTCGCTCAGTCGCCTATCCACAAGCCCGTGTCCAAGTTGCGCTGCTTTTGCGAAAGACACGCGAGGAACAGGGCCGAACACTGGCTGAAATGGCCCGTGCCCTCCAAACCTCTTGGCCTTCAGCTCAGCGTTTGGAACAAGCGACGGCTAATCCCACACTCAAGCAACTGGAGCGAGCAGCGGCAGCTTTGGGTAAACGCTTGTCAATCACTTTGGATTAAGCCACAACCGACCCACGTTGATCCCCCTGTCTGCCCTGTCTACCCGCATTGACCTCCACCGCTGTTGCAAGCACAGGCGCTCGACGAATTTCCGACTGCCACACCTTGCCAATGCGCCCGACGACTCCATAATGTGGCTGGCCATCCTTCAGCGCCGCTGTCAAAGGTGAATGTCTTATGTCCGCCAAACATCAAGAAACCAAGACGGGTCTGAGCTTGACCCGCGTCAAGCCCAAGCGCGGTAAGAAAGCCCATCCAGCAGCGGCTGACGCCGGGCAAATCCTCGCCTCTCGTGAGGGCTTGCTGGCCCATGCCTGGATCGACCGGGATTTGAGTTGGCTCGATTTTAACGGACGGGTGCTGCATGAGGCGCTGGATGAGCGCACGCCTCTGCTCGAACGACTCAAATTCCTGGCGATCTTTACCTCTAACCTTGATGAGTTTTACATGAAGCGGGTTGGCTTGTTGCCGCGTAAACGGCTGGTGGAAATCCGTACCAAGGTGATTGAACAACTGAAGCGGCAGGCCCAGTGTTATCAAGATCTGCTGCCTCGCCTGGCTGAACATGGGGTCTTTTTGCTGGAATGGCAGCAGCTTACCGAAGCACAGCGCGAGGAGGCGGGGGCGCTTTTCGATCATAACGTCTCACCGGCTTTGACGCCGCTCGGCATGGACCCAGCCCATCCCTTTCCGTTCATGTCGAACCTCTCCACCAACTGGGGCTTTATCTTGCGCAATCCCGACACCGACGAATACGTGCCGGTACGGGTCAAAATACCGACCATTCTGCCGCCTTGGATTGCGCTCAAGGCGGATACCGGCGAGGGAGAGCATCGATTTTTACGGCTGGAAGACTTGATTCGGCATAGCGCCGATAAGCTGTTTCCTGGCATGGAATTGGTGAACGCCACGCTGTTTCGCATCCTGCGCAACGCCGAGGTCGAACTCGACGAGGAAGACGATGACAGCTTACGGGAAGTGGTGGCGGAAGCGCTCCAACAGCGCCGTTTTGAGCCGGTGGTGCGGTTGGATCTGGCGCCGGACGCCCACCCGGCTCTGCGTCAAGGGCTGATGGAACGCTTTGAATTGGAAAGCGACGAGGTTTACGCACTGCCCGGCCTGCTGGATTATACGGGCTTGTTCCAAATCGCCGGCCTCGATGTGCCCGCTCTGCGCGACCCCGTATGGAACCCGCTGCCGCCGATCCGTATACCTAACGAAGAGGTGGATATCTACGCGGTGATTCGATCCGGTGATCTGCTGCTGCATCACCCCTACGAATGCTTCGATACCAGCGTTGAGGATTTCATCGGTGATGCCGCCACCGATCCGCAAACCGTCGCTATCAAGATGACGGTTTATCGGATTGGCGATGACACGCCATTCGTCCAATCGCTGATTCGCGCTGCCGAAGCCGGTAAACAGGTGGCCTGCGTCATTGAGCTGAAAGCCCGTTTTGACGAGGAACGCAATTTACGCTGGGCTAAGGATCTGGAAAAGGTGGGTGCTCATGTCACCTATGGGGTGCTTGGCCTCAAAACCCACACTAAGGTGGCGCTGGTGGTGCGTAAGGAAAGCGGCGGGTTGCGCTGCTACGCCCATATCGGTACTGGTAACTACCACATCAAGACCGCACGGCTGTACACCGATGTCGGCCTCTTGACATGCGATCCGCTCATCACCACCGATGTGGTGAATCTGTTTCACTATCTCACCGGTTTCTCGCGGACCCCACAGTTCAAAAAACTGTTGATTGCCCCTATCAATATGCGGCAGCGTTTTCTGGCCGCCATTGAGCGGGAAATCGAGCACCATCGTGCCGGTCGGCCTGCCCGCATCGTCGCCAAGATGAACCAGGTTGAGGATTTAGCCATGGGGCAAGCTTTGGCGGCTGCGTCTCAGGCCGGCGTTCCCATCGACCTGATTGTGCGCGGTTTTTGCTGCCTCATTGCCGGGGTGCCGGGTTGGACGGAGACGGTGCGAGTCCGCTCGATTATTGGCCGCTTTCTGGAACACTCGCGGATTTTCCACTTCGCCAATGGCCAGGAAGACCCGCTGGAGGGCGAGTTCATTATCGGCTCAGCCGATTGGATGCACCGCAATCTTTCTGGGCGCGTCGAGGCCGCCACGCCGGTCGAGGACCGGACGGCGCGCGAGCGTTTATGGGAGATTTTGGATATTTGTCTGCGCGATGAGCGCCAGGCCTGGCTGATGCAACCCGATGGCAGCTACGTGCAAAGTCAACCCTCGGCCGAAGCCACCGGACCCGCTGCATTGGGGACGCACGCTTGGCTGATGGATTTGACCCGCCATCGTGCCTTGGCGGATTGAATCGTTACTGTAAGATTGCAAACGAATTTCTTGCGACATTCTCACCAGGAAAAACTATGTACCGCAATTATTACCCTCCGGCTGATTGGGAAAAAATCATGGCGTTTTCCAAAGAGAAGGAGACGCCGTTTCTGGTGGTGCTGCTGGATCGAGTCCAGGAGAAATATCGGGAATTTCGGACGCATTTTCCCGCCGCCAAGATCTACTATGCAGTAAAAGCCAACCCCGGCGTGGAGTTGCTTGCCGTGTTGCGGGATCTTGGGTCTTATTTCGATATCGCTTCGATTCACGAACTCGACCGGATGTTGGATTTGGGTGTGACGCCAGAGCGGCTCAGTTACGGCAACACCATCAAAAAGGCCAAGGATATTCGTGAAGCCTACGAGAAAGGTGTCCGGCTTTTCACCAGCGACTGTGAAGCGGATATCCGTAATTTGGCCAAGGAAGCGCCGGGGTCGCGGGTGTTCTTCCGGCTCTTGATGGACGCTGTGACCTCGGATTCGGATTGGCCGCTGTCGCGCAAATTTGGTTGCCAGCCGCGGATGGCTATTGATCTGGTGATGCTGGCCGCGCATTTGGGTTTGGAACCTTACGGGATCTCTTTTCATGTTGGCTCGCAGCAACGCGAAATCTCGGCCTGGGACGCCGCCATCGCTCAGGCGCATTCGCTGTTCGAATGGTTGGATAAAGCACATATTCGGCTACAAGCCATGAATATGGGTGGCGGGTTTCCCGCCGATTACCTGGTTAAATCCAATCCGTTGTCGATTTATGCGGAAGAAATCAATTTCTACGTCAAAGCCTATTTTGGGGATTCGGCACCGGTGATCTATCTGGAACCGGGGCGCGGGCTAGTCGGTGAAGCGGGCGTGCTGGTCAGCGAGGTCGTCTTGATTTCCAAAAAATCCAAAACCGACCGCAAGCGTTGGGTCTATACCGACGTTGGGGTTTTTAATGGCTTGATGGAAACCATCGACGAGTCGATCAAATACCCGATTTATACCGAGAAGACCGGTGAAGAAGGCGACGTGGTATTGGCGGGGCCGACTTGCGATAGCCTGGATATCCTTTATGAGGATTTCCAATATCAACTGCCGCTTTCGCTGGAAAGCGGGGATCGGTTGTATTGGCTCTCTACCGGTGCTTATACCACCTCGTATAGCTCCATTGAGTTCAATGGCTTTCCGCCACTAAAAACCTACTTTCTGTAACCGGACATCGCTAGCGCACCTTTTTCTTGACGGTCATTCTGTTGGGGTGGTCTCCGTTCGGGAATAAATGATTTGGCGCGCTCAGGGATTTTTCCTATAATCGCCGCCATTTTTCGGCCGAACTGAATCCCAAAGGGGGGTTTGGCGCGACCGGACATCCCTCGTGATCTCTCCGGTGAACGTCCCAGCAGAGCGACGCGCGCAGTCAGGGCGCGATGCGCGTTTTCCGAAGTAACCGCGCGTTGTTCCTGTATTTCCCCGATATTTGATGCTGATGTAGGAGAGAGAGTTGATGCCCTCGCGTAGCGAATTGGCCGCCCGACGCTTGTCGGACAACCCGACTGAAGCGGTGGCCGTGATCGGCCCTACCGGCCAGGAATTCTTACCGCCCACTCGCCGGGACATGGCAAACGCCATTCGCGCGTTGAGCATGGACGCGGTGCAACGAGCCGAATCCGGTCATCCTGGAGCGCCGATGGGAATGGCGGATTTTGGCGCGGTGCTTTGGGACGATTTTTTTCGGCACAACCCGGCCAACCCTAAATGGTTTAACCGGGATCGCTTAATTCTTTCCAACGGCCATGGTTCCATGCTGTTGTATTCGCTCCTGCACCTGAGCGGCTACGATCTTACCATTGAAGACCTGCGCAACTTCCGCCAACTGGGTTCCCGCACGCCAGGGCATCCAGAGTACGGTCGCACGGCGGGGGTGGAAACCACCACCGGGCCGTTGGGGCAGGGTTTGGCGAACGGCGTGGGCATGGCCTTGGCCGAACGGGCGTTGGCGACCCGCTTTAACCGGCCCGGCTTTCCCATCGTCGATCACTATACCTACGTCATTCTGGGCGATGGCTGCCTGATGGAAGGCATTTCCTACGAAGCCTGCTCGCTGGCCGGTATCTGGGGTCTAGGCAAGCTCATCTGCCTCTATGATGACAATGGGATTTCCATTGACGGTAAAGTGCAGGGCTGGTTCCGCGATAATGTGGCGCTGCGGTTTGAGGCCATGGGCTGGCATGTCATTCCTAATGTGGATGGCCACGACGCCGATGCCGTCCATGCGGCCATCGAAAAGGCCCGCGCCTTTCATGAGCGTCCCACCCTGATCTGTTGTAAAACCACTATTGCCAAAGGTTCGCCCAACAAGGGCGGCAGCGAGAAATCGCATGGTGCGCCGCTGGGTGTCGCCGAAGTGGCTGCAACCCGTGAAGCGTTGGGCTGGCAGCATGAACCTTTCGTTATCCCGCCGGAGATTTACCGCGTTTTCGACGCGCGCGCCAGAGGTGAGGCGGCGGAAGACGAATGGAATGTGCTGCTCACCCGGTATCGTGCTGAGTTTCCGGAACGGGCGGCCGAATTTGATCGGCGGTTGGCCTGCGGTTTCCCTGAGAATTGGCAGACTATTGCCTGGGAGTTCATCCACCAAACCCAGCAACGCCATGAAGATCTCGCCACGCGCGCTGCTTCGCAACGGGTACTGGAGTTTTATGGCCCGCACTTCCTGAGTCTGGTTGGGGGGTCGGCGGATCTGGCGGAATCGACCGGCATTCCTTGGGCCGGATCGCGCCCAGTGGATTTTGAACATCCTGACGGTAACCTGATTTTTTATGGCGCGCGGGAATTCGCGATGAACGCCATCATGAACGGCTTGGCGCTACACGGCGGTTATATCCCGTTCGGTGGCACCTTCCTGATGTTCGCCGACTACGGCCGCAGCGCGATCCGCATGTCGGCGTTGATGAAGATTCGCTGTATGTTTGTGCTGACGCATGATTCTATCGGCGTGGGCGGCGATGGCCCCACGCATCAACCGGTTGAACATGTGGCCAGCTTGCGGATCATCCCTGATCTCTCGGTCTGGCGGACTTGCGATACCACGGAAACCGCCGTGGCCTGGAAGATGGCGCTGGAGCGGGTTAACGGGCCGACCGCGCTGATTTTCACCCGCCAGAAATTGCCGCATCAGGATCGCACGCCAGAGCAGGTGCAGGCCATTGCGCGCGGCGGTTACGTGCTGCTGGACTGCGGCGGCAACCCGGAGGCCATCCTCATTGCCACAGGTTCCGAAGTGCCATTGGCGGTCGAAGCAGCCAAGCAGTTGAATGGCCAGGGGCGGCGGATTCGTGTTGTGTCCATGCCCTCGGTGGATGTGTTTGACGCCCAAGATGCCGCGTATCGTGAGTCGGTGCTACCGGCCGCAGTAACCCGGCGGGTCGTCGTCGAGGCGGGGGTCACTGCACCTTGGTATAAATACGCAGGGCCGCAAGGCACTGTGATCGGTATCGATTGTTTTGGCGAATCCGGGCCACCGGAAATCATCTTCCAACATTTCGGTTTTACCGTCGAACGGGTGGCTGCCGCTGTGACGGCGCTGTTCTAAATTTAAGCCTGCGTGCTGACGTTAATTTTTGTCGGTCAACGCTTAAGGTTTATACTATATCTTTGTAGTCTTTCCGGGTGGATGATGACATCCGCCCTTGTTTCATAACCACACGTTTCGCTCACCACACAGTTGGAGGAAAGCATGGCTATCAAAGTTGGCATCAACGGGTTTGGCCGCATCGGTCGCATGGTGTTTCGCGCGGCGGTGAAGGATTTTCCCGATATCGAGATCGTCGGCATCAACGACCTGCTCGAACCCGATTATCTGGCCTACATGCTGCAATACGACTCGGTGCATCGCAAGTTTGAGGGTAAGGTTGCGGTCGAAGGCAACACCCTGATCGTCAACGGCAAGAAAATTCGCCTGACCGCCGTCAAAGACCCGGCCGAGCTGAAGTGGAACGAGGTGGGCGCCGATATCGTTGTTGAGTCCACCGGCCTGTTCCTGACCGAAGAAACCTGCAAGAAGCACCTCGCCGCCGGCGCCAAGAAAGTCATCCAAAGCGCGCCCAGCAAAGATGACACCCCGATGTTCGTCTACGGCGTGAACCACGACAAATACGCCGGCCAAGCGATCATCTCCAATGCCTCTTGCACCACCAACTGCCTGGCGCCCGTGGCCAAGGTGCTGAATGACTCCTGGGGGATCAAGCGCGGCCTGATGACCACCGTTCACGCCGCCACCGCCACCCAGAAAACCGTCGATGGTCCTTCCAACAAGGATTGGCGCGGCGGCCGCGGTATTCTGGAAAACATCATTCCGTCCTCCACCGGCGCCGCCAAGGCGGTGGGCAAAGTCATCCCCGAGTTGAACAAAAAGCTCACCGGCATGGCGTTCCGCGTGCCGACCTCCGACGTGTCGGTGGTCGATCTGACGGTGGAACTGAACAAGCCCGCGTCCTACAAGGACATCTGCGCCGCCATGAAGGCCGCCTCCGAAGGCCCGATGAAGGGCGTGTTGGGCTATACCGAGGATAAAGTGGTCGCCACCGATTTCCGTGGTGAGAGCAACACCTCCACCTTCGACGCCGACGCCGGTATCGCCCTGGACGACAACTTCGTCAAGGTCGTGGCCTGGTACGACAACGAATGGGGTTATTCCTGCAAAGTGCTGGAAATGGTTCGCGTCATGGCCAAGTAAGCGGTCGCCACGCCGTGGCGGTTCCTTGCTGAGCTGAAACCACTCGCCCCCGCCGCTCTGGCTCCACGCCAGGACTGACGGGGGTTTTATTTGGAGGAGAGAAAAATGCAATTCAAGCGTATGACCGATCTGGATTTGGCCGGAAAGCGAGTATTCATCCGCGCCGACCTCAATGTGCCCGTCAAGGATGGCAAAGTGACTTCCGATGCCCGTATCACTGCGTCGATGCCGACCATCGAACATGCGATGAAGGCCGGAGCCAAGGTGATGGTGACCTCACACCTGGGTCGCCCGACTGAAGGCCAGTTTAATCCAGAGGATTCACTCCAGCCAGTCGCCGATGTCATGTCGGCCAAGCTGGGCAAGCCGGTGCGGGTGATCCGTGACTGGGTGAACGGCGGTTTTGAAGTCGCCAACGGTGAAGTGGTACTGCTGGAAAATTGCCGCACCAACAAGGGCGAAAAGAAAAACGTCGAAGAGACTGCCAAAAAATACGCAGCGCTGTGCGATATTTTTGTGATGGACGCCTTCGGCACCGCTCACCGCGCTGAAGCCTCCACCCACGGTGTCGCCAAATTCGCACCCGTCGCCTGCGCCGGCATCCTGCTGACCGAGGAACTGGATGCGCTGACCAAGGCGCTGGCCAAACCGGCCCGCCCGCTAGTCGCCATCGTCGGTGGTTCCAAGGTCTCGACCAAGCTGACCGTGCTGGAAAGCCTGTCGGAAAAGGTCGATCAACTGGTGGTCGGTGGCGGCATCGCCAACACTTTCCTGGAGGCCGTGGGCAAGAATGTCGGCAAGTCGCTGAGCGAGCATGATCTGGTGCCGACCGCTCAGACGCTGATCGAGAAGATGAAAAAGCGCGGTGCGAACATTCCCATCGCCGTCGATGTCGTCACCGGCAAGAAATTTGACGCCGCTGAACCCGCTGTGCAGAAAGACGCTGGCGCAGTGGCTGACGATGACATGATCTTCGACATCGGCCCCAAGAGCGCCCAGGAACTGGCCGACATCATCATGAAGGCGGGCACTGTGGTGTGGAATGGCCCGGTGGGCGTATTCGAGTTTGACCAGTTCGGCGCGGGCACCAAGACCGTCGCCATGGCGATTGCCAACACCAAGGCGTTCACGCTGGCCGGCGGTGGCGACACCATTGCTGCGATTCAGAAATACGATATCTACGACAAAGTGTCGTATATCTCGACGGCGGGGGGTGCATTCCTGGAATTCCTGGAAGGCAAGGTGTTACCTGCGGTTGAAATTCTGGAGTCGCGGGCCAACGGTTAGTTAGCCTCAGCGGATTGCACGAATAGAAACGGGCGACCATGGGTCGCCCGTTCTTTATAGGTTAAGCGTTATCTCTGGCCCGAGGAAGCGGGCGATAGTACAAAGCTCGATCCTGTTTTTATAAGGGCCCTTCATGCCCAGGACATTTATTAGCGCTTAAAAACTGATGGCAAAATAGCCAAAGCGCCGATGCGTTTTTTTGAATGCGTGTCAGCTACGATTATCCGCGCGAGAAGCTTTGCAGGCTGTTCAATCCTTGAGCACGTTATCGCAAGAACGAGATGTTAATAGCGCCGTCCGCCGCCACCGCCACCACCGTAGCCACCACCGTAGCCACCACCGCCACCACCGCGTTTGCCGCCACCGCCGCCACCGCCACCACCGTAGCCGCCGCCACCACCAGATCCTTGCTGGGGCGGGCGCGCTTCGTTGACTGTCAAATTACGGCCCTCAATCGGTTTACCGTTCAGTGCGGAGATTGCTGCTTGAGCCTCTTGGTCAGTGCCCATTTCCACAAAGCCAAATCCTTTGGAGCGGCCAGTGTCACGATCCATGATCACTTGAGCGGATCGCACTGTACCGTGAGCGGTGAACAGATTCTCCAAGTCACTATTGCTAATATTATAGCTCAAGTTACCAACATACAGTTTCTTACCCAATTCACAAGCTCCTCGGTAGGATTTTGGCAAAATTCTTGTATCAGACACGCGAGCGCAGGCCCGATTAATTTAGTTTCACACGAGCCTGATGCCGAGTCAATGATTTGGTTGCCAGATGCGCTGAAGTGAATTTCTCCGCCAGCCCATGGCTGATTGCAAAGTCCTTATCCTGCTCAGTTATCTCCTGAATTTTAATAGAAAAAACCACATATCAGAGTATTGATTCCAGAAAAATTTACAGTTAATTTAGTGGTTTGATCAAGGGGCCTTCCTTATTATTTTTTAGTCGCCTGAGCTTTTTTCAAATGGATGGATAATCTCAAATCTACTCATGATCAAAGATAAGTTTTTAGCGAAATTTGACAAAATAAGCGTGTTAAATCTTTTATGGGTTGGCCTCGATATAAAGTCTAATAGCTAAGAGTCTGGTGAAATACAATATGCTTTTATTGGGATTTTTGATGGATCTAATGCTAATAGATTAGTCGATCAAAAAAGTTGAGTGGATTCCTAAGAAATGTAAAATAGCTTATTACCATGCTTTCTTAGTTCAGCATTTGGTTTCTTGTGGACACATAATAAGAGGGTTTAGAAACTTGGTAGTGGGTATCACCTATTTATTTGTATTTCTAAGGGATAGCCTGTCTCTTGTGGGGTATTTTTGGTTGCCTGAGCTGTTTTACATTTTCCAGTATTCAGGCTGCTTTTATAAAACCCATAGTGTTTGATGACAGCCGCCCCCAAAATAAGCGATAGGCTGAGCACGAATTTTAACAGGCCCCCTATCCGTCATGACTAGGGTAAACTATTGGCGGCGCTCGTTGTGGCAAAGCTGAAACCTCATATACTGTGCGTATAATGGCGAGTTCCTGTCTTTTCCTTGATTAGTGATCCAGACATGAGAGTGATGTGAAACCCGATTCCAGCTTGTCGTCGCAGGATGCTGAAAATGTTGCTGTCCCCGAACCGATGATCGATTGGGTGAGCTTGTCCCGTCATTTTGAGGGTAACGAAGGCTTGATCGAGCAATTGATCGATCTAACCTTGCGAACCCAAGCAGAAATACCCTCTCAACTTGGCCAAGCAGCAGACCGATTGGACTGGGAAGGCATGGCGCGAAGTGCCCATGATCTAAAAAGCCTCAGCGGCCATTTTCAAGTGTGGGCATTGGTAGAATTGGCCAAGACCACCGAGCGAGCGGCTCGTGAGCGGCAACCGACCGCGCCGCAGTTGGCGCGGGCACTGGCCACCGGCACCGACCAGTTGATGGGCGTACTGGCCGCGTATCGCGGTGTTGTGACCCAAACACCAGATCCGGCGGCGGCGATTGATCTTGTCAGTGAGCTGCACGCCTTTGCTGAAGCATTGCGCGGACGCCAGATGGCGGCATACCATTTGGCAGAGCGCCTGCAAACCCATCTTGCGGATGATGAATTGTGGCCTGCCTTAGAAAGGGCGATTCGAGCCGCACTGGATTTGGAGTTTGCCGTGGCGCTGAGCTATCTCGAACCCGCGCTCGCCGCTATTGAAGCGGGAGGAAAGTAATGGAATCGAAGCACCATGTTCTCGCGGTCGATGATCGACCGAGCAATCTGTTGATGCTCGATAAGCTGTTGCGTGATCAATATATCTTGCATATCGCTACGGGTGGATCGCAAGCACTGGATTATTTGAGTACCGGTGGCAGTGCTGATCTGATTTTGTTGGACGTGATCATGCCAAACCTCGACGGCTTCGAAGTCTGCCGTCAAATCAAGCAATTACCCCGTTACGCTGAAATCCCAGTGATCTTTTTGACCAGCCTCGATAGCCACACCGACGAAGAGTATGGCCTGTCGTTGGGGGCGGTTGATTTTATCCACAAGCCTTTTTCCTCGGCTGTGGTGCTGGCGCGGGTGCGTAATCATCTCCAGCTCAGCGTGGCTACCCGCGCCTTACGGGCGCATAGCCAGGATCTGGAACGGCTCGTGGCGGAACGTGCCCAGGAAATCACCCGGCAATCCCAGGAGCTAACCCGGCGCGATCACCAACTGATCGCTGCGCAAGGGGCTATTATCAGCGCGCTATGCACCTTGGCGGAAATGCGCGATAACGAGACCGGCAACCATATCCGCCGAACCCAATCCTATGTACGGGCCTTGGCCCAGCGCCTGCGCAGTTATCCTGCCTATAGGGCGGAACTTGATGATGATGCCATTCGCCTGCTGTATATCTCGGCGCCCCTGCATGATATCGGTAAAGTCGGTATTCCAGACGCGATCTTGCGCAAGCCAGGGAGCTTGACACCGTCAGAATGGCAGGTGATGCAGCGCCACACCGAATATGGGCGCGATGCCATTGAGCGGGCGGCATTGGAGCTGGGTGAGGAGGGGATTTTTCTACGCTATGCCCGCGAAATCGCGCATGGCCATCACGAACGCTGGGATGGCACCGGTTATCCACAAGGGCTGGCCGGTAATGGAATCCCGCTCTCGGCGCGTTTGATGGCGGTAGCGGATGTTTACGATGCCTTAATTTCGAAGCGGGTCTACAAACCGGCTTTTCCCCATGCTCAAGCGATGGAGATGATCTATGCTGAGCGGGGTCGTCATTTCGACCCGCAGGTGGTCGATGCGCTATTGGAAATTACTCCTGAATTTGCCGATATTGCCCAGCGGTTCCGGGACGACGAAGTGGCGATTGGCTAAGCGTCGGCGCTGATCAGCGCCACGTCTTGCCCGCTGTTAGCCTCCCGATTCTGTCAGATCAAACCTCTTTTACCGATACCGAGCATGAGCGCCAGTTCTTACGACGCGGCCGCGATTGAAGTTCTCAGCGGCTTAGATCCGGTGCGCAAGCGACCGGGTATGTACACCGACACGACGCGCCCCAACCATCTAGCGCAAGAAGTTATCGACAATAGCGTGGACGAAGCCATTGCCGGCTATGCCGGTGTGATCAACGTCATCCTGCACGCGGACGGTTCGTTGTCGGTGGAAGACGACGGCCGGGGAATGCCGGTCGATATCCACCCCGACGAAGGCATTCCCGGTGTGGAATTAATCCTCACGCGCCTGCACGCTGGCGGCAAGTTTTCCGATCGTAATTACCAGTTTTCCGGGGGCTTGCACGGCGTTGGGGTGTCGGTGGTAAACGCACTCTCCAACCATCTTGAAGTGTGGGTTCGGCGCAACGGCAAGGAATACAATATGGCCTTTGCCGGCGGCGACAAGGTATCGGAACTGGAAGAGATCAGGACAGTTGGGCGGCGAGTGACCGGCACGACTCTACGCTTCTGGCCTGACCCGCGCTATTTCGATTCGCCTCGATTCTCGCTTTCTCGCTTGAAGCATGTTTTACGTGCCAAAGCGGTGTTATGCCCAGGACTCAAAGTGGCCTTCACTGACGAGGCGAGCGGCGAGAAAATTCTCTGGCATTATGAAGATGGCTTTACCGATTATCTCAAGGAAGCGCTGGGCAAGGCTGCTCTGCTACCTGATCCGCCGTTTGTCGGGCATGTGAGTGGAACTCGTGAGGCGGCCGATTGGGCTTTAACCTGGTTGCCGGAAGGCGGCGAGCCGGTGGCCGAGAGTTACGTCAATCTGATCCCTACGCCACAGGGCGGCACTCACGTCAACGGCTTGCGCGGGGGTGTGACCGATGCGGTGCGCGAGTTTTGCGAGTTCCGCAATCTGGTGCCGCGCGGATTGCGCATCGCCCCGGAAGATGTTTGGGAAGGCTGTTGCTATGTGCTGTCGGTGAAGATGCAGGACCCACAGTTTTCCGGCCAAACCAAGGAGCGCTTGTCCTCGCGGGAGTGCGCGGTGTTCGTCGCTGGGGTGGTGAAGGATACCCTGAGCTTGTGGCTAAACCAGCATCCCGAAACCGGCGAGCGGATCGCCCAATTGGCGTTGACGAATGCGCAGAAGCGGTTGCGGGCTAGCCGCAAGGTGGTGCGTAAGCAGGTGACCAGCGGCCCAGCGCTGCCCGGCAAGCTGACCGATTGCACGGCGCAAGATTCGGCACGAACCGAGCTGTTTCTGGTCGAGGGCGATTCGGCCGGTGGTTCGGCCAAGCAAGCCCGCAACCGCGAATTTCAGGCGGTGATGCCGTTACGCGGCAAGATTTTGAATACCTGGGAGGTGGATTCGAGCGAAGTGATGGCTTCGCAAGAGGTGCATGACATCGCCGTGGCCATCGGCGTCGATCCCGGCTCCGATGATCTGGCCGGTTTACGCTACGGCCGGGTTTGCATCCTCGCCGACGCCGATTCTGATGGGTTGCACATCGCCACGTTATTGTGTGCGCTGTTTGTGCGCCACTTCCGCCCCTTGGTAGCAGCCGGTCACGTCCATGTTGCTATGCCACCGCTGTTTCGGATCGATGTCGGCAAGGAGATTTTCTACGCGCTGGATGAGGCTGAGAAGCAGGGGATTCTGGATCGGATCGCCGCCGAGAAGAAAAAAGGCAAGATCAACGTCACCCGCTTCAAGGGCTTGGGTGAGATGAATCCGTTGCAACTGCGGGAGACGACCATGGACCCCGCAACGCGCCGGCTCGTGCAACTGACGTTGGAAACCGGTGATGATACTCTGCTGTTGATGGATATGTTGCTGGCCAAGAAGCGGGCCGGGGACCGTAAGACCTGGTTGGAGGCGAAGGGCAATCTGGCGGAGGTTTGAGCAGAGCCGTTGCTCATGGAGTTACCCGCTTTGGCGCCCCTGGGATAATACCCTGACGCCAAAGCGGGTCTAAGGCGGAGAAAGACTTATTTCTCCATCGTTACTTTTACGCCGCTCACGCCCAGATTAAATTGCAGTCCCTGAGTGGTCGAATCCAAACGCATAATGACGCCATTCTCGTTTTTCATCTGTACGCCACCCACACCGCCGCCCAACGCCACATTGGCATCCAGTTTGGTATAAGTGCCAGGAAATTTGGAAAGGTCTTTCAAATCATAGACTTCACCCACGGCGCTGATCTTAGCTGCGCCGATGGCTGCGCCTAAGCTTAGTCCACCGATTTTGAAATCGTGTTTTTTACCGTGATAGGTCAAGGTGCCACCACCAGTGCTACCGCCAACAATCAGACCGAACTGGGTTTCATCGATCTCAACCTTCCCAGAAGGCGCTTTGGCAGGGTCCACAGCCAGGGCCAGAGAACTCACCAGCAAAGTCGTCGCCAGAAAAGCGGGAGCCATCATTTTACGCAGCATTGTCATCGTTAAGTCCTCAATAGCAAAGTTTTATTGGGTTTCGGGTTACAGACCGACCCGGCGCTTTCGCCCTTTTGGCGGTCTGACTTGGTGAAGCCCGATGGGATCAAGGTTAAGGAATAGCCCTAAGGGGCCATAGTGCCAAAAGGGATAATCGAGTCACGATTTTAAATTTCAGCATGATGACTAAAGTCACTCTGCAATCCGCACCAGCAGAAAGAGCTGGCTTGGCTCTGCTGAGGGCGCGGGATTGGTCAGGCGAGGATACCCGCTGCTTTCCGTGTCGCTACGCTAGCCCTCGGTGGGCGCGCTGCGCAACAAAAACGTTACCGGGCCATCGTTGGTCAGACTGACTTGCATATCTGCGCCGAAGCGACCCGTAGCTACCGGAGTAGGGTGCTGTCGGGCCTGTTCCACCAGATAATTGAACAGCCGTTCACCGTCGGCTGGTGGCGCGGCAGGGATAAAGCTGGGCCGCATTCCCTTACGGGTATCCGCCGCCAGGGTAAATTGTGGGACCAGCAGCAAACCGCCGCCGATATCGCGCACGCTGCGATTCATCTTGCCGTCGGCATCGGCGAATACTCGATAACCCAGCAAGCGTTCCAGCAATCGGTCGGCCTGCGCTTCGCTATCGCCACGCTCGACCCCAACCAGCACCAGCAAGCCTGCGCCAATAGCGCCGACGATCTCGCTATCGACCTCAACCCGCGCCCCACTGACCCGCTGTAACAACCCAATCATTTGAAACGATCAGCGAAATGTTGGGTGGCGGTGATCAGCGCATCGACAATCCCCGGCTCACTGGCGGCGTGACCGGCGGGGGTGATGATCCGAATGTCCGATTCTGGCCAGGCGTGATGCAGCGCCCAGGCGTTATCCAGCGGACACACCACATCGTAGCGGCCGTGAACGATGATGCCGGGAATCCCGCTCAGTCGCCCGGCGTCGCGCAACAGTTGATTCGGCTCCATGAAACACTGATTTACGAAATAGTGGCACTCGATTCTTGCCAAACTGAGCGCCATCCGCGCCTCGCCAAAGTGATTAACGATGCTGGGGTTACTTTCCAGAGTTAAGGTGGAGCCTTCCCACACCGACCACGCTTTCGCCGCCCGTAGCTGCTCCAATGCGTTGGTACTGGTCAAGCGGCGATGATAGGCGTGCAGCAGATCGTTCCGTTCCGCCGCCGGAATCGGCGCCAGGAAATGCTCCCACAGATCGGGAAACAGGCGGTTAGCGCCGCTTTGATAGAACCAGTGAATATCCTCATCCCGACACAGAAAGATGCCGCGCAGAATCAGGCCCAGCACCCGATCAGGATGGGTTTCGGCATAAGCCAGCGCCAGCGTCGAACCCCAGGAGCCGCCAAAAACCACCCAGCGATCAATGCCCAGCCGTTCGCGCAGTTTTTCGATATCGGCGATCAGATGCCAGAGCGTGTTATCGATCAATTCAGCGTGTGGCGTGGACTGGCCAGCGCCGCGCTGGTCGAACAACACGATGCGGTAGCGTTCTGGATCAAAAAACCGCCGGTGCATCGGCTCACAACCGGCCCCAGGCCCACCGTGCAGGAACAACACGGGTAAACCCTTGGGGCTGCCGCATTCCTCCACATACAAATCGTGCAATTCGTCAACAGTAAACCGGAAGGTCGAATAGGGTTTAATGTCTGGAAACAGGACACGCATGGCAACTCCGGGCGGCGCTGAGAAACGGGTGAAAGAGAAGCTGATAGAAATAGATTTTACGCAGAATGGATGATAGCCCGGTAGGGAAGCGGAGCGTGGCTAAAGAATGTAATCGACGACGGCATCCAGATCGTTGAAGACCCGTCCACCCAGCGGGGTGACCTTCGCTTCATCACCGGGACGGTATTTGCCGGTTCGTACCAGGATGCCGCGCAACCCGGCAGCCAGCGCGCCGCAGACATCCATTTCAGCATCGTCGCCGACCATAATCACATCTTGAGCGGGCAGTTCGAGTCCGGCGACCGCCGCTTGGAAAAAGTCGGCGGCTGGTTTGCCCAGCACCACCGCTTCCATCTCGGCCGCATATTCCAGCGCCGCCACGAACGGCCCGGCGTCCAGGCTAAGCTGGCCGTCGTCATTAAAATGGCGGTTCGCGCCCATGGCAAGCAGCGGCAGGCCATCCAGTAGCAACCGAAAGCAACGGTTAAGCGCGGTGTAATCGAAGGCAGCTCCGGCGTCGCCGACCAAGACCACGTTTGGCGGTGGGCCAAGCAAATCAGCGAATTCGCTCTCAATGCGCGGATGAACCAGCAGGTGTGGGGTCAGTTGGCGGGTGAGCAGGTAATTACGGGCCGCGACCACAGGGGTAAATAGATGCTCGAAGGGTACTTCAAGCCCCATGGCGGCCAACCGGTCGATGACCGTGCTGCGGGGCATCCGGGTGCCGTTGGTAATGAAACGCATCGGGATACCGGCGGCGCGCAAGCTCAGCATCGCTTCACGGGCGCCGGGCAGGGGGTAGCCGCCGACGCACAACACGCCTTCCAGGTCGAATAGAACGCCGTGGATCATGGTTTGCTCGCCGGATCGGGTTTATGGGCCGTTTAGGAACACGGGTCAGGAGCGGCCCGCCGAGTTGGCTCGGCACCGCCCTTAGTGAGTATAGAAGGCAGTTTGACAAATGAAGTCCGATCAGCGAGCCAGTGCGCGCGGTGACATGCACCGCTTAAAAGGATCGGACTCTCAACGGCGATGACCGGCGAGGTCTCAGGCGGTCGCTCCCAGGGCCAATGCTCGCTGGCGGCGCTCGGCACATTCGGCGGCGGCCTCGCCACCAGTGCCGAATTCCGGCCAGCCGCCAGCCTGCTGCTCAATCAGTTCGGTTAACGCGCGAAGGTGGCCGGGCGCATCGTTCAGTGCGGGGATATAACGGTACTGCTCACCACCGGCGTTGAGGAAAACCTGCCGATTTTCGATGGCAATTTCCTCCAGCGTTTCCAAACAATCGGCGGCAAAGCCGGGACAAAGCACGTCCACGCGCTTGATACCGGCTTTGGCCCAGTCGGCCAGCAAGACGCTGGTATACGGTTGCAGCCATTCGGCACGTCCGAAGCGCGATTGAAAGGCCACCGCCCACTGCTCCGGTGGCAATGCCAGCCGCTCTGCGACCAGCCGGGCGGTTTTTTGACAGTGACAGTAGTAAGGGTCTCCGGCCAGTAAGTTGCGTTTGGGCAGGCCGTGAAAAGAGAACAGCAAGCGCTCCGCTGGTTCCACCCGCCGCGCCGCGCGCACGCTGTCTGCCAGTGCATCCAGATAACCGTCCTGATCGTGGTAATGGGTGATCAGGCGTAACTCCGGCAGCCAACGCCAGGTTCGCAACTCGGCGGCGATAGCATCGAAGGTGGAAGCCGTGGTGGCAGCGGAATACTGCGGGTACAGCGGCAAGATCAGCAGTCGGCGCACACCAGCGGCCCGCAATTCGGTCAGCGCCGATGCAATGGACGGATTGCCATAGCGCATTCCCAGCGCGACCTGTATCGGTTCGGGGTGTCGCTCGGCTAGCAGGGTGGCGAGCGCCGCTCGTTGACGCTGGCTGATTACCAAGAGAGGTGAACCCTCGGTGGCCCAAATCTTTTGGTAGTTGCGTGCGGAACGAGCCGGTCGGGTCGGCAAGATAATACCGTGCAGGATCAGCCACCACAGCGCGCGAGGGATTTCGACCACCCGTGTATCCGCCAGGAATTCGGCCAAGTAGCGCCGCACGGCAGCGGGAGTGGGTGCATCTGGAGTGCCGAGATTGGTCAGCAGCACACCAGCGCGCGCCGGTTGCTCATGGGTGAAGGATAGGGGTGCGGGTGATTTCATGGTGCGGTGGTTTTCCTTTCAGTGATAGTGCCTGGCCGATCATGGGTTCGACCTATAATGAATCTAAATGAAACTCATTCTTGCGCGGAGGTTCCCTTGCCATGCTTGGTTCGTTTCTCGACAAGGATTCCCTAGACTGCGGCGATCTTGATTTCAGCGTGCTCGACACGGAGTTACCGGAGCTAACCTATTATCCAGCCACATCGCCAGACCAGGTGGCGGAGCGCATCGCACAGGCTGAAGTCGTCATCAGCAACAAGGTGATGTTGAATGCGGCGGCTATTCAGCAAGCCCCCCGGTTACGGTTAATTTGTATCGCCGCCACTGGCGTTAATAACGTTGATTTGGCAGCGGCCGAGGCGGCGGGTATCACGGTTTGCAACTGCCGAGGCTATGGTACGCCAGCGGTCGTCCAGCATGTATTTGCGCTGCTTTTGGCGCTTTACATTCGACTGCCGGATTACCACCAAGCGGTACGTGCCGGGCGCTGGCAGCAGGCTAGCCAGTTTTGCTTGCTGGATTATCCGATTCGTGAGCTGGCCGACAAAACGCTGGGTATCGTTGGTTATGGAGAACTCGGTCGGGGCGTGGCACGGGTAGCCGACGCCTTCGGTATGCGTATCTTGCTCGCGCAGCGACCCGGCACCGTGGAACCGGAAGAGGGACGAATACCGCTGCCGGTCCTGCTGCCACAAGTCGATGTGCTCAGCTTGCATTGCCCCTTGACCCCCGAAACCCGTGGCCTGATCGGCGCTTGGGAATTGGCCTTGATGCGCCGCGATGCGATCTTGCTCAATACCGCCCGTGGGGGTCTGGTGGATGAGGCGGTGCTGGCTGACGCGCTGCGCAAAGGGGCCTTGGGCGGCGCCGGAATAGACGTACTCAGTCTGGAACCACCAACCGTTGGCAACCCACTACTGGCGCCTGATATTCCCAACCTCATCGTGACCCCGCACAGCGCTTGGGGTAGCCGTGAGTCGCGCCAGCGTATGCTGGGTCAATTGGCGGAGAATGTTCGGGAGTATCGGCTCGGCCAACCGGTTCGCGTCGTCAGATGATACGGAAATATTCGACTTAAACGGGTTCTAAGTCGTATATCAGTAAGAAAATATAGGTAAAGTGTTACCGCCTTGATCGCTGGGCAACATAAAATGTCTGTGCCTGACGGAATCTTGCCAAGGAATGATCTGCGAATGATCTCGCTCCATCCCGGTTTTTTTCTCAGCCTGAAATGGAAGGCATTGCTGCTGAGCAGCCTCGTGCTCATCGCGGTGACTGGAACCCTTGTCGCTATCAATCATAACGAGTTACGCAATCAATTCGAACGGCGGCGCACGGAATTGCAAAGCCAGTACGCTTATCAAGTGCAGGGCTTGCTTGAACAAGCGGATAAAACATTGCGGCAATGGAGCGCAACCATCGCTTCCTCGCTCAATCTGCGGGGCGTGACCGGTAAGGCATTGGAAAAGCGCATGATCGCTGAATTTGAGCGCATGGCCGCGATTCTCGAATTGAATATGGGGATGGAAAAAATTCTGCTGATCACCGCCGATGGGCAGCGTTTGGCGGCGCACGGTCCCGATGCCGACGCCGATCCGTCCGCGACCGTGGTGGCTGCGGCGCGTCAGGCCCTGACGACGGAAACCCCCGTTGGTCTGATCGATTGCTCGGATACCTGCTTACAATATGCGGTCACACCCATTCTGGACGCCGGCTATGCCTTGGTCATAGGTATTTCCCTGGCGGATGTGGTGCTCGATTTTCGGCAGGTTTCCGGCACTGATCTGGGCTTACTGGTGGGCGGTACCAGGCTGGATTACGCGAATGGCAATGGCGAGCAGTCGCTCAAAAACTGGAACATGCGCGTGGTGGCCTTGTTCAACACGCGGGTCAATCTCGCGATCTTGCGCCAGGCGGCCGACCGCCAGCCGCTGGCTGATGCCGCGCGTGCGCCGCTGTATGTCACCGCCGATCACCGTGAGTACGAAGTCCGGCTCTTTCCGCTAACCGGCTTTGAACAGGGGTGGCAGGCCTATCTGGCAATCATTGCCGATATCACCGATTCGGTGGCGCACATTAATGCCGCGTTCCAGCGTAATGTGCTGTTGGGAATCGTCGGCTTGGTACTGTCGGAGGTCTTGCTGTTGGCGATCTTGTGGCTGCCGATGTCAGGGTTGCGGCGGGCGGCTGATAACCTCCCTTGGCTGGCGGAGGGGGCTTTCGGCAAAGTGCGTGCGGCGATCTCGGACGTGCCGCTGAATCGCTGGTTTCGTGACGAAGTGGATGTCCTCAATGAGACTGCCATCGCGTTATCGCACCAACTTGAAGCGCTGCATATCGAATTGGCCAACCATACCCGCGATCTATCGGAGCGCATGGATGAAATCACCCGGCAGCGTAACTTTGTCACACATGTGCTTGAAACAGCGCAAGCCCTGATTTTGACGCAGAATCAGGACAACGAAATTCTGATGATTAACCCTTATGCTGAAGTCATCACCGGCTATTCGCTGGGGGAGCTGCGGGGTCGGCCGTTTGCGAGCTTGCTCAGCGAGGAGGAAAGCGGCACAAAGGGGCAAGCCCTGGCGGAGTTGCGGTTCATCGAACGGGCGCATATCGAAATGGAATGCGATATTCGTTGTAAGGATGGCAGTACCATCAACGTGGTCTGGCAACATTCCCGCTTAAAGGGGCAATCCACGGACAAGGCCGTGATCCTGTCGGTGGGTATGGATATCACCGCCCGGAAAAAAGCCGAGCTGCGTCTGGCCTGGTTAGCCGATCACGATACCCTGACTGGACTTTATAACCGGCGCCGGTTCGCCCAGGAACTGAAAGAAGCCGTCGCGGCGGCTAGGCGCTATGGTTATTCCGGTGCCTTATTGTTCGTCGATTTGGACCAGTTCAAATACATCAACGACACCAGCGGTCATCAGGCCGGTGACCGCTTACTGCAACGGATCGGCGAGCTGTTTTGCACGATCCTGCGCGAGGTGGACGTGATCGGCCGCTTGGGTGGCGACGAGTTCGCCGTGGTGCTTAGCCGCACCACCGCCACTGAGGCGGTCCAGGTCGCAAAAAAAATCCTCACGCAGATCGAGGAAGTCAATTTTTCGGTCGATGAGCAAATCCATCGATTGTCGGCCAGCATCGGGATTACGCTGTTTCCACAACACGGCATTACCGTTGAAGAGCTACTGGCGCGGGCCGATCTGGCCATGTATCGCGTTAAGGAAAGTGGGCGCGGTGGCTGGCATCTTTTATCGGATCAGGACCAAAGCCAGCGCCTGATGCGCGAGCGGGTATTTTGGAAGCAGCGGGTGGAAATTGCGCTTAAGGAGAAGCGCTTTTTACTGTACGCGCAGCCTATCTTGGATATCTGCAACCACTCGGTCTCACACTATGAGGTCTTGCTGCGGATGCGCGGTGATGAGGGAGAAATTATCGGACCAGCCCAATTTATCGAGGTCGCCGAGCGCTCCGGGCTGATCCATGCCATTGATCGCATGGTGATGTCTGAAGCCATTCGTTACCAGGCTCGTGCCCTGGCTCGTGGGCTGCCGGTCACCCTGACAGTGAATCTATCCGCTCATGCCTTCAACAATCCAGACTTGCTACAGCAGCTCAAACATCTCCTACAAGAAACCGCGCTTGATCCCCAGCAGTTGATTTTTGAGATGACGGAGACCGCCGCCCTCGCCGACATTGTGGCCACTCGCCAGTTGATGGAATCCATCAATGCCATTGGTTGCCAGTTTGCGCTCGATGATTTCGGGACTGGGTTTTCCTCGTTCTATTATCTGAAAAAGCTGCCGTTTGGTTTCATCAAGATCGATGGCTCGTTTATCCATAAGCTCGGTGAGCGGGCCGATGATCAGGTTTTGGTGAAAGCAATGGCGGAAATTGCCAGGGCGTTCGGTAAAAAGACCATTGCCGAACATGTGGAGGATAGTGCCACGCTGGCCTTGCTGGCAGAGTATGGTATTGATTACGCCCAGGGCTATCATGTGGGCCGACCGCTGCCGATTACCCGCGTACTGGAAGAGCCGGAGCCGGTGATGGCAGATCCCCTGGGGTCATGACCCTATGGCGCGGACTCGGCTTCAGGTTGGTCGGTACTGGCGGGCAAGTTTGGTTTTCCAGGGCGACCATACTATCCTTAGCCGACGCCGATCAAGGACCCAGATGACACGGGCGACTGTTCCGGCAGCGCCTTGCATTGGGTCGCTTCCTCGCATCGCTCCTTTTTTAGTCACGCATTCAACCAGTTCGAGAGTGTACCCATGACAACTCCAGCGACCGTTGCCCGCCCGGCAGCGCGCCCCCATACGTCGGCTCAGCCGGCTCATTCTGCCCCAGCCTGGACCGTGGATGCGGTGCTGGCTTTGTTCGAATTACCTTTGGCGGATTTGCTGTTTCGGGCGCAGGAAACGTTACGCGCCCACTTTGATCCCAACGCGGTGCAACGCTCTACTTTGCTCTCGATCAAGACCGGCAACTGCTCGGAGGATTGCGGTTACTGTTCGCAATCCAAGCGCCATCAGACCGGCTTGGAAACCCAACGCTTGCTGTCAACCGAAGACGTGTTGACCGCCGCCAAGGCCGCCAAAGAGCAAGGCGCCGGACGGTTTTGCATGGGGGCGGCCTGGCGCGGTCCCAAAGAAAAGGATATGGCGGCCGTGGCTGAGATGGTCCGCGCGGTCAAGGCACTCGGCTTGGAGACCTGCGTCACACTGGGCATTCTCAAGGACGGCCAGGCCGAGCAATTGAAAGATGCCGGACTCGATTACTACAACCACAATCTCGATACCGCGCCTGAATATTACGGCGATGTCGTCACCACGCACACCTACCAGGATCGGCTCGATACCCTGCACGGTGTCCGTGAGGCGGGCCTGAAGGTCTGTAGCGGTGGCATCGTCGGCATGGGTGAAACGCGCCGCCACCGGGCCGGACTGATCGCCAAATTGGCCAGCCTTGATCCGCCCCCGGAATCGGTGCCGATCAATAATCTGGTGCCGATCCCCGGCACGCCCCTGGCTGGTAGCGAGCCGGTCGATATCTTCGAATTCGTGCGCACCATCGCCGCTGCCCGCATCGCCATGCCGCGCAGTTACGTGCGCCTGTCTGCCGGTCGGGAGCAGATGAGCGAAGCCGAGCAGGCTCTGTGCTTTTTCGCTGGGGCCAATTCGATGTTCTATGGTGACCAATTGCTCACCACCGGCAACCCGCGCGTGGAAGGTGATAACGCGCTGTTCGCGAAGCTGGGATTGCACGGCGTTTGAACAGCCGCCGATGAGCAACCTCAACTGGCTCGACCGCAGCCGTGCCGCTGTCTGGCATCCCTGTACCCAGATGAAACAGCACGATTGCGGTGTTTTACCGCTGGTGCCGGTGGCGCGTGGCGAAGGCGCGTGGCTATACGATTATGAGGGCCGGCGCTATCTGGATGGAATCAGCTCCTGGTGGGTGAACCTGTTCGGTCACGCCAATCCGCGCATTAACGCGGCCCTCAAGGATCAGCTAGGGCGTTTAGAGCACGTCCTCCTCGCCGGCTTCACCCATGCGCCGGTGGTCGAACTGTCGGAGCGGTTAGCTGCATTGACCCAACAAGCACTGGGCCACTGCTTTTATGCCTCAGACGGCTCTTCGGCGGTGGAAATCGCTCTCAAGATGTCATTCCACTACTGGCGTAATAACGGCCAACCTGAAAAGAATCAGTTCGTCTGCGTGGCCGGCAGCTATCACGGCGAGACGCTGGGTACGCTGAGCGTGGGTGATGTTGCGCTTTACAAGGACGCTTACGCGCCGCTGTTGCGCCAAGCGACCGCCGTGCCTTCGCCGGACGCGCGGGCCGCTCAGGCGGGGGAAACCGCAACCGATGTTGCCGCGCGGGCCGCTGCGGCGCTGGACAGCTATCTCGCCGAGCACCACGACAGCATCGCCGCGTTTATTGTCGAGCCGTTGGTGCAAGGCGCGGGTGGGATGGTGATGCATGATCCGCATTATCTACGGCTGGCCCGCGAGTCTTGTGACCGCTACGGCGTGCATTTCATCTGCGATGAAATCATGGTCGGTTTCGGCCGTACCGGCACGCTGTTCGCCTACGAACAGGCGGGTATTCGCCCTGATTTTTTATGTTTGTCGAAAGGGTTGACCGGCGGCTATTTGCCGCTATCGGTGGTGATGACCACCGACGAGGTGTACGCAGCGTTTTACGATGACGCAGTGACGCGCGGTTTTCTGCACTCCCATTCCTATACCGGTAATCCGCTGGCCTGCCGGGCCGCGTTGGCCACCTTAGCTATTTTTGCCGACGATGATGTACTGAAGCGCAACCGGCGATTTGGCAAACGCTTCTGTGCGCTGCTGGCACCCTTGGCCAAGCGTTCAGCGGTGCGCAATATGCGTCGCTGCGGCATGATCTGGGCCGTGGATATCGAAACCGAAGACCCGGATTTTCGAGTGCGGTTCTATCGTGAGGCGCTGCGCCACGAAGTCTTGTTGCGCCCGCTGGGAACCACGATTTACTTCATGCCGCCGTATATCTTGGATGATCGGGAAGCCGTTTTGTTGGCCGAGGGTGCGGTAGCGGCGCTTGATGCGGCCTTGTCATGATCTGGGACGAACTGGAAACGGGTCTTGCTCGGCTTGCGACTGAAGGTTTGCACCGGCGCCGTCGCGTCTTGGATGCGCCGTGCGGCCCGGCAGCGGTCGTTGATGGCCAGCAGGTCGTGGCGTTTTGCAGCAACGATTACCTGGGATTGGCTAATCATCCTGCTATCGTCGCGGCGGCGTGTGCAGCAGCCGAGCGCTGGGGGGTTGGCAGTGGTGCCTCGCATGTGGTGAGCGGCCATCTGCGCCCGCATGAAGCGCTGGAAGAGCGTTTAGCGATGTTTGTCGGGCGGGAGCGGGCGCTGTATTTCACCACCGGCTATATGGCGAACCTGGCCATCGTACCGACCCTGGTCGAGCGCAACGATGCTATTTTCGCCGACCGACTCAATCATGCCTCGTTGATTGATGCCGCGTTGCTGGCCCGCGCTGAGCACGTCCGCTTTCCGCACGGCGATATGGCTGCGTTAGCAGAACGGCTCGAACAAAGCCGTGCGCGCCGTAAGCTCATTCTGACCGATGCGGTCTTTAGCATGGATGGTGATCTGGCACCTTTACCGGAGCTGTTCGCCCTGGCGGAGCGCTTTGATGCGTGGCTGGTGGTGGACGATGCCCACGGTTTTGGGGTGCTCGGCCCCGGCGGTCGAGGCAGCATCGCCCACTGCGATTTACCACCGTCACCGCGCCTGATTCTCATGGGGACGCTCGGTAAAGCGGCCGGTGTGTCCGGGGCGTTCGTCGCGGGTGATCGTCGAGTTATCGACTGGCTCATCCAGCGTGCGCGCCCTTATATTTTTACCACGGCCTCCAGCCCGCTGACGGCTGCGGCCCTGCTGGCCAGCATTGATTTAATTGAGCAGGGCGATGACCGGCGCGCGCATCTGTGTCGGCTGATTGAGCGGTTACGCTCCGGTCTTGCTGACTTGCCATGGTCGTTGTTGCCCTCGCTCAGTGCCATTCAGCCGCTGCTCATCGGGAAGAATAGCGCCGCTGTGCGACTGTCCGAGCAGTTGTTTCAGCGCGGTCTCTGGGTACCAGCGATTCGACCGCCTACCGTGCCGGTTGGGACCGCACGCTTGCGAATTTCGCTGTCGGCGGCCCACACAGACACCCAGATCGATGCGCTGGTCACAGCGCTCCATGATTGTGCTGTCAATGGCTCATGTTGAGCAAGTAACCGCTCGGCCGGCCAAGCAGCGGATTCGCCAAGCCTTCGATCAGGCTGCCGCGACCTATGATGCAGCCGCCGATGTGCAGCGCGAGGTCTGCGACCGCCTGGGCGCGTATCTCAGGCAATGCAGCATCCCGCTAGACCCAACCGCCATTCTTGATGCCGGGTGCGGTACCGGCTATGGCGCTCGCTGGCTGCAAACGTGCTGGCCACGCAGCCGCCTGACTTTGCTGGATTTTGCGCCGGCTATGTTAGTCGCTGCCCGCCCGCGCTGCCCTACTGCGGAGCTGGTTTGCGCGGATATCGAAGCCTTACCCGTGCTCGCTCAGAGATTCGATCTGTATTGGTCGAGTCTGGCCTGGCAGTGGAACGATCCCAGCCGCTGTTTGGTGGAAGCGGAACGGGTGCTCAAGCCGGGGGGCATCCTGGCAGTGGCTACCCTGGGAACGGCTAATTTTCCTGAGTTGCGCCAAGCGTTTGCTGAAACCGATGGCTACAGCCATACCCTGACCATTCCCTCTTCGGAGCAGTTGCTTACCGCGTGTCAAGCCACCGGCTGGCAGGTGTGCATTTGGCAACGGCAACCGGTGCAACGCTATTATCCCGATGTGCGCACGGTATTACGTAGCGTCAAAGACGTGGGGGCGCATGAAGTCGAGCGTCGGCGTCCGACGCTGCTGAGCCGCCCTGCCTGGCAGGCGATTACCGCCCGCTATGAGCGGTTACGCCAACCAGCCGGGCTGCCGCTGACCTATGATGCGGTCTGGCTCATCGCCACCCGTTAGCTGTGACCAGCCATCAAACCATGCAGACGGCATTTTTTATCACCGGCACCGATACCGACGTGGGTAAAACCCATGTGACGTGCGCTTTGCTGCGAGCCACTCAGCGACTGGGCTTCAGCGCTATCGGTATGAAACCGATTGCCGCCGGAGTCGATGCGGATGGTCGAAATGGCGATGTGGCGCGATTGCTAGCTGCCAGTTCCGTGCAGCCGCCGTTGGAGTGGGTCAACCCGTTTCTCTATGCGCCGGCCATTGCGCCTCATATCGCCGCCTTAGAAGCGGATCGGCCGATTGACCTAAAGGTGATTCAGCAAGCGTTAGAGATGTTGCAGACGCTGGCCGATGTCATCTGGGTCGAAGGGGTAGGCGGTTTTCGCGTACCGCTTGATGAGGAGCACGATACGGCCGATTTGGCGGAGCGCTTGGGGTTGCCGGTGATTTTGGTGGTCGGAATGCGGCTAGGCTGTCTCAACCATGCGCTGTTGACCGCTGAAGCCATAACGTACCGCAATTTGCATCTGGCCGGCTGGATTGCCAACCGAATCGACCCGGCGATGGGGCGCTTTGTCGCCAATCTCGCCTGCTTGCAAAATCGGCTGGAGGCACCGTTAGTCGGCGTTGTGCCCTATGGAGAGATGAGTGATTCGGCGAGTGCCGCGCTGCGATTATCGGTTTTACCGGGTTTTGCGCCGGCGATCTGAATCAAAAAGCCCGGCGAACCGGGCTTTAGGACTAAGAACCAACCGAAACTAAAACTTAATCAATCGGTTTGATATTGGTTGCTTGCTTGCCTTTGGGGCCGGTTGTGACGTCGAAGGACACTTTCTGATTTTCTCTGAGTGTCTTGAAGCCGCGGGCCTGAATGGCGGAAAAATGCGCAAACAGGTCATCGCCACCGCTGTCGGGGGTGATGAAGCCGTAGCCTTTCGATTCGTTAAACCATTTGACGGTGCCAGTGACCATAGATTTTCGTATTTCCTGAAACAAATGTTGAAAATAGCTGGGCTTACGCCCGAGAAAGCCGTACAAGAAGCTAGTGCGGGAAGATGACGAACCGGATTGTAGACCGACGAGGGGGTTACGGAGGACGAACACATTCACTAACTTGAGCTTCATACGTGCTAACAGCGTGGCACTATATGCCAAGAAGATAAATGGGGCAAGCACAATCGTCTAAGCGTTTTTCAGAAAGAGCGTCCAGTATTTAACTCTTTGGCCAATACTAAGGCGTCCTCTCGACCGGTGGTTGCCGGATAATAGCCGCGCCGTAAACCCACTTCGCAAAAGCCGGCTCCAGCATAAAGCCGGAGTGCTGGCCGATTGGAGGGCCGCACTTCCAGGAATACGGTTTGACTGTCCATGGCGCTCGCTACTGCCAGCAAGTGATCCAAAATTTGCCCCGACAGGCCACGCCCTTGCAGTTCTGGTCGCACGCAAAGGTTGAGGATGTGGGCCTCACCGGCCGCCACCGACATGATTCCGTAACCTTGGATAACGCTGTGTGGGACCTCTAAAACCCAACACTGATAGCCGACTTGAATGCAATCGCGCAGGACGCCTTCACTCCAAGCGAATTCGTAAGCCCGCTTCTCAATCGCCAGGACCTGTTTCAGATCGATAAACTGCATCGGCCGCAGCCGGTTGGCGAAGCGTTCTCGCAAGGCATTCATCGCGTAGCACCAGTCGGACTAAGGTGCGGTGCCGGCCAACGCACGGCGGGCCAGCCGCAGATCATCCCAGGTTTTGCGCTTCTCACGCGGTGAACGCAGCAGATAGGCCGGGTGATAGGTAACGACCAGCGGAATTTGCGCCGTTCCGAAACGATGGATCTGGCCACGCAACTTACCGATTTGCGTGTCAGTATTGAGCAGGTTTTGTGCGGCGATCCGGCCGACTGCCAGGATAATGCGCGGTTGAAGCAGGGCGATTTGCCGTTCCAGGAACGGACGGCAACGGGCCGCTTCAGCCGGTGCGGGGTCGCGGTTGTCCGGTGGCCGACATTTGAGGATATTGGCGATAAAGACCTGCTCACGCTGGAGGCCGATAGCCTGGAGCATCGGGTTCAGGAGTTTGCCGGCCCGACCGACGAACGGTTCACCTTGACGATCTTCATCAGCGCCTGGCGCTTCACCGACGATCAGCCAATCCCCTTGGCGGTCGCCGACGCCGAAGACCGTTTGCGTGCGAGAGGTACACAGATGACATGCCGTGCATTGCTGGACGGCTTCGGCCAGAGCGTCCCAAGCCAAGTCGGCGATCCATGCCGCCCGATGATCGATGGCCGTTACGGCGGTCTCTGCCGGGTCGTCGCTATCGGTCAGTAATTCCCAATCATCGTCCATCGCTGGCATCCAATCATCTTCAATCCAGGATTCGGTGCTGGCTGGTGCAGCCAGCATCGCAGCCTCGACCGGCACCGTTTTGGCAAATTTCTCCAGACCTGGGGCTGGCGCCGGATCAGCCGTCGCATGGTCCTCCGGCAGGGCCGGTGAGGGACCGGCGGTCGCGGGTTGGATTGCTGATGGCTGTCGTGGCAACCACAACGAAATCTCCAGCGCCTGCAAATAATAGCGGCGACGGTCCTCGGAATTCATAGCGCCGGCACTTACAACAATTGCGGATGGGCGCGCTCGGTTGGTTGCAGGATCTTGTTGAGCGCGTTGATGTACGCTTTAGCGGAGGCGATCACGATATCAGTATCCGCGCCTTGGCCGTTGAAGATTCGGCCGTCTTTGGCGATTCGCACCGTGACCTCACCTTGCGCATCGGTGCCGCTGGTAATGTTGTTGACCGAGTAGAGCAGTAGATCGGTGTCGGTTTGCAAGATGCTCTCGATAGCCTTGAATGAGGCATCGACCGGGCCGCCACCCTCAGCGGTCGCGCTGCGTTCCTCGCCATCCAGCGTCAGGGTAATGTGGGCGCATGGGGTCTCGCCCGTTTCCGAACAAACCCGTAGATAACGCAGTTGTGCGCGCTCGTTTTCCGCCGCTAAATTGGCGTCCGTGACCAGCGCCTGTAGATCTTCGTCGTAAATCTCGTGTTTTTTATCGGCCAGTTCTTTGAAGCGGGCAAAGGCGGCGTTTAGCTCCTCCTCGGAGGCGAAACTGGCCCCCAGCTCCTCCAACCGGGTGCGGAACGCATTGCGGCCGGAGTGCTTGCCCAGCACCATCCGGTTGGTACTCCAACCGACATCCTCGGCTCGCATGATTTCGTAGGTTTCACGGTGCTTGAGCACCCCATCCTGATGAATACCGGATTCGTGGGCAAACGCATTGGCGCCGACAATGGCTTTATTGGGTTGCACCGGAAAACCGGTGATATTGGCAACCAGCCGCGAGGTGGGCACGATCTGGGTGGTGTCGAGACGGGTTTCGAGCTGGAAGATATCGTGGCGAGTGCGCACGGCCATCACGATTTCTTCCAACGAGGCGTTACCGGCCCGTTCGCCGAGGCCATTGATGGTGCATTCCACCTGTCGCGCCCCAGCCAGGACCGCTGCCAGTGAATTGGCCACCGCCAAGCCGAGGTCGTTGTGGCAATGGACCGAGAAGACCGCCTGATCAGCATTCGGCACTCGTTCAATCAAGCTTCGAATGGTATGGGCGAACTGGTCGGGGACGTTATAGCCGACTGTATCCGGGATATTGATGGTCTTGGCCCCCGCTTTGATGGCTGCCTCGACGATCCGACAGAGGAAATCCAACTCGGAACGACCAGCATCCTCAGCAGAAAATTCCACGTCATCAGTCCAGCGCCGGGCACGCTGGACGGCGGCAATGGCGCGTTCCACCACCTGATCCGGTGTCATCCGCAGCTTCATCTGCATGTGAATTGGCGAGGTGGCGATAAAGGTGTGGATGCGACAGGCGGCCGCTTCCTTCAACGCCTCGCCGGCCCGGTCGATATCGGCGTCGGCGGCGCGGGCCAACCCACAGACCACGCTACCCTTGACCGCGCGGGCTACCGCTCGTACCGCTTCGAAATCACCGGGACTGGCGATGGGGAAACCCGCTTCGATGACATCGACCCGCATCCGCTCCAAGCTCTTGGCGATACGGACTTTCTCTTCCTTGGTCATTGATGCGCCGGGACTCTGCTCGCCGTCGCGCAAGGTGGTATCAAAGATGATCAATGGGTTCATGCGAAGGTCTCCAACAGGGAATGGCCCCGTTATTTCTGAGTGGGCGGTTCCGCAGGTGGCTGGTTACGGCGGCGGGCGCGTTGCCGCAGCCGTCCCAGAAAAAGGATTGGCCCAGATAGCACATAGAGTAGAAAACCGGTGAACAGAACCTTGGGCGGATCAATGGAAATCACGACCAGCGTTAATACCACCAGCAATGCGGCCATGAACGGTACCCGGCCGCGCAGATTGATTTTTTTAAGGCTGAAATAAAGAATTTTGCTAAACATCAGCGCCCCGGCACTGACGGTAATAATAAGCGCTGGCCATAAGAGTTGAATACCGGTAAAGCCCAAGTCGGTGCCGAACCAGACGAAGCCGGTCACAATCGCGGCGGCCGAAGGGCTGGGCAGGCCGATGAAATAGCGCTTGTCGGTGCTGCCTGATTGGACGTTAAAGCGGGCCAGGCGCAGTGCAGCCATCACCGTATAGAAAAAAGCGGCCAGCCAACCGAGCTTGGAGAGAAACGGCCCCATGGTGATCATGCTCCCCAGCGCCCATTGATACATGATCAAAGCTGGCGCTAAGCCGAAAGACACGAGGTCAGCCATGCTGTCATATTGGGCGCCAAATTCACTTTCCGTGTGGGTCATCCGCGCCGCAAACCCGTCCAATCCATCCAGCACCATCGCGATAAATACCGCGACTGCGGCAGGTTCGAAGCGGCCGTGTAAGGCGGCGATAATGGCGTAGAAGCCGCAGAATAGGGCGGCGGTGGTAAAGAGGTTAGGAACGAGATAAAGCCCACGCGGACGGCGGGTTTCGGGAGTGGGTTCGTTCATCGTTGATCGATCTTAAGGAAAGGAGAGCATTGGAGATTCAATAGAATCAGGATGATGACTTAGTACGTTTATCCCGCAGGTAAATGGTGCCTTGAGAACGCCTATCGATTTCAAAAAGATTTAAGGCGGCTACCAAATCAACCAGCTTTTTGTAACCGTAATTGCGCGAATCAAATTCGGCGGCCTGCTTGGCGATATGATGGCCGACCGCAGCCAAATGTGCCCAACCACTGTCGTCTGAAGCGGCATCCACCGCCCCACGCAACAGATTGACGAGTTTGGTATCGCTTTTGAGCTTATTGGTTTCTTGTGTGCCGATGATGGCGGCCGGATCTTCTTCAGCCAAGAGAACCTTGGTAAAAATAAATTTATCGCAAGCTGAGACAAACGCTTTTGGGGTTTTTTCCTCACCAAAGCCGAAGACCAACAACCCCTCTTCACGGATGCGGGAGGCCAGCCGGGTAAAATCACTGTCACTGGAGACGAGGCAAAAACCTTCAAAGCGACGGGTATACAGCAAATCCATTGCATCGATAATCATGGCGCTATCGGTGGCGTTTTTCCCGACGGTATAGCGAAATTGCTGGATGGGCTGAATGGAATGATCTAATAGCGCGGCTTTCCATCCCGCTAAATTCGGCGTTGTCCAGTCGCCGTAAATACGTTTTACGCTAGGAACCCCATATTTGACCACTTCTTTGAGTAGCCCTTCGATGATTTTGGGCTGTGCGTTATCCGCATCGATTAAAACTGCAAGCCGACGCTGGTTCGGTAGATCATCATTCATCGAAAATAAACTTTAGTTTGAAATCCCCTCTTCGGGGGGATCATTGTGCATGGGAGAGACGTAACCTTTGCCATGCGGTTTCGCCCGGCCACGGGCGATTGAAACATTCTGGGAAATTGCCTTTAAGTCCCTTTAGAAAGCAGGGCGTCGATTTGGTGTTGTTCGCTCAGACCGCGCCCTGCTTGCAAAGGATTGCGTTAGTTCTTGCTGGTATCGACCAGTCGGTTGGCCTTGATCCACGGCATCATGCCGCGCAATTTATCGCCAACCTGCTCGACTGGGTGCTCGCGGCTGATGCGGCGATTGGCGCGCAGCACCGGCGCACCGGCTTGATTCTCGGCGATGAATTCGCGGGCGAACTGGCCGGTCTGGATTTCTTTCAGAATCTTGCGCATCTCGGCCTTGGTCTGGTCGGTGATGATGCGCGGGCCGCGCGTCAAATCGCCATACTCGGCAGTGTTGGAAATCGAGTAGCGCATGTTGGCGATGCCACCCTCGTAGATCAGATCGACGATCAGCTTCACCTCGTGCAAGCACTCGAAATAGGCCATTTCCGGGGCATAGCCCGCTTCTACCAAGGTCTCGAAGCCTGCTTGGATCAAGGAAGTCAGCCCGCCACACAGCACCACCTGCTCGCCGAACAGATCGGTTTCGCACTCTTCGCGGAAGCTGGTTTCGATCACCCCGGCCCGCCCGCCACCGTTGGCGGAGGCATAGGATAGCGCCAGTTCCTTGGCTTGCCCGGAAGCATCTTGCGCCACCGCGATCAGGGAGGGCACGCCGCCGCCCTGGGTGTAGGTCGAGCGCACCAGATGGCCTGGCCCCTTGGGCGCGATCATGATTACATCCAAATCGGCGCGCGGCACCACCCCGCCAAAGTGAATATTGAAGCCGTGGGCGAAGGCCAGGGCCGCGCCTTTCTTCAGCTTCGGTTCGATTTGCTTGTAAATTTGGCTCTGATGCTCGTCGGGGGCCAGAATCATCACCACATCGGCCGCCGCTGCCGCGTCCTCGACCGGCTTGACCGTCAGGCCGGCTTTCTCGGCTTTGACCGCCGACGCGGAATCGGCGCGCAAGCCGACGATGACGTTGACGCCGGAATCGCGCAGATTGAGCGCGTGGGCGTGGCCTTGAGAGCCGTAGCCGATAATGGCGACGGTTTTAGCTTTGATGAGGGATAGATCAGCGTCTTTGTCGTAATAAATATTCATGGGCAGGTTCCGAAGGAGGTGAATATCAACCGCCCCCGACCAGAACGTGCGACGGGGACGGTGTAAAGGAGGGTTAAGGATCAGGCACGCAACGATTTTTGGCCGAGCGCAATCCCGGTGGCGCCGGAGCGGACGACTTCAAGAATCGCCTCTTTGTCGATGGCGTGCAGGAAGTTGTCGAGCTTGCTAGCCGTTCCGGTCAATTCGATGGTGTAGGTCGCATCGGTGACATCGAGCACATGGCCGCCAAAAATATCGGCCAGCCGCTTCATTTCCGCCCGCAACTCGCCGGTGGCCTTGGTTTTGACCAGCATCAGCTCGCGCTCGATGGCGTCGGTTTCGCTGAGGTCGATCAGCTTGACCACATCAATCAATTTGTTGAGTTGCTTGACAATTTGCTCGACGATCTGCTCGTTGCCGTAGGTGACTAAGGTCAAGCGTGACAGGGTTTCGTCATCGGTGGGAGCCACAGTCAGGCTTTCGATGTTGTAGCCACGCGCCGAAAACAGATTGGCGACCCGCGACAGTGCCCCCGCTTCGTTCTCCAGCAGAATCGAGATCAAATGACGTTCGTTATTGTTGTTCACAGCAGTACCATCCCTTCGTCGTGAGGCGAGATCATCTCATCGCGTTCCGCCAGCAGCATTTCATTCTGACTGCCCCCAGAGGGGATCATCGGGAAGACGTTTTCGGATTGATCGGTGATGAAATCCAGAAATACCGTGCGATCCTTTTGGGCGAACGCCTCACGCAACGCCCCTTCCACATCACCCGGCTTCTCGATCTGCATCCCAACGTGGCCGTAGGCTTCCGCCAGCTTGACGAAATCCGGCAGCGCTTCGAAATAGGTCATGCAATAGCGCTTCTGATAGAAGAACTCCTGCCACTGCCGCACCATGCCCAGATAGCCGTTATTCAGATTGATGATCTTGACCGGGGTACCATACTGCTTCATGGTCGCCAATTCTTGGGTCATCATCTGAATGCTGCCATCGCCGGTGATGCAGGCCACATCCTGATCGGGAAAGGCGAACTTGGCGCCCATCGCTGCCGGCAGGCCAAAACCCATCGTGCCCAGGCCGCCGGAATTGATCCACTGGCGCGGCCGGTCGAAATGGTAATACTGCGCCGCCCACATCTGGTGCTGACCCACATCCGAGGTGATGATGGCTTTGCCTTTAGTGACCTCATACAGCTTTTGCACTACAAACTGGGGTTTGATGACCGTATCGCTGTTACGATAACTCAAAGATTTGACCGCTCGCCACTCGTCGATTTGCCGCCACCACTTGGCCAGCGCCTCGGTGTCGGGCTTGAGCTTCTCGTCGCGGATCACGTTGATCATCGCCCGCAGCACATGCGCCACCGAGCCGACGATGGGGATGTCCACCCGGACGTTCTTGGAAATCGAGGACGGATCAATATCAACATGAACGATGCGCGCCTCCGGGCAGAAGCGGTCGATCTTGCCGGTTACCCGGTCGTCAAAACGGGCGCCGATGGCGATCAGCACGTCGCAATGGTGCATCGCCATGTTGGATTCATAGGTGCCGTGCATTCCCAACATGCCGATAAACTGCTTGTCGGTGGCCGGATAGGCGCCCAAACCCATCAAGGTGTTGGTAATCGGATAGCCGAGCAGTTGCGTCAGCTCGACCAATTCCGATGATCCCTCGCTTAAAATCACGCCACCGCCGGTATAGAGCATCGGGCGCTTGGCCGACAGGATCAAATCCACTGCCTTGCGAATCTGGCCGGCATGGCCTTTCACGGTCGGATTATAAGAGCGCAGCTTGATCTTCTTGGGATAATGGAATTCGGCCTTGGCAATAGTCACGTCCTTGGGGATATCGACCAGCACCGGGCCGGGCCGGCCGGTCGAGGCGATGTAGAACGCTTTTTTGATGGTTTCGGCCAGCTTGGTGATGTCTTTGACCAGAAAATTATGCTTGACGCAGGGTCGGGTGATGCCGACCGAATCCACTTCCTGAAAGGCATCATTGCCGATCAACGGGGTGGGCACCTGGCCGGAGATGATCACCATCGGAATGGAGTCCATATAGGCCGTGGCGATACCGGTGACCGCATTGGTGACGCCAGGGCCGGAAGTGACCAGCACCGCGCCGGTTTTGCCGGTGGCGCGGGCATAGCCGTCGGCGGCGTGGGTGGCGGCTTGTTCGTGGCGCACCAGCACATGTTTGACATCATCTTGGACGTAGATGGCATCATAGATATGCAGCACCGCGCCGCCGGGATAGCCAAACAGGTATTCGACGCCTTCCTCCTTTAAACAGCGGATCAGGATTTCGGCACCAGTAAGAAGTTCCATGATGTTGATTCCTCATGGTCAGTGGTTTAGGGACTACGGCTTGACAAGACGAATCGACGCGGGAAGATTGGCGTATCGACGACGGGGCCGGTGGGTGGCCTAGCCGGGGCCACGGCTGGGCGGGATGACCGCTCTGTGGCTGGGGTATGCCGGCAGGCACAACTCGTCGTGAAAGTGGTCAATACCTGCTGGGCGCGAGTCTTGCGGGCTGGTTATACTACACGACATTGATTTCGAGCAAAATCCTGTTACAACGCCCGGAGTATCCTGGTAGCCAGGCGCCATTTTCCCGTTATCCGAACCCTTTGGAGGAATCGCATGTTAAAAAAAACGCTGCAATGGGCGCTGATTGTAAGTTGGGGTGTGGCGAGTGTCGCCCAAGCTCAGCAGTTAATTTATAAATGGACCGATGCACAAGGCCAGGTCCAGTATACGGAGCTGGCGCCGCCTTCCGGCGTAAAGTACGAGATGGTGCGTAAGTCATCCGGCTTGGAGCAAGGGCCGGCCCCCGCTCAGGATCTCAATAAAGCGCAGGCGGATTTGGCCAAAAAGGTCGCTGAGCAGGAGCAGGCAGAGAAAAAGCAAGTTGAGGAAGCCCAGAAGGAAGCGGATGATCTGCGCACAAAAAACTGTGAAGCCGCCAAGAAAAATGTCACGACCTTGCAAAGCGATAGCCCAGTAGTAAAAACCGACGCGCAAGGTAATAAAGTCGCTCTCGATCCCGCCGCGCGCGAGGCCGAGCTGAAAAAAGCGCAAAAAGACCAAGACTACTTCTGTAATCCGTGACCTCCTGCTCTTGCCCAAGGCCCATTCATGCGCGTATCCCGCTTTCCGCTATTCACCGTTAAGGAAGTCCCAGCCGATGCCGAGGTCATCAGCCACCAGCTGATGCTGCGGGCTGGTCTGATTCGCAGACTCGCAGCCGGCATTTATACGTGGTTACCGCTGGGATTGCGGGTGCTGCGCAAGGTCGAGGCGGTGGTCCGTGAAGAAATGGATCGCGCCGGTGCATTGGAGTTGTTAATGCCCGCCGTGCAGCCAGCCGAGTTATGGCACGAGTCGGGCCGCTGGCAAAAATATGGTCCAGAGCTGTTGCGAATCGTGGATCGGCACCAGCGTGACTTCTGTTTTGGGCCAACTCACGAGGAGGTCATTACCGAGCTATTCCGGCGCGAGATCAAAAGTTACAAGCAGTTGCCGGTCAATTTTTATCAGATTCAAACCAAGTTCCGCGATGAGGTCCGGCCACGTTATGGCGTGATGCGGGCGCGGGAGTTTTTGATGAAGGATGCCTATTCCTTCCACCTGGATCAGGCATCGCTGCAAGAGGGGTATCAGGCCATGTATGACGCCTATACCCGTATTTTTACTCGTCTTGGTTTGAAGTTTCGGGCGGTGTTGGCCGATTCGGGCAGTATCGGCGGCAATCGCTCGCAGGAATTCCACGTCCTGGCCGATTCCGGTGAGGATACTATTGCGTTTTCCACCGGCAGCGATTACGCCGCCAACGTCGAGCTTGCCGAGGCGCTATTCCCGTCCAGTGAGAGGTCGTTGCCGAGCGAAGCGTTGACTCGCGTCTCTACCCCCGGTGTCAAGACGATAGCCGATCTTTGCGCGTTTCTTAATCTGCCGATTGCACGAACGGTCAAAGCCATCGTAGTCGAAGGGGTGGATAGCCAACCGGTATTGCTCTTGATTCGCGGCGATCATGAATTGAACACGATCAAGGCCGAGAAATTACCTCAAATTAAAACCCCGCTGACCTTCGCCAGCCCCGACGCGATCAGGGCGGCATTCGGTGCCGGTCCCGGCTCGCTTGGTCCAGTCGGTTTTGGTGGTCCGATTATTGCCGACCGCACCGTCGCTAGGATGGCGGATATGGCGATGGGGGCAAATGCCGATGATTGGCATTTGACCGGGGTCAATTTTGGGCGTGATTGCCCAGAACCTGAAGTGGCCGACCTGCGCAATGTGATTGAAGGTGATCCCAGTCCGGATGATCGCGGCACCTTGGCTATCGCGCGCGGGATCGAAGTGGGTCATGTCTTTCAACTGGGTCAAAAATACAGTGCTGCCATGAACGCGGTCGTGCTGGGTGAAAACGGCCAGCCAGCGACGGTGACCATGGGCTGCTACGGGATTGGGGTATCGCGAGTCGTGGCTGCCGCTATCGAGCAAAACCATGATAAACGCGGCATCATCTGGCCAGCCGCGATGGCGCCCTTTCAAGTGGCCCTACTGCCTTTGGGCGCTGCTCGGTCCACCAGCGTGCGCGAAACCGCTGAAGCGGTTTATCAAGAATTGCTCACCGCCGGAATGGATGTGCTGTTGGATGATCGCGCTGCCCGACCTGGGGTTATGTTTGCCGATATGGAGTTGATCGGCATCCCGCATCGCCTGGTCATCGGTGACCGGAATCTGGCGGCCGGTCAACTGGAGTATCGTGGACGGTGCGATTCGGATAGTACTCTGGTGGGGCGAACGGATATTGTGGAATGGTTGCGTCAGCGTCTTATTACCGGCCAGGGTGGTTCCATCTGATGGAAGAGCGGCACGATGCCGTATGGCTAACCTGTGGATAAGTCTGTGGATAACTTTTCCACGCTATATCCACAGACGGATCGCCAATGGGACGGTGAGGCATTGATATCTTTTTGAACGGCTGTTTTTTTTATATTTATTATAAAGTTGTAGACAACTACTGGAATATTGACCAGTTTTTGGTTAGGCAACCGACCGAAAGCCTTATAAAAGAGACACTGCATAACCCTGTGGATAATTCAAGGGGCTTTGGAAAATTTTTGCGGGACTGATTTACTCGATACGGAAGTCGCCAAAATCCTGATAGGGTGCCGATTCCCGGCGAACCTCACTTACTCGCGCCAGTGAGGGGCCTTGCCAAAGCCACTCACACAGTGCCGCGACGGCTCTTTCATCGCCGCAGGCCAAAACTTCCACTCGTCGATCCGGCAGGTTGCGGACATAACCGGTTACCCCCAGCCCAGAGGCTTTTTCAGCCGTGGCGTAGCGGAATCCCACACCTTGGACCCGGCCCGAAACATAACAGCGTAGACAGGTTGTTTTCATGGCATTCCTCTAAGCAGGGAGGACACCGGAGATGTGTTGCGCGCGATGATCGCGTATGGCCTAGCGTTTCGGTTCACCCATTTTCTCCAACTCAGCCAACCGCTCCGCCAGCATGGCGGCATTGACGGTGCCAAGATGCGTATCGACTAATTTACCGGTGGGGGAAATCAGAAAAGTGGTCGGCAAGCCCTTCAACGGAAAACCGGATAGCGGATTGCCGTGGCTTAAAGCGATGGGAAAATGAATCGCGAGCCGTTCAGTAAAGGCGCGGATGTCGCTGGCCGCAAGATCCTGATAGTTGACGCCGATGACCGTGGCGCGGTTGTGATACTGCTCGTGGAATGCTTGCAGTTCGGGCATTTCCAGTAAGCAGGGTGTACACCAAGTCGCCCAAAAGTTAACGATCACCCACCGACCGCGAAAATCGGCCAACCTCACTGGCTGCTGGTCCAGACCCGGTAAGGAAAAGTCCAGGTTTTGCGCGCCGGTCGGCGATGTTGCGGCCAACAGCAGTATGCCGAAGAGCAGCCCGACCCGGATTTGATCAGTCAAGCAAGAGCTTGATAAATGCATGTCAACGGTCTTTGTCGTGCTGAATGTTGAGGGGATCAATAGTCTAGGGGGAGACTGGCCGGATGGGTACAGGCTGGATGGCCTTTTCTCGTGCGTTAATGGCCTGATTGCGTGCGTCGATGGCGAGCTGGCGGGCGCGGGGGTAATCACCCGCTTGCAAATGGGTTTGTGCTTCGAGCAGGAGACGGTGGGATGTCACGAAACTGACGGGTGAGCGCCATGCCGCGCCAGCTATCTCAGCCGAGCGGATAGCTTGCCGGGCATCGCTCATCTCTTGCACAGGCGCAATCGCACAAGCAGCCAACAAGAGCGTCGCGACCAATAACGTGAGTTTGGTGGTCAAGGCTTTAAGAAAAAAACGAGGCCGTGGCATTGGCAAATAATCAGGGGTTGCTGCCAACGCTAGCATCGGTTGCCAAAGGCGTCAAGACAGTGGAACGTTGGGCTAGAATGGGTCAGATGGCGGTTTAGTATCCGTATAATACGTTGGTCCACATCAATTGCCGGGTACTTCCAACAGGGTAAATGACCGCAATGGGAGAGATATTGATTCTTTATTATAGTCGGACAGGAGCAACTGCCGAAATGGCGCGTCAAATAGCCCGTGGTGTAGGGGAAGTGGCCGGCATGATATCGCGGTTGCGCACCGTGCCCTCGGTTTCGGCTGTTTGCCAGGCGACCGAGGATGATATTCCCCCTGACGGCCCGCCCTATGCCAGCTTAGATGATCTTTGGGAATGCGATGGCCTTGCCTTGGGGAGTCCGACGCGCTTTGGTAATATGGCAGCGCCTCTCAAATACTTTCTTGATTCTACTGGCGATCTTTGGTTGGCAGGTGCGCTTGTCGGTAAACCGGCCGCCGTTTTTACGTCGGCCGCCACCCTGCACGGTGGCCATGAGACCACCTTATTGACCATGATGTTGCCGCTTTTGCATCATGGGATGGTCCTGATGGGTCTGCCTTACACGGAGGCGGATCTGCACAATACCCGCTCTGGTGGTACCCCCTACGGCGCAAGCCACTGGGCTGGGCCAGCGCCACGAGGTGGCCTCGATCAAGAAGAGAAACGACTGTGCCGGGCGATGGGCCATCGTTTGGCCGAAGTAGCGCGAAAATTGAGAAAAACGTAACCCCGTTCTATTTTATAGAATGCTTGAAGGGCTTAATAATTAATGTTATGCTTTCTTTCTCAGATGCGGGGTGGAGCAGTCCGGTAGCTCGTCGGGCTCATAACCCGAAGGTCGTAGGTTCAAATCCTGCCCCCGCTACCATACTCAGGGAAGCCCGTTAAGGGCTTTTTTTATGTGATGGTCACACCACCTTCTTGATGGAGCTTAGGGATCGCACTTGGCCTCAAGGCTGGGAAAAGGTTTCAAAGGTGAACACCTAAAGGAAGTGTACCGTACCGCCTTTGAGATGATAAGGTTTTCGAGACGGTTTGTAGCTGGTTGAGGTGATCGGATTTGGTGAACGAGTGGGCCGCTGGCCCATTTTTTATTTTCAGTCGGCGAGATCATGTACCGAGATCCGCAGAAAGTTAAACGTCTGCTTGCGGTTGCAGTAGAGGGCATGGGTTATGAGTTGGTCGGCGTAGAATTCCACGCTCGCCCCGACCGGTCTCTATTGCGGGTGTATATCGATGGCGAAAAGGGTATCACCCTGGACGACTGCCAGCGGGTCAGTCATCAGTTGGGTGGTGTGCTGGATGTCGAAGATCTGATCGTGGGCCGTTATACCCTAGAGATTTCCTCGCCGGGTTTGGATCGGCCCTTGTTCGAGCCTCAACATTTCATCCGTTTTGCCGGTTCGGAGGTGCGGGTTCAATTACGAGAGCTATTGGAAGGAAGGCGCAAATTGGTAGGACGCCTACTCGGAATGCGTGAAGACGATGTGGTGATCGTTGACGGGGCGGGCCGAGAATGGCGGGTGCCCCTGGAGCGAATCGAGAAGGCCCGACTGGTGCCCGAACTTTGAAGCGGCATGGCGATGTGCGGATGCGGCTGGGAGGCAAAACGACATGGGCTTGAAAGACAGCAAAGAAGGCAACAAAGAGATTCTACTGGTGGTAGATGCTGTCTCCAATGAAAAGGGAGTCAGCAAAGAGGTTATTTTCGGTGCTTTGGAAGTTGCGTTGGCATCCGCTGCGAAAAAGCGTTATGAGGGTGATCCCGACGTGAGGGTGACGATTAATCGGCGTACCGGAAATTATGAAACATTTCGGCGCTGGCTGGTGGTGGCGGATGCTGCGCAAGTTGAAAATCCGGCCCGACAACTCCTTTTAGACGAAGCCCGTGGCATCCAGGCCGATGCCCAGTTGGGTAGCTATGTTGAAATTCCCCTGGAAAATGCCGGCTTTGGGGGCCGAATCGCCGCTCAAACCGCCAAGCAAGTCATTGTCCAAAGAGTTCGTGATGCCGAGCGCGCCCAGATCGTTGATGCCTATTTGCACCGCAAGGGTGAATTAATTGGTGGCGTGGTGAAGCGGTTGGATCGGGGCGACGTCATCATTGATGTTGGTGGCAATGTCGAGGCAAAAATCGCCCGAGACGATCTTAATCCTCGCGAATCCTTTCGTATTGGTGAGCGGGTGCGCGGTTACCTTAAGGATGTGCGTCTCGAAAGTCGGGGACCCCAACTGTTTATCAGCCGGGTGGCGCCGGAATTTTTGATCGCCCTGTTCACTCTGGAAGTCCCTGAAATCAATCAAGGGATCATTGAGATTAAAGGTGCCACCCGTGATCCTGGGTCGCGCGCCAAAATCGCCGTCAAAAGCAAGGATACTCGAATCGATCCAGTCGGCGCGTGCGTTGGTATGCGGGGCGCTCGGGTGCAAAGCGTTACCAACGAACTGGCTGGGGAACGAATCGATATCGTGCAATGGGACGATGACCCGATCCGCTTTGTCATGAACGCCATGTCGCCGGCCGAGGTGGAATCCATCGTCGTCGATGAGGATACCCATAGCATGGATATCATCGTCGCCGAGGAAAAACAACTGGCTCAAGCCATCGGCAAAGGTGGCCAAAATGTGCAATTGGCTAGCCGTTTGACGGGTTGGACTCTGAATGTGATGACCAAGACCCAGGCCCAGGCCCAGCGCGGTCAGGAAGATGAAGACTTGCGCCAAATGTTCGTCGAGCAGTTAGGCATTGATGAGGAAATCGCCGAAATCTTGGTGCGTGAAGGCTTTGCCGGATTGGAAGAAGTCGCTTATGTGCCCGTTCATGAAATGTTGGAAATCCGGGAATTCGACCAAGAGATCATCGACGCTCTACGGGAACGGGCACGCGATGTCTTGTTGACACGCGCCATCGCTGCTGAAGAGCGGTTCAATGATCCGTACCCGGCGGAAGATTTGATGCAGATGGAGGGCATGGACGAGCAATTGGCTGTTTTATTGGCGAGCCGCGGCATATTGACGATGGAAGATTTGGCTGAGCTGTCGGTGGACGATCTCAACGACATCGCCGGGCTGGATGATGAGCGAGCCGCCAAACTGATTATGACGGCGCGAGCGCCTTGGTTTTCGAATGAGCATTAGGGTCGGCTCGCCCTGGGGGTGGTAAATGACGGATGTAACGGTCAAACAATTTGCAGCCTTTGTCGGGATACCGATCAATCGCTTATTAGAGCAATTTGCCGAAGCGGGTATTATGGTTGCTGACGCGGATGGCACGGTCACAGAAAAACAGAAGGTCGATTTATTGGCGCATCTACGTAAGACTCATGGTAGCCAGCTCGGTCAAGCGACGGCTGAACCCAAGCGGATAACGCTTAAGCGCAAGACGCACAGCGAGATCAAGATGGCCGGCAGTATGGCCGGACAAGTCAAGACTGTCAGCGTTGAGGTCCGTAAAAAACGGACGTATGTCAAGCGCAGCTTGGTGGAAGACGAGACACCGCGCGCCAGTGAACCCCAGGTGCCGGTGATTGAGCCAATGCCAGTCACCCGAATCACCGCTGAAGTGCTCGAAGATCGGCAGCCTGCCGAGATGGCCGAGGCAACAAAACCTGAGCGTGATCCATCGCCTGTAGATCACGTTTCCGCCCCGGAGGAGACTGAAGCCGAGGTCCGTGGCCACGAGGAACTTGGCGCCGAAGCTCATCGCCATGAGGAAAACGAAGCCGAAGCCCGTCGCCGTGAAGAAGCTGAAGCTGAAACCCGCCGCCGTGAGGAAGCTGAAGCCCGCCGCCGGGCTGAGCAGGATAGTCGTCGCAAAGTGATGGAGCGGCCGGTACCCGCCCGGGTGCCCGAAACCATCTCTGCTTCGGCTAGCGGACTGGGGCCGACTGTGAGTGGCCATGACGTAAAACGCCGTTCCGATGCCAGCGAGGCCGGATCGGCAGCGGCGAGAGCGAAAAGGCCACCCGGTTCCGCGCCGGACACGAAAGTTGGCAAAAAACGCCCTGAGCCTTCGGCACGGCCGGCCGTTAAAGCACGCACTGATGGGGCTGTGGTAGATCTTTTCCCGCGTCGCGACGATGCCCCGCAGGACGACCGATTCCCAGCACCAAGACGGGGCGACTTGCAGCAGGTATTGGATAAAGCGGATCGCCGTAAGCCGAAAAAAGGCAAGGGAGGCAAACCCTCCTTGCCCATGACGGCATCTCGGCATGGCTTTGCTAAACCCACTGCGCCGGTCATGCGTGAAGTCATTATCCCCGAGACTATCAGTGTGGCGGATCTGGCGCAAAAAATGTCGGTGAAAGCCACCGAAGTCATCAAGGTCTTTTTGAAGATGGGATTGATGGTGACCATCAATCAGGTCATCGATCAGGATACCGCCGCCCTCGCTGTTTCAGAAATGGGGCATTCTTACAAGATCCTCAATGAAAATGCGCTTGAAGAAGAATTGACGGCCGACACCAGTCGTGGTGAATCGCTGCCGCGCCCTCCGGTCGTGACGATCATGGGTCATGTCGATCACGGCAAGACCTCGCTGCTCGATTATATCCGCCGCACTCGCGTGGCAGCCGGTGAAGCCGGTGGCATCACCCAGCATATCGGTGCCTATCATGTGCGCACCGCCAAGGGAGTGATCACCTTCCTGGATACACCGGGACACGCTGCGTTCACCGCGATGCGGGCGCGGGGTGCTAAGGCGACCGACGTGGTGGTCTTGGTAGTCGCGGCCGATGATGGGGTGATGCCGCAGACTTTGGAGGCTATCCAGCACGCCCGCGCCGCTGGGGTGCCTTTGGTCGTAGCCGTCAACAAGATGGATAAATCGAGCGCCGATCCAGAGCGGGTTAAGAGCGAGCTCTCGGTGCAGGGCGTGATTTCCGAGGAATGGGGTGGCGATACGCTGTTCTCCTACGTCTCGGCCAAGGCCGGCACCGGTGTCGATCAGTTGCTGGAGCAAATCTTGGTACAAGCCGAGGTGCTCGAATTGCAGGCTCCAGTGGAAGGTTCGGCTAAGGGTGTGGTGATCGAATCACGCCTTGATAAGGGCCGTGGTCCGGTGGCGACCGTATTGATTCAAAGCGGTACCTTGCGTAAAGGAGATGTGATTCTCAGTGGGTTGGAGTACGGCCGAGTCCGGGCCATGCTCAATGAAGCTGGCCAAAATACCAACGAAGCCGGGCCGTCGATTCCGGTTGAAGTCCTCGGCTTGTCCGGCGCTCCCCGGGCCGGTGATGAGGTCATCGTCGTTGCCGACGAGCGCAAAGCCCGTGAAATCGCTTTGTTTCGCCAGAACAAACTGCGCGAAGAACAGGCTAAGAAACCGGCGATCAGCCTGGACGACATCTCCAAGCAATTTGAGGCCGGACAGGTCAATGTCCTTAACGTGGTGATGAAAGCTGATGTGCAAGGCTCGGCCGAGGCCATCGTCGATGCGCTGACGCGCTTATCCACTGATGAGGTCCAGGTCAAGATCATCGCCAGCGGGGTTGGCGGCATCAATGAATCCGATGTGAACCTGGCCCGCAATGCCAAGGCCATCGTGATCGGTTTCAACGTACGCGCCGATAGTGTTGCTAAGAAACTGGCCGAAGAAGAAGGCTTGAAGCTGCACTATTACAGCGTCATCTATGAGCTGATCGATCACGTCAAGCGGGCGATGGTTGGTATGCTCAAGCCAGAGTTCAAGGAAGAAATCATCGGTCTGGCCGAGGTGCGTGGCGTGTTCCGTTCGCCCAAGTTTGGGGTGGTGGCTGGTTGTATGGTGGTTGATGGCGTCGTGCGCCGCAACAACCCAATCCGCGTTTTGCGCAACCATGTGGTTATCTTTGAAGGAGCGTTGGATTCATTGCGGCGCTTTAAAGATGACATTGCCGAAGTCCGAGCCGGCATGGAATGCGGTATGGGGGTGCGCAATTACAACGATGTGCGCGAAGGTGACCATATTGAAGTGTTCGAGCGGGTACAGGTCGAGCGGACCCTGTAGTGCTTTAGGAAGGACTCGAGATCATGATCAAGGCATATCCGCGTACTCGTCGGATCGGCGAACAAATTCGGCGCGAATTGGCGGAGCTGATCCGCGATGAATTGCGTGATCCGCGCTTGACTTTGATTTCAATGACCAGCGTTGATGTAAGTCGGGACCTAGCCCATGCGCGCGTTTATGTCACTTTGCTCGGCGATCCGGCTGAGCGGGCCGAGCGGGTGGCCGAACTCAATCACGCCGCGCCGTTGTTGCGACGCGAACTGGGACGGCGCATGCATATCCGCACCGTGCCGAAACTGGAATTCCGCTACGATGAAGTGATTGAACGCGCTGCCCAGCTATCGGCCTTGATTGATACCGCCGTCGCGGATGATGCCCGCAAGCATCACGATGATCCTTCATCAGCGGATGAGGTCGGCGCAGAGAAACCGGTGTGATCAAAGCCAACCGCCGTCCGATCAATGGGGTTTTATTGCTGGATAAACCCAATGGCTGGACCTCGAATGCGGCGCTGCAAGCGGTCAAGCGACTGTATCAAGCGCAAAAGGCCGGCCACACCGGCAGCTTGGACCCCTTGGCGAGCGGGTTGTTGCCTATCTGTTTGGGCGAGGCCACCAAGCTGTCCGGCGTATTATTAAATGCCGATAAAGCTTATCGTTTTACCTGCCTCTTAGGCGCTACCACCACTACGGGGGATGCCGAGGGCGAAGTGGTTACGGCTCGGCCAGTCGGCTCTTGGAGCCGTACACAGATCGAAGCCGTATTGCAACAGTTTATCGGCCCGCTCCAGCAAATCCCGCCGATGTATTCGGCTGTGAAGCGTGATGGCCAGCCACTGTACAAACTGGCTCGGCGTGGGATTGAGGTCGAACGAACGCCCCGTGAGGTGACCATCCACGAGTTGCGTTTGTTGCGTCAAACATCCGATGAACTGGAATGCGAAATGCGTTGCTCGAAGGGGACCTACGTGCGTACGCTGGCGGTCGATATCGGCGAAGCCCTGGGATGCGGCGCGCATGTATCGACTCTACGCCGCACCGCTGTGGAACCTTACGATACAACACGCATGGTGAGCTTAGATGCGCTGCGCGAGCGTGCTGAGCATGGCTTGGCCGCTTTGGATGAGGTGTTGCTGCCCATGGATACCCCGGTCGCGAAATGGCCAGCGATTACTGTTTTTGGTGATAGTGCTTTCTATCTGCGCCAAGGCCAGGCGGTGCTGGTGCCGCGTGCGCCCACCGCTGGTTGGGTTCGCTTGTACCAGGGCAACGAGCTGTTTCTCGGCATTGGCGAAATCTTGGATGATGGTCGAGTGGCGCCACGCCGATTGGTGGCGCAATGACCTAATGCTTACCAGGTTCCCTTGTTGATTTTCGCCCGCTGGGGTTAATATTTACCGTTTATCTTTACTGCTTGATGCAATCTGAATTGGAGTTTTGCTCAAATGCCGCTTACTACTGAACAAAAGACCGAGATCCTGCGGGATTTCCAGCGCGGTCCCGCCGACACCGGCTCGCCAGAGGTCCAAGTTGCCCTATTGACCAATCGTATCAATGGCTTGCAGTCGCATTTCGGTGATCACAAGAAAGATCACCACTCTCGGCGTGGTTTGCTCAAAATGGTCAACCAGCGCCGCAAGCTGCTGGATTACCTGAAAAGCAAGGATTTACAGCGCTATCAGGGCTTGATTAGCCGCCTTGGCTTGCGCCGCTAATATTTTGCTGTTTTCCCTCCGCATAGGACGCTTTTGTGACGCCCATTAAGAAAACATTTCAATACGGTCAGCACACAGTCACTCTGGAAACCGGCGAAATCGCTCGGCAGGCCAGCGGCGCGGTGCTGGTGAATATGGCCGATACGGTGGTGTTGGTCACCATGGTGGCCACCAGGGAAACCGTGGAGGGTCGGGATTTTCTCCCGCTACGGGTGGATTATCAGGAGCGCAGCTATGCGGCTGGTCGGATTCCCGGCGGATTTTTTCGCCGCGAAGGCCGCCCTTCCGAAGGTGAGACACTGACTGCACGGCTTATTGATCGGCCATTGCGCCCCTTGTTTCCCGATGGATTTACCAACGACTCCCAGATCGTTGCCACGTTGTTGTCCTTAAACACCCAGGTCGATCCGGAAATCCCGGCATTGATCGGTGCTTCGGCGGCGGTCGCGCTATCCGGTGTACCGTTTCAGGGACCGATTGCGGCCGCTCGCGTCGGTTATTTCGACGGCGAGTATCTGCTGAATCCGAGCCGTACCGAGCTGAAAGTTTCGGAGTTGGATTTGGTGGTGGCCGGTACTGAACGTGCGGTCTTGATGGTCGAATCTGAAGCAAAGCAGCTATCTGAAGCGGTGATGCTGGGTGCGGTCATGTTCGGCCACGAACAGATGCAGGTGGTAATTCGCGCTATTAAAGAGCTGGTAGCCGAAGCCGGTATCCGGCCATGGGATTGGCAGCCACCCGCCGGCGATCCTGCGTTAATGGGCGCGGTGGGCGCCGTCGAGACGGCACTGGGCGATGCCTATCAAATTGCCGATAAACTGGCCCGTCAACAGCGCGTGCGGGAAATTCAAAGTCAATTGAGCACACAATTGACCGCGCAGGAACCGGGGCGCTGGTCTGAAACGGCCATCAGCAACGCCTTTTCGACCTTGGAGAAGAAAGTGGTACGCGGTCGCGTATTGGCCGGACAGCCCCGTATCGATGGTCGCGATACCCGCACCGTGCGTCCGATCACGGTTCGGGTTGGCGTGCTGCCGCGCACTCACGGTTCGGCCTTGTTCACCCGCGGTGAAACCCAGGCGTTGGTGGTTACCACGCTCGGTACCGACAAAGATTCCCAAATCATTGATGCCATCGAAGGTGAGTATCGTCAGCCGTTCCTGTTTCACTACAACTTTCCGCCGTATTCGGTTGGAGAAACCGGCCAGATTGGTAGCCCCAAGCGCCGCGAGGTCGGTCACGGTCGGCTAGCCAAGCGCGGGGTACAGGCGATGATTCCCACGCCGGAACAATTCCCCTACACGGTGCGGGTGGTGTCGGAAATTACTGAATCCAATGGCTCCAGCTCAATGGCTTCGGTTTGCGGCGCCAGCCTGTCGTTGATGGACGCCGGCGTACCGATCAAAGCGCCGGTGGCTGGCATCGCCATGGGTCTGATCAAAGATGTGGATCGGTTTGCAGTGCTGACCGATATCATCGGTGACGAGGATCATTTGGGTGATATGGATTTCAAGGTGGCAGGGACCGCCGATGGCGTTACCGCCTTGCAAATGGATATCAAAATCGATGGTATTACCCGTGAGATCATGGAGCAGGCGCTGGCGCAAGCCCGTGATGGGCGCTTGCACATTCTGGGCAAGATGGCTGAAGTCATTACCCAACCGCGCGCAGAATTGTCCGAACACGCGCCGCGCTATACCACTTTACGGATCAATCCTGAGAAGATCCGCGATGTGATCGGTAAGGGTGGCGTCACGATCCGCGCGATTACCGAAGAAACCGGCACCACCATCGACATCAATGACGATGGCGTCATCAAAATTGCTGCGGTTGATAAAGCCGCTGGCGACGAAGCGCGCCGCCGCATTGAGCAGATTACCGCCGATGTGGAAGTCGGTCAGATCTACGAGGGTAAGGTGGTGCGTATCATGGATTTCGGCGCATTCGTAGCGATTTTGCCCGGCCGCGACGGTATGGTGCATATCTCGCAGATTTGTGAGGAACGGGTGCAAAACGTCAGCGACAAACTCGCAGTGGGTGATGTGGTCAAGGTCAAGGTATTGGAAATCGACAAACAAGGTCGAGTCCGCTTAAGTATGCGGGGCTTGAACTGAAACACAGGTCATACCGAGTTTGCCTCGGTATGGCTGTTCGAGTATATTGACCCGCCTTTTTTCGTTGAGACGTTATGTAATGCTTTGGAGAGGTGGCCGAGCGGTCGAAGGCGCAGCACTGGAAATGCTGTTTAGGGGTAACTCTAACGAGGGTTCGAATCCCTCTCTCTCCGCCAAATAGCCTTCCGTAGTCGTCCACTACGGAATCTGAAGCCCGCCAAGTGCGGGTTTTTTCACGCCTTTGTTTCCGTCGTCGTCCATAGCGTTCCAAGGCCATCCGGGGTAACATTGGGGTAACTTTGTGGGGTAACTGACACGATGAAATCAGCTGCTGCGAGCCTCTTCCTGATCGCGCTTGAGGTTCTTTTCTTTCAGGTCGTACAGTTGCTGCTCTTTGGCCAGATGTGCTTCGTAGAGGGCGATCAGTTCGCGGTTGTTTTCAGCGCGGGCTTTGGCAAGATTGGCTTCGACCTCAGCCAGGGCTTGGCGCTTGGCTAGTTCGAGTTCCAGTTGATCGGCGGTGTCGGTATCGCCCTGCTCACGCGCTAGTTCGGCATTGAGTTCGGAGAGCCGATCCCGTGCCGCGTTGGCTTCGTCTTGGGGTTCCTGGAGTTTTTGCTTGGCCTCATCCAGCGCGCTTTGCAGCCCCGATAAGTCCTCCTCATCCAGCATGGCCAGTTCACCGCCCGCCGCGCGGGTGGCTTGTGCAATCAGCGCCATGTTCTGGCTGCCTTGGAGCGAAAGAGATCATCGACGGAGCAGTGGGTTTGCCTGCGGACAGCTTTGGCCTGTGCCCACTGGTGTTCGATGGGGTTGAGATCAGGGGAATAGGGTGGGAGGTATTCGAGGGTGTGGCCAGCCTGACGGAGGGTGTTTTGAATGTCGGCGCGTTTGTGGAAGGCGGCGTTATCCATGACGATCACGGCGGCCGGTGGCAACTGGGGGAGGAGAACCTGGTGGACCCAGGCGAGGAAGACATCAGCGTTAACACTGGATTCAAACAAACCGACGGCCAGGAGCTGCAAGCCCAGGAGGGCGCCGATGACGTTGGTACGACCCTTGGCGTGCCAGTCCCGAGTCTGTCAAATTTTTTGTGTAAATGCAGTTTTGGTTAGTGGAGTGAGAGTGGCAAGCGGCCCTCGAATTGAATGGCGAAGCGATTGAGGGCCTGTTTCCAGTCTTTGATGGGCATGGTCCATTTT
>NZ_CBTJ020000044.1 GCF_001051235.1 Candidatus Competibacter denitrificans Run_A_D11 | reverse complement strand
CTGGTTTGAGGCGAAACTCGCTATCATCCGCCCCGCCATCCGCACCTATCTGACTAATCCACTTTACAGGCTACCGGCAACTGCGTAACTCCTAAATTTTTTAAAAAACACCTTCGCCATGTTTGAATAGCCGCTTGCTGGTTGGAGTTATCCACAGGCTGAGGTGCCCCTACAGGTGTTTATAGGTATATATAGGGTAATACAGGGATGACAGAAAACGCTTTAATTTTCAATAACTTATATTAACTTTTTGTGAGTATATATGCGTAAAAGTGTGAGTATATATGCGTAACTTGTGAGTATATATGCGTAAAAGTGTGAGTATATATGCGTAACTTGTGAGTATATATGCGTAACCAAACTCCCTGCCTGTGGATAACTTTTCCGCTGGTTTCCCTTACGAGGCTGATCTATTCTCTGCTTAGGGTTCAAGTTAGAAAAAGTTTGAGAAGGCCATGAAAGACAGGAAGCTAGACGACCCATTCGTTGCTGAGCTACTAGCTATCGATATGGAAGATGCCCAGCGGGCTGGTACAGTTGGGTTCATTTCACGAGCACTTACCCAAGCTACTCTACCCCATCGCCCAATTGCAGGAGGCGAGTTTACAAGGCGTAACGGGAATTTTACTCTTTCTATCATGTCCCCAAGCATCATAGGACTTCCCTATGGGAATATTCCTAGATTGCTGGTTTCCTGGGTTACCTCTGAAGCCGTCCGTGTTCATTCCCCTGAGCTTGAACTAGGGCCATCGCTATCACATTTCATGCGTGAGCTTGGAATGGTACCTACTGGAGGAAGGTGGGGAAGCGTAACTAGACTTCGCGATCAGATGAATCGCCTTTTTGCCTCCTCCATCACATGCTTTTACGAAGACAAACATAGAATGGGGATGTATGGTGTAAAGATCGTAACTGAAGCGCACTTGTGGTGGGACCCAAAATCACCAGGCCAAATACCTCTGTGGAAATCTTCTCTTAAGTTAGGCGCTGATTTTTATAATGAAATTATAAATAACCCTATCCCAGTTGATATGCGAGCACTTAAGCTCTTGAAGCGCTCTCCAATGGCCTTAGATATTTACTGCTGGCTAACTTACCGAATGTCTTATTTGCGTAAATCCACAGAGATTCCCTGGCCAGTTTTGGAAATGCAGTTTGGAGCAGATTATCAAAGAACCATAGATTTTAAGATTAACTTCCTCAAGCAACTTCAAGCTGTTCTTTTGGTTTATCCTGAAGCCAATGTTGAAGAGCGGGATCGTGGGCTTTTGCTAAAGCCAAGTAAACCCCATGTGGCCCAAGTATTTAAGCCGCCTTTGCAAGGTACAGCTCCACAACGCCTTGACCGTACGCCCTTCCCTACTCCATTTGTCGAAGAGCTTCCTATTATTGAAACACACCCCGTAGTTTCCCCTGCACTTAGTCTGGTTTCTTCAGGCTTTCCTCAAAGACTTCCAAATGTAGTTGATAGCTCAGTAATTCGCCTTTCAACGGAAACCTACGAAAAAGCAAAGAAGGTTGCTCCTGGATGGGATGTTTATTTTCTTGAACAGGAGTGGCGTGAATGGATTACTGGTAAAGAACGCCCAAAGAACCCTGATGCTGCATTTATCGGGTTTTGTAAGCAAAGATTTCAAAAGAAAGGAAGGCCATAAGTCTTTACAATATGCTTTACATATATAAAGCACATTGTAAGTCTAACTTGCAAATAAAAATGAAATTATGATGTAAATATTTTTACTTGAGTAATTCCCTATCCGAATCAAGATAGAGAGTATCTGGGCAAATATCTTGTTCATGAGGCCACACAATCGTACCATCTAAAACTTCTACTTTCTTAAAATAATTTTTATCCTTAAGCTCCCTAAAAACACCAAAATCTAATAAACCAGAGCAGTCATAAACACCGTGCTCACCATTAGTAAAAGTAAGTTTCAACTTATAATCATCGGTTGCTACTACTCTGCTAATCCTTGGATTCACTTCTCTTACCTCAAAGGGTCGATTTTATAAGGTTGTTGTCCGGCAACTGCAAGCTCCCAATTCGCAATAAGTTCATCCTTGTGTAACTCTATCCATGCTTGAAGAAGTTTCATTTTTACACTTGGAATATCACCTTCAAGGATATAGCCATCTGGAATAGAAAGAATTACTTCATATTCTTGGTATTTTGCATGAAGAATGTGGGGTGCTATGCTCCTTGTTATCTATGAAATACATATAAATAACAATTCCATAAAACATTGATATCGATGGCATGTTATCTTTTTAAGTTTAGGAGTTACGCAGTTGAATATCTAAGGATCTGATTTTAAATGAAATCAGCTTGTGCCATGCACAATCATGATTCTTTACGGATCAATGGCTTATGATTTCAACTGCGTAACTCCTAAAGTTATAAAATATGTTTATAAATAAACTATCAAACTGAATATTTACAATGTGCTTTACAAATATAAAGCACTTCCCTTCTCTACCAAGCCTCCCGAATCATCTTAAGTAGCTTTTCTGTATTGGTTTTTTCTCCAAGAATAATCAAACCTTTGATCACAGCAGTTTCACTAATCTGCCGTTCACTTTCTTTGTTTACGGCTTCGGTAAGTTTCTGTAAGCGCATTATATCGACTCCTGTCAGCCGAAAATTCTTTAGCTTTGGTTTTTGTCTTCCTTTTAGCTCAGTTGCGGGTTGCTTTTCCTCAAGAGACTTATCTTGTACGGCTCTAGCTAGCTTGGTGACACCAGTAAGTTTCTTAGCCATGTGTTAGTACCTCCTGAGTTAAAGCCAAGAAGTCTTGGGTACCGTTTCCCTTTGGATCAAAAGTAAATACTGGTTCATTATTAATCTGAGCTTGATTCAGAGCTTCGGTTTTCCGAATGACAGTCTTAAGCACGTTATCAGAGAACGGTTCTAGCTGAGTTTCAATAAATTGATTTGTTTGCTTATTTCTCCCATCGTAGGAGTTTCTTAAGATAAGGTATTTGTAGGAATCACTTTCTTTAACCTCAGCAATTGATGAAAAGAGGTCTGCTATACCGTCAAGAGAATACTTTCCGTAAGTTGTTGGAATGATAATCTGGTCGGCGGTATAGATAGCGTTAATCGTTAAAACACCCAAATTCGGCGGGCAATCAATTAAAATGATGTCAAATTCAGAAGTAATTTTCTTTAGATGATTATATAGAAGCTTTTCACGGTGAGTTCTAACCGTAATTTGTTCGGCAGTGGTAGCTAAGCGAATATTTGAAGGGATAATAAATAAATTATCTGCCTTTTCGCCGCCTACGATAGCTGGCCGGATAAGCTGATGAAGGTTCAGGGAGCGGTCAGTGAAGATTTCCTTGGTCGTTGGTTCTTTTGGAATCTCTGGGCAATAAATCACGCTTGCGTGAGCCTGGGGGTCAAGGTCAATAAGAAGCGTGCGCTTGCCTGCTTGGGCTAGGCCGTAGGCAAGGTTGACTGAAATGGTTGACTTCCCTACCCCGCCCTTCTGATTAAGAATTGCGTAGATCATTTTTAAGTAATCCTTAAAATATTCCAATATATTAGATACTACTATTTAAAATTGTAAAGCACAAATTACTTATAATATGCTTTCAATAATCTTTATTATTATAAAGCATTCATGCTTGCTCTTTTGATAGAAAATAATCTACACAACATCCCCTCGACTTCGTGCATAACTCTATTGTGACTTTATTTTCTTAACGTCTGAAACTGGGTGTAGATAGAGGTTTTTAGCTTCATTTTAGTATCCCGTACTGGGAACAGCCGTGCAGAACAGGTTTTGCTCGGCTGTTTCCAGCCTAGGGGTAAAAGCAATGAAGCCCATGTTGATGATTCAAGACGCATCTGGAGAATATCGGGTAGCAAGCTCTGAAGAAATTCTAAGTGCTGCTAAAGGAGTAATTGCAAGAAGATTTAGGCATGGTGAGAGCATTACATGTGTAAAGACGTGCTTTGAATTCTTCACGCAGAAATTGGCCCTTCAACAAAGGGAAGTTTTTGCAGCATTATTCTTAAACGAGAAGCATCGTATCCTCGGTTACGAGGAGTTGTTTTTTGGAACGATTAATTCAGCGCCGATCTTCCCACGGATTTTGGCCCAGAAGGCCCTTACATATAATGCTGCGGCCTTGGTGGTAGCTCATAATCACCCTTCGGGTGTTCCAGAACCAAGTGAGAGCGATAAGAAAATTACCACTCGGATTATTGAGGCGCTTGCCTTGATAGATGTGCGGTTGATTGATCATATCGTGGTAGGGGATGGTAACTGCGTTTCTTTTGCTGAATGCGGGTTTATATAAATTTACGGCTGAAGGAGAGACTCCTTCAGCCGTAATTATTTTGGTTAGTATCTACACCTATTTCTCTAAATATTATAATAGGTTATGTTATAAATTATAAAGCTAATAAGCTTTATAAATATATATAAAAAATGCTATATATTTTGCTTTTATAGCATTCATCGAAAAAAAGCTTAATTCTTACAAATTAAACCTTACCTAGGTGTAGAAGGCTTGTCACTTTCAAGTGAAAGTTCTTTTCTTAAAGGTTCAGTATGCATTTCATACAGTGCTTCAGCCAGAACTTTGATAGTGACAATTAATTGAGCTGGATTCATTTTAAGAGCTTCTTCCCTAGCGTGGCCTTCAGTTTCTTTAGCTTGTCTTTTGTATTCGTCAGCGCTTAGGCTGTGGGTAGGCCAACCGGTCTCTTCTATTTGATAATGAAGTATACTGCTATAGTGAACCAAATCGCCACAGTGGCTAAATATTGAATCGGCTCTATCAATGAATTCTTCGCTTAAATCTGAAGCTTGAAAAGATTTTTCTCCTTGAGTAATACTTCCAGGCTGATTTGTCGCCTCAGCATAGCTTTCTAAACTTTTAGAAGGCGTGAAGTGTAAGTCACGCTCAACAGGTAACCCAAGCTTACCACGTATATTTTTAAGCTCAGTAATACTCACATAACCTAGTTCGGGAAATCCTAAGCCCAAATCACAAAGGCCAAAGGCAATATCTGGGTCATCTGGGTCAAGCTCCGATAAGAGCCAAGTGCAATTAGCATCTGGCGTAAAGAGCTTAACCACTGGCCAGTGGTTACCAGTATGGTTAGCTTTTGTTTTTTCTCCATTTTCTAGCATTTTCTTTCTTTGTTCTTCAGTGATTAGTTCCATGTTTCCTCATTTTAGGGTTTTAAGGTGAATTCAATTCACCTTCTGCCTGTCTGGCGAAGACTGGGGAGGCAAACGCAGAGGTCAAAAGGAGGGGAGGGGAATCACCCGACTTGCACAAGCGGAGCGCGGAAAGTAGGGGATACCCTTCCTTTTTGGCCTTGCGTGCGCTAGGGGCAAAAGCTCCTTAGGAAGGGGCGTTACGGGGTGTCCCCGTAGAAGGGGGTGTGCTGAAAACGGGAACCGGTTGAAGCCAGGGGGAAGGCTTTCCCCTGGCAGTATGCTCTTATGGTAAAGCTAAGAATCTTTATACTTTGCTTTATAAATAGCTTTATCTTACGCTTGCCGGTAGATTAAATGAATGAAATCAGGTGGCTAATAATATTGGCTTAATACCAAAATATATTATATATTGGTATTATAAAGCCTGAATAGGAGATATTATGCAAAAAAATACTAGCGTTACCCTTGGTTCTCACTTTGAGGATTTCATAACTAAGCAAATTTCTGAAGGCCGCTATGGTTCAGCAAGCGAGGCAATTAGAGCGGGGTTAAGGCTTCTAGAGGAGCATGAAATCAAGCTTTCAGCTTTGCGCTTGGCCCTTAAGGAAGGCGAAGAAAGTGGCAGGGCCGACTACTCCTTAAAAAGTTTATTAGATGAACTGAATTAGGAGTTACGCAGTTGAAATTCTAAGTGATTGATTAATGGAAAATTTCGGTTGTCTACCGCACAAGTCGATTTCTTTTAAAATCAGAGTGTTAGAGATCCAACTGCGTAACTCCTATGAATAATGAAAGCACGAATTAATGTCATCTTTCTATCTAACGAATGCGGCAAAGTCGGACTTAAAAGAAATCGGCAACTACACCCAAAGAGAATGGGGTAGGGCGCAAAGAGATCAGTACTTGACGATGCTAGATGGTTATTTTCACGATTTAGCATCTAACCCCTTAATCGGTCGGGATTGTAGCGAGGTTCGAGCGGGCTACCGTAAACTCAGCGCGGGTAGTCACCTAATTTTTTATCGTCCAGTCAAAGAAGGCGTTATCGAGATAGTGCGTATTCTTCATGCTCGTATGGATACTGATCGGCATCTTTAAGGGTCATCAATTACCACGCTAGGCTTGGTTTTTGCGAAGAAACCCCTACCAAGGTGTAAGCCCTGGTAGGGAAACAGGTTTAAGCAGCGTGTTCAAGCAGGTGAGGTTGGAGCTTGTTGAGGTAGTCAACCGCTTCACTTGCCTTTGAGGCAGCGGTGAAGATGGCCCGTTTATCGTTCTTCAAGACGCGAAGCCAGATAGCGATGTAAGCCGCGTGGTCGGCCCTCGGCTCCAAGGAGATATTCAAGTCAGCACAGAGAAAAGCTGCGCCAAGCTCCGCTACTAGCTCCTCCATTGCATAACCGGATTCGCCAAAGCGGTTATTTAGCTCACGATTAACTCGGCTTTGATGGCCTGTCCAGTGAGTAAGCTCATGAAGTAGAATGGAATAATAGCTTTCGGTGGCGCTACTTGTATGAGAACCACGAAAGAGTTGCCAGCTTGGCACGTAGATCGTGTCTTGAAACCGTTTGTAGCAAGCGCAAGTGCCCACTTCTTTGATATTGGCCTTGGTTGCGGCAATGAAGGATTCGGCTTCCTCAAACACTCGAATCTTATCGGTAGTCGGAGTTGGATTAGAGGCGTTCCAGCCATGAACTTGGTCAGCGTTAAAAACCCAACTCGTAGTGGCGATAAAGGAAAAGTTTGGTTTTGTTTCCTCGGTCTGGTTTTCAGGCTGTTCAAAGCCTTTGAAGAACACCACGGGGGCAGCGTGCTCCCCTTTGCGCACTTGTGCGCCACACGCTTTCCACTGATTGTAAGTGCCCCAGAGATTACTTGAATAATCGTGCTCTAGCTGTGCAACCCAGAGGGAAACAGTATTAATCCCTCGATAACTATTACCGGTTGCTACGTTCTTGGGCCTCCTTTGATTTGGGCCTTTATGCCAAGGCATTTCAAATTTGGAAGCTCCCGCTTCGATAGCGGCAATTACTCGGTCTGTAATCTGTTGATAGATGTTTTGGTTTGATTGATTCGTTTTCATAATAACTCCTTTAATTGTTTCGACCGCCCCATGCGGCCTTTACAGGCTTAAAAAGCAGGCGGTTTAGTATCTCTGCACCGTAGGCCGAAACAGCGTGAAGGATGGTTTGCAAGCAGTTTTTTGGAGCGAAGCGTCCGCGAGGAATGTGTTTACACAGGGGAAAAAAGTGAGTGGCAATACCGTTGCAGACGATACTTACGCCTGCAAGAAAGCCGGTTAATAAAGGGCGTTTGGGGATAGGTGAAAAATTTAAGGAGAAGTAAAAAACGCAAGCAAACTATAAACTAAGCTGATTACTCGATTGCTGCATCGAGGGAGTTCATTCATACCTTGGAAGAAAGCAAAGCAACTTTGGCCTAAGATGGAGGGCCTACTTGAAGAGGGTAAATACTGACCTCAAGGCATAGTAGAGATTATCGTAACTCAATAGGGGCATACACAGTGAAAGAGCGGCAGTAAAGGGGATAAGCCTGAGCTTCAATGGCGAGACTAAAACCAACCGAGAAAAACCCTTAAGCCAAATAAGTTGGGGTTCCTGACCGTAGAGAGCGCTACCTAATCCAAGCGGTAAGATTTGTTTGAGTAAGGTGAGCCTGCCGCACAGCTTTGAAATATGGGCAGTTCGCTACATCATCAGTCAAGACACTATGCCATGCTGGAGCCTGGTTACTCATCAGTAGCAACCACCGAAGATTTCTCCCTCTCATGAGCGCCTGGTAGGCTATCAAAGTTGGGTGTGAGCTTGTTTTTGGCGTATGCGGTCTAAGGAAGAAGAGTAGGAAGGTAGCAAGCGGTTTTTTGCTAACTCAATGATTCCCTTGGAGAGGGCGCTTAGCGGTTTACTAGCTGGCTTGCTGCTTGATGGATGATAGGCTTCAGAAAGCTGCGAAGGGAAGAGAAGCACCTAGCAAGCTCTCGACGACTTAAAGATGCTTAAATATGTACTTCGTACCAGGGCTTACGCCTTGGTAGGGAAGTCAGAAGTCGTCTTTATAGGGTGTGCTAAACGAGCGAAAAATCGAGCGCGCTCGTTTAGTGAGGAAATTGGATATTTAGCTTGCCTAAATGGATACAATTGGATATTTGTGGACAAGAAACAATCAGCTCAAGATTCCTGATGAAACTCGCCTCCCTCAAAATTACCCCTGAAATGCTCCGGCTGATTGCCGAAATTGACGAATTCAAAGGCGGCTGGAAGGCGATGACGGCCCTTGCCCCTGAACGGTTAGCGGTGCTTAGGCGAGTTGCCACCATTGAAAGCATCGGGTCGTCAACGCGCATTGAGGGGGCAAAGCTGTCTGACCGTGAGGTAGAAGCGCTCTTAGGGCGGCTTGGTCAAACCCATTTTGTCAGTCGGGATGAAGAGGAAGTGGCGGGCTATGCGGAAGTGATGGAGACTGTTTTTGCCAATCACGCGCTGATTCCCCTTACAGAAAACTACATCAAGCAGCTTCACGCGACCTTGTTACGGCACGCAAATAAGGATGAGCGCCATCGAGGCGATTACAAAAAGCTCCCCAATCACGTTGAAGCCTTCGGGCCAGCGGGGGAAAGCCTGGGGATCATCTTCGCTACGGCCTCACCCTTTGAGACGCCGCTTAGGATGCAAGAGCTTTTAGCCTGGACACGGGAATCGTTAGCCGATGCCAGCCTGCATCCGCTCCTCGTGATGGGCCTCTTTATTGTGGAATTTCTGGCGATCCACCCTTTCCAGGATGGAAACGGGCGGCTTTCTCGTGTGCTCACCACATTGTTGTTACTGCAATCGGGTTATAGCTATACGCCGTTTAGCTCGCTTGAAAGCATCATCGAGCGAAGTAAGGACAGTTACTATTTGGCCTTGCGGCGAACGCAAGGAACGCTCACAAGCGATGCGCCCGACTGGGAACCGTGGCTACTCTTTTTCCTTCGCGCCCTCAAGCAGCAAAAAGACCGTCTTGCCGCTAAACTCGCTCAAGATGCCCGCATGGAAGGCTTGCACCCTGACGCCTTGGCGATTCTTGAACAGGTGCGGGCCGATGGACGCATGACCACCAGTCAAGCGGAAAAACTGACGAACGCACCCCGGCCAACGGTAAAGGTGCGTCTTGCCGAGTTGGTAAAACGCGGGCTACTTGTGCGCTACGGACAGGGTAGAGGCGCTTGGTATGGGCTACCTGCGAAGCAGGAGAATAGAGCAGATTGAAACAAGACCCCTTAGAGTTCACCCTTAAACGCTTTATCGAGAATGGAGGGGAGTAGGGCGTCAATTTTGGCGGTGGTTTGAGATTGGAGTGTTCTGAAATCGTCTATTTTAGATCGTATATGTTCTAATTTGTTTAGAATCCTTTTTTGAGCTGGAAGTGAAGGCTTAAAAACTGGAAAAGCCTTAAGCTGACGCTGATTTATCGATGCGAGATTCGTAGTCTGTTTGGATGCTGCTTGAAAATATGTTTTGCCAGTGGGTGAACCGATAACTGCTGCAAGGAACTCAGGGTAAAACTCATTTGTATTAACTCGAAGACGAAATATGTGATTTTGGTGGATACAGTTTTTTATTTGGCCTCTCCATATCGTTCCTCTGCCAAGCTTATCCAAATCACCGCCCTCTGTAAGAAGTAAATCACCAAATTTTAATTTCCATTTATCTACTTCACTCTCTAGTAAACTGACTTCCTTAATTATCGAGAGATCAAGATATCCATCTTGAACATTAGCAACTCTTAGGTAAGGTAAACTTACAGTTTTTCCTGTTAAAGGTCGTCCGAGTGTAATACCAGATCTTATCTCTGCAATATCTCCTAACAAATAGGTAGGTGATTTTAATAATTCATCATTACTAAATATAGCATTAGTATAAGCTGCTAAGAAAAAACTTATATTCAATTTTAATTGCCGCCGTAATTCTTTTGCCTCCTCAATCTTCCCCGCCAGTCGCTCAATTTTGGCTATAATTCGTTGCTGTTCTGCTAGAGGGGGGAGTGGGATTTTAATACTGAGTAACTGTCTTTCATTTAAGCGATTTCTACTTGTAGGGGTAGCGCCATAACTTAACCCTAGAGCTTCTTTCCAAATCGGTTCTTGACCGAAATACCACCTCAGATACTGTGAATGAATTTTTTCTCTATTTACACGAAAACAAGGAAACTCATTTTACACAAAGCAGCCATCATCTTCTTTAGTTGCAATAGCAAACGATCCTTTCCAGGCAAAAAGACGATTATATACAAAATCTCCTTCATGGATACAGTAAAGAGAAGATGCTTTAATTTGTGATCCATATTTAGTGTCTTTTATATACAAACCTTTGGCATACCAACGCGCACCAAGCATTTTATATTCACGATCTGCTGCAATTATGACTTGTCTTTTCTCTGCTTGTAGCACCTCCCCCAACTTCACCAGCGGCCAGCCCTTACTCATATCTCCGCCCTCCCCAGCTCGGCCTTGATCTCCTCCATCAATTCCAAAATCCGTCGCTCTTTCTTGATGATGTCCTCGGCCAGTTGCTCAGGGGGTAAATGCTCCAGGGTCTCGGCGTTGTTGGGGTTCTTGATGTCCAGATTGACCGATTGTAGAGTTCCCTCAGGGTTGTACTTGAGCACATCGCTTGCAGAAACCTTCCAAGCTTGTTCGTTTTCTTCCCGCATTTCCTGCTTCCACCAGGCAATGCACTCCGCAAACTCTTCAAACCTTATCGGCTGGGTCTTGGTGTAGTTCTTGCGCCCTTCCGGTAGCGGAATTTCGTAGTACCAAATGGCTTCAGTCGGCCTGCTACGGTCAAAAAATAACAGGTTGGTTGGAATGCTGGTGTAAGGCGCAAAAACGCCGTTCGGCAAGCGAAGAATGGTATGAAGGTTAAACTCCTTTACAAGCTGCTCTTTGATGCGAGCGCATACGCCGTCACCAAAAAGGGTGCCATTTGGTACCACCACAGCGGCCCGTCCACCGGTCGATTTTCCGCCAGGGCGCTTGAGCTTGCGCATGATGAGTTGCAGAAACAGCAGCGCGGTTTCTGAAGTCTGCATATCGTCTGGGAAATTACCCTGAATGCCTTTTTCTTCCTCCCCACCAAAGGATGGGTTGGTGAGAATCACCTCCACCCGATCCTTATCGCCGATTTCGCGCAAGGGAAAGCGCAGGCTGTTTCCTGAATCGATCTTCGGGTTATCAAGACCATGCAGCAGCAGATTCATTTGAGCAAGCAAATAGGGAAGGGATTTGGCCTCGCCGCCCTGGATGCTGCGTTCCTGCAAGGTTTCACGGTCTTTGACGGTCTTGGTCTGGGCTTGCAGATGGCTAAACGCCTCAACCAGAAAACCACCGGTGCCGCAAGCGGGGTCAAGCACGGTTTCCCCAAGCTGGGGATTGACGACTTCGACCATAAAGCGAATCACGGCGCGGGGGGTGTAGAACTCGCCAGAATCGCCTGCGGTATCCCGCATTTCCTTCAACATGGATTCGTAGAGATGTCCCAAGGTGTGCATTTCTTCGGTAGCGTTGAAGTGGATGCCGTTCACCTTGTCAATCACATCGCGCAGCAGATAGCCGTTAATCATTCGGTTCTGCACCCCTTTGAAGACGGTGGCGATCACGTCGCGCCGGTCACCACCGTTAGCCCCTTGCAAACCGCGCAAATAAGCAAAAAGACCGGCTCCCCGCTGACCGTTTGGGCGCATCACTTCATCATTATTAATAAAAGCGATTAGCTCCTCGCCGGTAATGCCACCTTCCTTCGCAGCCCAGTCCCGCCAGCGGTAGGGCTTTTCAATCGCCGGTCGAAACGGTTTACCGGCTAAAACGGCCTGGGTTTCCCGCACCTGCTCCAGGTCATCGAGAAACTTGAGAAACATAATCCAAGTCAGCATCGGCAAGCGATCCAGATCGCCATTTAAGCCCTTGTCCTTGCGCATGATGTCGCGTGCGGACTTGATCAGGCTGCCCAATTGCTGAACGGTGGTGGTAGGCGTGGTGGGTTTCTTGGCCGTGGGCGGGGTATTGATCTTTTTCTGTCGAGCCATGAGGAATTAAGGTTTATGAGCGGTTGTTGTTACATCGCATAGATGAGTATTTGGAGCTGGTCTACCGCCTCCTTGAGCGGCAGCGGGCCACCAAAGAGGTTTGCAATCTCCATCACGTTGCCATACTGCGAAATGGGGGGAATTTGCAAGGCGTGGGGAATGGTCAGTTGTTCTGGCCCATGCTCGGCGTATTGATTGAGTAAGCTATCCAAAATAGCGCGGGCCTTCTCGCCATACTGAGCAAAGAACGCTTGCTCCTGCCCCTTGACCCGTGCGGCGCGTTCCCGACGGGTACGCACCGGTGTATTGAAAGCGACATGGCAGAGTAGATCAAGCGGATCGGCTTCTGGCTGCTCGGCGGCTTCCGCTAAGGCTTCAAAGGTAACGCCTTGTTCCTCTAAAGAACGCAAGAGTTCTTCACGGCTCAGGGGATTAGCCCATTGGTCTTGCAGATCATTAGCAGAGCGAAAGAGCGTTCTAACTTTACTTGCGGTGTAATCAGTATATTGGATGGTGCGAAGTTGCTTGCCGTCTGCATCAAGTTCTAAGACTTGATGGCCAATCACTTGTACCAGACCACCGTCTACATAATATTTGCGTGGCTGGCTTGGCTCGTCTTCCTCGCCAGTGGGCGGGGGGTTCTCGCCCTCATCCCCATAAATCGCGGGTGGCTCGTTAATTTCGCCCTCCGAAATGGTGTTGCCCTCTCCATCGATTACGATATCTTCAGAAAAATCGGGGAAGCCATCAAAGTTTGGATCGGCAAATTGCTTGGTGGCAGAACCGGTATAGTCCAAGATGTTGAAATAGAGCTTGCCGTAATCTTCCCGAATTCGGGTGCCGCGTCCGATGATTTGCTTAAACTCGCTCATCGAGTTGATGACTCGGACAATAACCACGTTTTTGCAGGTTGGCGCGTCTACGCCAGTAGTCAATAGTTGCGAGGTGGTGAGGATAACCGGTGCGATGGTTTCAAGCTCCTGGAAGCGGCTTAAGTGTCCGCGCCCAATGCCGCCTTCATCAGCCGTCACGCGGGCCACATAGTTTGGATACTGCTTGACCAAATCAGGATTCAGGTTAGCAATGGCCCGGCGCATCTCATCGGCATGTTCCTGATCGACGCAAAAAACGATGGTTTTTGCAAAGCGATCTGTGCGCTTCATGAAGTCCGTCAAGTGGCGGGAAATGGCGTCTGTTCGCGCTTTTAGGGCAATGAGCCGCTCAAAATCCTCGGTGCGATACTCCCCATCGGGGATTTCTCGTCCGTAGCGATCCCGCTCACCCTGGGTGGGTCGCCAGCCTGCCGCGTCTACTGTGGTAATGACGCGATGAACGCGATAAGGCGCAAGAAAGCCGTCTTCGATGCCTTGACTTAAGCTGTAGATGTAAAGCGGTTTACCAAAATAGTGGTAGGTATCGCGGTTATCTTCCCGCAAAGGGGTTGCGGTCATCCCCAACTGATAGGCCGGTTCAAAATATTCAAGGATTTCCCGCCAATTACTTTCATCGCGGGCGCTGCCTCGATGACATTCATCGACGACAATCAAATCAAAGAAGTTGGGCGGATACTGCCTATAAAGCCCTGGGCGGCGTTCGTCCTTGGCGAGCGCTTGATAAATGGCAAAGTACATTTCCCGACCTTTACTGATTTCGCCACCCTCGATCTTGAATCGCGCCTCGCCAAAGGGTGCAAAGGTCTTGTCCTTAGGGTCATCCACCAAGATATTGCGGTCAGCTAGAAAGAGAATCCGGGGCTTGCGGTGCTCGCCCGTGGTGTTCCAGCGGGCATTCCAGAGCTTCCAGCAAATTTGAAAGGCCACTACGGTCTTACCGGTGCCAGTCGCCATCGTGAGTAAGCAGCGTCGCTTCCCCTGCAACAGCGCTTGCACGGTGCGATTGATGGCGATTTCCTGGTAGTAGCGTGGCTTGATGCCGATGAGGTAGGCTGGGGTAAGGAGTTGTTCTGCCACGGGATCAGTCAGGCCCTCCGCCGTTTTGAGCCGCTGCCAAAGCGTATCGGGGGTAGGAAACTCAGCGAGCCTGCTTTCTTGACCGGTGATGTAGTCAAACTCCAAGATTTCATGGCCGTTTGTGGCATAGGCAAACTTAAGACCTAGCACTTCGGCGTAGTCCTTCGCCTGCTGCATCCCCGTTCCCACTGCTTCACCCTCTGATTTTGCCTCGACGACCGCAATCATAAAGTCGCGGGTGTAGTGCAGAAGGTAGTCAGCCCGCTTCTTCTCGCCGCGTCGGGGTTTACCGCTTGCGGTTAAAACCCGCCCATCGGTAAAGACTCTCTGTTCGGCCAGACTATGTGGGGAAGTATCCCATCCTACTGCTTGGAGCTTGGGAGTGACGTAAACACGGCAAGTATCGGCTTCGTTAAGGGGCATGAAAATTTCTTAATATATATGTAGAGATAAATTAAAAACCATATTTATCTTTTCTTAATTTGAACGCTTCTTGGCCACCTTCCATAACTTTAGTTATTTCTTCCCTGACTTCTGGTATATCAATTGCACCTTCAATCTTAATATGCCCGCTGGATTGCTCTCCAGCTGTTCGATAATCGCAACACACAACAAGTTCCGCATCACCATTAACTACTAAGTTGGCATTATGACTAGAAAAAATGAGCTGGCGGTTTAATTTTGCTTTCCAAATTTGTTCAACTATCTTAATGATGATTTGGCTATCGAGATCATCTTCAGGCTGATCGATTATTAATGGAGGGCCACCTTGATTTAAGAGAACCCATAATAATGCAGTTGCTTGTTGGCCTGCGGATGCATCTTCAAATGGTATGTACTCTTGTTCTCTTGATTTATACTCAAATTTTGGAAAGCTTTCTATTGGTGTTAGGGCAATATTAATCCAATCTTGCGGCTTAATCTTATTAGAAACCTTTTGTATGTCTTGATTACTAAAATAAGACTTAAGATTGATTAACTTAGAGTATTCAGATTCTGATTTTACTCCTTCATAAGAAATAATGCTTTCTAGTTCTCTTAAGACATACCGCCATTTCTCAAAAATATTATCTGACTCTCTAACACTTGAAACGATATCTTCAACCTTACTGATTCTAACATTGGAGCCTTTGATTACACCTTGAAAAACCTCAAGCACGTTAGAAAAATTATTATTGGTTAATAATGTTGCTCGAATCATTCCATCTGATAGAGTTGTTAACTCATTACATTGCTCTAAAAGTATTTTATTAATATATTCTCCATGCTCAAACCATTGATCAAACAATTCATCAAACTGATCCCCTGCCATTTTTAGTGGCTCTAACTTAGTTTCTATACTAGAACGTTCTAGCTGCAAAACCTTAATTTTTTCATCAATAGACTCGATCTCTGTGAGGGTGGATTGATGTATAGCAGAACGCTCTTTTGCTTGAATATAGCTTTGATCAAAGATATCATGAGCATCATTAATTTTTTTGAATTTTTCGGTAATGGTTGAGTCTGATTTAAGGACTTGTTCGAGAATATTACTCGCACTGTCAATAGCCTGCTTTGATTTCTTATATGCTAGTATCAAATCAGATAACAAGGAATTAACCAACTCTTTATTAACCAGCTCAACAGACTCAACGTCTTTGGGATGATTCGAGAATTTAAATGCTAATTCACTAATAGAATTATTTATAGAACCCAGATCATCTTTCCATTGTTGGCAAATTAATTTTTCTCTATCTATAGAAGATTTTTGTCGAATGGTAATATCATCATCTTTCAATAATCCTGTTATTTTCTTTTTTAAATTTTCAGATTGCTCTAATAGAGAAGTAATATCTTTTGTAATTTTTTCCTTGTCCTTATTTAATGTTTTTAATCTTTCTCTATTCCCATAAGCCTGGCGAATTTTTTGCTCCAAGTCTTTTCTGTCTCGATCTATTCGATTTATTTTCTCTTGGACAGGTTTTTGAATAAAATGAAGAAGTTGTTCCTTCTTTACACTAACACTACTAAGTTGTTTTTGACTATATGACTGGATTGGAAGTATTGAACATATTTGTTCGATAGTTGCTTTCTCAAACTCACCCTCCCCTATTTTCAATAGGAGGTCATTACCTGAATCAAACCTTCTTACAGTATGCTTAACATCATTTTTTATAAATCCTACTTGTATATTTGACTTCAAATCGAGAAGAGTATTTTTAATAAGTTTCTCGCGTTTAGATTGGTAGTCAATAGTCTCATCATCATTCATTGATATTGGATTTTCATCACATAAAGCCCACCTTAAGTACTCTAAAATTGAGGATTTTCCAGTACCTCTTCCTCCAATTAGAGTATTAAGCTGTCTATTAAATTTTAGATTTAAAGGTCCTAAAAATTTTGAATTAGAAACGCTAATTTCCGTAATATAAGATTGTGGTAAATGAGGGAATTTTTGTGTAAGCCTCGATTTATCTGCTAGACATGCTTGTCTTAAAGCTTCAGCAGTCGGCTTTGCCCATTTCACCCAAGTTGTATTTTTTCCTAAGTCAGCATGATCTTCTCGGCGATTGTCGGATGTTTGGAAAATCGCAATTTTCTTATTACCATATTCTTTATTACGCCCTTCTATAATTTCAGTGTTTCCTCTACCGTGCTGCGATAAATCCCCATCAACATATCCTCCAACGCAGGGCATTGACTTGTATTCAGCTGCAAACCCACTCCTTAAGAGTGTTGAGTTCCCACTCTCACTTAAATTAGGGAAAATAATATATTTCCCTCTTAGATATTCATGTTTGTCTAAATTTTCCTTTATTTCCATTATAGTTCTTATGGGCTGTCTAATAGTTTTAATGGTTCGTGAATCAGTAGGGTCAGATACAGTAATAGCTAATGCTGTTAGAACTAACGAAAACATATCATCTGGAAAATCAGCATCGAAAATAATTATAGCTTGACATGGGACACTAAGAGTTAACTCTATACCAGGAAAGACAATGATCCGCTCTTGTTCTGGGATAAGAAGTCCGTTCTCATCAGTTTCTTCTATCGCTTCTTGACGTATATATTTAGCAAAAAACATATCGTGATGATCTGTTATAGCTATTGCCTGTATCTTTTTATCCCTACAAGCTTTGATTAGAGCTTGAGAATAATTTTTCCTTTCTTCATCTGTAATAAATTCTTGACCGACCCACCTTCTATCTCTAGGTGTATGAACTTGAAAATCACACTGATGAAAGTGCGCTCCTTTATCCATTTTGCACTCCTAAAATAAAAAATTTAGCAAATCTGAAGGTTAATTATAAAAACTTTACCAAGGTAGAGATTCGTAATAACTTTTAACACTGACATAAATACGATCAAAATCTGGAAGAGGTTCGTCGATTTCTTGTGCTAATGAAGCATATTCCTCTTTGGATAATCAAGTTCCTTCTGGGCTTCTAAATACTCCTGGTGGTAAAATCGGGTTCTCAAAAATTGTTCCATTTACGTCATAAGCAAAATAAAGGGTGTTATAAATAACAACTACAGTTACCAAGAAGCCTACCAATAGTGCGAGGGTTATATAGAATTCTGTATTAATCTTGCTAATTGAGAAATCAGCGAGAGAAAATTGAGCTATAAAGATGATGATATAAAAGATAGGGGTTGATAGAGCGGATAAGCAACCGCTTCCAAGCTTATTTGGAGTGACTTCACTAAAATCAAAATGTACGGCTTGATATCTTGCGTAAGTAAACCAACTCACTAATGCATCGCGGTAAAGTCGAATTTTTCCTCGTATATTTTTTAGACCGGTAGCAAAATAAAACATACAAAATGTATATAAAAGCGTAATCCAAATAAAGCTCTTAAAGCCATCCGATTACCCACAATTTTCAACATGCTGTAATATATTGATATTTTGACGAGGTCGTGATGAGTTGGGTAGTCCGGGAACTGGGGATGTGGAATT
>NZ_CBTJ020000043.1 GCF_001051235.1 Candidatus Competibacter denitrificans Run_A_D11 | reverse complement strand
AGTTGGTTTGAAGCAAAACTCGCCATCATCCGCCCCGCCATCCGTACCTATCTGACTAACCCACTTTACATATTACCCTCAACTGCGTAACTCCTACGATGTTAAAAATCACTGATTTTTAATTAAAAAAAGCGAAAACCCGGAATCCTGCTCTGAGGTTCCGGGCTTTCGCTTTTATGGGCGGCTTAACCAAATGCCGATCCGCACTTACTTGCGTTTATCATCGGCTACCGGTTTCTCGACCAGGAAGGTCAGCCGCATGATCACCTTATACTGGCTGATCTTGCCATCCTTCAACTCAATGCTTTGGTCCTTGATCCAAGCGCCCTCGATCCCGCTTAGGGTTTCAGCGGCCCGCTCGATACCTTGCTTGATGGCATCATCGAAACTCTTATTGCTTACGGCGATGACTTCAACAACTTTTGCGATAGACATTATCAGTTCCTTTATTTAAGGGTTATTTCAGTAAGGGGCAAAACTCAGGCTCGCTTAAACAAGCCGATCAAGAACAAGAGCACTACGGCACCGATGGTTGCCGAGATGATCGAACCTACCAGGCCAAAGGTATTGATACCTAACAGTCCCAGCAGGAAGCCGCCGATGATCGCGCCAACAATACCGACGATGATGTTGCCGATCAGACCAAAGCCGCCACCCTTGATGAGTTGTCCGGCTAGCCACCCAGCGATGGCACCAATCGCGAGAAAAATGATGAGACTCATAAGATCCATGGTGAAAATCCTCTCGTATTTTTAAGACGTTGCGCTTGGAGCCTGACTGAGCACGCTGCCCACCGCCTGGGTGGACAGCGCGACCGAGCCAGTATCAATCCTTAGCGGCCATCCCCATCGGCGTCGCCCGGCAGGGCACGTTCGATATGGTGCCAGGCATCGCGCGCGGCGGATTTGGCCTGTTCCCAGGTCAGGCGCGACTTGCCCTTGATGCGTTCCCACTCGACCGCCAGTTCGCGCTCGGTATCATCGAAAGCGCCTTGATAGCGACCGCGTGCGACATAACCCAGTTGATAAGCAGCGGCATAGTCATCGTCATAGGTGTATCCACGCACATAACCCGGACGGCTGGCATAGGCATCACGCCAATACAGATCCTCCGCAGCAGGGTTGACCACCTGGGCAGCACCATGACCCGCCGCACCACCAACCGCTGCGCCAATCGCCGCACCCACCGCCATGCCGACCGGCCCACCGACCGCGCCTAGCGCCGCACCGGTAGCAGCCCCGGTCCCGGCTCCAACGCCAGTCGCCAGGTTGTGATCGGCGCGCTCATCGCCCGCTTTGGGATTGACCACTTCGCCGGTCCCTTTACCAGCCAGACCGCCAGCCGCTGCGCCAATCGCCGCACCCACCGCCATGCCGACCGGCCCACCGACCGCGCCAATCGCTGCGCCTGTGGCCGCACCCGCACCGGCACCAACGCCCGTGGCCAAATTATGATCGCTATGGTCATCGGTTACTTTCGGGTTGACGACTTCGCCCGCACCCTTGCCGGCCATACCGCCGGTCGCCGCACCAATCGCCGCGCCTACGGCTGTACCCACTGGACCTGCAACCGAGCCAATCGCCGCACCAGCTAATGCGCCGCCCGTCGCACCGACCCCAGTCGCCACGGGATGGCCGTCGGTGACATCATCCACCGTATCCCCAAGGCGATCCCATGCATCACGGGCGGCAGCCTTGGCCTGTTCCCAGGTTAAGCGGGATTTACCCTTAATGCGCTCCCACTCGGCGGCCAGCTCACGCTCGCTGGCATCGAACGCACCTTGATAGCGGCTGCGTCCTTCGTAACCCAGCCGGTAGGCCGGGGCATAGTCGTCGTCGTAGCTATAACCGGTCAGGTAGCCAGGACGGGTCGCGTAAGCGCCGCGCCAGTAGGTGTATTCATCATCAAGGGTTGGGTTGACCGATTCGGCGGCTTCTTTACCCGCCAGACCGCCCACCACGGCACCCACGACCGCACCCACCAGGGTACCGACAGGGCCGGCCACGGAACCAACCGTTGCGCCGGCTACCGCACCGCCCGCAGCACCGACACCAGTACCAATCGGATGAGCACCGGCTTCGCCGCTGATCGGGTCTTCGTTACGAGGATTGTTGTCGATCATGATCAATCTCCTAAGCAGTGATTAAAAAAGTGTTTGAACTCTGAACCTCGTTTCACACCGTCTCACCGTGTTGCAGTGTGGCGTTGACCGTGTTGATGGGGTGAATACTAGAGGCCGCCACGCCCGTAACCCAGTGTCGAAAGCCACGTCGTAGTCACGATCTGCGTCAATGACGAAAGTCACGCAAAGTCGTTTTCCAGAGTGCGGGCTTGAGCGCAAAATCGGCGGCGACACCCCGCTAAATCGCTTGTTCTGCAAGGGTCGGTTATGATCTGTGCCCTGTGGTTTTGCACGGTACCACTCAGCCACGCGCGGTCGGAGGGAGCGTTCGGGATGTTTTATGTTGGTTTATCAAGGTGGCTCGCCGCTTTCCTACTCTGCTGGGCCGCTGATTTATTCGATCCGGCCGGGGCGATGGAATCCATCACCGTCTACGCCGCCGCCAGCACCACCAACGCAGTGCAAGATCTCGCGGCGCAGTACGAACAAGAAAACGGGGTGAAGGTCGTCACTTCGTTCGCCGGTTCGTCAGCCTTGGCGAAACAAATTGAGCAAGGCGCACCGGTAGACGTGTTCCTGTCTGCCGATTTGAAATGGATGGATTATCTTGCTGGCAAGGGCAAGATCGTTCAGGCCAGCCGCCGTAATCTGCTCGGCAATCGATTGGTCCTGGTCGCGCCCAAGGGCAAGGCGTTTCCGGTCAAATTAGAAAAAGGCTTCGACCTGCCGGGCGCGTTTCAGGGTCGCTGGTGCTCCTGCGGGCCGGAGGTGCCGATTGGCCAATACAGTCAACAAGCCTTGACCACGCTGGCTTGGTGGGAAGCGCTGGCAGCGCGCCTAGCGGCGGCCCCGGATGTGCGGTCGGCGTTGGCATTCGTGGAACGGGGTGAATGCGCGGTCGGCATCGTCTACGAAACCGATGCCAGTGTCTCTGGCAAGGTCGAGGTGCTCGGCGTATTTCCGGCCGATAGCCATTCACCGGTACTCTATCCGGTGGCGCTGGTGCAAGACGCCAAACCGGCAGCGCAACACTTTCTGGACTTTCTGCGTAGTCCGGCAGCCGTCCAGAGCTTCCGCCGGTACAGCTTCACCGTGCTTGATTCACCTTAAGAGCCTAATGAAATTTAACTGCATGAATTAAATTGAAAAACGATAAAAAATTCCTCAAAAACCCCCTCTCCCTCTGGGAGAGGGGTGTTTTCGCATAGGCTCTAAACCGTGTGGGCCTGGCTGCCACCGACACCGGACGAACTGACCGCGCTTTACTTATCGGTCAAGATCGGCTTGTGGTGTACCGCGCTGATTGCTATCCCTGGGCTGGTCACCGGCTGGTTGCTGGCGCGCTGGCAGTTTCCTGGTAAGGCGCTGGTCGATGGCCTGGTGCATCTGCCGCTGGTGTTGCCGCCCGTGGTGCCCGGCTATCTGCTGCTGCTGTTGCTGGGACGACAAGGCCCCATCGGCCGCTGGCTGTTTGAAAGCTGGGGCGTCAGCCTGGCCTTTAGCTGGCAGGGCGCGGTCGTGGCATCGGCGTTGATGGCCTTTCCGCTGATGGTGCGCGCGGTGCGGCTGGCGGTGCGGCTGGTTGAACCCCGCCTGGAAGAAGCGGCGCGTACCTTGGGGGCGGGGCCGCTGCGGGTGTGGCTGACCGTCACCGTACCGCTGTCGTTGCCAGGGATTTTGACTGGCTTATTGCTGGCCTTCGCCCGCAGCCTCGGCGAATTCGGTGCGACAGTGACTTTCGTCGGCAATGTCGCCGGTGAAACCCGTACCCTGCCCTTAGCGATCTACACCTACACCCAGATTCCCGGCGGGGATCGCTCGGCGTTGCGGTTGGTAGTCCTTTCCATCCTGCTGGCGCTGGCGGCGTTATGGGCCAGTGAGTGGGCCGCGCGGCGGACTGAACGCCTGCTGGGAACCCCAAAAGCCTGATGCTCGCGCTGGATCTGGAACTTCGCCAAGGCGGGTTTAGCCTACACGGTCAACTACGCCTGGATCAGCCGGTAAGCGGCCTGTTCGGCCCGTCGGGTTGCGGCAAAAGCACCTTGCTGCGCGCCATCGCCGGTCTGATCCGCCCCCAACGCGGCTTCATCCAGCTTGACGGCGTAGCGCTCTTGGACACAGCGCAGGGCATTGATTTACCACCGCATCGCCGCCGGGTCGGTCTGGTGTTCCAAGACAGCCAACTGTTTCCACATCTGTCGGTTGAAAGCAATTTACTCTATGGCTTCAGGCTGTTGCCGACGGCGGCCCGCCGGTTTACGTTGGCGCAGATTGTGGATTTATTGGACATCGGCCCGCTATTGCCGCGACGGCCACGCCATCTGTCGGGTGGTGAACGGCAGCGGGTCGCCCTGGGGCGTACCTTGCTGGCTTCGCCTCGCCTGCTGTTATTGGACGAACCGCTGTCGGCGCTGGACGAAGGCCGCAAGCAGCAAATTCTGCCGTTCCTGCGTCGGGTGCGCGATGAGTTGCGCTTGCCGATGCTTTACGTCAGCCACGCTATTAACGAAATTCTGTCGCTGACGCCGTATGTCGCGGTGATGGAGCAAGGCCGCATCCTGGGCCAGGGCCTGTTCGCCGAAGTGATCCGCCAGGATCATATCCTCGGTCTGGCGCGTTCGCTGGGGCTGGAAAATGTCTTAAGGGTCACCGTTGAGCGGCACGAACCGGACATCGGCTCGACCACGGTACGCTATGATCACCACCAACTCCATCTACCGCTGTCGGCCCTGCCGCCGGGCAGCGAAACCTGGATCGCATTGCGCGCCGCCGATGTGGCGTTGGCGGTGCAGCCGATCAGCGGGATTACCATTCAGAATCAGGTGGCGGGCCGTATTCTCGGTTTGCGACGGATCGCCGACCGGATGGTGGTGGAAATCGATATTGGCGTGCCGATTCTGGCTGAAGTGACCGTCAAGGCCATTCGAGATTTGGGATTGAAGGAAGGCGATGCGGTGTATTGCCTGTTTAAGGCGCGGGCCTGGCAGTATTTGGCGACCGCTGTATAACTGACAGATCAACCACGCCGCTTACTGGCGTGCATCGCCAGTTCGATGCGGCTGCGGGCATGTAACTTATCCATGATTCGGCTGACATAATTCTTGACCGTCCCCTCCGCCAGAAAAATTTCAGCGGCGATCTGCTTGTTACTTTTGCCTTCAGCCAACAGGTCGAGAATACGTTCTTCTTTATCCGTTAGCGCATCCAGCTCTGCGACCGCCGTAGCGGATTTGGCCGACGCGGCGGTGCTCGGAGCGGTGTGCTGAGGCGGCGGCCTGTTCACGGTTGACTCAATTCCAATACTTTCCGCAACGCTGGTGGTTGACTGAGGCGGCTGTCCGGCAAAGGCGCGAAATTGATCCATGACTTTACGAGCGATGGCCGGTGACAGGCGCGATTCACCGCGCCGCACCGCCCGTAAGGTCTCCAGTACCTCGGCCTCGGACGCATCCTTTAGCAGATACGCTTGCGCCCCGGCACAGATGGCCTCGAATACTAATTCATCATAGTCGTAGGTGGTCAACACCACCACCTTAGTTGCGGGCAATTTCGCGGTGATCTCGCGGGTGGCGACGATACCGCTGGCACGCGGCATCTGCAAGTCCATGACGACGACATCAGGCTTTTTTTCCAAGGCGTACTCAATGGCTTCCAGGCCATCCGCCGCCTGACCGACCACCTCGATATCGGGTTCAGCAGCCAGCATCATCGCCAAACCCCGCCGAATGAGCGGCTGGTCATCAACAATGAGCAGCCGTAATACTTCAGAGGCGGTACCAGTGGCGGTCATTCATTAGACTCGTGTGGCAGCGCTATAGTGGGCTGTGGCGAGTGCGGGGTTGTTTTCGGCATTTTCAAGTACGTATGCAGTTCACCGACCAGACGAGAAGGTAGCCGACCCGTGAGGAATTGCAACATAGCCTTGACTGCTAATGCGGCTTGGGCGGGGGGTAGCTTAGCGGCACGCGCCACCGCCTGGTTAAGTTCATTGATCATATTTGCACCCGTTGTCATCAAAGTGCCCGCTTTTCAAAATCACAGTAAAGCGCTCACAGTAGCTAGAATAATTTGATGGTTAATTTGACGTTTTTCGTTTCGCCGCGAAAGTGACGAAAGTCACCTTATCAGTCATCTTCACTATTGTTTAGACGACCCCATGTACTTACCAACACGCTGCTGGCCAGACGTTAGCCTATGATGAAACTGCTTCAGTCATTCAACCCGCGACAGCGTTTAGCCGCCGCCATCGGCTGGGTGGTGTTTTTTATCATCCTGGCGGCGGCGACGGTAGGGGCAAATTTGGCTTCCAAAGAAGCCGCCGAGCGAGCGCGGGCTGACGCCGAACGCTTGCTGGCGCAATTTGCCACCCAGATTCGCCATGCTATCGACTCCGCCTTGGCCACCCGCCTGTCAATATTACAGTCAACCGCTGCCCAGATTAGTGTTGATCAGGCTATGGGCGATACGGGCTTGCGTCATGATCTGCATCTCACCGCACTGCAAACACAATTTCCCGAATTTGCCTGGCTTGGTATTGCGGATAAGGACGGTCGTCTGCTAGCGACGACCGGCTCCATGGGCCAGGGCAAGTCAGTTGCTGACTCTGCCTGGTTTCAAAAAGGCCGCCAAGCGCCCTTTTTTGGTCATGCCGAACAGTTTCCCTTATTTGCTGAGTCACCCGATGCAGCGGTAGCCCATGCTCAGGGCTTTTTCATGGCGGCGCCTATCGTGCAGCTTTCTGGTGAGTTCATCGGCGTGCTGGGTGCCGCGTTACCCTGGCAGTGGCTGGCAGGCGAGGAGAATCATTTACTGCGCCAGACCCAATCACGCCGCTCCCTGGAATTATTGCTCGCCAAGGCCGATGGCAAAGCATTATTAGCACCACCCGCCTGGCTGGGTCGCTCGCTGGGGAGCGATGCCGATCTGAGCGAAGCGGGTCAGTATGTAATTGGCCGCAACCTGTTACGGCCGGAGCAGCAACCGGGGCCGGGTTGGATCGTGATCCTGCGTGAATCCGCCGATACCGCTTTGGCGCGCGCTAAACTGGCTCAGCACACGGTGTTTCAAGTGGTTTTCCTGGCCGGTCTGATCTGCGCCATTGCCGTCGTGTTTATCACCCAGGATTTGTTAAAGCGCCTGGTCGCTCTGGATAAACAAGCGCAAGCCGTGCGCCAGGGTGCTTTGGAAAACATCTCGATTCCGGTCGGCACCGATGAAATCAGCCGTATCGGGGCGACCTTCGCTGACCTGGTAGGCCACCTTCAGCAGGAGAAACGCGGGCTGGCCACCTTGAACGCGGAGTTGGATGCGCGCGTCGCTCAGCGCACCGCCCGGATTGAGCGGCTGGCTGATGAAAGCCGCCACGCGGCCATCACCCGCGAACGGCTGCGGCTAGCCCGCGAATTGCACGATACCTTGAGCCATTCCCTGATGGCGCTGCTGACCCAGATTCGCCTGATCCGCAAGCTGTGGGATCGACTCGATCCCACCGAACTGCGCGCGGAACTGGCCCAGGCTGAAGAAGTCGCTGCCAGCGGCCTGGCCGAGGCGCGGGCCGCGATTACCCAGATGCGCCACAACAGTGTGCGTGACGATGGGCTGGGTGCGGCATTGCGCCAACTGCTGGCGCGGTTCCAGGAGCGTTCCGGGGTTGCAGCGACGCTAACTGCTGACATTCAAGCCGGTGGTTTGGCCGATGAGCGCGCCGAGACGGTGTTCCGCATCGCTGAGGAAGCCCTCAAAAACGTGGAGCGTCACGCCAGCGCCAACACCGTACAGATCAACCTGCAATGGCTTGAATCCCCCAGCGCCGCCTGGTCGAACTGGGACCCGGACAACTGTGATCGAATGCGTGTTGAAATCAGCGACGATGGCGTCGGCTTCGATCCCATCGCGCCCTGCCCAGGGCATTACGGGTTACGGGGCATTGCAGAACAGGCCGAGCTGATCGAGGCCAGCTTCGAGTTACACAGTCAGCCCGGCGCGGGTACTCGCATCATCCTGGAATTTGATGCATAGGAATTTGCTGCCTAAGCAAACGATGTCCAAATAATTGGTGTCTAACCAAATGATGCCGCTTTCGTGCCATTCGGCAGCCCAAAACCGTGACAGGTGGCACTCGGGCAGAGAACAAAGCCTGCTTATAGTACTAGGGATGAATCTATCCAAAGAGAGTTTCGTAATGGACTTACCACTTCGCCCAAAGCAAATCTTTGTTTTAGTCTTCGCTACCATCCTGGCCGTGCTCTCCTATTGGATTCCGGCACCGAAAGATGTTGATGTTTCACCAAGCTTCAGCACGCCTAGCTTAAATCAGAAAGCCCACGTTTAAGCGCGCCGCTGCACTTAACCGCCCTCGTCGAAACCGGGATAACAGGTCATCCCGCCATCAACAAACAACGTGGTGCCGGTGATATAGTCGGCCATGTCGGACGCCAGAAACACCGCTGCCTGCGCGATGTCTTCTGGCTCGCCGATCCGGTTGTAGGGAACCAAATCCATCAATTTGGCGTAGGCTTCCGGCGTCTCCCAGGCCGGGCGATTAATCGGCGTGCGAATCGCACCCGGTGCGATGCTGTTGACCCGAATCCGCAGCGGGGCCAGTTCCTGCGCCATACTCTGCATCAGCATATTGATGGCGCCCTTGGAGGCCGCATAGTTGGCATGACCGGCCCACGGGATGATCTGATGCACCGAACTCATGCAGATAATTTTACCGGCCGCTACCGAAATATCCTCACGAACCCCCCGCCGCTTGAATTCCTTGACCGCTTCGCGGGCGCACAGGAACTGGCCGGTTAGATTGACAGCCATCACGGTATTCCATTGCTCCAGCGTCATGGCATCGATAGGCGCATCGCGCTGCAAGCCAGCGTTGGCGACCAGAATATCGATGGTGCCGAAGGCGTCGAGCATGGCTTTGAACATGGCCTGCACCTCCGCTTCCTTCGAGACATCCGCTTTAAACGCCAGCGCCTTAACCCCGAAACTTTCGATCTGGCTGACGATTTCGCGGGCGGTTTCCTCATTGGAGACGTAGTTGACCACCACATCGGCCCCAGCGCGACCCAAGCCGATAGCGACCGCCTTGCCGATGCCGGAACTCGCGCCAGTCACTAAGGCTTTCTGGCCCGCCAGAATCTGCGGGCAGGCATAACTCGGCAAGGTGGTGTTGTGAGGGGTAGGCATCGGCGAATCTCCGGTAGACTGCAAGGGATGGGATCTGATTAGGTGGTGATTCGACAACCAACGGTGGCTTATTTCGGAACGGTGGCTTATTTCGGCCGGTGGACTTCATTGATCAGATTAATGACCAGAGCAGTCCAGCCGGTTTGATGAGATGCACCCGCGCCACGGCCGTTATCACCATGAAAATACTCATAAAACAGCAAATGATCTCTAAAATGGGAATCGTCTTTCAACAGTGCATGATCGCCGAACATCGGCCGACGGCCCTCGGCATCACGCAGGAATAAGCGAGTCAGCCGATGGCATAGCTCATCCGCCACTTCCCCCAAGCTCATCTGGATACCGGAGCCGGTCGGACATTCTACTTTGACGCTTTCACCATAATAGCGATGAAAGCGACGCAGACTTTGAATCAGCAAATAATTGACCGGCATCCAGATCGGGCCGCGCCAGTTGGAGTTGCCGCCGAACAGTTCACTATCGGACTCCGCCGGTAGATAATGCACCTGGTAGCCTGCGCCTTGGCATTCAAAGCGATAAGGCTGCGCCAGGTAAGACCGCGACAGCGCGCGAATCCCATAAGGGGATAGAAATTCATTTTCATCCAGCATCCGTTTTAACAGGGCGGTCATCCGCACCACCCGCACCAGCGAGAGCATGTGCCGCTGTTCGTCGCCTTTCTGCTCCCAACGGGAGACCAGTTTCGCCAGATCCGGCCGGTAATTGAGGAACCATTCCAACCGGCTGGTAAAGCCGTGCAGTCCGGCCAGGATATCTTCAGTAACCACTTCAACCGCGAACAGTGGAATCAGACCCACCATTGAACGCAGCCGCAGCGGCATCTTCTCACCACCCGGCAGCCGCAGCACATCGTAAAAGAACTGGTCTTCCTCATCCCACAACCCGATGCCTTCATCGCCCAAATTGTTAAGCGCCGCTGCAATATTAAGAAAATGTTCAAAAAACTTGGTGGCGATGTCTTCGTAAACGTGATTGTGTGCGGCCAGTTCCAGGGCAATCCGGGTCATATTCAGGCAGTACATCGCCATCCAGGCGGTGGCATCGGCCTGGTCGATATAGCCGCCGGTGGGCAACGGTTTGGAACGGTCGAAGACGCCGATGTTGTCGAGGCCGAGAAATCCGCCCTGGAAGATATTGTGCCCTTCCATGTCCTTGCGATTGACCCACCAGGTGAAATTGAGCAGCAGCTTATGGAACACCCGTTCCAGAAAGGCCAGGTCGCTGACGCCGCCATTTTGTTCGCAGTCAGCCTGATAGACCTTCCAGGCCGCCCAGGCGTGGACCGGCGGGTTCACGTCGCTGAAATTCCATTCGTAGGCGGGTAGCTCCCCGTTCGGGTCCATGTACCATTCCCGGCACAGCATCACCAGTTGATCCTTGGCCGACTGTGGGTCAATGGTCGCCAGCGCGATGCAGTGAAAAGCCAGATCCCAGGCCGCAAACCAGGGATATTCCCACTTGTCCGGCATCGACAGGATGTCGGCATTATTCAGATGCCGCCAGTCGCTGTTGCGGCCCTGACGGCGGGCGACGGGCGGTGGTGGCTGACCCTGGTCGCCATCCAGCCATTGCGGGATGTCGTAGTAATAGAATTGCTTGCTCCACAACAGACCCGCCCAGGCTTGCCGTTGAATCAAGCGGGCGTCGGCGTCGGCGATGCCGGTTTGCAACTCTGCATAGAAGGCATCGGCTTCCTGCCGTCGGGTTTTGATTAACTCATCGAAGTCGGCGAAAAAATCGCCCTGGTCTCGACGATGCCGTAGCCGTACCCGCACCGACTGCTGGCCACCGGCGGCAAGCTCAAGGACATATAAACCGGCCGCCTTGGTGCCGGTGCGTTCCGGGTTGACCGCCTGGTGCTGGTTGTGAACCACGTAATCGTGGAATGCGTCCTTGAAGTAACCGGCGGGGGCCTCGTTTTGACCGAAGACTCGGCGGACATGGGTTTCGTTGTCGCAGAATAATAATTGCTGCGAACCGTCAAAATCGGCGGCCCATTGGCCGAGCACGGCGTGATCGATCAAGACCCGGTGATCACCGTCTGCGCGCAAGCTCGGTTTGACCACACCCGCGAACCAGTTCCAGGTATTGCGAAACCAGAGCTGCGGCAACAGATGCAAGCGCGCCGCCGCCGGGCCGCGATTGTAGGCGGTGACCCGCAGCAGGATGTCATCGACCGCCGCCTTGGCGTATTCGATCTCGATATCGAAATAGCGGTTTTCGGCGAAAATCCCGGTATCGAGTAGTTCAAATTCCTGCTCCAGCTTGCCACGTTGCCGGTTTTGCTCCACCAATGCCTGGTACGGATAGGCCGCTTGCGGATATTTATAGAGCATCCGCGCATAGGAATAGGTCGGGGTGGCGTCGAGGTAGTAATACAGTTCTTTCACATCCTCGCCGTGATTCCCCTGGCCGTTGGTCAGGCCAAACAGCCGTTCCTTGAGAATCGGGTCCTGGCCATTCCACAGCGCCACGGCCAAACAAAGCGTTTGCTGGTCATCGCAAAACCCACCGATACCGTCCTCACCCCAACGGTACACTCGGCTGCGGGCGTGATCGTGCGGGAAGTAACTCCAGGCATTGCCATCTGCGCTGTAGTCTTCCCGCACCGTGCCCCATTGCCGCTCACTGACATAAGTTCCCCAGCGCTGCCAGTGTGGTTGGCTCATGCGTTGGCGTTCTATTCCGGGGGGTGGGTTTGGCGGCATATCATAAACCCTAACAAAGTCATTTAGTTAATATCTATTGTAACGAAAAAAATAAAGCCTCAGAAATAAAAAAACCGGCTTGTCATTGGACAGGCCGGTTTGTTACAGCGAGATCGGTCAGTTAGCTCTTACGGGTCGCTTTCTTGCGGAACTTGGCCAACCCAACCAGACCCGTGCCGAGCAGCGCAAGCGAAGCCGGCTCTGGAACCGGTGAATTGATTTGCTCATACAGCACATCATTCGCGCAGCTTGGAGCCCAGGCCAAAGTCAATTGGCTGCCATAGCCGGCGGCCAGATTCAAACTATCAAATTTAATCGTTTGATTTCCAACAGTTCCAAAGCCAGGATTAGTTACCGTAGCAGTTGTTCCCAACAAGGTTCCTAACCCGCTGCCTGTGTTATAAGCAACTGGATGATTTTCCCGAAAGCCGCCAGAAGCGGACGACATCGTATAAGCCCCATCATTCACCCCCTTTTGGGACGAGAAGGTATTAGCACCGAAGCTGTAGATGTTCCCGCCGCTCGTAACCACATAGTCCCAGTAAGAGTCAGACCCAACATTAATAAACAGATCTCCGGCCGTCAGGCTGGGAAATGAATTTACATTGTCGTACTTAATTTTAACGCTTTTCAAAAAACCATTCATAAAATCCGCAGTGCCCCCAAAGATCTCTGGGGTTCCTATCAGATCAACACCATCATCGGCAGTACCATTTTGCCAACTAGGCCAATACTTTTGGGTATCACTGAAAGTAACGGGGACTGCGAAACTGACTGAGGTCGTTGCGGCGAGGAGGACGGCTCCCAAGATCGGCATCATTTTTTTCATGACATTGTTCCCATGAGTGTTATTGCTATGTTTGTTTATCATTGACTTGATATTGATTTATTATCATAAATCATGCCATTTTAATTAAAGTTAATTAATTCAATATGTTAATATTTGATGGACATGAACCTTTTCAAAGAAACTGTTAAATTTTTCGACACTCTCAAATAGGGAAATTAGCAATCTGACATGACTGAACGCCTCTATTAAGTTACAATTTAGCCTCTTATAATCAATCTCTTAAACCAAAAAACTTTCTATGATTCCAAATTTTTATATTTTATATCAATAAGTTGCTAAAAAAAGGCGTTCAAAAAATAATGGGTAATGGGCGGTAAATCTGCTTTGATGAGGCAGCCGAACCAGTGTAAAAAAACCTGACACTCATAGGACCGCTTAGCAACTCTCTCCAGAATTAGCTTGGTCGAACTTATCTGGAATTGCGCGTTGCTAAGCTTTTCAAAACACTTACCACGTCACTGCGCAAGAGCGGAAAGCTTCTTTAAGGAACCGGCGCGCTCCTGATCCTGCCACAGCCGCGCCCGTAACTCAGCAGTAGCCTCACCACCAGATTCACCCCAGCGATCCAGATACACCAGTTCCGTCAGTGGCAATCGCTCCCGCCAACCGGCGGTTTCCAAATCAGGGCGGTCGTTGAAGTGGCTGACATAGCCCAGGCACAGATAAGCGACTGGGATGATTCGCAGCGGCAGTTGCAAAATCTCCCGTAGCGCCGACGTGTGGAAGATACTCACCCAGCCGACCCCAATTCCTTCAGCACGGGCGGCCAGCCACAGGTTCTGCACCGCACACACCGTACTGTACAAATCCATCGCCTTGTTATGCGTGCGACCCAACACCACCGGCCCAGCCCGATCTCGGTCGCAGGTCACGCACACATTCAGCGGTGCTTCCAAAATCCCCTGTAAACGCAATTGCCGGTAGCGTTCTTGTTGATCCGGCTCAAAGAGTAGCGCCGCTTCGGCGTTGGCGTGTAGAAAGGCATCGTGTACTTGTTGCTTGACGGCCAAATCGCGCACCAGCAGAAAACTCCACGGCTGCATAAAGCCGACCGATGGGGCAAAGTGGGCAGCGGTCAGCAAGCGTGACAGCACATCATCCGGGATAGGCTCAGGCAGAAACTGACCGCGCACATCGCGGCGTGAGAAGATGGTTTGATAGACGGCGGCGCGGATGGCCGTTTCGTCCTGGGCATCGGAAAAGATGCCAAGTGCTTCGATCTTCATGGTGTCCCCTGAATGAAGGATCGCCGACGGCCTGGCCTTGCCGCTGGATATAAACCGTTCAGGCCGGTCTTCTGACTTGGGTTCGATCCGCTCCGACGCCTTCCCAACCGAAGTCAGTGGCGTGTTGCCGGAGCAGTCCCCCTTACAGCGCTGGGCGCGTCGCGGAATTACACCGCGTTCCCGATTCTTCCCGGTGGGACACCTGAATGGCAGTGATGGACTCCGGCGAACCGGAGTCGGTGACTGTATAGCGTTAAATCAGAGACAAATACAAGATGTAGATTCAGGAGGATGGCGATTCGCCAATCCACGGATTGAAGATTTCAACGCCAGTCGGTGCGAAACAGCGGCCCACGCAAGCGCGGAGGGTCGAACTCGATTTCTGGCTCGGCGGGCATTGCCAGCAGATCAACTACACTGGCCTCAGCACCCGCCAAACGACGAGAGTCATCAATGCTCAACAACACATGTCCTGGACGACCGCGATCTGTGATGAAGACTGGCCCCGCCTGAGCAGCCTTCTTCGCTCGCGTTACATCCTGGTTGAATTCTCGCTCTGACAGATTCACAGCCTCTGTTAGCGCCATCATAAATTCACCAACACTGGTCTGCCGTAACACTTTAGCGGTGCAGTACGTCACTCTGTCATCACTGATTTGATCCAAACACGTCACCGCCAACCGAGGTTTAAGGAATAAGCCCGGCAACTGTTCCGCTTCCGCCAAATCGCCAGCGATGGCTTCTCGCAATACATCCAAATCCAGCCAGCCAAACCGTAACGCACCTTGCCAGTCGTTCGGCACGTTGGTGGCATCGACGATACCAGGATAAGGTTTTTCTGGCAGTTCATGCGGTAGTGGCCCCGCGCCGTGCCGGGTCACATAGGGCCGCGTGACGTAAGTGACTTCAAGCTGGTTTAACTCCAGTTCTTGCGCCAGTGTCAGCACATTGCGAAGCCCTGTGTTGGAACGAGTGACATGCGGGAAAAAGCCACGATCCTGATCGAGTAACAGCCCTTGCGCACCCTCGAATAGCAACGACCGCCCTGCTGTCGCCGTCCGGCTATCCGCTATCGTCGTCAATCGCAAGAAACGACCTGCGTCTTCAATAAAGCGCTCCAGAATGGCATTCGATAACAGTAGATCGGTATTCCGTCGGAAAGCATCGGCAAAGCCCAGCCGAGCCAGCCGAGCAGGCACATACTCCCGTCGAATCACCTCCAGCTTGTCCGCCAAAGCCGACTGATCCACTAAATCCGCCACAGTCACGGCATAGTCTGGCCTCAGATTTCGTTCGATGGTTTCGCCAAAACCCAAGCCACAACTGCCGTGGCGGCCTGTGTCCCGCTCCCGCTCAATGATCTGGTTCATCATCATGTCGTAAGGCGTCGTCACCGGGCTTTGCGGATCGACAGACACGCTCGGCTCCACACCCTTTCCGGCTAAGCTCTCGATTTCCTTCAGGAATAGAATCGGATTGGAGACGAAAAACCGTGAAAGGAACGTCGCCGCACCAACGAACGCGCCGCTGCCGACATGGCTGAAGACGTGGCGCACGCCCTCCGGCGTCACCACGGTATGCCCCGCCTGCGCTCCGCCGTTGAAACGGATGACCAGGCCGTCACGGCCAACCTGTGCTGCGTAATAATCGATCAGGCGGCCCTTGCCTTCATCGCCGAACTGCGCCCCGATGACGACTTGAGCGGCCTTTTGTAAACCCATGACGCGACTCCTGAGCGCTGCTCCCGCCCGGACACGAGCGAGAGCAACGGCTTACGGTGAGGACTCAAAACCGTACCACCCCGGCGGGCGCGCTCCGGCTCGCCACCAGTCCACCCACGGCCCGCTGCACCACCAAACCCGTCGATTGGCTCCAACTCTTGACGACTTTATCGCGGTCGTGGCCTTCGTTGACCTCAATGGCCGATACGATCACTTCCGCCAGCTTGGTGTGATCAGACAAACCGATCACGCGCTGCCCCAGCAGATCGGTCCAACGGTCGCGGACCTCGCGCGGCTGACTGCGGGCGTGCGCACCCTCTTCCACGATGATGTGGAAAACGTGGTACATCCGGCTCACCATCGTCAGCAACTCGCGTGAACTCAAATCGCGTTGCGGCGGATCGCCAAGAAAGCGGGTAATCGCGGCTCCTGGTAAATCCGCAGGCGGTTCCTCATCCCCCACCGTGAACAGATAACCCTTCTTGCCGCGCTTCTCAAAGCAATCGATAGCGGTGTGCATGGCAGCGAAATACCACGGCAAGGTGTAAGACTCGCAGGAATTGCCGCCGCCGCCCTTTTCCAGCCAGAGTTTCTCCAGTTGTCGGGCGATTCGGATATCGGCCTCGAACTGGGTCACCTGCAACGGCGCACGGTCGCACAGCACATCACCGATGCCCATGCACAGGATATGCGGGTCAGAAACCGGCTTGCGGGCCAGGATTTCCTCGACCATCGTGCCAAGGCCCTTGCGCGCCAACGCATCGGCAATCATCCCCATCGAACCGGTGACATCCAGCCCGACGATGATGGCGGTTGCTGCCGGATTCAGCTCAGAATCGCGGGATTCCCGGACGGTAACGCCCAATGGATTCAGTTCTTGCTCGATCCCGCGCGCCGCAAACACGGCATCGGTACTTTTACCCGTCGTCGAAGCGGCATAAGCACTCCAATCAGTGGGATTCCAACGTGCGCTACCCATGGTTTTTCTCCTAGTTGATCAATCAATAAACGTCCGCAAGGGACACCTGCTACTCGACAAACCGGCGTTTGCCGAAGCTGTCTTTCAGCACCTGATTGGCCCAGGTCTGATACTCATCAACCGCGCTGCGCTGCGCCGGTCGCCGTAACCAATCCAGCATCGGCGGCGGCACCGCTTTTGCACGGCTTAGCCGCATTCCGCTGATATCGCCCAGCAATTCCCGTCCCACGGCCCGAATCAATTCCAGATCGGTGCGGCTATCGCCCCGTCGATTAGTCATCACCTCAAACGGTGCGTAGTTGATGGTCATCGCTGGCGCGGCTCGCATCGCTTCCCCCTGCCGCACTGCGTACCACCAGCCGCCCAGCAGGGCACCGCTGTGTTGGGCGGGCGAAATGAACCAGTTGTCGGCGGAGATGGCGTTGTGCGCCAGTTGCGCGTAATCCAGATAGCAGGCGACATTCAGCAGGGAACTGATGATCCAGGCGACATGCCGGGCGTCGATTTGCCCACCGAGATGCTCCAGCAGATCGCGCAGCAAGACCTGATCTGCGCCTTTTTTCAGCACCACGACCCGGCCTTCGGCCGTTGCAAACTGGCTGACCACTTCCGGCAGATAGCGGTTGATCTCCGCCGCCATTCGGGGATCGGCACAGGGCAAGCGGCCGATGACCGCCAGCGCGTTGTCGAACAGATCGGCGTAGTCGTTCTCGATGACATAGGCCACGACCTCCTTAGCGATAAACTGCCGACCCAGCTCGAAGGCGCGCTCCTTGCGGTAACGAATTTTGTAAGTCGCCCCATCGGTCGCTTTAATCATCAACAAGCCTGGCGTTTGCCAGATGCCGCCGCGCAATTTTTGCAGCGCGGCTTCGTAGAGCCGGCTGACATGCTGGAATACCTCGGTGGTGCCGGTATCCGGGCAGCGATCCGGGTGCCAACGCGCCGCCAGTGCCCGGAATTGCTGCTTCATCGTTGCTTCATCTGCGCTAAACAGCCGTTCCGGCTCCGTAGCGCCAATGGCCAGCAGGGCTTCAGCCGTCAATACGATCTTGTCATTCATCACGACCACCTCCATGGCGGAAAAGACTAACATACTTAAATGTAATTTGCAAATAACAATTAAAAAATATTTTATTGAACTTTGATTAACAAAGGGATATATAGTGATTATTGTTATTTTTTAATAACATTTAATAACAAAAGGCGACCATGGAAACTGACCCAAAACCCCTGGTGATGGTCGATGCTGCGCTGTTCACCATCCGCAACCAACAGCTTTGTTTGATTTTGAGCCGACGAAAGGAACCACCGTTTGAAGGCGCATTCGCTCTATCAGGTGGCTTTGTTCATGTTCAGGAGGATAGCGATACCGAAATGGCGGCCCGCCGGGTGATTCGTCACAAGATCGGCTTTGATGCGCCCTATCTGGAACAGTTGTTTACCTTCTCCGGGGCAGCGCGTGATCCGCGTGGCTGGTCGGTCAGCATCGCCTATTACGCGCTGATCCCCTGGGCCTTGGTGGAGGGAAATTCATCAATTAGCACTTTTCCAGTCGAAGAGGTGCCCGCTCTGCCGTTCGATCATGGCCAAATTGTCGCCAAAGCGGTGGAGCGGCTGCGTGGCAAAGCCACCTATTCCTCACTGCCGATTTTTTTGTTACCAGCCGAATTCACCATGAACGACTTACACCAGATCTATGAGCAAACCATCGGGACACGGCTGGACAAAGCTTCGTTTCGACACAAGATTCTGGAACAGGACATTATCGAGCCGATCACCGGTCATTTTCGCGTCGGCGCCCATCGTCCCGCCCAGTTCTACCGGCTTTCCAGCAAGGCCCTTACGCCCTTCGAGCGAAAAATCTGATAGAGTTTCCGCCTCCAGCTAGGCCGGGTTGAACAATTAAAATCGCTCTCACAAGCGTTATCAGGGGGTTGGATGGGTATTTTGGCAAGTGCTTGTAAGACGCGGATCAGTGGTCCGGTTCCGACTAAACCACTGACGCCCGCGTCGGCGCATATCATTTCAATGCAGCGGATGCTTGGCCGGGTTGGCCAAGACATCCCACGCGCGGAGTTGGCGTGAAACGGCGGCTTTGTGGCTGCGCCTTGGGCGCGCTGATGGCCGGCATCGCGCCCGCTCATGCCGAACGCGGCTATGCGACCGATGCCTGTACGGTGCCGGTGCAAAGCGGCCCGGCGCCGGGATACAAAATCGTCCGCATGATCGGCAGCGGCACAGCGCTGGAGATTCTTGAGCCTAACACCAAAGGCTATACCAAGGTCAGAACGCCTGAAGGAACCGCCGGCTGGATTATGAGCGAATACTTGATGGAACAGCCCAGCGCTCGCAATCGGGTCAGCCAACTGGAAACGCGCATCACCACCCTGGAGAATGAAAACCGTACCTTGCGCGGCGAAACCGAAACGTTGCACACCTTCCGCGACACCGCAAACCGCTGCGGCGAAGAGCTGGCAACGGTCAAGCGCACAGCCGCACAAACCCTGGAGATCGACGAGGAAAATCGCCGCCTGCAACAAGAGATCGAAGCCTCTCACACGCGGCAGCAGCAGTTGGAAACCGAAAACAGCACTTTGCGCGATCAATCGCGCCGCAACTGGTTTCTCGCCGGGGCCGGCGCCATGTTCGGCGGGCTACTGCTGGGCCTGATCATCCCGCGTCTTTCCTTTGGGCGCCGGCGCCGGTGGGATCAGTTTTAACAGAGCCAACACAGCGATCCCATTGCCCCACAACGCTTAGGCTGCACCATGCACCCTTCTGGCTGTGCCGAATGCAGGCAGCGGCGAACCGTGCTCCGGGGAAAGGCTCTAACCGGTAATTTATCGCCGATTGGCCGCTTTATCTGAAGCGATGGCTTGGCCACGCACATCGGAGGGAATAGAAGACATGATGGCTTCACCACTTGCACTCGCTGCTTCGGACGCCAGGACCGAACCCTGGCACAAAAATCTGCGCCACGAACTTGGGGCCGAACTGATCGGCCCGCGCCCCACCTGGTGGTGGACCGGCCAGCCGCCTCAAGATTGCCCCGGCCGGCAACCGGACGGCACGTTAACCTCCCTACCCCTACCCGATCTGGCCAGCCACAGCCGCCAACAGGTCTTGGATTACTTCGATAATACCTGGACACTGACTGAGATCCTGCTCGCCGGCTTGTGCGGTGAGGAAGCTTTCTTCCGCCCGCCCTATCATCACTTGCGCCACCCGATGATTTTCTACTACGGGCATCCGCCGGTGCTATACATCAACAAGCTGCGGATCGCCGGCTTGATCGAAAAGCCGCTGAACCCCTATTTCGAGCAATTGTTTGAGACCGGCGTCGATGAAATGCGCTGGGATGACATGTCCAAGAACGAGATGCTGTGGCCCAGTATCCAGGAGGTTCACGCTTACCGCCAACAGGTGTATCGCACGGTGCGAGGCGTGATCGAAACGCATCCCGACCTGGCATCCGGTCATGCGCCGATCACTCCGCAACATCCGCTCTGGGCGCTGTTCATGGGTTTTGAACACGAGCGGATTCATCTGGAAACGTCCTCAGTCCTGATCCGCGAGCTGCCGCTACCCTTCATCCAGCGACCCGCCGCCTGGCCAAAGCTGCATCCCAGTGCCGACCGAGTGGCCGAATTTCCACCCTGCCATGGTTACGACTACCCCGCTAACGCGCTCATCACCGTGCCAGGCCAGTCGGTGGCCATGGGCAAGCCGGCCGACTGGCCCTCTTATGGCTGGGACAATGAATACGGTAGGCGGGAAACCGCGCTCCAGCCGTTTCAGGCCAGCCGCTATCCGATCAGCAACGGCGAGTTTCATATCTTCGTTACCGAAGGCGGCTATCGGGAACAGCGCTACTGGTCAGCCACCGGTTGGGAATGGCGTTCGTTCCGCAACCTGAAATGGCCGACCTTTTGGATGTTGGATGGACCGGCTGGCTTGCACCGCTACCGGTTGAGAACCTTGTTTGAGATCATCGACATGTCCTGGAGCTGGCCGGTCGAGGTCAACTATCACGAAGCCAAGGCGTACTGCGCCTGGCGAACCGAGCGGGACGGCGTGCCTTATCGGTTGCCCAGCGAGGCGGAACACCAGGCATTGCGCAGTCCCCAGCAGTGTGCGGCGGCTACCATCAGCACGCTCATTGATCCGGTCATGCGCGCCGATGGCGCCACCCTGGCCAGCCAATGGGGCTGGAATTGCAATCTGGCCCACGGCTCCTCCAGCCCAGTGGATGCCGGTCAACCGGCTGCAACCGGTTTTCACGATGTCTTCGGCAACGTTTGGCAATGGCACGAAGACCACTTCAACCCGCTGCCCGGTGCCAAGGCACACCCGTATTACGATGATTTCAGCACGCCCTGTTATGACGGCCAGCACCAGATGATCTTGGGTGGCTCCTGGGCCTCTACTGGCGATGAGGCTGGCCTGTGGGCGCGCTTCCACTTCCGCCCCCACTTTTTTCAGCACGCCGGTTTTCGGCTGGTGCAAAGCGACACGGACGGCGGTGCCGTGCGCCTGGATCAGGCCGGTACGGCAGGTCAGGTGTACGAAGACCCGCAGATACTCAATGAATATCTGTTGCTGCATTACGGCGCAGCGGCGGATCAGATGCCTTACGCTTTCGGCCCGTGCGACGCGGTGGATTTTCCGGTGCGCTGCGCCCTCTGGTTGCTGGATGCCGCACGCGAATATGGCGTGACAACGGGTCGAGCGCTGGATGTTGGCTGTGCGGTGGGACGCGCCAGTTTCGAGCTGGCGCGCGAGTATCGCGACGTGCTGGGCGTCGATCTGAGCCGGGCGTTCATCGACGCTGCCGAGACGTTGCGGCGTGAAGGCGAATTGCGCTATCTCCGCAAGGATGAAGGTGAGCTTGGCGTGATACTGAACGCAATGGTCGATCCAGCCATCGACCGGAACCGGGTGAGTTTCCGCCAAGCCGATGCTGGCTCACTACCGGCGGAGTTGGTGGGGTTTGATGCCGTGCTGCTGGCCAATCTGCTGTGCCGACTGCCTAGCCCCAAGTCGCTGCTGGGACGGCTAGGTGGCCCACGGGGTCTGGTCAAACCCGGTGGGTTGCTGGCGGTGTTCTCGCCCTATAGCTGGCTTCCCCAATTCACCCCGCCGGAAGCCTGGCTGGGTGGCTATGAGCGAGATGGGCAGCCGATCAACAGCGCGGTGGCGCTCTCGGCCTTGCTGGCCGCTGAGGGTTTCGAGCTGTTGCGTGAAACCGATGTTCCTTTGGTTATTCGGGAACACGCCCGCAAATACCAATACATCGTCACTCATGCCGGATTATGGCGACGGCGCTGATCGCTCAGCCACCCCTGCTCACACCCTTGCCTGGTGGTCCGCCATCAGGCGGTGCCACACGCATCCCCTCTTCAATACGGTCACTGGGATGCAGGATGACGGCCGATCCCTCGCGCAGCCCGCCGGTGACTTCGGCCTCGAAGCTGTTGATATGACCGATTTCGACCGGTTGCAGCGAGACAGCACCGCCAGGGTCGATGGCATACACCGACCAGCGGTCGCGCTTGCGGAACATGGCGCCAATCGGCAGTTTGAGCACGTTTGGCGCCTCCCAAATCTGGATCGACACATCGACCCGATAGCCGTGGCCGATCTGCCGCCACGCCGCCGCCGGGTCCGTGAATTCAAGGATCACATTCACTCGTTGCTCTTCGATACCCAGAGCGGAGATTTTGGTAAAGCCAAACGGCTCCACCCGCTGTACGACACCGCGCAAACCCTGATCACCGCCCCAGCCTGTGAAGGTGGCGGGCGCACCGACGGCGACCTTAGCCGCATCATCCGAGCGCATTTCAACCAGCACCTCCAGGCGGCTCGGATCGCCCACATCGAACAGCGGTTCGTTAGGGGCCACCGTCGCTTCACTTTCCTTGAGCTTGCGTAACAGGACGCCACTCACCGGTGCCAAAACGGGGGTGGTCGGCGGCTCAGCGGCAGAGGCGTTGCCTGCGCCGGCTTTCTGCCCGGCTGTGGTTGGTGCAATCAGCGCCGCCTTGGCGACCGCCAGGTCTGCGGTTTTGGCATTCAGGTTATTCTTGGCAACGGCCAATGCCGCACGCTTGGTACGCGCTTCCATCTGTGCCAATTCCAGCGCACGCCCCGTGACGACACCTTTGCTGATCAACTCTTGATGGCGTTTCAGTTCCGCCTCGGCGAAAGCCACTTCAGCTTCAACCCGCTGTAGATCGGCAGCGGCGAGATCACGCTGTGCCTCAGCCGAGCTGACCCGCGCTCGCATTTCGGTTTCCTCGCGCAGATCTTGAAACCGCACTTGTGGGGCTTCGATGCGGGTTAACACCGTTTTACCGGCGACCACCGGATCGCCGACAGCCAGTTCGACCCGCCGCATCCGGCCCGCAACGGTGGCCGAAACCGTGTAGAGGTCCTTGATGCGCGTTCTGCCCTCCTCGGACACACTGACTTGCATCGACCCACGAGTGATTTTGTGAGTATCAACCGTCGGCGGACGCGGTGCCAGCACCGGCAACAACGCCAGCACGACGACAGCGACGAAAACAGCGCCGATCAGGATGCGGCTTACCGGAACTTGCATAGCGAATCTACTCTCCGCATCAGCGCGGTAAAAATCTTAAAACGGTTCATTATCAATAGATTAAAATAAGTTAACGCAAAAAAACCATCCGCGTGGGCAAATGCAGACCTCTAAAACCGGCTTAGCATACGCCAGACCCGCTTTCTGAGATAACCCCTGCTATGCGCACTAGGTGCCATCGGCGAAGCGTTCCGCGATGGCCTTAAATTCATCCTGGATAGCCAGGAAGGCGTCGGTTATGTCTGGGTCGAAGTGGCTTCCCCGGTTGGCTTTGATGAATTCCGCAGCGTCATCATGGGAGAAAGGCTCTTTGTAAATCCGCCGATTGACGATGGCATCGTAGATGTCGGCGATAGCCATCAGACGAGCCGAGATCGGAATGGCCTCGCCCGCAAGTTTTTGCGGATAACCAGTGCCGTCCCATTTTTCGTGGTGGGAATAGGCGATTTCTTTGGCAAATCGTAAAAAATCCACCTTGAAACCCAGTTTTTTCTCGGCATTTTCGATGGCGTCCCTACCCAGAGTGGTATGGGCTTTCATGATTTTATATTCGGTGGCCACAAAACGCCCCGGTTTCAGGAGAATGCCGTCAGGAATGCCAACCTTGCCGATGTCGTGCAGTGGCGCCGAGCGAAACAGCATAGCGATGGTGTAGTCAGAAATAAACGACTGAAAGCGGGGATGGCAGCGCAAATGCTCGGCCAGGGCCTTGATGTAATATTGGGTGCGGCGGATATGGTTGCCGGTTTCGTTATCGCGGGTTTCGGCCAGGGACGCCAGGCCGAACAGCATGACCTCCTGGATGGCGCGCACCTCTTGAGTGCGCTTATCAACGATTTGTTCGAGGTAGACGTTCTTGTCCCGCAGGAAATCCGCCGCCGCCTTGATCTGGAGTTGCGCCTTGACTCGCGCCATCACAATGGGGGGGCTGATCGGCTTGGTAATGTAATCAACGGCGCCCAGTCCCAGCCCTTTTTCTTCGTCCTCAATATCGGTCTTGGCGGTGAGGAAGATGATCGGGATATCCCGAGTTCGCTGGTCGTTTTTTAAGCGGGTGCAAATTTCGTAGCCGTCGATGCCGGGCATCATGATGTCCAGCAGGATCAGATCGAGCAGGTCAACGCTGGCCAGGATATCCAGCGCTTTTTGCCCTCCGTTGGCGATTTTTACCCGGTACAGGCCCTTAAGGACGGTTCCGAGCAGCGACAGACAGTCCAGGGCGTCATCCACCACCAGAACCATCGGGCGTTCACCGGCTAGCGATTCAATCGTCATTCTCATCCCCCCGCAATGATGGCGCCTCTAGCGCTGGTCGCCGGGGCGATATTAAGTTTTGGATTTCAGAATGGCCAGCGCGGCATCAAAATCGAAGCCCTCCACCTTATCCTGTAGCGCGTCATATTGCTCCTGAAGCAGGGCCTGTAATACATCCCGGTTGGCGGCAAGGAAATCCGTTGCGGAAGCGTCGCCATCTTTGAGCAAGGCTTCCAGCCTGGAGCGGATGGCGCCTTGACGAATCCGGTCCACAACGGGTTCGTTAACCGTATCAGCCGGTTTTTCGTCGGTGAACGACGTATCGCTGGGCAGCGCGGCGGTAATCGAGGCGACGATCCTGCCAAGATCGGCGGAAAATTCACCCAGGGTTCGCATGACCGTGCTGCGTTCTTTCCCACCACGCAGGGCTTGCTCCAGGGTTTCGGCGCTCCGCTGCACGCCCGTAGCCCCGATGTTGCCGGCCAAGCCCTTGACGGTATGGGCAATCAATTCGGCTTCCTTGAGATTGCCCATGCCGATAGCGCTGCGGATTTTGAGCGGCGCATCTGCCTGGCCGAGGATAAACCGACGCAGCAATGACCAGTAGACCTCCTTTTTGCCGAGCACCCGTCGCAGACCCTGGTTCATGTCCAGTCCCTTAATGGGGTCGCCCTGGGCCAATGGCGTGTCGGCTGAGGGTTCTTCCATACTGACCTCGAAGTGAGGCGGCAACCAGCGCCGCAGAACCTGAATCAACTGTTCTGGATCAATGGGCTTGGCGATGAAATCGTCCATTCCCGCCTCCAGGCAGGCATCCTGCTCCTGCTGCATGGCATTGGCCGTCATGGCAACGATGGGGATGGACTCCAGGGCGGGGTTCTTGCGGATTTGCCGGGTCGCTTCGAGGCCATCCATGACCGGCATCTGCATGTCCATGAACACCAACATATAATCGGTCTGGCCGATTTTCTCCAGGGCGATCTTGCCATTTTCGGCAATATCGATTTGCAGGCCAGCTTCCCGCAATAACCCCAGCACCACCTCCTGATTGTCTTCGTTATCCTCCACCAAGAGGATGCGCTCACCGGAAAAAGCATGGCCGGCATCGTCATGCACGGTCATGACGCCATGGGCGGCAACCTCGTTGCCACCATAGCGCAAGGTATGGTTCATCACCTCCATAGTGGCATCGAACAGCGACGAGGGGGTGATGGGCTTGGTCATCACCTCCCTGATGCCCAGTTGCGAAGCGTGCTCCCGCACCTCCTCCCGGTCGTAGGCGGTCAGCATGATCATACCCGGCGGCAGGGTAAGAGTCAGGTCATTGATGCGCATGGCGGTCTGGAGACCGTCCATCTCGGGCATCCGCCAGTCGAGATAGACCAGGGCATAGGGCTTGCCCACCCCATCGGCTGTGCGCAGTTCCCTCAATGCCTCTGGGCCGGAACTGACCGCAGTCACCTTAAGGGAAAGGGTGTTCAAGACATCGGTCAGCACTAGGCGGGCGCTTTCGTTGTCGTCCACCACCATCACCCGCAGCCCGCGCAGGTCGGGATGCAAGGCGCGTGCGTTACCATCGCTGCCGACCACCACGGTGCGCGCGGTAAACCAGAACAAGCTGCCGCGCCGGTATTCGCTTTCGACGCCGACGGCGCCGCCCATCAGCTCGGCGAGGCGCTTACTGATCGCCAGGCCAAGACCGGTGCCGCCGTATTTGTGCGTGGTGGACATGTCGGCCTGCTGGAAACTCTGGAAAAGCAAGGCCTTTTGCGCATCGGTCATACCGATGCCGGTATCGCGCACCTCGAAACGCAGCACGATGTCCTGACCCTCCAACGCCTGCACCGAAACGGCAATGAAAATCTCGCCCACTTCGGTGAATTTGATGGCATTGCTCCCGTAGTTGAGGAGAATCTGGCCGATGCGCAGCGGATCACCGATGAGAAAACGCGGTACGTCCTCCTCAATGTTGAAGATGAGTTCCAGCCCCTTGGCATTGGCTTTCTCGCTCAGGATATTGGCGATGTTGTGGAACACCTTCTCCAGATCGAATTCGGTCTTTTCGATGGCGAACTTGCCGGCTTCGATCTTCGAGTAATCCAGGATGTCGTTGATGATGCCCAGCAGATGCTGGCCGGCGTCCTTGATCTTGGTCAGGTAATTGCGTTGCTGAATGGAGAGGTCGGTGCGCAACGCCAGGTGGGACATGCCGATAACCGCATTCATCGGCGTGCGGATTTCGTGGCTCATGTTGGCCAGGAAATCGGATTTTGTCTTGGCGGCCGATTCGGCGGCCTCCTTGGCCTCTTGCAGGGCGAGGCTGGTGGCCTCCAGGTTGGCCGCCTGCTTGACAGTCGCCTCCAGCAATTCCTTGGTATGGACGTTACGGAAGAGAATACCGATATGGGGCGCGATCACCTGCGGCAGTTCGTTGAGCAACTCCCTCCGCTGTTCGGATAAATCGCCCACCAGGCCCAGTTCGATGAACAGGCTCGGTACCTGATCCATGATGATCGGCACGATGACGATGGTGTGGGGCGCGCTGGCGCCGATGCCCGACTGAATGCGCGGGTAATTGGCCGGAATCTGGTCGAGGATCACCAGTTTCCTGGTGCGCAAAGCCTCACCGACCAAACCTTCGCCAGCGGCAAAAGCGATTTCTCCGGCGTCGTTTTCTATCGTGCCATAGCCGGCCACCCCCTTGATCTGGCTGCTCTTGTCATCTTTCAGATAGACCAGGGCGTTGCCTGCCATCATCATCGGACACAGGGTTTCCAGCAGGGTGCGGGCGAATTTTTCCACCGAATCGGCCTGATGCACCTGCTCGGTGATTTCGGTCAGGCTGGCCTTGATCCATTGCTGCTTTTCGATGCTCACCTTGGCCACCCGGAAGGATTCCAGGGCCTCTCCCAGGTTGCTTAGCTCGCCTAAAGCATCCTTCAGGCGGAAGCGCACGCTGGTATCGCCATCCGTCAGACTTTGCGTATTTTCGGTCAGGCTTTTAAGGGGTTTGGCGATTTTGCGCTCGAAGAACAGCACCATGGCCAGAATGACGGTGACGAAAAACAGGAAGATGGCACCGATAGCGATGGTCTTGTAAAGCACCGCCGACACGGCCAGGGCTTCCTGCTCCTTGAGCAGACGGGCTTTGATCTCGGCCCGGGTTTGCACCAGAGGGGTAATGATGGTCGCCTTGCGGCGTCTGTATTCGTCGCCGAAGGCAATGTGGATCGCCTGTTGGGTGTCCCCGCTGCCGGCGGCAGCAAAGGCTTCGTTTTCAAGGACAATCAGCGCATCGGAGTTGGCTTTGCTAGTTTCAATCTGATCCAGTTCGGTCGGCAGGAGGCCAATTTCCCGCAGGGTGATGAGGGCTTTATCCCGTGCCTGGGTAACCGACAGTTCCACCTGAAAATCATTTTTGTAACGCTCATCGCTGGTGGCGGCATAGCCCCGAATCGCGGTGGTCAGCACATCGCTGCCGTAGACCAAGTTGTCGATGGCCTAGCCGGCCATCAGCAGCTTGGTCGTCGTTTGTTCCTGCTGGGCTATCAGGCGGTAGGAGTAGAGCAGCGACCCAATGCCGATCAAGGCCAGGACGCATAAGAAAACTGTGATAATCCGGCTTGATTCCTGATGCGCATGACCCCTCCTCAGGCGGACTCGACTACTGGGAGATTTATGATGCAGCTATCGCCAAATGAATGCAGCAATCTGGCGGACTGGCGGGCTTGACCCAGCGATGGAGGTGAGTCGCAGTCGGTGTAGTTCCCGCATTGCTGCAATTTTATACGGTAGCAGAGAGTGTTTACACTACAGAAGGATGAAAATTTCATACCATATTTGGTATTAAAGAATAAACCACCAAAACTTTCCGTAGCCTGTAATAAAGTATTTTTATTTTTTAAATCAATTGATTGGATAGATTTTAGCGCTCTAATATACAGACACTCTCGGAGAACCCGCTTGGCAATGGGAATGGCCATGGCAATAATTGAATGATTCACCACTGCGTATTGCAAGCCTATCTAAAGAGGTATCCATCATGGCCGGTAGCATAGGAACAGGACCGCTTGGCACCGTAGCTAACACCCAGCCGCCAAGTACCGGAACACTGGCGAAATCAGCCCAGCAACCCGCGGGCGTCACCGGCGGCAGAACCTATTACAGCGAGTCGTCAGATCCCTACTACCGGTCCAGAGGCGAAGCCGCCGCCAGTCGTGAACGGACGCGATTCGGCCAGCGGCGCGCGGCGGCCCGCGAGCAGGGCCAGAGTTATCTGGAAGCGGATATTCATTATCTCCTAACCCGTCGCAAGGAAACTCTCCATAAATGGTTTACCCTCTTGAAATGGCTCCGGGAGGGCTTGCTTAAAAGCGGTGATCCGGCCCGGAAAGCCTTGCTTTACGGTATCCGCGTCGAAGCAAGCGGGGCACAAGTGCAAACCCATCGCGCCGATACGGAAGACAGCCATAGCGCCCATCTAATGCATTGCAATCTGCGCTTTACTTATCGGGACAAGCGCTGCGAGGCTTATGATCTTCTGCAAGGTCAGCGAGCCAGCACTCAAGACTATCAGGCGTTCGTCAAAAACATCTTTGCCGATACGGCAAATGTCTTTTCGCTTATCAATGAAATAGACAGCTATCTGGAATCACAGGGTGCCAAGAGCGAGCTGGCGGCGATTTCCGCGCAAATTCTGCAACAAGGCTTAGAGCCGACTGTCGCCCTCAATCAATATCTGGAAAGCTATCAAGCGTTGATCCGCCGCTGCAAAGACGAGGATTATCCTGAAGTGATTCGGCGCTACGAAGCGGGCGATAATTCACTAGAAGCCCGACTTGCCAAGCACCAAAGTGTGAGCGGCGATATGAAAAAGCACCGGAAACGCTCCCTGTTCGATCTCTATCTCAACTATTTCAGCCAGGCATCGAGCGAGACGAGTATCTCCGATTACGCCTACCGCTCGCGTCACCAAGAGTGGGGCACAGCGCCCAATCGCCTACTTTGAGCGGTTAGCCCGCGAACCCTCACCGACTTCAGCCGTAGTACGGATCCAAGCTCCGATACTGGGGCAACAGGCTAAATTGGCCCGGTGCCACGAGTGCGATCCGATCCGAAATTAACCGCAGAATGTAATTGTGATCGTGTGCGCGGACGGCCATTTCTGGCGAGTAATAGACCGCGAACGGTTCACCGCGCCGCTTGAAGCGACGGATTTCTGGCGATGTAGATTCCAACATGGTATGGCCCTCGAAAGATCATCTCTTTAAGAAAATTAATGCATATATAGCGCCATAACCTAAACGTGAGCTGAAAAAGCTTCAGAGAGATGGCTTTCGAGAGGGTGTTGACCTGCGAAACCACTAGGTAGAAACCTGGTTTAGCGAGAATCGCCGCGACGGCTATGGGCGATGGCGCGACGATGTTGCAGGAAAATATAGCGTTCCAGCGCTTCCTGAAGGGATTCACTCGGCTCTTGGAATCGAGTGCGGGTTTCCCAGCCACCGGCAAACGCCACCGTTTCGGTGACGCGGGCATGGAGAACCAGTGGGCGGGGATAATTCAGGTTGCAATACAGATCCAGCCGCAGCGCGCAGTCGGTAGCGAGTGGCTCGGTATCGCGCCAGATCAGGCCGGTGGTGGTCAGCGTCAGCGCACGTTCCGGCGGTATCGCCTGCTGGCGCGCATACAACTGGCCAACCAGTTCCAGCAGAACCCCGACCTTGAAATCCAACCGTTTCAATTCATTGGCACTCGCCAGCGCAACGGGATCATCGCCGGAATCACCGGCATGAATCTCCAAGGCGAACAGCGTGCGCAGGTTAGCGAGGTTGCTACGCTCCAAGGTTTGCAACTCGATTGCATCAGGTAAATTCGCCAATTGATGCCAAGCCAGCGGTAAGCGGCCGGCGAATACCAGGCCAGATGAGGATGAATCGGCAGGGGTGGCGGTCATGATGTGGATACCTCAAATCTTGATTGGAATCACGATCATCTGGATTTCGCGCAGGTGCAGTCGGCGTTGCATGGCCAGCGGCGTATGATTGTGTAGCCACGAGATTAACCAACTCTCGTTCTCGAAGATCAGCTTGCTGCTTAAGCAAACCGCGTTCGGGTAATCGGCGACGACACCAGTCACCAGCTTCTCCAACTCGGTCTCCACATCAGTCCCATAGGCCGCCCGCGAGATGGCTGCCAATCCCTGGCTGTGGCAATAGTTGACGTAATAGCGCAAGGAGTTTTCGATTTGATATTGCAAAGAGCGCAACGCCCCCTTGCCGCCATAGCTCTCCGCGTCCACCTCGCCAACGCTCAAAAAGATGAAATTCTTGAAATGACCGGCGAAGACCTCATTGAGCCACTTCAGAGCGTACATACCCAGACCCCGATTTTTACCGATCAGAAAAATGGCAGTCGGCTGATCGGGCACCAACGGCGGTTCGGGTAATTCTTCGCCCCAATTGGGCCGAGGTGCGTACAGGGCGTCGATCTTTCGCAACTGCTGGCGGACATACTCGTAATGGTGCTTGACCAGAGCGAAGCTCGTGATCAGTAGGCCGGTAATCAGTAGTGTCAGCCAACCGCCTTCGGTGAATTTTTCCACGACGGTCACGACCAAGATACCGCCGGTCACTGCAAAACCGAGCAAAGACAGCATCAGGCGTGGTTTCCAACGGGCTTCATCGTAGCGACTGGTCCACCAGTGTTTGCACAGACCCAACAGAGACAGCGAAAAGGTAATAAACACATTAATGCTGTACAGCACCACCAGCACCGACACATCGCCGTCGGTCCACAGCAAGATGCCGAGAGCACCCAATCCCATCAACAGAATGCCGTTTTGGGTCACCAACCGGCCGGATAGGTTGCGAAACTGTCGCGGCACCCAGGAATCGACCGCCATGTTTGCCAGCACAGTCGGTCCACCAAGAAAGCCGGTGTTAGCGGCGACAAACAGCAAACCGCCTTCCAGCAATAACACCACCGCGAGCAACCCGTGACTCACTACCGGATTAAATTGCCAACTGTTGATAATGGCACCGAACGTGACCGCGTTCAGGGTTTGATGAGCGACAAATTGCGCATTCCACAGCAAGTACAGAAGAATGATGCCACCGGCGGTGAAACTCAGTGAACCGGCCATATACAGCATGGTGTACTTGCCGTTGCGAACACGCGGCTCACTCAACATATTGACATTATTAGAAACCGCTTCCAGCCCGGTGTAAGTACCACCACCCAATGAATAAGCCCGCAGAAACAAGGCCGCCGCAAACGCCCAGCCCATTTGCTCGCTGAGTTGCCGAGTTTCGTTGATGGTGTCCGGGATTAAAGCCGGCAACCCTTCGGCGTGTGCGACGATGCCGTAGATAATCAGGAAGGCATGGGTAAAGAAGAAGCCGAGAAAAATCGGCAACAACACCTTGATCGATTCCTTCATGCCCCGCAGGTTGAGCACGATGAGTACGATGATCAAACCAATCTCGGCAACCAGCTTGTAGGCTTGGGCACCGGGTGGTAACAAGCTGAACAGGGCATCCACGCCACTGGCAATTGAGATAGCGATGGTCAGCACATAATCCACCAGCAGCGCCGAACCCGATAGCAGACCGGCGCGCGGCCCCAGCAACTGTGTGGCGACTTTGTAACCGCCGCCGCCGGAGGGAAACAGTTCAATGACCTGGTTGTAGGCCAGGGCGATAATGAACACCGTCAGAAATGTAGCGACGGCCAGGTAAAGGCCAAAATGGGTATAGTGACCCAGCGCCAGGAACGCTTCTTCAGGGCCGTAGCAAGAGGAAGACAGCCCGTCGGCACCCAGCCCGATCCACGCCAGAAAAGCAACCAAGGCCAAATTGTGCCGGATTTCCGGGTTCAGCGGATCATAAGGCTTACCAAGGAGCACTTCCCTGAATTTATCGAAGGACGGCATAGGCATTTCTCATTGTTGGTCTGCTGCCGTCGCCAAATATACTCCAAAAGTCCTCGTTCCTGGGACCATGCTGGCCGCTTACGCTGAGGTTGGCCAATCGGGGGGAAACCGGGCGGGTGCTGGGGAGATCGTTCAAACCATCGAAGTCACTGATGGGAAACGCACTGTGACTGCCAAACCTGAACCGTCTGCGGGTGAGTCCAGGTCGATGCGCGCGCCATAACGATCCGCGATGCGCTTGACAATGGCCAGCCCAAGCCCGCTACCCGGCACGGTAGCCTCGGCACTGCGATAGAAGCGGTCGAATACCCGCTCGCGCTCCTGCGGCGGGATGCCGGGCCCGGTATCGTGGACAATCAGCCAAGCCTCCGTTGCGGCCGGTTGCACCGCCACATCGACCCGGCCACCGGCAGGGGTATAGCGCAGCGCGTTATCGATCAAATGATCGAGCAGGGTGCGCAATTCAGCAGGATCGGCGACGACATGAGCCGATGCACCGGGCAGCAAGCCCAAATCAAGTGCTCTGGCCTCGGCAATGGCGGCCTGGGCCATCACAGCAGCGGTAGCAAGTCCCCGTAAATCGATCATTTCGCGCCGAGCAGGAGGTTGAGCCTCCAGCCGAGCCATGACCAGCAGTTGTTCAATCAGGTGGGTAGCACGCTCCAGGCCCGCATTCAAATCTCGCAGTGCGCCGGCCCGCTCCACGGCATCGGTAGCCCGCCCGGCCAGCTCGGCTTGCAGACGAACGGCAGTCAGCGGGGTGCGCAGCTCGTGGGCGGCATCGGCGATGAACTGGCGCTGATGATCAAGCGTTTGGGCCAGTTGCGCCAACAGGTCATTCAGGGCGTGAACCAGGGGGGCGATTTCCACCGGTAACCGAGTAGCGCCGACCGGTTCCAGCGCACCGGAATGGCGGTTCTGGATTTCATGAGCGACCCGCTGTAAAGGTCGCAAGCCGGCGCCTACCCCAAACCAGACCACCAAGCCCATACCCGGTAACAACAGCAGAAACGGCGCCAAGTTATGGAGAGCGATATCGGCGCTCATGCGTAGCCTCACGGCAACCGGCTGCGCGATTTGCACGATCCGGTCTCCGGCATGGAGCGCGAACAGCCGCCAGGGTTCATCGCGCCAGACCAAATCGGTAAATCCGCCCTGGGCTACAAAAGGCAATTGCCGTTGACGATCCGACACATAGAGTAGATTTCGGCTTCGATCCCAGATTTGAACCAGTAGATCACCGCCGCTGTCGGTTTCGGCTCCTATCGCCAAAGCCAGCAGATTTTGGTTACGCAATGCCAGCGCGGTCTGTTGGAACTGGTAGTCGAAGAGGGTATTGGTTTCTAGACGGGCCTGCCGGTACATGGCATAGCCGGCGATGACAAGTACCAGGGTCAACCCGGTCAGCAGCCACGTCAGCAGCCGCTGGCGAATGGAATTCACGGGGCGTCCGCCCGTGTGCTGTCGCGCCGTCTGACCGGTAATAACAGGCGGTTGCAGCTACTGGGTGTGATTGGGCGAGCGCAAACGACGAATCGCAGCCAACCACTCACGCGCCAAGCGTTGCCGCTCCTGACGAGGACGCGCCTGATCGGTCGCGATGAAATACGCGCGCATGGCTTCAAGGGCGACTCGGGTTTTTTCCTGAGAACCGTCACTGGCAGGGCTATGAATCATGGTGGCTTCCTCGGTGGCAATGCATAGAAATAAAAGAAAAATGAACCAAACTGCTGAGGGCCACCGATAAACCACCGCTGACGCGGCTGGCTCTATCAGTTCTCTCGATTAGAGGACTCGGAGGAGTGTGCGAGGAAATCACGGATAAATCGCCGCACTTCCCGTGATGCGGTCGTATCGGCCGCCTGGCACGCCTCAATGAAGGCATCGCGCAGCCCTACTTCGATCCTCACCACCAGCTTCACGTCCTCTTCCTCGTCAGACTTTTGTTTTTTTTTCTTACCCATCAGCGAGTTCAAATTAACGTATATACGCTGATCATACCTTGTATATATTTTTTGTCAACAAGCCAAAAAAAAGCCGCGCCCTATGCAGGACGCGGCAAGAGTGGGCCTACCACAACTAATACCTAATAATTGATCTTTGACCTCATTAATATAGTTACAATATAGCATTTAAAAAATAATATTTCAATCTCATACACAATAAACGATAAAAATATTATTCCAGTGTAATTAAAATGAGTGAATTAGCAATCCATAGTTCACTTAAACGGCTAAAAAGGTGGACCATCGGGAAATCAACTATCCAACGAATTCAAGCCCAACCGTTCCAAAATACCCTCGCACTCCTCCAAATTGGCAAAACCGATTTCGATGCGGCCCCGACCACGGACCGGGTCATACCGCAGCTTCACCGCCGCCGCCAGACGTTCCTGCAAGCGTTCTTCTAGCTGAACGAGATTAGGGTCACGCGCAGGAATAGCGTTAATCGGTGAATCAGCAACCAGTAATGCCCGGCGTCGTTCCAGCTCACGCACACTCCAACCGGCCCGCACGGCCTGCTCCGCAAGCTGTACTTGCGCGACAAGCGGCAGACTGAGCAGGGTTTTACCGTGACCGGCATCCAATTGCCCCTCTTCGATGAGGCTTTGCACTTGAGGCGCCAGATCAAGCAATCGCAACGCTTTACTGATGGTGGGTTGCGATAAACCAACCAGTTCCGCCAATCGCTCTTGGGTCAGACCGAACTCTTCGTGTAACCGTCGCAACGCCCGCCCCTCTTCAATGGGATTCAACTCACGACGCAAAAGATTCTCTACCAGCGCAATCGCGGCAGCAGTGCGGTCATCCGCCTCACGAATCACGGCGGCCACCCGTTGCAAGCCAGCGCGTTGGGCCGCACGCCACCGCATGTGTCCGGCTAAAATCTCATAGCGACCATCAGGCAACGGGCGGACGACGAGCGGCTCAATCACCCCGAAGCGGCGAATACTTTGCTCCAAGTCGGCCAGATAGGCTTCGTCAATCCGCTGGCGCGGCTGATACCGACCGGCAACCAGCCGATCTAATTCCAATAGCTGCACGGTGCCGTCATCGCCGTTCAACAGGCTGCCATCAAACCCGTGACCTCCGGTGCCGATCCAATCACCCAGACTCTTCAACGGCTTGTGGCGACTCATGAGCTAGCCCCCACCCGATGGCTCTCACCCGCTTCGATCCCGCTGAGAACCTCTTGCTGCCAGATCTGGCGGGCCGCCAATAAAATTTCGCTGTTGACGCCATCCAACATCATGATCGCCCGGTTATAGGTATCGCGGGAGCCGCGCGGTTGGTCGATTTCATAGATGCTGAGCTGGTCGCTGGCCGATTTCTGCAATTCCTTGGTCAGGCCCATGCGATTGCTGAGCAGCAACTCGCCGTAAGCGCCATTGATGACGGCAATGTTATTGAGCGTTTCGGTGCTGCCATCCACTTTGGTCAGCAGGATGCAGAGCCGCTGCACATTGATCTCCCGCTCGTACAGCGCACAAATCTGCTCCAGGATGCGGAAGTACTGCACGCTGGAGGAGATATCGTACATGTGGGGCACGATGGGCATGACGATCAAGTTGGCGGCCGCGATGGCATTCAGCGACAGCATGCCCAAAGAAGGCGGGGTATCCACTACGATCAGATCGTAACGATCTTCGAGCGTCTTTAGCGCCCGATGCAGCCGCACCGGCGGTGGCCCCAAGGTTTCGTTCTGGCGCTCCTCCGGCTGCGATAGCCGCCAATCGGTGTATTGCAGCGCCAACCGCGCTGGAATCAGATCCAGGCTTTCCCAATGCGTCCGCTTGATGGCTTGGGCGATCAGCGAAGGGGCCTCGGCCAACGCGGGAAACAGGTCATCACCATCGCTAAGATCAAGATCGGGAATAAACCCGAAGGCACCGGTCGCCGTCGCCTGGGGATCGGCGTCAACCAGCAACACCCGATAGCCCTCCCGCGCCAGATATTGGGCGAAATGCAAGGACATGGTGGTTTTCGCCACCCCACCCTTCAGATTGGAAAACACGACCCGTACACAACTCGCCCCGGCCGGTCGGCTGGGCCGTTTGCCGATGGCGGCGCGCAGGCGGTTCACCTCGTTGTAGTTGTAGATCCGGCGTTGGATCGAACCCGCATCGACGAGCCGGGGTTGCGGCAAGTCACCGCGCGTTTCCAGATTGCGGATATGGTTGGCGGTACAGCCGGCCAACTGAGCCGCCCGCTCAATACCGAATTCGGGCAGCGTTTTAACGGTGTGGCGCGCTTCCAACGCATCAAGCAAGCGCCGTTGCATTTGCCCGCCGCGTTCCGCCGCGTTGCGGCAGAGCGTCCGAAAATTAAATCGCATCGCTTGCATGAGAGGCTCCACATAAAATCAATCCATTGTTGATTTTATCGCATTTGAACCCAATTTTCGCATTAAAGCGAATGCGTGAATCACAGCGGCCAATGACCAGCTAACGCGGATTTTTAGGCCACACTCCAGAAAATAGGCCGCCAAAGAATTGACGGATCGGCGGTCTCGTCGCTGATTTTTAGCAGCGTGAGTGCATTTGCCATGGCAGCCGTCGAGGCAACGGCAAGCTTGTCACCACAAAGGGAGAAAATAGCCGCTGTTCAAGAACAGTAGAGGAGGAGAGAAAACGACGGAAAAAATAGTGGCCGGCGCGCTGGGCGCACTTATGCCTTGGCAATGGGCTGGGTGCTACCGCTAAACACCTTGCGGGTCTCTTGATCGTAGAGAAAATCCAGCGAATCGCGGCCGCGCAAAATAGCCAACGTCCGCTCGACATGATGACGGCTGGCAGCGATGACGGTGCCGTTCACCTCATTTTGCTGATGCACCTGCTCAGTGGCTTGCGTCAATGCCGCCCAGAGCTTGCCGGCTTCGGCCCGCTCCGGCACCGGCAACGTCTCCAGATAAGCGGCCAATCCCTGGGCGTCAGCGCTGAAGCCGAGCGCCTGTAAATCATGCAGCCGATGAGCGATCAGTCCGCGCAGGTCATCCAGGCAAACGTGTTTTTCAGCGACCGCGTGCTCCAAACCAGCCACATCACGCGATTTCAGCGCATCGTATTCGGCCGTCAACAGCCGCTTCAACCGCTCAACCGCCTGCAACTCGTCCCGTAGCAGCGCCGCCAGGTTCATGGGTCAGCCTTAGGGAAACAGGGCGGATTCGAAATCGGACATCTTGCGGGCGATCCGTTCAGAATCAACCTGATAGGTGCCATTGTTGATAGCCTCACGCAAGGCGGCGACTTTGGCATGATCAATCGGCGGCGTCTGCGACTCGGTTTCCAGTTGGCGCAAGCTCACGGAGCCGGGCGTCAACTGGACTTGATCGACCTCGCCTACTGGCTTGCCACGCAGAGTCGCTACGTTTGACGAAACCGCTCGTTCCACACCACTGCCGCGAACGGGCGGCGAATAGATGCTGTTAATTGGGTTGATGGCCATGGTGCTAAATCCATCCGGTTCGGTAAAAGGTCGGTTTTTTGGGGGCACAACACGCTTATCGGCCGTCTTCGCAGCAACTTTAATGGAATTTCCGCTACCTTCCAACCTCAACCCGTCGCTGGGCCGTCACAGTCCCTTCGACCACGCGCTTGGAGCCTTCGTTGCGCACCCGCACTCGTTGGCCTAATTCTGCATCGCTTAAGGCCGTGCCACTGGAACTGACTTCCATACCACCTTGCCGGACCACGAGTGTCACTGTTTCTCCCTGCCGAACGAGCGGTACGGTTTTGACGGCGTGCGGTGAAATAACGGCGCCCGCTACGAAAGCGCTGCGTAATCGCTTGCCGAGCAGATGATCCGGCACGGTTTCATAGCTGCCTGCCAACGTGGTCAGATCGCGCCGCTCAATCCTGAAATCCGCCCTTCCCAAAATGGTGCCCGACGCTAAAAAGCGGCTGGCGACCAACACGTCGCTAAAAATCCGCACGCTAGCCCTTTGATAGACCGTCCACGACGGGCGACCAGGGCAACGCACGCCGACCGAGAGATTGCCCGTCGTCGGCGCACCGCTAGGCAAAAAAACTTCTAGGGGTACGGTGCATTTCGGCAGCCGCAAGCGGGGATCAAGGTCAGTTAGTTGGATTTCTGGCGATTCTTTCCCCGCGCGCGGCTGCGCCAATAAAAACTGTTGGGCCGCTTGGCGGATACCTTCCAGCGGTTGAATCGCTTCCTCAGCAGCCCACGCCAGTGCCGGAATCCCGCAACAGACCAGCAGCAGGCGATATAACCAATGACCGGCTTTTACCCGATGACCTGGTTTTCGGCACATGATTTGCTTCTTAGTAGATAGTATCACAAATGAGTCGTTTTTTTGGCGGCAGAACCGCTAACTCTCAGCGGGCCAGGCTAACTCCAGGAGTCGTGAATGACCATCGGTTTCGATCAGGCGCTCAGTGTCCACGCCCAAGCGTTAACACTACGCTCCCGGCGTGCCGAAATTTTGGCGGCCAACATCGCCAATGCCGATACCCCAAACTACCGAGCGCGGGATATCGATTTCAGCGCAGCACTGGCCAGTTTACAAGGCCAGGGTGGGGCATTGAAAACCACTCACGCCGCGCATCTGCCGGCTGCTGGCGAGGCGAGAGACAACCTGCTCTATCGGACACCGGATCAGATGGCCCTTGATGGCAACACGGTGGAAGAAGAACAGGAAAAAAGCGCTTTTTCCGACAACGCCTTACGTTATCAGGCCACTTTGCAACTGCTGAGCAATCGCGTCCAGGGCCTGCTGACCGCGATTCGGGGAGAGTAACCATGTCGCTGTTCAACGTGTTCGACATTTCGGGATCGGCACTGCGGGCACAGACCATCCGCCTGAACACCACAGCTGGCAACATGGCCAACACCGATAGCATCAGCAGCAGCACGGGCAGCACCTACCGAGCACGTCAGCCGGTATTCGCCTCTCAGCTTGACGCCGCCGGTGAGGCGATGGGCGGCGTTGAAGTCCTTGGTATCGTCGAAAGCCAAGCTCCGCTGCGGCGGGAGTATCGGCCGGAACACCCGCTGGCGGACCAGGATGGTTACGTCAATCTGCCAAACGTCAATCCGGTCGAGGAAATGGCCGACATGATCTCCGCGTCCCGCTCGTATCAGAGCAACGTGGAAGTGTTCAACACCTCCAAGCAGATGCTGATGCGCACGTTGAGCTTGGGCGACTAACCGCAATCGGAGACCCCCTCCATGACCACCATTTCAACCACCGGAACCAGCGCCACAGCCACTAGCACCGGCGCGACGGCGAAAACATCGGGAAAAAAAGCCAACGACCAGCTCAATCAGGCTGATTTTCTCCGCCTGCTAACCACGCAGATGCAAAACCAGGACCCAACCAATCCGCTCGACGGCCAACAGTTCATGGCGCAAATGGCTCAGTTCAGCACCTTGAACGCCATCATTGAGATGAAAACGTCCATCGATTCGCTGGTGAAAACGCTAGGCACCAGCACAACCACCAGCACAACCACAGCCACCACGGCGAAAGCTGCAACAAGCAAAGCGAGCGCTACCCAAGCCGACCGGGCGACCGACATCATCAACGGCGCTGGTTCGCGGTAACCAAGAGTCCTTCGCCCCTGTCGCACTATTCCCGCAAGGAGATTACCCCATGTCATTTCGTACCGCCCTCACCGGGTTGAATGCCGCCAGCTCGGATCTCGGCGTGATCAGCAACAACATCGCCAATAACAATACGACTGGCTTCAAAGCGTCGCGCGCCGAGTTCGGCGATATTTATTCGCTCAGCGATCTGGGCACCTCGACTCGCCGCAGCATTGGCACCGGCGTGCGGCTCAACGCGGTCAGCCAGCAATTCAAGCAGGGCAATCTGGAAACCACCAGCAATCCGCTGGACATGGCTATCGACGGTGAAGGCTTCTTTGCGGTGAAAGATACCGATGGTTCAATGGTTTACACCCGCGCCGGTGCGTATGGCCTCGACAAGAACGGCTATGTGGTCAATAGCCTTGGGCAGAAATTGCAAGGCTATCAGACCAACCCCACGACCGGCTTAATCGACATCGGTACTGAAGGCGATCTGCGCACCCAAACCGCCAACATCGACCCCAAGCAATCCACCACCGGGGAATACGGCATCAATCTCGACTCAAGCAGCGTGGCCCTCGATCCGGCTAATTTCGATTTTCAGGATTCCCGTACCTACAGCTTTGCCTCGGCGATGACCGTATTCGACAGCCTGGGCAATGATCATAGCCTCACCGCCTACTTCGTCCGCGACAGCACGACCACGCCGCCTGCGGTTCCGGGCGGCACGGCCTCTTGGCAGATTTTTTTCAGCATGGACGGCCTGGGATTGAACGGTAATGCACTACCGCCGGCTGGAACAGCAACCCCGTCCGGCACGCTGTGTTTTGACGCCTTCGGCGCGTTGACTGGCACCCTGGATGCTACGGGAACCCCTACCGGCAATAGCTCGCTCACCCTGGCCAGCATCGTTCCTACCAACGGTCCCGATCCGATTACTGGTAACGGCACACCCAACGGTTCGGAAAACCCACTCAACAGCGCCGGAACCCCGGCGGGACTCACCCTGAAATTCGACACGGCGACCCAGTACGGCAGCGCTTCCAGCACCAATTCGGTCACCCAGGACGGCTATACCACCGGCCGGGTTGTGGGGGTGGATATCGGCGAAGACGGCAGTCTGTTCGGCCGTTACAGCAACGGCCAAGCAAAGGTGCTGGGCCAAGTGATCTTGGCGAATTTCCGCAACACGCAGGGTCTTAGCCCCATCGGCGACTCCAGTTGGGTGGAAACCGCCGCATCGGGCCAACCGGTCAAAGGTCCACCGGGCACCGCGAGTCTGGGCCTGGTCCGCGCCGGTGCCCTGGAGTTATCCAACGTCGAGTTGTCCGAGCAACTGGTCAAAATGATCAACGCCCAGCGTAATTTCCAGGCCAACGCCCAGGTGATCAGCACATCCGACCAGATGACGCAGACCCTGTTGCAGATGCGCTAATCGCATCTTCGCTTAAGCGGCTCATCACCATCAATCGTCAACCATCCCTGGAAATTCCAGCAAAGGAATCAATACCATGTCTATGAATATTGGCCTAACCGGCCTCAAAGCGGCGACTACCCATATCGATGTCGTTTCACAAAACATCGCCAATTCCAGTACCACCGGCTTCAAAAGCGGTCGTGCCGAATTTGGCGACATCGTGGATGCCAACGCGGGCAAGAAAACCGCCGGTTCCGGCGTGCGGACCCAAGCGATCAACCAGCAATTCAAGCAAGGCAGCACGACCATCACCGACAATGCCCTGGATCTGGCGATCAACGGCAATGGGTTCTTTGCCGTCAAAGACAGCTCCGGGGTTTCCTACACGCGCGCAGGCAGTTTTCATGTTGATAAAGACGGCAACATCGTCAACAACCTGGGCCAAAACTTGCTTGGTAAAGACGGGCAAACCCCCTTGAAGTTCGGTGGAACCGGTGGTTGGCACGATATTAGCGTGGATGGCAATGGCAACATCACTGCCAAGGACAGCACCGGCGCCGACACCCCAGCGCTGCAAGTTGGGCTGACTGACTTCCCCAACGCCAATGGTCTGAAGCGGGTGGGCGATACCCAATGGATCGCAACGCCCGAAGCCGGCACAGCCGTCAGCGATGCGCCGGGCAGCAAGGGTCTGGGTTTGGTATCCAGCGGTGAGTTGGAGGCTTCCAATGTTGATATCAGCGCGGAGCTGGTGGATTTGATCGTCGCCCAGCGTGACTTCAACGCCAACTCGAAGACGATCACCGCCAATAAGGAAATGGTGCAGACCGTCATTAATATGTAACCACAGGTCATTGAATTATGGACCGCATGTTGTATGTCGCAATGAGTGGCGCCCGGCAAACCCTGCAAGCCCAGGCCGTCGTTAGCCATAATCTGGCCAATGCCAACACCGCTGGCTTCCGGCAGGATTTAGCCGATTTTCGCAGTATGCCGGTCTTCAGCGAGCAGGGTTTGCCAAGCCGGGTGTACACCATGGCCGAACGGCCAGGCTCAGACCTGCGGTTGGGCCGGGTGATGACCACCGGCCGCGATCTGGACATTACCCTACAGGGCGCCGGTTGGCTGGCAGTGCAAGGCCCCGACGGCCAGGAAGCCTACACCCGCTCTGGCGACTTGCAGGTCGGGCCGAGCGGTCAGCTCACGACCGCTGACGGCCGCCCAGTGCTGGGTAATAGCGGCCCCATTTCGATCCCACCGGCGGCCAAAATCACCATCGGCGGCGACGGCACGATTTCCGTCCAGCCGCTCGGCGGCAATGGCGCCAGCACGGTCACGGTCGATCGACTCAAGCTGGTCAATCCCGCCGACAACGCGCTTTATAAAGACACCACCGGCCTGATGCGCGCCAATGATGGCCAACCCTTTCCGGCCGACGCGGCGGTGCGTGTCCAAAGTGGCGCCCTGGAAAGCAGTAACGTCAACCCTGCCGAAGCACTGGTCGGCATGATCGAGTCGGCCCGCCGCTTTGAGTTGCAGGTCAAAATGATGAAGGTGGCCGAAGACAACTCCAGCGCCACCAACCAACTGCTGCGCTTGGAATAGGAGCATCCCCATGACATCCGCCTTATGGATCGCTAAAACGGGCCTCGACGCCCAACAAACCCGCATGTCGGTCATTTCCAACAACCTTTCCAACGCCAGCACCACCGGTTTCAAGCAAAGCCGTGCCCAATTTGAGGACTTGCTGTACCAGAATGTGCGCCAAACCGGCGGCCAATCCTCGCAAAACACCCAGTTGCCTTCGGGCCTGACGCTGGGCACCGGCGTGCGGATCGTGTCCACCGCCAAAATTTTTACTCAGGGTAACCTGGTTCAGACCGGCAACAACCTGGATATGGCGGTTAACGGACGCGGCTTCTTTCAGGTGCAACTGCCAGACGGTACCGCCGCTTATACCCGTGACGGCTCTTTTCAAATCAATGCCGAAGGCCAAATCGTCACCGCCAACGGTTATCTGCTGCAACCGGAAATCACCCTGCCTACGAACGCGCAGACCGTCACCATCGGCAGTGACGGCACGGTGAGCGCACAAATCGCCAATCAACCGACCGCCAGTCAGGTCGGCACCCTCCAGTTGACCGATTTCGTCAACCCCGCCGGTTTGCAAGCGGTCGGCGGCAACCTGTTCCTGGAATCGGCCGCCAGCGGTTCGCCGCAAACCGGCACGGCCGGCACCAACGGCATGGGTCAGTTGGTGCAGGGTTCGCTGGAAACCTCCAATGTCAATGTGGTGGAAGAGCTGGTGGATATGATCGAAACCCAGCGCACCTACGAGATGAATTCCAAGGCGATCTCCAGCACCGACCAGATGTTGCAGTACGTCAACAACAACTTGTAGGCCATGATGTGATGAACAGACCATCCGCCGCGCTGATCCTGATGACCTTGCTGTCCGGTTGCAGCGGACTGGCGCCGCATTACGAATTCAAGCCGGTCACTCCAACGGTCATGCCGCTGGCCAATCCGGTCGATCCCGCCTCGCGGCAACCCGGCACGATCTACCAGGCCGGTGCCGATATGCGGCTGTTTGAAGATCGTACCGCGCGGCGCGTCGGCGATATGGTGGTCATCCGCCTGGTTGAAAAAACCGCTGCTACTAAATCGGCGACCACCAGCGCGGAAAAGAAAAGCGAAATCGACATCCAGAACCCAACGCTGTTCGGCGTACCGCTCGGCATCGGCAGCGCCACGCTGGAGAATAGCGCCAATGGCGAGCGCAAGCTCGGCGGCAAGGGCGCCAGCGACCAAAGCAACAGCCTTAGCGGCGACATCGCGGCGGTGGTCACCGGCGTTTATCCGAATGGTAATCTGGCCATTCGCGGTGAAAAAATGTTGACGCTCAACCAGGGTGAGGAAGTCGTGCAAATTTCTGGGGTGATTCGGCCGGAAGACATTGGTGGCGATAACTCGATTCTGTCCAGCCGAGTTGCTGACGCCAAAATCACCTACGCCGGCAATGGCGCTTTGGCTGATGCCAACACCATCGGCTGGCTGGGCCGGTTCTTCCTAAGCCCGTTATGGCCGCTGTAACGGTCAGGGCGTGTTCAATCTATTGCTAAGGGGATAGGCTATGCTTCGCCGCTTCTCGCTGTTTTTGCTGCTTGCGCTGGTAGCCCAAGGCGTTTGGGGCGAGCGCATCAAGGATCTGGCCACCATTTCCGGCGTGCGTACCAATCAGTTGATCGGTTACGGCCTGGTGGTCGGGTTGACGGGGACCGGTGATCAGACCACCCAAACCCCGTTCACCGTCAAAAGCCTGAAAAGCATGTTATCCAACCTGGGGGTGACCGTACCGCCTGAGGTAAATCTGCAACTGAAAAATGTCGCCGCTGTTTCCGTGCAGGCCGAGTTGCCGCCCTTTGCCAAACCGGGACAGACCATCGATGTCACCGTCTCGTCCATCGGCAACGCCAAAAGCTTGCGCGGCGGTAGCTTATTGCTGTTGCCGCTCAAAGGCGCTGATGGGGCAGTCTACGCCATGGCTCAAGGCAATGTGGTGGTCGGTGGTTTGGGCGCCGAAGCGGGCGGATCGAAAGTGACGGTCAACATTCCCAGCGCCGGACGTATCCCCAACGGCGCAACCGTCGAACGCCAAGTCACCGATGCCTTCGGTAAAGACGGGCCTATCGTTCTAAATTTACGGCAGGCCGATTTCACGACCGCCGAACGGATGGTCGAAGCGATCAATAAAACCTTGGGCGGTGACATCGCCCAGGCGCTTGATGCCACGTCCATTCAGGTAAATGGCCCCGCTGACCGCCATCAGCGGGTTAGCTTGATTGCGGTGCTGGAAAATATTGAGCTAGTCCCCGCGCAAACCGCTGCCAAGGTGATTGTCAACGCCCGCACCGGCACGGTGGTGATCGGTCAAAACGTGAAAGTTGGGCCGGCAGCGGTTTCGCACGGGGGTTTAACGGTCACGATTGCGTCTAATCCCACCGTCAGCCAGCCAGCGCCGCTCTCCAACGGTCAAACGGTCGTAGTCCCGAACGCCAGTATCGCGGTGAATGAAGAAAAGAAACCGATGTTCTTGTTCGATCCGGGCATCGCGTTGAATGATATCGTGCGAGCCGTCAATCAGGTGGGTGCCGCACCCAGCGATCTCGTTGCCATCCTGGAAGCGCTCAAAGCAGCCGGCGCCCTCAAAGCCGAACTCATTGTGATCTGACCATGGCTACCATCAACTGGAAAATCCTGTCGCTGTTAACCGCCCTCTTGCTGGCAGCGCTCGGCCTGCAAGCGGGTGCCATCAAAATCATGCTCAACCTGGCCCACACGCCCCAGGTCTCCATGCCGGTCGTACCGCCATCGACGCCCATGCGTCGCTCCGTTGCGCCCGTCGAGGCACAGGCCGCCGCCGATCCGGTGCCAGCGGTGCACGAAACCAAAACGGCAGTCGTCGTGGCTGATCCACCGCATTTGGCAGACCTGAGCGCAAAACCCAGCGTCAGCGCCAGCGCCAACGACCCAAACCCTGAAACCCGCTCCATCGCACCCGTACCGACGGCGGTAGCGCCCTCTGCTGAGGCGGCCCTGGTCGCCACAACACCCAAACCGGCGCCGACTCATCCTCAAGACAGCCATGCCTCTGCCTCGGCTGCTACGCCAACCCGAACCGCCATCACGCCGAGCGCACCCACCGAATCAACCAAGCTCTCTGCCGTTCCATCCCCTGAGGCCGGACTCAGCGCGCCCGCGCCTGTTGCTGCTGAAGCAACCGGCAGCGACACCCTCCAACAACCGGAGTGGCTTACAAAGCGCGATCCGAAGCATTACACCGTGCAGCTTTACAGCGGTAAGGATATGGGAACGCTGAAAGAAATCGCCGCTACCGTCGGCACCGGTGAACCGCAAGCCTACTATTCAACCGGCAGCCGCTCAGGCGCTTGGCATTCGCTGGTGGCGGGAGATTATCCCGATGCCGTCACCGCCCAGGCTGCCGCTGCCAAATTCACTGCCCAATCGCCCGCGCTCAAGCCCTGGATTCGCCGCTTTGAGGAGATTCAGGCCAAGCTGCGCTAAGGAGATCGACCGTGCTAACCGCGACCGATTCAGCCTTCGTCTATACCGACTTGCAGGGACTGGCCGGCTTGCGCCGCGAGGCTCGGCAACAGTCACCCGAAGCGCTGCGCGAGGCAGCCAAGCAGTTCGAAGCGGTTTTCATTCAGATGATGCTGAAAAGTATGCGCGCCGCCAGCTCCAATGAAGGTGGCGCCATGGAGAGCGATCAGACCCGGTTTTATCGTGATTTGCATGATCAGCAACTCGCCCTGGCTTTAGCCCAGAAAGGCAAGCTCGGCATCGCCGATCAGATCGTGCGCTCCCTGGGCGGTGAAGCGGCTTCACCGGAACCACCGGTTTCGCCGCTGATCATCGGCGATCCATTGGCGACATTACGCCAAGTCCAGCGCATCCGCTCCAGTGTGGCGATGCCAACGCAAACCGTCGGCCTCAAGGTCGATCCTCCCGACAATGGCCGCCATTCTGCGCCAACCAGCGACGCGCCCTTCGAACCATCCTCACCCGCTGCCTTTGTGCGCCGCATGTGGCCACACGCTCAGGAAGCGGCTCGCCGACTGGGGGTGATTCCCGAAGTATTGATCGCTCAAGCGGCTCATGAAACCGCGTGGGGCCGGTCGGTGCCCCGTTTCGCCGACGGCCGCACCAGTCACAACCTGTTTGGCATCAAGGCCAGCCGAGGCTGGGACGGTGAGCGGGTCGTCAATTCGACCCTGGAATTTATCGGTGGGGTGCCGATCCGCCAGCGTGACGGTTTCCGCGCTTACCCTTCCTATGCCGACAGCTTCAACGACTATGTGCGTTTTTTGCAGGTCAATCCGCGCTACACCCAGGCGTTGAGCCTGGTTCAGGACGGATCGGCCTATTTGCGGGCGTTGCAGCGGGCCGGTTATGCCACTGATCCCAACTACGCCAAGAAAATCCTCGGCCTGATGAATGGGCCGGCGTTCGATACTGCGCTTGAAACCCTAAAGTCCGCGCAAATCCAGCCGATATCCGAGAAAAGGGGCTAACCGTCCGGTGACCAGGTTGCGCCCATGACGCAAGGCCGCACCGGCGGCTGGAGGGACTGATTTATGGTAGACATTCTGCGTACTGGCCTTTCAGGACTTGTTGCTTCGCAACGCGCCCTGGCTACGACCAGCCACAATATTGCCAACGTTAACACGCCCGGCTACTCGCGCCAGCGCGCGGAGTTAACCACCAATCGGGCTGAGTTTGCTGGCGGCAACGGTCGCTCGCTGTACATCGGCACCGGCGTCAATGTGCAATCGATTACGCGGGTGTATGACGACTTCCTGACGCAGCAAGTGCGCAATCACGGCACAAATGTCGGCCAGTCGGAAACCATGAGCACCTGGATCAGCCAGTTGGACGGCGTGGTTGGTGACAGTGACACCGGCTTGGCACCGGCGCTCGAACAATTTTTCGGCGCGGTCCACGATGCCGCCAACAACCCGGCATCGCTACCGGCCCGCCAGGCGCTGCTCGGTCAAGCCAACAACCTGGCAGCTCGTTTTCAGGAAATGGATGGCCAGATGGACACCCTGCGCGCGGGCGTTAATGACAGCGTGCGCACCACCGTCACCGAGATCAACGCACTGGCCGGCACTATCGCCAAGATCAATGGCCAGATCGCGTTGACCCAAGGTCAAGGCGACGCTTCGGCGGATTTGTTGGATCAGCGCAATCAACTGGTGGCCGACCTAGCCCAGCGCGTGCCGGTCAGCACCGTAGCCCAGGATGATGGCACGTTGAGCGTGTTCGTCGGCAAAGGCCAATCCTTGGTGTTAGGAACCGAAGCTCGCACCCTGGAAACCGCCCCGGCAACTGATCCCCGTCAATTGGAAATCCGTTTTCAAGGCAGTCGCGCCGATGTCAACGATTTTTTGAACGGCGGCCGGATCGGTGGCCTACTCGAATTCCAGAATAAGGTACTGGACCCTGCTCAGAATCGGCTGGGATTGATGGCGGTCGGTTTGGCGGAAACGTTCAACGCGCAGCACGGACAAGGCATCGACCTCACTGGCGCCCCTGGTGGGGATTTCTTCACGCCTGCGACAGCCAAGGCCATGCCCGCTCCCGATAATGCAGGCAGCGGCGTGGCGGCGGTGAGCCTCACGCCGGGCGGTACCAGCGCCTTACAGCCGTCCGATTACGAAGTCAGTTACACCGGCACCGGTTACAGCGTGCGGCGGCTCAGCGACGACACCGAAGTCAGCACCGGAGCAGGCCCCACCTTCAGTGGTGTCGATGGTCTCGATATCACCATCTCCGGCAGCCCCGTCGCCGGCGACCGGTTTTTGGTGCAATTGACCGGAAATGCGGCTGGGAATGTCCAGGTCAACATCAGCGACCCACGCCAGTTCGCCGCTGCCGACGCGGCCGGCGGTGTCGGCAATAACGCCAACGCCCTCAAGCTCGCGGGTCTACAAACCGATAAGACGCTGCTGAATGGCTCCAGCAACCTCCAAGACCTGCAAGGGCAGATGGTCGCTGACATAGGGATCGCCGGTAGCACCACCAACCGCGCACTGGACGCGCAAACCGCCCTCCTCGATCAGGCTACCCAGGCCCGTGACAGCTTCTCCGGCGTCAACCTGGACGAGGAAGCCGCCAACCTGATGCGTTACCAACAAAGCTACGCGGCGGCGGCTAAAGTCGTGCAAATCGGCGACTCGATCATTCAAACCTTGATGGATGCGGTCAGGAGATAAACCATGCTGCGCGTCGCCACTTCGCAACTCTACCGGCAAGCCGGCAACGCCATCGGCGACCGGCAAACGGCGGTCTCTAAGCTCCAGCAGCAATTGACGACCGGCAAGCGCCTGCTCGAACCTGCCGACGATCCGGTGGGTAGCGCCCGCTTGATGACGTTGAACGGTGAGATGGGCCGCTACGATCAATACCAGCGCAACATCGATTCGGCTACCGGCCGACTGAATACCGAAGAAAGCGCGCTGGGCGATGCCGGGGATGTTTTACAGCGGGCACGAGTCTTGACGATTCAGGCCAACAACGACACGCTCAATGCCGAAAATCGGGGCCATATCGCCGCCGAAATTCGCCAGCTTCATGCCCAACTGGTCAGCTTGGGCAATGCCCAGGACGGTAGCGGCGAGTATTTGTTTGGTGGCTTTCAGAGCCAGACCGCGCCGTTTGCGCCCGATAGCGCCAATCCCCAGCAAATCGCCTATCGTGGTGATGGTGGCCAGCGGCTCGCGCAAACCGGCCCTACGTCAACTCTTGCGGTCGGCGATCCGGGAAATGAAGTTTTTCAAGTGGATAGCGCCGACCCCACGAAGGGGCTGTTCGCTACGCTGGATCGGTTGGCGACGACCCTGGAGACCGCGCCAGCGACCTTACACGCCGATCTGGGAACGGCATTGCAGGAGATCGACAGCGGGCTGGATAATCTCAACGGCATTCAGGCCAAGGTAGGAGTCCGTCTGCAAGCGCTGGAAAATCAAGGTTATACCAACAGCGACTTTAGCCTGCACTTGCAGCAGACGATCAGTGAGGTGGGCGATCTGGACTACGCCGAGGCGATTACCCAGTTGAGTCGGGAAACCCTCGGCTTACAAGTCGCCCAGCAATCCTTTATGCGCGTTCAGAACCTATCGTTGTTCAATTATATGAACTAACGACCTCCACCGGATTGGCCACCTGGCGGGGCCGCAAACCAGCAGCAGCGATGGTCGCATGGGCATGATCGAGGCTGACGACGAAACGCTCCTTCGAATAAATCGCGTATTTATCACGAAAATCCTTGGGCGTGAAGTTGATGGTGAGCACATTGGCCCCGGCGTTCAACCCCATCAGTTGCCCACCCTTCTTGATCTTTTCCAGAGCGCTCACCGCCGGAATCAGTGCGTGCGGGAACAGCAAGCGACAGATGGCGATAGAGTTCAGGGTCAATTGCAAATCGCCGACCCCCAAATGCTCCAGCGGTGTGTTTTCGTTGGGGATAAATGGCGAGGAACTGACAAAATCCGGCTGTAGCTCTTGCGCCAACAGGATATCGTCCACCAGGGTATCAAGCGTTTGGCCGGGCAAGCCGATGATGTTGCCAGTGCCCAATTTCATTCCGACATCCTGAATCCAGCGCGCGCACTCCAGACGTTTAGCGAGGGGAGTGCCGACGATGTTTTGATACAGTACCGGGTCTGAGGTCTCAAATTTCAGAATATAGGAATCGGCGCCGGCTTCCACGTAACGGGCATAGGTGGCACGGCTTTTCTCGCCGAGATTGAGCAAGACATTGACGTCCGCCTGACGGATGCGGCGAATAGCTTCGAGCACCATGGCATCGGATTTAGGGTCTTGGCCCGACTGGAGAAAGACGGTGGTGATCCCCTCGGCGACGATTTCCGCCGTAATCGCCAGGATGGTATCGACATCCATGCGGTAGCGGATCATTTCCTTGTTCTGCGGCCGGATAGCGCAGTAGTCACAGGTTTTTTGACAGTAGTTGGACAGTTCAATGACCCCCCGCAGCTTCACTGCGTCCATGCCGGCCGCTTGGCGAGCGGCGCGGGCGGCCTGGAATAGGGCTTGCTGTTCTTCCCCTTCGCAAGTCAGCAGACGCGAGATATCCGCTCGTTCCGTCGGTTGGAACAGGACCGGCCTGGCTTCGCAATAGGCGTTCATAAAAGCTCCCGATAATTCTAAATCAATGCCATGGTTGGTTCTCGTTCATTCTCGAAGACTTTGAACCACTTAGTTATCGTGCGGCGCCATCTTGCGCCCGGTACATTGCGGCGGAACCAGCGGTTCCAGGGTCAGTTCACGCCCTTGCATATCCTGAAGCCGGCGCTGTTGCGAGGTCGATAACAGGGCAACGACGCGAGAGCGGCCCTGGGCGCGCAGCCCTTCGAGCCGATCACGGTTAGCATACAGCGCGGTACACGGTTCCTCGCCGACCGTGGGCGGGCGAAACGCCGCCCGCATCTCCATAGCGACTTGGCGGCAAGTGGTGGCCATTGACGTCACTTGTGTCTCACTCAAATCAAGTTCCTGACTGAAGCGCGGGTCATTGACCGCCAGACACGGACCCTCGATTTGCAGCATGATCTGTTGCAGCCTTTGCAACTGTTGCCGATCCAAAATTTTGGCGATGGCCCCACGACTCGTCCAAATCTGCCGTTGCATTTCGCTTTTGGCCGCCGCGTCGGTGGCGTGAGCTAACTCCTGGAGCTGGTTGCGAAACAGTTGCCCGCTATGCCCCAAGCGGCGGATTTGATCCTCACTCAAATCAAGATCAGCCTGCACTTGTCGGCTATTTTCCAGCAGCATAAAGGGGTCAGCGCCCGGCATCATGCCGCCTGGCGTCTCACCAATCGCAGCACCCGGCGGCACCAGCTCGTTCTTCGGCAATTGACCATGCTCCGGCGGGGCCGGTTGCCCATAAACCAGCATCGACAAGCCAGCCCACATCAGCAAGGCTGCGATGGCGGCGCGAGAAAAGGGAATCAACATTCAGCAGTTTCCTTCAAGCGAGCATTGCGATGCCAAGCTAAGGTGTGGCGTCATTGGCCGGATGCAACGGCCCGGAATCGTAATGATCCGCCGGATACGGCATATAGGTCGGATGCTGGAATTGCTGCGCCACCTCATCGGCAAAGAAAGCACCCAGTTTAGTCAGTACCAGCCGCTCGTCATCCTCGACTACCAGCCCCGCATCCTGAAGTTTATTGATCTTGTTACGGAAATAACCGTTCATCGGTTTGCCCGTAGCCTGCAAGAAATCACTCTTGCGCGCCGAGCGGTTCTTGAGCGGCAAGACTATCGCCCAGCGCATCTGTTCTTCAGGGGTACGGATGATGCCCCGATTAATCGGCAGATGTCCCGATTCGATCAGGCTGTAGTATTCCTCGAAGGATTGGGTATTCAGCCCGAACCGGTCGCGGAGACTACTGAAGGCGGTCAGCCCGAAACCGATCTGATCGAGCAGCCGGCAGCATTGATTGTGGGCATACCGTGAGTGGTGCTTGTATTCCTTGGTGAATACTCGGCGCAGGTTTTCGGTATAGCCATACTCGGCCAGAATATCGATGGCGACCTGTTTCATGATCAGCGTCGATTCGATGGTCGGCAACAGGTCGGGCCGCTTCTTAATGAGCTGTTTAACCGGCCCTTGATAGTCGCCATAGGCGTCGATCTTGAGGCGATAGAGCTGAATCTCCTCGGTGCCAAGCTGGCAAGCGCGGTCGATCATATCAGCCCAACCTTCGATGGTTTGGCCGGGGAAGCCGAAGATGAACTCGATATTGACCGTCATCCCGGCGTTGTGGGTTTCCTCAATGGATTCGATGGCTTGCGCGGCGTTGTGATGGCGATTCATCAGGTGGAGGATATCGTCTTCCAGCGACTGGATGCCGATGGTCAGCCGATCCACCCCATAGCCGCGCAGCAGTTGCAGCCGCTCGCGCCCTTCCTCGCCGATCAGCGTGTTGGGGTCTACATCGAAGGTGTATTGGCGGCAGGTTGACATGTCGATGCGATCCGCCATCATGTCTAAAAACCGCTTTTGCTGCGCCAATGTCAGATAGGTTGGAGTTCCACCACCCACCAGCACCGAGCGAGCGACAAAACGCTCAACACCCAGCTTGGCGCGGTAGATATCCATTTCTTTTTCCATGGTGTCGAGATAATGGTCTTTCTCATCGACCTGCTTGGTACCCAATTTCAGGGGATAGTGGCAAAACACGCACCGCTGCCGACAAAAGGGAATATGGGCATAAATATCCAGCCGACCGTCGGGAGGCAGGGTATAACTGGCCAGCAGCTCGTCATCGGTGATCGGCTGATACATGGTAATGGGCGGATAGTGTACGGACGGGAAAAAGTCACCTTCCCGGCACACGACCCCTAACTGGCGCAGACGTTCGAGATCCTCGACCCGCGCCCGCGCCCGCGCTATCAGTTCTTGCTTTACTGCGGTTGAAAGCATCAGATGTCACCTCTTCAACGCCATTGAAATGCAACGGACAAAAAACCTACTGATATAGTCTGGATTATAATTATTTGGTTCCCAAAAGACGAACGCAAACTTTATTCCCAAGTTTTTTGACCACATACGAACCGCGAAGCATATCGACTTTTCTGGAAAAGCCACAGATGCAATCGGTTAGGACTCGATTCAGATTGAGCCGTTCCGGGCCAATTTGCCCTGATCAGTGGACTGCTTGATGGTGGGATTGTCGCCGCCCATGTCTGAATCCGACATGAATCAGCGCGGCTTAGACAGCGGCAGAGTTGTCGCAGGATTATACATGGACGATTGACGGCGGGCGGGGCAAGCGGCGCGCCCAATCGGCGAGGGCGGCGATATGATCCGGTGTGGTGCGGCAACAACCGCCGATCAATCGGGCGCCGCGCGCGTACCACTCCTGGGCAGCAGCCAAAAACTCGCTACTGCTGGCTGTGCCTTTCCAGGAGCGAGTATCGACGCAATACACTTCGCCGGAGTTGGGATAGACAATGATGGGTTTCGCTGTCGCGGATCGGGCGGCCTGGATTAACCCTGCAACGTACTGGGGCGCGGTACAATTGACCCCTAAAGCGACGATCTGCGGTTGATCATCCAGCCACGCTGCGCACTCCGCCAACAACTCTCCGTGGCAGATATGGCTGGCATCACGAGCGCTGAAAGTGATCCAGGCGCTTGCGCTGGGAAATTCGGCCAGCAATCGCGTGAGCGCGCGCGCTTCGATAAAACAAGGCAGCGTTTCGCAAGCCAATATCTCAGCGCCAGCCTCCAGTAAAAGCGCCATGCGTTCCCGGTGAAACTCCATGAGCTGCTCTTCACTGAGATCATAGTCCCCGCGATATTCCGAGCCATCGGCCAAAAAGGCGCCGTAAGGCCCAACCGATGCGGCCACCAGCGGGCGAGCACGACCCATGCGATGGCTCGGTTCCTGCCAGAATTCATCGCGCGCTTCCAGGGCCAGCCGCACCGAGCGACGTATGAGTTCTTGGCTTTCCTCGCGCCCCAGGCCCCGTTGCCTGAAACCTTGCATCGTCGCCTGATAGCTGGCGGTAATGGCGATATCGGCCCCAGCGTGGAAATAATCCAGATGCACTTGCCGGATTAGTTCGGGTGCTTCGTGCAGGACTTTGGCGGACCAGAGGGAGTCGCGCAGATCACAACCTCGGCGCTCCAGTTCCGTGGCCATGGCGCCATCAAGGATGACGACCGGGCATTGTTGGAGCAAGCCGCTGATGGGATTCATGGCGCCGATTCTTGTTTGGCCCGCTGTGCTGCCGAATCCTTTATAAAGCGGTTGATATCCGCCTCAAACGCCTTCATATCCTGGGGTCGATTCGGCACCTTTGGTGGTTCGGCACTATGCTCGGAGGCTCCTGATACCTTTGGAGCAGGCGGGCCGTGACCCAGCCACCGAACCAGGGTTAAGCCAATGATGGCCAATACAACCAGCAGTAATAACAAACGCACGGCGAATCCCCCTTGAGCGGGCTAACCATTTTCTTAAAGTGTAGCTTCGCCAAGAGGTTAAGTCATTGCGATGGCAGGCATGAGCCGCTGATCTGAGGCGGGTTAATTTCTGATCTTTACACTCAGGTTTGTAGATTGTAAAAAATCCTGACACTGTAAAATCGGTAGCAATTTTAGCTCGTAAATTTTATATGTATCTAATATTTAAATATTTATTATAGGTTGATAGTCATGTAAAGCTTCTTGCCATAGCCTTTTTGGCTACTAATTTGGGCGCACCACTGTCAGCTTTTTTTACAATTCCCAGCGCACGATTAGCCTTCATGATAGCTACGATTAAATTCTGAGGCTCGCCTAAAGGTGGAGGCACTATATGAAGTGTATTAAATAATTTCATATTCTATATATTGATAAAGTACTCTTTATTTAGATTATGGCATAAAATTTGCCATATCCAACTCGGAACTTATAAATACTGACTGAGGTACTACCCAATGAATACGAAAGTAAAGCGTTCTGGTTTGGCCGCTGTAACTCTTGCATTAGGGCTTGGCATCTGCGGTTTTGCAAATACCGCTTCGGCGACATCTATTGACTTCGCAGGAGACTATACCTTCCTTGGCTCATTAGACGCTACCAGCCCTCTTCCTTCATTGAATTCTGCAGGTTTCAACAATCCTGTTGTCCCTTTAGGACCTTTGAGCGATTGGTGGGTATTCTATCTTGACCCTACCGCTGCAGCCGGCCTCAACGTTAATTTCATACCCACGGATAATATTTCAAACTTTTCACTTAATCTCTATACGGTTAATTCTTCCAGTTGTGGTACGATTGGGTCGCTCTGCACTGGTGTTTCAGTTGGTTCCCTTGTAACACCAGGTAACACATCTCCAAATTTCAACAGCAATATTCCATTTGGCACCCTCACGGCGGGGCAGTACGCTTTTGAGGTAAGCGGTACTGTTTCGAATGTAACTTATGCCACTAATTTATACTCGGGGCAAATTTCTACTACTCCAGTCCCCGAACCGACCACCCTGGCGCTGCTCGGTATGGGCCTGCTCGGCCTGGGCGCCAAGCGCCGCCAGAAAAAGGCTGCCGAAGCCGCTTAAGTACCGTGTTGGTGTAGCGGTAAGCTCTAAAAAACGACGCCTTCGGGCGTCGTTTCCGTTTCTCCAAAAACTCAAATAAATTCAACGCCTTTTAATTATTTTCTTTCCTAAAAATACCGCTGAAATTATCAGCATGCTCCTCAACTCGTCTACAATTTAAGGTCAACTGATCACCTTGTATTTGGAGGCGAGGTAGTGAACGGTGATAACCCTTCTTCGAGACCACGTTTGGTTTTCGATATCCCCTTTCGAGTTGTCGGTTATGTCAGCACGCCTGCTGAGGAAGTCGGCGTCTTGCTCTGGTCTGGAATCGACCCCTACCGTTATTTCAATCAAAGCGACCGATCAGGGGCCGAATCGTTCGAACATTTGCTAACACTGGATTATGAAGGCGCCGTAGTAGGCTGGCAGTCTGCGCAACTCGATGGCTCGGAGCGTCGCTGGCTGGAGGTCTCCCCAGATCTCATCAAACAACTCAACGAGCGCATCCGCGCTGGCGAACCGCTACGATACCGGCAAACGTAATCCTTCCCCTGGTGGAACTGATTCACTGTTCCATCTGCCAGTGCAGACAGGCCGCCACCGTTAAGAGGTCATTATCAGCATGTTGCCGCAGACTGTTCCCGAATCCAACTATCTAATGCGGATGGCCGACGGGACCATCAAGCAGGTTAATCCCTTCACCGGCACTGAGGTGTGGACCGTTCCCGGCCGTGGCAATCGTCCGCTTGGCGTCATGCCTCTCAGTCCTCGCCCTATCGACCCGAATCGAGCCGAGGCTCATTGCGCTTTCTGCTCCCGCCAATATCTGGAGACGCCACCTGAGAAAGCCCGCCTGATCAAGGCCGATGACAAATACATCACCCTGCGTCACCTGCTAGCCGACGAACTGTTTGACACAGTGGCCGAATTTCGCCGCCTGCCAAACCTGTTCGAAATCGTCTCCTTCGATTACTGGCGCAAAAACTTCGGGTATAACCTGCCGGATGCCATTGAGCAGCACAAACACAAGTATCTATCGGGTGAAGCCGGGCGACAGCACGTCCTGAGAATGTCCGAACAGCGGCTAAAAGCGGCCGGCTTTGACGAATCGGCCTGGGAGCGGATGTCAACCGGGGAACGGCTACAGTTCGCCGATGCGTTCTTTGGCGGCGGTCATGAACTGATCGTGGCTCGGCGGCATTATATCGATGGCGCCACCCACGACCACCAACTGGCCTCCTCAGGAACCATGACGCTGGAGGAACACTATCAATACCTGCGCTTCACCATTGATGCCATGCGGGAAATTTACCTCGACAACCGCTACGTCCGCTATGTGGCCGTCTTCCAAAACTGGCTAAAACCGGCTGGTGCCTCCTTCGATCATCTCCATAAGCAACTCGTCGCCATCGACGAACGCGGCACCCAAAACGAAATGGAGATTGAGCGAGTCAGGGCCAACCCCAACCTGTACAACGAAGCGGCCGTCAACTTTGCCGCTTATCGTAACTTGGTGGTGGCCGAAAACGACCACGCGGTCGCCTATGCGGGTTTTGGCCACCTGTTTCCGACCCTGGAAATTTTCTCCAAGAGCGCGCGCAGCCAGCCATGGAACCATTCCCCCGACGAATTGCGCAACATGTCCGATTTGGTTCATGCGTGCCATGCCGCCACCGGCACCGATATTCCGTGCAACGAGGAGTGGTACTACAAACCACCGGATGTCGATGTCCCGATGCCGTGGCGAGTGCTCATCAAGTGGCGGGTATCGACTCCTGCCGGCTTTGAGGGCGGCACCAAAATCTACGTGAACACCATCGACCCGGAAACCTTGCACAAGCGCGTCACGCAGCGCCTGTTCCAGCTACGCGATCAGGGCCTGATTGCACCGATGAAGATCAATCGCGAATGCCCCTGTGTGCCGAATTGTCTGCGCTACAATCCAGCAGTCCGGCAACGGCAATCCGATCATCCCGAATTTCCGCCACTGTCCGCCGGTATATGATCGACGCTCGCAGATCTATTCACGGGCCGGATGTCCTCTGGCCCATCAAAAAATTCAATCGTTATCAGGAGTGACCGATGACTACCCGACCCACCGCGCTCTTCTTCTTAATGATTGGCGGATTTTTGCTGAGCGCTTGTAATGGCGACAGCAATGACGATGTGAGTGGCGCCACGCCGGGAACCGTGGCCGACAGTCGCTGGCTGACCGCCGGCCACGATCTGCACAATACCCGCTTCCAAAACGAAGAGCGCACCATCGGCCCTAACAACGCGCCAGCCCTGACCGTGCGCTGGCAATTTGCCACCGGCGGCGATGTTTCAGCCACGCCGGCAGTGGATGAACAAGCCACTTATTTCCCTGATTGGGCTGGAAATCTCTTCGCCGTTGACCGTCATACCGGGAAGCAGCTCTGGTCCCGCCGGGTAGCCGACTACACCGGCATCGCCGGTGATCTGGCGCGGGCGACCCCGGCTGTAGGCGGCGACAAGTTGATCTTCGGCAACCAAAGCGCGCGCCGGCAGCCATCAACAGCCTGGGTGATGGCGGTCGATAAGCGAACCGGGGACTTGCTGTGGAAAACCCAAGTCGATGCCCACCCGGCGGCCATCATCACCCAAGCTGCTATCGTGGCCAACGGGGTGGTTTACGTGGGTGTGTCTTCCTGGGAAGAAGCCTATGCGGTGTTGGTGCCTAATTATCAATGCTGCACCTTTCGCGGCAGCATGGTGGCTCTGGACGAACACACCGGCCAAATTCTCTGGAAGTGGCATACGGTCCCCGAAGGCTACAGCGGGGGCGCCATCTGGGGTAGCACCGCCGTGCTGGATGCAGCGCGCCGTAGCTTGTACGTGACGACCGGCAACAACTACACCGTACCGGAGGCCGTCCGGCAGTGTGTCGCCGGTGCGCAGGGCAGCCCCCAAGCGCAGCGAGCTTGTATCGCACCCGACAACCACTTCGATTCCGTGGTCGCTCTCGATCCCAGCACCGGTGCCGTCAAATGGGCCAACACGGTGTTGCCGTTCGACGCCTGGAACGCCGGTTGTATTCCCGAATTGGGCAACGACAGCAACTGCCCACAACCGGCCGGGCCTGATTATGACTTTGGGCAAGGGCCGGCCCTCTTTACCGTGCGCATTCCTGAAACCGGCCGGCTACGCCAACTCCTTGGCGCTGGCCAGAAAAGCGGCCAGTATTGGGCTTTCGATCCAGACACCGGCGCGGTCGTCTGGATGACTCAGGTAGGACCCGGTGGCCAGGGCGGAGGGTTGCAGTGGGGTTCAGCAGTCGATGGTCAACGCATCTACACCGCCGTTGCCAACACCGAAAACAAATCGTGGACTCTGATCCAGAATGGCAAATCCACGACCACCACCATCAATTCAGGGCTTTGGAGTGCCCTGGATGCCGCGACCGGGATTATCCTCTGGCAAGTGGCCGATTCCGGCATCGGGCGTGACGGTCAACCCGCACCGACCATGGCACCGGTCACCGTAGCCAACAACGTGGTCTACGCCTGTTCACTGGATCAAGCTGGCTCCATGTATGCCTTCCATGCCACGACCGGTGCCGTCCTTTGGAAATACGCCAGCGGCAATGTCTGTCTCGGCGGGGCTGCCGTCTCGGATGGCACGATTTACTGGGGTTCCGGTTACGGCAACTTCACCGGCCAAGCGACACCGGGCAATAAATTCTTTGCGTTCCATGTGCCAAGCCCCTAGCGACGACCGCCGGGACAATACCGAATTAAACCCATGACCTGGGTTTGTGTCGGTATCGGCAGCAATATTGACCCTGAACGAAATATCTGCGCCGCCTTGGCGGCGCTGAATCGGCACTTCGGCCCGTTGCTCGTATCCACCGTCTATGCCAATCCACCGGTTGGCTTTGTCGGTGACGATTTCCTCAACCTGGTGGTTCGGTTCGACACCGACCTGCCACCTCCCCGGCTGGCCGCCGAACTGCGCGAGATCGAAAAGTGCCAGCAACCCTCCGGTAAAGAGGTGCGATTTGCGCCGCGCGCATTAGATCTGGATTTGTTACTTTACGCCGATGCTGTGTTAATCGCTGATGGCGTGCGGGTTCCTCGTCGTGACATTACCCGCTACGCCTTCGTGCTGCGGCCCCTGGCGGAAGTGGCCGGCGACTGTTTGCATCCGCTGCTCGGTGTCACATTCGCCGAACTGTGGGAGCGATTCGATCAGTCGCATGAAAGATTGCAGCCGGTCGTGCTGCCCTGCGCCCACTAATTGGCCTTGCTGGGTGTCCAACCAGTATGTGATACCCTTCCCGACCGCTTAGCCGCCGGCGATCAGCCAGCGACCGTTTTCAACCTACCCAGCCGGTCATCGCGGCTCGTTGGGCAGTCTATTTTTGGTTAATGCACTCATGCAAGCTTTCAACGTCGAACGTGTACTTGATGTCCATCACTGGAACGAGACGCTTTTCAGCTTTAAAACCACGCGAGATGCGACGCTACGCTTTCGCAATGGTCATTTCGTGATGATCGGACTGGAGGTGGAGGGCCGCCCGTTGCTGCGAGCTTATAGCATCGCCAGCGCCAACTACGAGGAACATCTCGAATTTTTCAGCATCAAGGTGCGTAACGGGCCGCTGACCTCGCGGTTACAACATCTCAAGGAAGGCGATACGATTCTGGTTGGCCGCAAACCGGTCGGCACCTTGGTTATTGACGATTTGCTTCCCGGCCAGCGGCTTTACTTGTTCGGTTCGGGTACAGGCTTGGCACCCTTTCTGAGCATCATCAAAGACCCGGATACTTACCAGGGCTTTGAAAAGGTCGTGCTGGTCCATGGTGTCCGCCATATCAGCGAACTGGCCTACGCGGACTTTATTAAAGAAGAACTGCCGAAAAATGAGTTTTTAGGGGAGCTGATCCGAGAGAAGCTGATCTATTACCCCACCGTGACCCGAGAGCCTTTTCACAACCGGGGGCGGCTGACTCACCTGATCGAAAGCGGCAAGATTTTCGAAGATCTTGGTCTGCCACCGCTCGACCCGGCCCAGGATCGGGCGATGATCTGCGGCAGCCCCGGTCTCTTGAAAGACACTTGTACCCTTTTGAATGAACGGGGTTTCAGCATCTCGCCGCACATCGGTGAACCCGGCCATTACGTGATCGAGCGGGCATTTGTGGAAAAATAATGACAGCCGACGCAGTGACCGGCCGCCTCATGAGGGGAAGCCGGCCACCGCGATGCTTACGAATAAAGCGGGGTGATTCCTAGCTGTTGATGTAAGCCATTGACCGTTTGCGGGTCCAGGCCAAGGGCCTGTGCCAACCGCTGCATGTATTGAACTTCGGCGTTGGTGTCGAGATTGATCGCCATCAGCGACATCATATAGACGTTGCTGGCCATCCCCTGCTGGACCTGCTCCAGAAAATCCATATTCAGCGGCCGAGCGATTTCATCTTTGACAAACGCTGCCTCCTGTGGACCAAGATCAGCCAGTTTGCTAACGATGTTCTGTTGCTCTTGCGCATCGATTTGGCCATCCGCCTTGGCGGCGTTCAGCATCGCTTTGATGAGGGTGATGGCCTGTTGGTTTAAGTGGGCCACCGCTTCAGCGGGCGCCGCTTCCGCCCCGGGCGGCAGGATTGAAGCGTCGGTCAACGCAGAAGATTGACCCGCGCTACCTTTACCCAACATGCTAAACCCGCTCATCGCCAAACCAGCGAGCACTGACCAAGGAATACCACCGCCTTGGGATCGACCGCCACCGGCGAGATGCCCCAACACCGACCCCAAACCGCCTAGCCCACCCGATTGGCCACCACCGAGCAGACTGCCCAGCACCGATCCCAAACCGCCACCGGCACCTGGCGGTGGCGGGCGTTGGCCACCGAGCAGGCCGCCGAGAAGATCACCTAAGCCACCACCGCCAGGGGGCTGTTGCTGTGGGCCGCCACCGAGCAGACCACCGAGCAGACCACCTAAGCCGCCACCGCCCGGCTGCTGGGCGCCGCCCCTCGTCAACCCATTGAGTACTTGCCCGAAAACTTGTCCGCCGATCCCGGAGGACATGGCGTTATTTCCCAGCAAACTACCTAAAATCTTTAATGCATCCATTCCATTACCCTCATTCAGTTGGTGGGTCGATGACGCTAACCGTATTAGCGGTCACCCGGCAAAACGTTCATCGCGTGAACAGTGCGGAGTGACAACCTGTCACCCCGCAGAAACCGCTCCCGTGAAAACTCAGCTTCCGCTGAGAGGAATCCGAATCTTCTGACCGACATAAATCTTGTCGGGGTCCTGGATCACTTCGCGATTGGCTTCAAAAATTTGGTTATACGCCGAGGCATTGCCCAGGAAATGCTTGGCAATCGAGGACAGCGTGTCACCCGACTTGATGGTGTAATACTCGACCTTACCCGTCTGAGGCGGGGCCTTTATCCCATCGGCGGATACATTCTGAACCCCTTGAACATTACCCGCCATCAAGACCGCTTTTTCCATGGCTTCCGGAGTGATGGCATCACCAGAAAGCTGAACCTGGCCGTCTTTGAATTTCACATCCAGATTCTTGACACCGGGATTGGCCGCTTCAATTTCCGCCTTGATTTTCGCGGCTGGGTCCTGCTCGTCCGCGCCGAACAACTTTTTACCCTGGTTGACGATAAAGTCGAAAAGTCCCATTGCAATCTCCTGTGATTTCTCGGTTTCAATCCACGCCCTTGACCGGGCGAAACAGCATGGCAGAGGTCACTCCTCCCCCACGCACACTTATCCCCCTGATGGGGGAGGTTTCAAGCCAGAGTTTCTGCTCGATGAAACGTCGTCGAGCCGCTCAGAAAACCAATGCCTGCCTGATCGTGGCTTTTCAGGCATTGGGTAAAGGGGGCGGCATGGCGGCAAACAGGGCGTTCAATTCCCTGACCTCGCCGGCTGGTGTCCAACTCGCCATGCCCTGGGTCCACACCAAGGTGGTGCGGGTTAATTGGCCGCTTTGTGCCTGCTGTTGCAGATCCTCCATGCCAAACGGCCCAGCTTGCTGGTTATTCACCGCGACAAAATAGCGGTTAACGGTCGGCAAAGGCGGTGGGGCCGGTGCCGATTGGGTCGGCCGCGCCAGCGCGTCGTTTAAGCGCTGCGCCATCGCCAACCCCAGCCCCATGCTCATAGCCTCGGAACCACCACCGGGATTAGCGGCTGCATCGCGCAAGGCTTCCGCTGCCTGAAACTGCGTGTACTGATCGAGATTACCGACGATACCCATGCTGCTGCGCTTGTCCAAAGCCGCTTCGACTTCTTTGGGCAAGGAGATGTTCTCGACCAACAAATTGGTCAATTCCAACCCGACTGCCCCGAATTCTGGAGCGATCCGTTGTAACAAGAATTGACCGAGTTGGTCGTAATTGCCCGCCAAATCCAGCGCCGGGATCTTGGATTGCCCCAAGATGTTGGTAAAGCGCGATACCACCATGTTGCGCAATTGGTTGGTGATCTCGTCCGTCGTGAAATTGCCGTCAGTACCGACGATCTCACGCAAGAAAAGCGATGCGTCTTTAATGCGGATCGCGTAGCTACCAAACGCCCGCAGCCGGATTGGGCCGAATTCGGCATCGCGCAGCATCACCGGATTCTGCGTCCCCCACTTGAGATCGGTAAAGCGACGAGTGCTGAAAAAATACACCTCGGCCTTGAACGGACTCTCGAAACCGTGGGGCCAAGCTTGCAAGGTGGACAACAGCGGCATGTTGTTGGTTTTCAGCTCGTACATGCCGGGCTGAAAGGTATCGGCGAGCTGGCCTTCATTGATGAACACCGCCACCTGCCCTTCCCGTACCGTCAGCTTGGCCCCGTATTTGATTTCGTTGCCGTAGCGCTCGAAACGGTACACCAAGGTATCGTTTGACGGATCGGTCCACTGAATGACATCGACGAACTCACCAAGCAACTTGTCCCACAAGGCCATGGCTAGCGACCTCCGGCAGGCGGTTGGGTACGGGCGTGGGCAGCGGATAGCGCTTGGCGCAATTCGCCTTCCAGGGTTTCGAGTTGTGCAGTCGCTTCTTTGCGATGGCGGCGGCCCTCATCGGCGATTCGCAGGCTGTCTTCAATGGTGGCAATGAGGGTTTCGTTGGCTTGTTTCACCGTTTCGATGTCGAACACGCCGCGTTCGATTTCGGCACGGGTTTGGGCGTTGGCCTGGCGGAGATTTTCGGCGTTGGATTTCAACAGATCGTTGGTTAAATCGGTGGCGGCCTTGACGGTCTTGGCCGCTTCGCCGGAGCGATAGATAGTGATGGCTTGGGCCAGTTGCTGCCGCCACAGCGGCACGGTATTGACCAGGGTGGAATTGATCTTGTTGATCAATCCCTTGTCGTTTTCCTGCACCAGGCGGATGCTGGGCAAGCTTTGCATGGTGACTTGGCGGGTCAGTTTGAGATCGTAAACTCGCCGTTCCAGATCATCACGGCTGGCGCGCAAATCGCGCAAAGATTGCGCTTTCACCATATCCTCGCCGGCGGCAACCTCCTTTTCCAGGGTCGGCAGCACTTCAGTATCGACCTGTTGCAGCTTGGCGTCACCGGCCGCGATATACAATTCCAACGTGTGGAAATAATCCAGATTGGCGTCATACAACCGATCCAGCATGGCAACATCGGTCAATAGCTGGGTCTTATGGCGCTCCAGCGAATCGCTGATGGTGTCGATTTGATTGCGTACCGTTTCATATTGCTGGACGATTTTGACCAGCGGCTTGGCCTTATTGAACAGCCTGGTGAAAAAACCGGGCTTCTTGTTAGGGTCCAGTTCGTCCAGATCGAAACCGCGCAGCACCGCCACCATTTCATTCAGTGACGCACCCGCCGGGCCGGTGTCCTTGTTGCGCACCCCTTCCAGCATCTTGTCGGAAATGGTGGTGAGCTGTTCTTGGGCTTTGCTGCCAAAGAAGATGATGGAATTGCTATCGTGCAGATCCAACTCCTTCATGAGCGCATCGACTTGCTGGCGGTCTTGCGCCGGCGCTGGAGCACGCTTGGCTAAATCCTGTTGGACTTGCGGCACGGCAGCGGCAAAAACGTCCGGTAGTGCGGGCAGTGCAGGAGGCGTGGCGGTGGCCGTTGGGGTGACCGTGGATTCGGGAGTCGTGCTCATAGCGTTTAGTTCCTTAATCTTTCAAGCGATAATTAAGCGGCAAAAGCCAAGGATAGCTGCGATTGCGGGCGCGCATCGGCCAGGTCATGCCGGGACTGAGATCCCCAAAGCCATCGCCTCATCAGATCACGCCTTCCCGTTTCAGTTGCGTGCTCAGCACTTCAATTTGTACATCGAGATCGGTAACGTCGGTTTCCAGCAATTTTTGTTGCTGCTCGGTGAAGACTTCCTCAATCGTGGTTAGCACCCGGCGGAAATTGTCCTCCAATTCCGGCGCCGTCACCCGCCCGTGGGTTTTGGCATACCCCTCAGTGACTTGCTTGGCGCCATCTAAATAAACATTAAGAAATTTGCGCGCACGCCGCAAATCCCGTGGATCTTCTTCCAGCATCGCGAGGATTTGGCGGGCTTGGGCCACGATGCGCCGTAGCCGGCTATTGAATTCAGCATTACGAATATCACGGGTGGCCCGCTCGATGGCGGCAATGGAATCTTCAGCTTGGGTTAGTGCTTCGATCACCCGGTCGGTGGTATCCACGCCATCACGGTCGGTGAAACGCTTGGCGCCGCGCGGATCGAAGCCATAACTTAAATAGCAGCCCAACAGCGCCAGTCCCCCGAAAACCACTGCTATCGGTAGCGAGTATTGGGCACTGCTCCAAGCGGTTAACGCGGTGGCCAGCGCGATCACTCCGCTGCCCAGTGTTTTCAGCGGCCAGGGGGCTTTGGCGACTTGGCGGCGGGTGTAATCGGCCTCGGTGCGCAGCCCGCGTCGCAGCAAGAGCGCGCCCCATAGAAACAAGCCATAACACACCGCGTTATCGAACAGGTTGCTTAAATTGCCGCGCCCCAGAGCGCCTATCGCCGCAAACAACACCGGCAATGGCAACACAAACAGCATCAGGCCCTTGGTGGTCGGGAAGCGTGCCGGTGCACCTTGATAACGTTCGGCCATGAGGCTAAATCTCCGTTTGATCAGCAAAACCAAAGCGACCAGCACCAGCAATCCGAGGCTGGTCATCAGGAACAGGCGGCCCATATCCACCTCTCCCGGCTACTGGGTCAGTATTGAGGAAATCGCCGGTAAACTCGAAGAGCAAGACACCAACATGGCTTGACAGGCCGCGATACCCACAGTGGCAAAGAGCAGCAACAAACCGATGAACTTGCGCAGGAAATCAGGCATGGCAGCCGCCTCGTTGGATGGTCCGTAATAAGGGTTACTATAACAGCATGAGCGCATTAGACACATTCCAGACCAGATATTCGTCAACAGCCGCAAACGATTTGTGCATTGGCTTCGCCTCATGGGAAAGCGGTTCGGCACGCCGCGCTCAGCGACGGTAGGCAAGAATCACCTTGGGCCACGCAGCGGAAAATCAAGTGTCCCGGATCACTATTGCACACTCACAGCTCTGACTCGCCACTGTTACGAGCCAACAGGCAAGCGACAGTGCCAGGAAGGCTCAGTCGTTGAACTCGGTCTCGATCACCACAACCCGCGGCATCACCTTGCAAAACAGCTCATAGGTGATGGTATTGGCGTGACGCGCAATCTCCTCGGCCGGTAAATCACACCCCCACAAGACCACCGGATCGCCGACATTCGCTTCAGGTAAATCCGTCAAATCGACGGTGATCATATCCATCGAAACCCGACCCACTAGAGGAACACGCCGCCCATTGATCAAGACCGGCGTACCGGATGGCGCATGGCGCGGATAGCCGTCGCCATAGCCAATGGCAACCACGCCGATACGGCTATCCCTTGGACACCGCCAACTGCCGCCGTAGCCTATCGGCTCGCCCGCCGCATACCGTTGTACAGCTATTAAGCGACTCGCCAGGGTCATAACCGGCCGCAGCCTCTCGTCCGCGCCGACGCCATGGTTAAAAGGCGTGCAGCCATAGAGCATGATGCCAGGGCGCACCCAATCAAAATGGGTCTCCGGCCATCCCAAAATACCGCCGGAATTAGCCATGGAACGCTCAGCAGTTATTCCTTGAGTAGCAGCCTGAAAAACTGCCAGTTGTTGACGGGTATACGGATCTTCCCGGTCATCCGCCTTGGCCAGATGGCTCATCAACCGTGGGTTGGGGCCTGCATTCGGACACGCGGCAAGGCGCCCCAGCACAGCGGGAACCTGTTCCGGTGGAAAGCCCAACCGATGCATCCCGCTATCGATCTTGAGCCAAAGATCAAGCGGCCGGCCCGGCTTGGCCAGTTCGAGCATCCGCACTTGAGAATCATGATGCAAAGCAACTTGCAGGCCGTGCTGGCGGCATAAGTCTATTTCTTCGGGTTGCAGAAACCCTTCCAGTACCACCACCGGCTTGGCAATACCAGCCTCTCGCAAGGCCAATGCTTCATCGCAACGTGCGACAGCGAAGGCATCAGCGGTAGACAGCGCCCGTGCGGCCCGCAACAGACCGTGCCCATAGGCATTCGCCTTAAGGGCGGTCGCAACGCGACAATGGGGCGCGGCGGCACGAACACGGGCCAGATTATGACGCAGGGCCGCCAAATCGATGGTGGCGGTGGTAGCAGGTTGCATTGCTCATCTCCAGTTCTTGCGATAGCGCGCGGGCGCTGATCTTGGCGATCATAGTGTACTGGAGATCAAGGTAGTGAAGACGCGCCGTGGCGTCCTCCCCCTTTGTCGAAAACCTCGGCCCTAGCGGAAAACCAGGGTCGGCTCAGGCGGGAACAGGTAACGGTTTGGCATCTAGGCGGCCACTGAAACACCGGCCGAGCCGTTGCGTTTCGCCGTCGAGCCACGCTCGATCAGTTCACCGCGCAACACGACCCGGCGCACGGCTTGATCCGGTTTGGCGATTCGCTGGAGCAGTAATTCGATAGCCGCCCGCCCAATCTCGTAAAGCGGCTGGGAAATCACGGTAATACCGGGTTCGACCAAACGAGTCCAGGGTAGATCGTCGAAACCGGCCAGGGCCACCGCATCGGGAAAGCGTAATTTTGACTCGCGCAACGCTTCGGTCAGCCCAAGCAGGATCAAGCCGCTGCTGGCTACCAACGCATCCGGCAGCGGTCGTCGCCGCAGTCGCTCGTAGGCAGCCGCCCGACCATGCTCAGCGGTCGCGGTTGAGCGCACGGGTTCTGCGTGCGCTTCCAGCCCGTGTGCCGCCATCGCCGCCACATAACCTTCGCGCCGTTGCCGACCGGTCGCACTGGTCGTGCCATAAAAAAAGATATTCCGGCGATAGCCGTTGTCGATCAAATGCGTCGTCAATCGATAGCCCGCATCGACATTATCCAAGATCACCGCATCAGCAGCGGTATCGCGGTCACAACGATCCACCAACACCATTGGAAACGGATAATCTCGGGCGCGGAAACCGGCCAGTGTCGTTAACGTGGGCGATAGAATCACGCCACTGACGTTCTCGTCCCGCATCAGATCAAGATACAAATTCTCTTTCTCTACATCTTCGTCGGTGTTACACAAGATCACCCGCAGGTGGTGTTGGTAAGACACATCTTCGACGGCCCGACTCACTTCAGTAAAAAAGGGATTACGAATATCCGAAACGATCAAGCCAATCGTGTCAGTTTGCCGGGAACGCAAGCGGCGCGCTGCCAGATCCGGCCGATAAGACAGATCGTGAACCGCTCCTAAAACTCGCTGGCGAATCGATTCACTCACCTTGCTATGGCCGGCCAATACCCGAGAGACCGAAGCGACTGAAACACCTGCCTGCTTTGCAACGTCCTTGATCCGCGCCATCGATACCCCTCCTCCGAGGATTGAGAAAACGATTAACTAAAGTAAACGATTACATTTTTATTCTTGCATATTCTCCAGCTATTTGTACATGGGCATAACCTGGGGTTCAGCCAACCCATACTTTTCAAGAAAGGTTAGAATTTATAATAAAATATTGATTAGAAAATAAATTTTAAATGTAAAAACAACAAGAACACGCTATAAAAAAATTTATAGGCACAGCATTGATAAAAAATATGTAAACGATTACAATTTTCGATGTAAATCATTCTGAAAACTATCTGTTTTTAATAAAGAAAACGATTACTAAATCTTTCTGAAATAACCACTTAAAACACGCTCTATACTCAGAGAGTTAACAACCACGAGGACTCGATAAAGATGAAAAAAACAGCACTCACACTCGCCTTGGCAACCGTTCTGGGGGCACCGCTCGCCGCTCAGGCCGATACGATTCTGTATGGGGAGGCTAGACCGTCCTTGACGTATACCGATGTTAAGAACGGCCCTGATACCTGGGATGTCACCGACGATGGCTCAAAACTGGGGATCAAGGGTTTTGAGGATCTCGGCGGCGGGCTGAAAGCGATCTATATGTGGGAATTTAATGTCGATATGACCGACGGAGGGAATTTCTCCGGCACCGCCCAGAAGTTTGCTGGTCTGAGCGGCGGTTTCGGTACGCTTACCCTGGGCACTCAAGACACACCTTACTGGAAAGTCTTGAACGTGATCGATGTTTGGAACAGCGGCAAGGTGCTCAATGGGTCTGCCTATCTAGGCGGCACCATCACCAAGGAAACCAGCCCGCACGGGGCTTTGAGCACTGTGGATAACAACCTCGATTATCAAACGCCAGTTTTCGGCGGCTTCAGCGCTGAAGCCATGGTATCGGCCAGCGGCGGCGATACGGTGACCAACGACATCGATATATGGAGCGTCAACCTCAAATATAATCAGGGGCCAATCTTTGCCGGGCTGACGTACATCAAGCTCAATGGCGACAACAACGCCTCTCTAGGCAGCGGCCGGACCATCGATCTCGATTTGGATAATTGGGGGTTGGGATTGGGCTACAAAACCAACCAATTCCTCGTCGGCTTCATTTATGAACAAGGCACCTTTAACGATGTCAACATCGCTCGGCAGATCCGGGTGAACGGCGTACCTCTGGCTGGCGGTGACGATGCCAAAAGCTGGTATCTGACCGGCCAATACAGCTTCGGCAATAACACATTGCGAGCTGCCTACGGCCAGACCGATACGGGTATCGACCGGGAAGACACCATCGATAACTGGCGGTTGGGCTACCAATATAATCTCAGCAAGCGCACTTGGCTCTGGGCCGAATATATCGGCCGCGACGCCAACACCCTGGTCTATGGTGATCAAAATATCATTACCACCGGTCTGCGGCACCTGTTCTGACAGGCTGCCTCGTTCGGGTGAAACGGCGGAAGCCCTGGCTAGAAACGGCTTCCGCCTCCTTGCGCCGCCCTGTCTGCGTTACCACATGTAAAAGCGCGTGATCTGAGATGAACCCGCAAGATTCAAGTAGTCATCCAATCACCTGTCAGTACCGTGACGGAACGGTGTCATCATTCTCTCAGGGTACTCAGGATACTTCGCAGTCCATATCCGGCACGCGTGTTTGTTGTGGTTTGATCGGGCGGCGTGCAGCTTTTGCTAAGAACCCTGCCAGAACGCCTGACCGTGATCCGGCAAGGTTTGATACGCCGCGCGAAGCCGAAAAGTTACCCGCTTCGCTGCCACTCACCGCGTGCCCCCGCTGTCAACGCCAGGTGACCGCCCATAGATTCGTTACCGACGATGGTGTCCTGGTAATGACCTATCACTGCGACCAGCATGGCGATGTCGTGCCCTCTGCATTCAGCCTGAAAAGGCTTATTTCGGAGATCATCCCCGACTCGTTTGCCTCTTGAGGACTCCAGCATGGCCGAAGCGATCTGTCTGGGTGAATTGCTGATTGATTTCGTCCCCACCGTCACCGGCACCGGCCTGACCGATGCGCCAGCCTTCGTCAAAGCGCCCGGCGGCGCACCCGGTAACGTAGCGGTCGGTCTGGCCCGGCTGGGGATTCCGAGCGCGTTCATGGGCAAGGTCGGCGCCGACGCTTTCGGCCATTTTCTGGCCGCTACTCTGGCCGAAAGCGGGGTCGATGTCAGTCCGCTGGTGTTCTCCAGCGAAGCGCGCACCGCCCTGGCATTCGTTTCCTTACGCGCTGATGGTGAACGGGAATTCATGTTCTATCGCCATCCCAGCGCCGACATGCTGTTTACCCCGCAAGAAGTCAATGTCGGGGCGATTCAGCAGGCCAAGTTGCTACATTTCGGTTCGATCAGCCTCATCAGCGAACCCTCGCGCAGCGCCACTTTGCACGCTGTAGATACCGCCCGCGCCGCCGGTTGCCTGATCTCTTACGATCCTAATCTGCGCCTGCCGCTGTGGCCGGATGCTGACGCTGCGCGGGAAGGGATGTTGCTCGGCTTGAAGAAGGCTCACATCGTTAAGATCAGCGATGATGAAACCGCCTTTCTGACCGGCACCGACGATCTGGAGCAAGCCTGTAAAACGCTCTGGCACGATGAACTCAAGCTGATGGTCGCCACACGCGGGCGTGACGGCTGTGTCTACTTCACCCCCTCTTTTACCGGCGCTGCCAAGACCTTCACCGTGGAGGCCGTTGATGCGACCGGTGCTGGCGACGGGTTCGTGGCCGGTCTCCTGCAAGGCGTGCTGGCTGATCCGACCGCCTTCACTGATAAAACGAAGCTGGGCGAGCTATGCCGTTTTGCCAATGCCGTCGGCGCGCTGGCTACCACCATCCGTGGCGCGATTCCCGCCCTGCCCGACCGCAAGAAGGTATTGGAATTCTTGCGCGATCAATGATCTAACCTTGAAATCAGGCAAAATACAGAGGAGAACTGATACTCAAAGTCATCTGAGCAACGACGAGCCACATTCGTTCGGCAACGATGCCGGTCATACCTTGGCAGCCTGCCAAACCAGCACATCGCAGCATTACTTGATCCGTTTTTGGAGAACCCGATGAGCCGAAAAACCCTTAAAGTCCTGTTCGCCGCCTCCGCCGTCGCCTTGGCCCTGGGCAACACCGCCTTGGCCGGCGACAAGGTAAAAATCGGTTTCCTGTTGAAAACCATGCAGGAAGAGCGCTACCAGCATGATAAAGCCGACTTCATCGCCAAGGCTGAAGCGATGGGCGCCGAAGTGGTGTTCGATTCAGCCAACAACGATGAGCAGGCGCAACTCTCCAAATTTGAAAACATGCTGTCGAAAGGCTGCAAAGTTATTGTGATGCAGCCCGTCAACACCGGCACCGCCGGCAAGATGGTTAAGACCGCCAACGAAGAGAAAGTCAAAGTGGTGGGTTATGACTCGATGCTGGTCAATGGCCCGCTCGATCTGATGGTCATGCAGGATAGTTGGGCGGTTGGCAAGCTCCAGGGTGAAGCGATGCTGGAATGGTTCAAAAAGCATCGGGAGGGCAAAATCGAAGGCAATGTTGCCCTGATCATGGGTCAACCGGGCGATTCCAACGCTACGGCGATGAGCAGCGGCGCTTTGGATCTCATCAAGAAAAACCCCGGCCTGAAGCTGGTGGTGGAACAATCCCACGAAGGCTGGTCCACCGACAAGGCGATGGCGACCACCGAAAACGCCCTGACCAAATATAAAAACAAGGTCGATGCCTTTATCTGCAATAACAGCGGTATGGCCCGTGGCGTGATCGCCGCCCTCGACGCCCAAGGGCTGGCCAGCACCGATAAAGTGTTCGTCGCCGGTTCCGATGCCGATCTGACCAATATTCAATATGTGGCGCAGGGCAAGCAGACCGTCGAAATCTGGAAGAAGGTCAAGCCGCTGGCGGAAACCGCTGCCGAAGCAGCCGTTAAGCTGGCCCAGAATCCCGACAAAAAACCCGCCGATGTCGTCAAGATCGATAAAACCATCAACAACGGCGCGGTCGAAGTGCCGACCATCGTCACCGAAATCGTTCCCGTCACCAAGGACAATCTGGATTCGACCATCATCGCCGGTGGGCTGTACACCAAAGAGCAGGTCTACGGCAAGAAATAACGCCTGATCCGCTCTCGATCAAGCCTGTTCACGCGGGATGATCTCCCCCGTTGCAGCCCACCTTCCACCGGACGATGAAGGTGGGCTTTTTTTAACTCGAACAAAACAGGACGGTGAACTCAATGGGCGAAGTCGTATTGGAAATGAAGAATATCGTCAAAGACTTTCCTGGTGTGCGCGCCCTGAATGATGTCAATTTCGAGGCCCGGTCGGGGGAGTTGCTGGCGCTGATGGGCGAAAACGGGGCCGGTAAATCGACCTTGATGAAGGTGCTCAGCGGCGTGTGGCCCTACCCGACCTACGAAGGCGATATTTATCTGCGGGGCGAGTTGAAGCGGTTCTACAACACCAAGGAGGCCGAAGCCGCCGGTATCGCCATCATCTACCAGGAACTAAACCTGATTCCCGAATTGACGGTGGCGGAAAATATCTTTTTGGACCGCCAAATGACCAATGCCTTTGGCGCGATTCAATGGAGCAAGCTGTTCGCGGAAACGCAACGCTTGCTGGATGAGTTGAATATCAGCGACTTCAAGCCGACCGATAAGGTCCGGGATTTGACGGTCGGCAAACAGCAAATGGTGGAAATCGCCAAGGCGCTTTCGAAAAAAGCCGACATCCTGGTGTTCGACGAACCCACCTCCGCGCTCACCGACAAGGAAGTGGCGGCGCTGTTTGAAATCATCCGTAAACTCAAGCGGCAAGGCGTCTGCATGTCCTACATCTCGCACAAGATGGAGGAACTCCAGCAAATCGCGGATCGCGTGGTGGTGCTGCGCGATGGCAAAACCATCGGCCCGGTGACGCCGATACCGGAGATCACCCTGGATCAATTGATCAGTCGGATGGTCGGGCGCGATGTCAAGGACATGTTCCCGAAAGGTCAATTCCAGCGCGGCGAAAAGGTGCTAGAGGTCAAGAACTTCGAGATCGACAATCCCGATCTGCCAGGCCAGAAGAAAGTCAAAAACGCCTCGTTCTGCGCCTACAAAGGCGAAATCCTCGGCATTTCCGGCTTGATGGGATCGGGGCGCACCGAGCTGGTTTCGGGCATTTTCGGGGCACCGCCCGGCGCGGCGCGTGGTGAAATCTACTTGGATAACAAACTGGTGCGCTTTCGCTCGCCCCACGCCGCCATCGAACACGGTATTGGTCTGGTCACCGAAGACCGGAAGCGGATTGGGCTGATTCTGGGGCAAAGCATCCTCCAGAACATGACCATCAGCTCGCTGGAAACCGTCACCAATATGCTGGGCATTATCAACGAATCCAAGGAGCGGAGTCTGGCGCAGGATTACGTCAAGCGGCTGGCGATCAAAACACCCGGACTGGATGTCAAGATCGACACCTTAAGCGGCGGCAACCAGCAAAAGGTCATTCTGGCCAAATGGTTGAACATCAAGCCCAAGGTTTTAATTCTCGATGAACCCACGCGCGGCATCGACGTGGGGGCCAAGGTCGAGATTTACAATCTGTTGAATAAGCTGGTTGAGGAAGGGGTGACGGTCATCATCATTTCCTCGGAACTCCCGGAAGTCATGGGCATCAGCGACCGCATCCTGGTGATGTGCGAAGGCGAGATCGTCGTCGAATTGACCCGCGAGCAAGCGACCAAAGAACTGATCATGGCTTACGCCACCGGCAGCCAGAAATAAAGGGGATCACACACATGGCAAACACCGCACCCACCACCGAACAACCGACAACGGGCTTTTTGCAAAGCGAAGGGATGCGCGCCTTCCTGAAATTCTTAAAAGATAACGGCACCCTGGTCGCACTGATCGCCTTGATGCTTATTTTCAGCTTCTGGGATGAAGCCTTCTTCACGCCCCGCAATCTCACCAACCTGGCTCGGCAAACCACCATCGTCGGCATCATCGCGGTCGGCATGACGCTGGTCATCATCATTAACGGCATCGATCTCTCGGTCGGCTCAATCGTCGGTTTGGCGGCGATTACCGTGACTTTGTTGATGCAATCGGGCGTCAACGTCTGGGCCGCCATCCTCATCACCTTGCTGCTGACGGGCGTGTTAATCGGGCTGTGGAATGCGCTGTGGATCGCTCATTACAACATTCCACCCTTCATCATCACGCTGGGCATGATGACGATTGCGCGCGGCATTGCGCTCACGCTTTCTGACGGCGGTTCGGTGCCGGTGACCAATCCGGTGTTCGGTGAGATCGGCGGCGGCTTTTTCTCGGTGACGGTCTCCACCATCGTGGTGCTGCTGATTCTGGGCTATCTGCTGTTCTCGCAATACCAGGATTTAAGGCAAAAACGTCAATATGGCATCACCGTCAAAAACCAGGAACTGATTACCGGGGCGGTCGTGACCGTGCTGGCCGGCCTGATCATTTTGTATGCCTTCTCCTATCGCGGGCTGCCGTATCCGGTGGCGATTTTTGCGGTCATCGCCTTTATTGGCAGCTTCACGCTTCAGCACACCAAATTCGGTCGGCGGATTTATGCGATGGGCGGCAATGAGGAGGCCGCGCGCTTATCCGGCATCAGCATCAAGAGCATGAAGATTGCGATTTACTGCATCATCACCACACTATCAGCGCTGGCGGGCATTATGCTGGCGTCGCGGCTGAATGGCGCATCGCCAAATCTCGGCAATATGTTTGAATTGGATGCGATTTCGGCGGTGATCATCGGCGGCACCAGTTTCTCCGGTGGCGTCGGCACTATCATCGGCACTGTCATCGGCGCGTTCATCATCAGCGTGCTGAATAATGGTATGAGTTTGCTGGAAGTGCCGACTTTTTATCAGTTGATCATTAAGGGCGGCATCATCATTCTGGCGGTCTGGTTTGACGTGTTGAGCAAGAAAAAACGCGGGTAAACAGCGGTTGCGGGGAGCAGGTCGCGTTGACTTGCTCCAACGCCAAGGGCTTCGTCAATTTTACCCGGAGGACTTTATGAACACGTTGAAACTGCTATTTCAGAGGATAAGCGGATTTTCTTCCCTCAACCGGCTCATCGGACTGATTGGGCTGCTGGCGGTGGCGCTGATGTTCCAACCCGCCGCGCACGCCAAGGAGTCGGGGCTCAAGATCGGCTTCCTGCTCAAAACCATGCAGGAGGAACGCTACCAAACCGACAAGGCCGAGTTCCTCGCGCGCGCCGAGGCGCTGGGTGCGCAAGTCCTGTTCGATTCCAGCGGCAACAGCGAACTGATCCAGTTGCGGCAGTTCGAGCAAATGCTGGATGAAGGCGCTCAGGTGATCGTGCTGCAACCAGTCAACACCGGACTGGCCGGCGCGCTGGTGCGGCTGGCGAATCAGAAAGGCGTCAAAGTGGTGGGCTATGACGCGATGGTGGTCAACGGCCCGCTGGACCTGATGGTGATGCAGGATAGCTGGGCGGTCGGCCAATTGCAGAGTGAAGCCATGATCCAATGGTTCCAGCAAAAACGCGGCAAGGTCGAAGGCAAAGTGGCGCTCATCATGGGCCAGCCTGGTGATTCCAACGCTGAGGCCATGAGCCAGGGCGTGTTGAAGACGATCCAACAAAATCCTGGCTTGAAATTGGTCGCGCAAATCTCCCATGTCGATTGGTCGCCCGATCGCGCCGCCGAAACCGCCAGCAATTTATTAGTGAAGTACAAGAATGGCGTGGATGCTTTTATTTGCAACAACAGCGGCTTGGCCAGTGGCGTGATCGCGGCGCTGGATTTGGAAAAGCTGGCGGATACCGGAAAGGTGTTTGTCGCTGGCGCGGATGCTGATTTGAAGAACATCCGCTACATCGTCCAGGGCAAACAAGTGGTCGAGGTCTGGAAGGCGATCAAACCGCTGGCGCACAAAGCCGCTGAAATCGCGGTCGAAATCGCCAAAAATCCCGCCAAGCCGTTGGAAACCATCGCGCGGGAAGCCGCTCAGGGCGGGTTACGTTTCGCCATGACCGATAACGGTTTCGCCAAAATTCCAACCGTGATTACCCCGGTAATGCTGATCACCAAAGACAACATCGACAGCACGCTGATCGCCGAAAAAATCTTTACGAAAGAACAGGTTTACGGCGAAAAGAAGTGATAGGGTAAAAAAATAAGAGGGGTGTTGCGAAATCAAAGATCGAACACCCCTCCTACGCGAACGGTGCTGCGTCGCAATGCTGGCAGTGGATTGGTCACCACACTACGCAGCGCCATGGTTGACCGAGTTGCATGAACGCGCCTGAAACGGCCAGGCGAGAAGATCACCGCTTAAACATCGCCTCCAAATCGCCGGGCTTGGCAGGCACCAGGGTTTTATCGTCCTTTAGATACGCCAGAAATACCCAATCTGAACCGGTGTTGCGACCATTGGTAAAATCGACCTTGACCCCACCGATGTCGTAGATTTGCCGACGGGCGGCTTTCAAAAAGCCCTCGCGGGTCAGCGGATTCTCGGCCGCTGCGGCGATAGCCAGGAATAGTTTGCCAACGATGTACGCCTCCAGCGAGGGGTAATCCAAACGCGGCCCGAACACTTTACGCGCCTCTTCAACGATAGGCAGCGGCGAATCCAACGGCGGTATCACGTTGGTTTGGATCACCTTGCCGGTGACTTGCAATTCGTTGAAGTGGGCATTGACTGGGGTATTGGTAAACGACACCATGCTAAACGTCCATGGTTCATTTTTATAGCGCGCGTAGCCGATGAATTTTGAGATCGCGTCGAATGTGCCGACCGTCACCATCAGCCGGCAAGTGGTGTTATTGGCTTTTTCCCACTTTTTCAGTGACTCATAACCGGTGGTGGCTACCAGTGTCTCACGCTGATAAACCCCAATCGGTCCCAAATTGTTGCGTGGCGGATTATCACCGGCCTGATTCATTATCTCGTCAAGCTTGGCGACCAGAGTAGCCATGTTGGGCTGCTCCGCCACGATTGCCCGAATCGCTTGCAAGCCATTCATGCCATAGCTGTCATTTTGTAGATAGCCGCAAATCTCCGTTGGCTTAATGCCTGCGCTTAGAGCGATCTCAATGACGCTTCTGACTTCCTTCACGTAGCTGGTACGGAAATTCAGTATCTCACCCGGTCCGGTTAAGCCTGCTCCGGTGTAAGGTCCGATGAGCGGGACCTTTTTATCGGCTAACAGCGGCAATATAGCTTTCGTGGTCGGGGTGCCATGGTTGCCGATCATCGCAAAAATCCCTTGATCGATCAGCTTTTTAGCACCTTCGGTGGCTTTCTCAGGCTGATAAAAATCGTTGAGTGCGGCCAACTCGACCCGCCGACCCTGGACTGATTGACCATTGAAGGCCGCTTCCATGCCCGCTTTGAGGGCGTTCCCAGTATCTTTGCGGTCGCCCTCCAAGGGTAACAGCGAACCCAGCCGGATGACTTTATCAGTGATCCCCGGGTCCGCCAAACTGATGGGGGAAAACAATAGCCCGCCACCAGCCCCTAGTAGAATGAGTAATAGATTAGCAAGGCGTCGGTACGCAAGCCTTTGTTTTGGTTGTAAATAACCGATAAAAATTCTTATTTTTTTATTCACTGTTATGGCCTTTTTACGCAGGATTCAGGCAAGCACTGGAGCGCTAACTGGCGCCATGCAACGTGGCGGGGACTCTTATCGTGAAGCGTTTGGCGGCAAGCCAGCGGCGGCGCGCGCGGCGCCGCCTTGGTAAAAAAAGCCCGTCTAAGGCGGATCTTTCTTGTCGGTGCCAGGACCGCAGGCGATCACCCTTTCAGCAGCCAGCGCTGCACCTTGAGTGTTTAGCACCGAGTCGTACTGGGCTTGGGCCAATGTAGCACCCCCCATGAATAAGGCCAGAAAAAGCGATAAACGAATGATCATACGGGCCTCCTTTGGTGTTTAGCCACTGACTAAAGGTAGTTTGTATTTTGTCTCTGTGCCAGTGTACCGCTACAGTCACTCCTAATTTTTTGCTAGGTAATTTGCTCTTACAGACTTACGAATCACAGAAAGCAATCAGCAATTTGCAGAAATATATCGATGAATTAACAGAAAAAACCTATTTATGCTCTATTATCAATACAGTCAACGATAACAAACCTGAATCAATGAGCAAAAAATTGCCAATGGAGACAGCCCAGTTCAATTCAAACCTCTTGTACCGACAAGAAGTTTTTCTTGACTTTTATGTGTAATCGATTACATTAATAAACCATAATATCTAAACTAACCAGAGGACAAATTTATGAAAACGATTACTAAATCATGTATTCGCCTTGATGCAAGAGCGAGTACTAAGGAGGAAGCGATCCGACAAGCTGGCCTGTTGCTGGCGGACGCCGGTTACATTAAACCGGCCTATATCGAGAGCTTGCTTAAGCGCGAACAGGTCGCCAACACATTTTTGGGAAGCGGAGTTGCCATTCCGCACGGGATGATTGACGACCGCCACCTGATCCAGCAAACCGGGATCGCCATCCTGCAATTACCCGAAGGCGTGGAATGGAATCAAGGCCAGAAAGCCCATCTGGTAGTGGCTATCGCCGCCCAATCGGACGAGCACATCAGCCTGTTGCGCCGGCTCACCCGCTTGATGCAGCAGCCCAGCGCCATTGATGCACTGGTTCATGCGGATAACCCGCTGGTATTAATGACGGCCCTCGGTGATACCCCCACTCCTGCCGAAGCACAGCCGCAGGCCGCGCCGCCGTGGCCCGCTGACGCCGAAGCCACCTGGACGGTCGATTACCCCAACGGCCTGCACGCTCGCCCGGCCAGCAAGTGGGTTGATACCGCCAAACGCTTCACCAACGAGATTCGCATTTACAAAGACGCCGAATTCGCCGATGCCAAAACCCTGACTGACCTGTTGGCACTGGGGGTGACCAGCGGTACCGCGCTGCGGCTGGCTGCGCGCGGCCCCGATGCGCAACGCGCCCTGAACACCCTGCTCGAAACCGTGCGCGGCTTGTCCGCCATCGAACAGGCCGATGCTGAGCGAGCGCGCAAAAACGCCTTGGCTGCCCGCAAGACCGCACCGGAATGGACGCCGAGCGGCGGGCCGCGCACCCTATACGGTCTGGGCGCCAGTCCCGGCCTGGCCATCGGCAAGCTGGTGCGCCACATTTCGCAGCGCATCGAAGTGACCGATCAACCCGGTGATGTGATCGCCGAAGGCGAAGCACTGGAGCAGGCCCTGCTGGCCGTGCGCGCCGAGCGCGAGGAACTGGAAGGCCGCACCCGCCAGCGCCTGAGCGCCGCCGAAGCCGCCATCTTTGCCGCGCAACGCGAATTGCTAGCGGACCCGGTGCTGACACGGGATGCGCTGACCCACATCATGCAAGGTCACGGCGCAGCCTGGTCCTGGCAGCGGGCGCTGCAAGCTCGCATCGAAAAGCTGCAAAAAATCGACGATCCGCTACTGGCTGCTCGCGCGGTGGATTTGCGCGATGTCGGTGAGCGGGTTTTGGGCCAATTGCTGGGCATTGAGCGTAAACAAATCACCCTCACCGAACCGACGATTCTGGCGGCGGAAGACCTCACACCATCTGACACGCTGCATTTGGATACCCGTCATGTCGCTGGCTTGGCAACCAGTGCCGGCGGCCCCACCTCGCACACCGCCATTCTGGCCCGCACGCTGGGTTTTCCCGCCATCGTGGCCGCCGGTCCCGCGCTGCTGGCTGCACCCGACGGCGGCATGGCGGTCCTCGACGGCGGCGCGGGCGTCTTGTATCTGGACGTAAGTGAAGCCGACCAGAAGAGCGTTGCCGAAGTCATCGCCCGGCAAACTGCCGCCCGCGAGAGCTTGCGCGCGGCGCGTCACCTGCCGGCGACCACCACCGACGGCCACACTGTGGAAATTGCTGCTAACGTCGCCAATCCGAAACAGGCGGCGGCGGCCCTTGAGGCCGGGGCCGAAGGCATCGGCCTGATGCGTACCGAATTCCTCTATCTGGAGCGCGATACTGCCCCGACCGAAGACGAGCAATACCAGGTCTATCGGGAAATGGTCGAGGTCATGGCCGGCAAGCGGCTGATCATCCGGGCACTCGATATCGGCGGCGACAAGCAAGTGCCGTATCTTCATCTACCGCGTGAGGAAAACCCGTTCCTTGGGTTGCGCGGCGCGCGGCTCTTACTGCAACGGCAGGATTTGCTCTATGGGCAATTGCGGGCGCTGTATCGGGCTGCCCAGCACGGCCCGCTGTGGATCATGTTTCCGATGGTGACCCATATCAGCGAGATCGAAGCGCTGCGTGGACACTGTGAACTGGCGCGCGAACAGGTCAAGGGGCCGGACGTCAAACTCGGCATCATGGTCGAGATTCCCGCCGTCGCGGTCATGGCCGACCGTTTTGCGCCACTGGTCGATTTCTTCTCCATCGGCACCAATGATCTCACCCAATATGCACTGGCGGTGGATCGCCAGCATCCCGAATTGGCCGCGCAGGCCGACAGCCTGCACCCAGCCGTGCTCAATCTGATCGATGCCACTGTGCGCGGTGCCCAGGAAGCCGGGCGCGTGACCGGCGGCGGTTGGGTTGGGGTGTGTGGTGGCTTGGCAGGCGATCCGCTGGGCGCGCGCATTCTGACCGGCCTTGGGGTCGATGAACTGAGCATGAGCGCCCAGGATGTCGCACCGGTGAAAGCCGCGCTACGCGGCGAATCGCGCACCGCTATGCAGGAACTGGCCCGCCGCGCCTTGCGTGCCCGCACCGCCGAGGAGGTTCGCGCCCTATGAATCCCTTGCAGCCTTTGAATCCCTTTGCCGAATCCCCGCAAGTGGTGACGGTGGCGCTCAATCCGGCGCTGGATCAGACCATCGAAGTGGCCGGAATCACACTCGGCGCCGTCAATCGCGCCTTGCGGATGCAGGTCGATGTCGGCGGCAAAGCGGTCAACGTCGCCTCCTGTCTGTCTGATTTCCATATTCGCACGGCGGTTACCGGCCAGATTGGCCGTGATAACGCCGCGCTGTTCGAGGAGTTGTTTCAACGTAAAAAGATCGCCAACCATTGCTGCTATCTGGACGGCCTGACCCGGATCAATTCCAAGCTGGTGGATACGGTCAGCGGAGACACCACAGATCTCAATATGCCGGGACCGGAGTTTACCTCGGCCACCGCTAAGGATTTGCTGGACCAGGTACTGCGCCGCCTCGACCAACTGGCTGGCCATGTGCAATGGATCGTGCTGTCTGGCAGCCTGCCGCCGGGAATGCCAGCGGACACCTACGCCACCATCACCCGGCAGGTACAAGCGGCCGGTGGAGCGGTGGTCCTGGATACCAGCGGCGCACCATTGAAAGCGGCACTGGCGGCTGGTCCGAAGATCGTCAAACCAAACCGGCACGAGCTGGCGGAATTGGTCGGTCGGCCGCTCGATACCCTAGACGCGCTGATTACGACGGGCCGCGAGTTGTTGGCCGCCACACCCGCACCGGATTTGGTGGTCGTCTCGCTGGGTGAAGACGGCGCGCTGTTCCTGAACCGCGAACAGGCGGTGCAGGCGCTGCCGATCCAGATGACAGTCAGCAGCACGGTCGGGGCCGGGGATGCCATGGTCGCCGGCCTAGTGGCGGCACAGATCGAAAAGTTGTCGCTCGCCGACACCGCCCGTCTGGCCACCGCCTTTGCCGCTGCCAAGCTAACCCGACTGGGGCCGCATCTACCCCGACCGGCGGAGGTGCGCGCCCTGGCCCAGCAGGTCAGCGTGTCAGCCATCAACTAACAGCACAACCAACTTCCCTCTCCCTTTGAGAGAGAAGTAAACGATTACCAGATCAATAACTAGAGGAGTTCAGAACATGGCAAAGATTGTTGCCGTCACCTCCTGCCCGACCGGCATCGCCCATACCATCATGGCGGCGGAAGGGCTGGAACAGGCCGCCAAGAAACTCGGCCACGAGATTCAAGTCGAGACGCAAGGCTCGGTCGGTGCCCGGAATACCCTGTCCGATGAGACCATCGCCGCCGCAGATGTGGTGATCATCGCCGCCGATACACGGGTCGATACCGCCCGCTTCCTCGGCAAACCCCTCCACGAAACCGCCACCGAACCGGCGATCCGCGATGGCGTGCGCGTCATCGAAACGGCGCTTGCCAGCGTGGGGGCGGTTTCAGCGGCTGCGCTACCCACCAGTCACTTGAAAATCGTCGGCATCACCTCCTGCCCGACCGGCATCGCCCATACCTTTATGGCGGCCGAAGGTCTGGAACAAGGCGCGGCCAGTCTTGGCCACGCCGCCAAGATTGAAACCCAAGGCTCGGTTGGCGCGAAGAATACCCTGACCGCCGAGGACATCGCCGCCGCCGATTTAGTCATCATCGCGGCCGATACCCAGGTGGATAAAACCCGTTTCGCGGGCAAACGGCTTTACGAGGCCAGCACCAAGGCGGCGATTCACGACGGCGCGGCCTTGGTGCGCAAGGCGATTTCCGAGGCCACGGTGGCGGGTGCTGCGACGACGGCCAAGCTCACCCCGGAACAGCAGCTACAACAGGTCAAGGCCCAGCAGGCCGCCGCCCGCACCGGCGTTTACAAGCATCTGATGACCGGCGTGTCCTACATGTTGCCGTTTGTGGTGGCCGGTGGTTTGCTGATTGCCATCAGCTTCGCCCTCGGCGGCATCAACGTTTACGACGACGCCCACAAGGGCACTCTGGGTTGGACGCTGTTCCAAATCGGTGCCAAGTCGGGCTTTGCCTTGATGGTGCCGATTCTGGCTGGCTTCATTGCCTATTCCATCGCCGACCGGCCGGGCATCGCACCGGGCATGATTGGCGGCATGATCGCGGGCGCTATTGGCTCCGGCTTCCTCGGCGGTATCGCCGCCGGTTTCCTGGCCGGTTATGTTGTCAAATTCCTCAGCGACAACATCCCGATGCCGCGCACCCTGGCCGGTCTCAAGCCGGTGCTGATTCTGCCTTTACTCGGCACCACCATCGTCGGTTTGCTGATGTATTACGTGGTCGGCGAGCCGGTGGCCGCTGTGCTAGGCGCGATCACGCAATGGTTGAAAGGGATGCAAGGCACCAACGCCGCTTTCCTGGGTTTGTTGCTGGGTTCGATGATGGCCTTCGACATGGGCGGCCCGGTCAACAAAGCCGCTTACGCCTTCGCCACCGGCCTGATCACCAGTCAGACCGATCCGATCTACGGCCCGATGGCGGCGGTGATGGCGGCTGGCATGACCCCGCCGCTCGGCTTGGCCCTCGCCGCGCTGCTGTTCAAAGACCGCTTCTCGCTGGATGAACGGGAAGCGGCTGGCGCGACCGCCGCGCTCGGTATTTCCTTCATCACCGAAGGCGCGATTCCCTACGCCGCCAAAGACCCGCTGCGGGTAATTCCGGCGCTGATGATCGGTTCGGCGCTGACCGGCGCCATCTCAATGGTGTTCGGCTGTGAGTTGAAGGTGCCACACGGTGGCGTGTTCGTGCTGCCCATTCCCAATGCGGTGGTCAACCTCATGCCCTATCTGATCGCCATTGTGGTGGGAACGGTGGCAACCACCGCCGCGTTGTTCTTCCTGAAAAAACCGCTGGAGGTGAAAACACCGGCCATCGCGGCGCACTAATCCTTTTCGCTTGGTGGTGGTAAGTCAGTGGGGCAAGGCCCCACACCTTTCACGGACGGTGTTGATTCTGTTCCGCCGTCCGTGTTTTTTTACCCTGGGTCATCGCATCAATGAAAAATTTTCCGAATGATTTTTTATGGGGCGCGGCGACCGCCGCTTATCAGGTGGAAGGCGCTTACCAGCAAGATGGCAAAAGCTTATCCATTTGGGATATTTACTCGCATTTACCGGGAACCACCTATCAAGGCACCAATGGGGATCAGGCCGTGGATCACTATCACCGCTATCAGGAAGATGTCCGGTTAATGGCGGAAATGGGCCTTAAATCCTATCGCTTCTCTATTTCCTGGCCTCGGATTTTTCCTAATGGACAAGGCGAGGTCAATCCGAAAGGCATCGAATTTTATAGCAGGCTCATCGACGAATTACTGAAATACAACATCACGCCGGTAGCAACGCTTTATCACTGGGATTTACCGCAAGCCTTGCAAGAGCGGGGCGGCTGGGAAAACCGGGAGCTAATCGAGCTTTTCGCTCAGTACGCTAAAACCTGCTTCGAGCACTTCGGCGACCGGGTGCCTTATTGGATCACCTTCAACGAAACCATCAATTTCATCATGCTGGGCTATCGGGATGGCCTGCACCCGCCGGGCGTGAAGGATGAAAAACGGGCGGTGGAAGTCTCGCACATCGTCAATCTAGCCCACGCCCAGGCCGTGCTGGAATATCGAAGGCTGTGCCGGGAGGACAGGATAGCAGCGGGAAAAATCGGCATCGCCCACGTTCTGCTACCCGGCTTTCCGATCACCGAAAAGCCAGACGATATCGAGGCTTGCGGCTGGTACGAGGAGATGGATTTTCACTGGTTTTACGATCCCAGCGTGCAGGGTTGCTATCCCGAACGGCTGCTGAAATATTATCAAAATCGCTTCCAGGCCCCGACGCTGCGGGATGGCGATCTGGCACTTTTGCAAAGTGCACCCAATGATTTCATCGGCATCAACTATTATCAAAGTACCTTCCTCGCCCACAACCCCAGCGATGGCGTGGGCAGCGCGGCCATCAATGTCAGCGGTGAAAAAGGCACCCAGAAAGAAAGCGGCATTCCCGGCCTGTTTAAAAGAGTGTTCAACCCGAATGTCCACTATACCCCGTGGGACTGGTCGATTTACCCGGAGGGGCTTTACGAAGGCATGAAGCGCATTCGGAATCGTTACGGCGCTATTCTGATCATGATTACCGAAAACGGGCTGGGCGATAAAGACCCGATCAGCGCAACGGGCGAAATTCTGGATATGCCGCGCATCGATTATTTGCGGGAACATCTACGCTGGTGCCGACGGGCGATTGACGAAGGGATTCCGTTATTCGGTTATTTCGTCTGGTCGTTTATCGATTTATTGAGCTGGTTAAACGGCTATCAGAAGCAATACGGCTTTGTCTATGTCGATCATCAGGATGGCCTGAACCGCCGGAAAAAACAGAGTTATTTCTGGTATCAGCAGGTGATTAAAAGTAACGGCGCGACGCTGTAAAAACTAAAAACTTCACTCGCCCTAACCCTCTCCCAAAGAGAAAGGGAATCTTCTCCACAAGCTGCCCAGGAGGATTTGCAAATGCCGGACACCCCCGCCGCAATCAGCCGTAGGTGCGGTTTCGCTTCCGATAACAAAAGTCGAGCATTGACGCCATGACGAACCCCAATGTCATCACCCTCATCGCGCCGCTCTCCGGGCCGCTGGTGCCGCTGGAGCGGGTTCCCGATCCGGTGTTCGCCCAGAAAATGGTCGGCGACGGTATTTCCATCGACCCGCTGGATCAATGTTTGCGCGCGCCCTGCGACGGTCAAATCGTGCAACTGCATTCGGCCGGCCACGCGGTCACTGTCGCCACGTCGCAAGGGATCGAAGTGCTCATGCACATCGGCCTCGATACCGTCAACCTCAAGGGCCAGGGCTTTAGCTCGACAGTGAAAATGGGCGATGTGGTCAAGACCGGCGACCCGCTGATCGAGTTCGACGCCGATTATGTCGCCACCCACGCCAAGAGCCTGCTAACCCAGATCGTCATCACCAACAGCGACCGGGTGGCGGCGTTCGCGCCGCGCTCCGGTAACGTGGCAGCCGGAAAAAGCGCCATTCTGGAATTGACCCTGACCGGAGCCGCGCAAGCGAACACCGACGCCGACGCCGGTAAAACCGTCACCTCCGAGGCGATCCTGATTCCGAATCCGACCGGTTTGCACGCCCGTCCGGCGGCGGTGCTGGCCAATCTGGCCAAGAAGTTCAAGGCCGATGTCCGCCTTCAGAAAGGTGACCAGGTGGCGAACGCCAAGAGCGTGGTCTCCATCATGGGGCTGGAAATCGGCAACGGCGACAAGGTGACCTTAATCGCCAAGGGTGACGATGCGGATGCGGCGGTCGAAACGCTGACCCCGCTGTTGTGGGAAGGGCTGGGCGACGAAGGCTGCAAGCCCGCGCCCGCGCCGGCCAGCTTTGAACCCTCGCCCGGCAACGCCCCCGCACCGCGCGCCCGTTCGGAAGACCCTAACCTGTTGATTGGCGTGGCTGCCTCACCCGGTCTGGCAGTCGGAGAAGTGTTTCAAATCCGCCATCAGGAAATTCAGGTCAACGAAAGCGCCGCCGGTACCCCGCAGCAGGAACGCGACCGGCTGGACCGTGCGGTCGATCAGGGTCGGGCGCAACTGGAAGCCTTGCAGGCCAGTTTGCACGGCCAGCGCGCCGCCGACAAAGCCGCGATTTTCGCCGCGCATCAGGAGTTGCTGGACGACCCGGATTTGCTGGACATCGCCCATTCGGCGCTGGCCAAGGGCAAGAGCGCCGAATTTGCCTGGCATCGGGCGTTTAGCACCCACGCCGACCGGCTGGCCAGTTTGCGTAATGAGTTGTTGGCGGCGCGGGCCAACGATCTGCGCGATGTCGGCCGCCGGGTGCTGACCCTGCTGACCGGCGTCGAGCCGGAACGGCAGACTCCACCGACCAACGCCATTCTGGTGGCCGAGGAACTCAGCCCGTCCGACACCGCCAGCCTGGACCGCTCCAGGGTGCGCGGCTTCTGCACCACGCTGGGCGGTGCGACCTCGCATGTCGCTATCCTGGCCCGCTCGCTGGACATCCCGGCGGTGGCCGGCATCGAACCGCGGGCGCTGGAACTGGCCAACGGTACGCCGGTGGTGCTCGACGGCGGCAAGGGCATCGTCCGGCTGAACCCCAGCCCGGAGGAAATCACCCGCATCCGCGAAACGCAAGAGCGGATGGCGGCGCGGCGCAAGGCGGAACTGGAGGTCGCCCACGAACCGGCCATCACCCTGGACGGCCACCGCATGGAAGTGGTCGGCAACATCGGCGGTCTGGCCGAGGCCGAGCAAATCGCCGGGCTGGGCGGTGAAGGCGTCGGCCTGCTGCGTTCGGAATTCGTGTTTCTGGAGCGCAGTTCCGCCCCCAGCGAGGACGAGCAGTTCGAGATTTACAAAGCCATCGTCGAGGCGCTGGGACCGGATCGGCCGCTGATCATCCGCACCCTGGATGTCGGCGGCGACAAGCCGCTGGTCTATCTGCCGATTCCCAAAGAAGAAAATCCCTTCCTCGGTGAGCGTGGCTTGCGCATCGGTCTGGATCGGCCGGAAATTCTGCGGCTGCAACTGCGGGCGATTTTACGGGCCGCCGCTTACGGCAAGGTGCGGGTGATGTTCCCGATGGTCGGCCTGCTGTCGGAACTGCGCGACGCCAAGGCGATGCTGGAGGAAGAACGGCAACGGCTGAACGCAGCGCCCATCGAAACCGGCATCATGGTGGAAATTCCGGCGGCGGCGATCATGGCCGCCCAATTCGCCCGCGAGGTCGATTTCTTCTCCATCGGCACCAACGACCTGACCCAGTACACCCTGGCGATGGATCGCGGCCATCCCAAGCTCGCGCCCAAGGTGGACGGCCTCAACCCCAGTATCCTGCGACTCATCGCCTGGACGGTGAAAGCGGCCCACGACGAAGGTAAATGGGTCGGGGTCTGCGGCGGCATCGCCAGCGACCCGCAAGCCGTGCCGTTGCTGATCGGGCTGGGGGTGGATGAATTGAGCGTCAGCCTGCCGACCATTCCCAGCATTAAAGCCCAAATCCGCACCCTGTGGCTGCACGAATGCCAGGAACTGGCGCAACGGGCGCTGGCGCTGGAAACCGCCGCCGAAGTACGGATGGCGACCTCGGCGTCCGCGCCCTAACCGATTTTGGAGATGACTGTCATGTGGCAACACGCATTCGCATTTCTGCAAAAAATCGGCAAGGCGCTGATGCTGCCGGTTTCGGTGCTCCCGGTCGCCGGCATTCTGCTCGGCATCGGCAGCGCCCATTTCGCCATCTTCCCGGATTTGGTCTCCAACGTCATGGCCCAGTCCGGCGGCGCGATTTTCGGCATCATGGCGATCATGTTCGCCATCGGCGTGGCGCTGGGTCTGACCAATAACGACGGCGTTTCGGCGCTGGCGGCGCTGGTCGGCTACGTCGTTTTGCTGGCGACCCTGGGCGTGATGGCCAAGGTGCTGGGGGTGGAAACCAAGGAGGTGATGGGCATTGCCTCGGTCGATACCGGGGTGTTTGGCGGTATCGTCATCGGCGGCATCGCGGCGGCGCTGTTCAACCGCTATTACCGGATCAGCCTGCCGCCGTATCTGGGTTTCTTCTCCGGCAAACGCTTCGTGCCGATTGTCACCGCCTTCGCCGCTATCGGCCTGGGGATTGTGCTGAGCTTCGTCTGGCCGCCGATTGGCGCGGGCATCAAAGGTTTTTCCCACTGGGCGGCGGAGAGCAATCCGGCGCTGGCCTTCACCGTGTACGGTGTCATCGAGCGCCTGTTGATTCCCTTCGGCCTGCATCACATCTGGAATGTGCCGTTCTTCTTCGAGGTCGGCAGCTATATGGACCCGACCACCGGTAAAGCCATCACCGGCGAAATCCAGCGTTACATCGCGGGCGATCCGACGGCGGGCAACATGGCGGGCGGCTATCTGTTCAAGATGTGGGGTTTACCGGCGGCGGCGGTGGCGATTTGGCATTCGGCCCGCCCGGAAAACCGCGCCCGGATCGGCGGCATCATGATTTCAGCGGCGCTGACCGCGTGGTTGACCGGCATCACCGAACCGATTGAATTTGCCTTCATGTTCGTCGCGCCGGTGCTGTATCTGATCCACGCGCTGCTGGCCGGGGTCGCCTATTTCCTGTGTATCGAACTGGGGGTCAAGCACGGCATGACCTTCTCGCACGGTGCGATTGATTTCATGGTGCTGTACGCCAAATCCACCCACGGCTGGTGGCTGATCCCGCTGGGGCTGATGTGGGCGGCGATGTACTACACGATTTTCCGGGTGGTGATCGCCAAGTTCGATCTGAAGACGCCGGGCCGCGAACCGGAAGAAGTCGCCACTTCAAGCGAAGCGACCGCCGACATCGCCCACGGCTTCACCAAGCAATTGGTGCTGGCCTTCGGTGGCCGCAGCAATATCAAAGGTTTGGATGCCTGCATCACCCGGCTGCGGGTGGAATTGAACGATATGAGCAAGGCCAACCCCGGAAAGCTGAAGGCATTGGGCGCGGCGGGCGTGGTCATCGTCGGCAAGGGAATGCAGGCGATTTTCGGCACCCGCTCGGAGAATCTGAAAACCGACATGGAGGAGTATTTGAAAACCGCCGGGCCGGAAGCGGACGCCATCGAGGAGCCGTCGCCGGTGGCGGCTCCCGCACCCGCCGGCATCGTCTCCAAATTGCGCGATCCCGAAGCGGCGGACAAGGCCAAAAAGCTCATCGCCGCGCTCGGCGGGTCGGGCAACATCCAGCGGGTGGACGCCTGCGCCGAAACCCGGCTGCGGCTGGTGGTCGGCAATGGCGCATCAGTGGATGAGCGTGCCCTACAGGCGGCCGGGGTCGGCGGTTTGATGCGGCTGGCCAATAACACCGTACATCTGGTGGTGGGCTTGAATGCCGATCAGTATGCGGCGGAAATGCGGGGGCAATTGGCGGTTTAGCCCTCACCCCCAACCCCTTGTATGTTGGGGATTGGTTAAAGTGTAAGGGCGACGTGGTAGCACGAAAACCCTGAGGGACTGCAGATCCCGTGGGAGAGCGAGAAGCGCCACG
>NZ_CBTJ020000042.1 GCF_001051235.1 Candidatus Competibacter denitrificans Run_A_D11 | reverse complement strand
GCTGGAGCCGCCGGTCGCCGTCGCCGAACCGCAAGCGGCCAGCGGCCCGCCCGACGGCGGCAACGCCCACGAAGACGCCCTGAATCTGCGGGACTATTTCGCTGATGACCAGATGGCGACCCATTTCCGTTCGAACCAGGACCCGGACGATTTCTGTCTGGCCGAGTTCGGCCAGAACCTGCTGTTGAGCCGCAACCGCGAACTGCTGGATCAGGTGCTGCAAAACGCCGCGCAGGTGTTGAAGGCGCGGCGCATGAAACACGCCGGGCGGGCTGGGGAATTGAATTTCGACCAGGCCATCGCCGCGCTGGACGCGGAGGTGCTCAGCGACGCCGTGACCGAATTGCTGGACGAGCTTACCGATCTTGACGTGGACGAGGCGTTGCTCCAACGCTTGGCCGGCCGGCTGAACGGCAGCATCGCCCATCTGCCGGAGTTATTGAAGCGCGCCCTAGAGCGGCAACTGGCGCTGCAACCGCCGCCGAAGGTTCCCGCCGCGCCGCGCCGGCCGACGCCCAACTACCGGTTTTCGGAGCAGGAGCGCCTGGAAATGGCCGAGATCGTGCGGCGGCTGTGCCGGCGGATGCGCGGGGCGCGATCCTACCGCCGCCACATCAGCCCGCGCGGTCGGATCAGCGTGCCGCTCACCCTGCGCCGCAACCTGAAATACGAGGGCATCCCGTTTCAGCCGGTCATGACCCGTTACCGCGACGAAAAGCCCCGGCTGGCGGTGATTTGCGATGTTAGCCTGTCAGTGCGCAACACCGCGCGGTTCATGCTGCACCTGGTCTACAACCTGCAAAGCCTGTTCGATCAGGTGCGCAGCTTCGCCTTCGTCAGCGATCTGGTCGAGATCAGCGCGCAGTTCGAGCAGCGTAACATCGACGAGGCGCTGAGCGCGGTGTTCAACGGCGGCCTGCTCGACACCGACGTGGACAGCGATTACGGCCGCGCGCTGGCGACCTTTCACAACCGCTATCTGGCGGCGGTCACGCCGCAAACCACCGTCATCATCCTCGGCGACGGGCGCGGCAACCGCAACCCGCCAAAGGTATGGGCGCTGGAAGGCATCCGCCGCCGCGCCAGGCAACTGCTGTGGCTGTCGCCGGAAGCGCGCGGCAGCTGGACGCTGGGCAGTTGCGACATGGCGCTGTACGAGCCGGTCTGCCATCACACCGAAGTCGTCCGCAACCTGCAACAGCTCGGTCAGGTCACCGAAAAGCTGCTGCGGCGTTCGGTCGGTCGGCCTTGAGCGGGGAGCAGATCATCCGATGATGCTGTCACGCCACCGTCATGCCTTGCTGGTGGAAGGTCTGGAGCAACGCGCCGCGCCGCTGGGAGCCAGCGCCCGCTTTCAACTATACGCCCTGAATTCGACGCCGCCCGCCGATGAGTTCGTCATCGTTCACGATTTTCAACCGAACGAGATCGACAACAACCTCGGCCATCATGTCGTCACCGAATTGTTGCCGCTGCTGACGGCCCACCGCCATCGGATCGACAGCGGTTACAGCGAGCAGGACCTGTTCGAGCGCTCGGTCGGCGATATCGTGCGCTCCATGACCGGCAACGAGGGTTCCGCCTGGCGGCTGTTTTACACCAACACTCTGAACGCGACTCAAGCCAGCGCTGGCTTGACCGAGCCGTCCGGGGCGGCCAACGGCCGAACCAACGACTTCATCGGCCTGTTCGGCGCGATCTATCGTCATGCCCTGGAACTGGTCCGGGCGACGCCGGTCTTGACCTCGCCGCCAACCGTGCTCGATGTGGCGACCTGTTTTGGTTTTTTCCCGCTGCTGTTGGCACGGGTTCGCGCCAGCGGCGAGGCGCTGGGCGAGATCGCCGGCTGTGACTTGAATCCGGCGTTGATGGCTTTTGCCAACGACTTCGTGGCCCACAACCCCGCGCTTGCAGTGCGCTTTGGCGTGGCGAACATTCTGGCTTCGGACATCGAACGGGAACTGGCTCCGCTGCCGGCCCGTTTCGACGTGGTGACCGCCCTGCATCTGTTGGAGCATCTCGACGCTGGGCAAACCGAGGCAGCGTTGGCCAATCTGTGGCGACTCACCGCCCGACGGCTGATCGTGGCCGTACCGCTGGAAGCCGAACCCGACTCGCGTTATGGCCACCGGCAAGTTTTTGATCGTAACCGGCTGCTGGCGCTGGGTCGAACGCTCGCCGGCCGTTCGGCGTATCTGGAGTATCACGGCGGTTGGCTGGTGGTGGACCGGTCTCGTCTCGAAACGAGGCCGGCGCTGTCCCAACCCATCGTCTGAAGAAGAGGGCAAGACGTGAACTCGCCATCGCAAACCACCAAACCGTAGGAGAAACGCTCATGTTGTACGCCTCACCCGGTCAGTCTGGCTCCAAAGTCAGCTTTAAATCCCGCTATCAGAATTTCATCGGCGGCCAGTGGGTTGCGCCGGTGAAAGGCGAATATTTCGAAAACATCAGCCCGGTCACCGGCAAACCCTTCTGCGAAATCCCGCGCTCTAGTGCCGAGGATATCGAAAAGGCGTTAGACGCGGCGCACGCTGCGGCCGATGCCTGGGGCCGCACCTCGGCGGCGGAGCGGGCCAACTGTCTCAACCGCATCGCCGACCGGATGGAACAAAATCTGGAAATGCTGGCGGTGGCCGAAACCTGGGACAACGGCAAGCCGGTGCGCGAGACCATGGCGGCGGACATGCCGCTGGCCATCGACCACTTCCGCTACTTCGCCGGCTGCATCCGCGCCCAGGAAGGCGCGCTGTCGGAGATCGACGACAACACCGTCGCCTACCATTTCCACGAACCGTTGGGGGTGGTCGGCCAGATCATCCCCTGGAATTTCCCGATTCTGATGGCGGTCTGGAAACTGGCCCCGGCGCTGGCCGCCGGTAACTGCGTGGTGCTGAAGCCGGCCGAACAGACCCCCGTCTCCATCCTGGTGCTGCTGGAGCTAATCCAAGACCTGCTGCCGCCCGGCGTGGTCAACGTGGTCAACGGCTTCGGAGTGGAAGCCGGCAAGCCGCTGGCTTCCAACCGCCGCATCGCCAAGATCGCCTTCACCGGTGAAACCACCACCGGCCGGCTGATCATGCAGTACGCCTCGCAAAACCTGATCCCGGTGACGTTGGAACTGGGCGGCAAATCGCCGAATGTGTTCTTCGCCGATGTCTGCGCGCAAGAAGACGACTTCTTCGACAAGGCGTTGGAAGGCTTCACCATGTTCGCGCTCAATCAGGGCGAAGTCTGCACCTGCCCGTCGCGGGCGCTGATCCAGGAACCGATCTACAGCAAGTTCATCGAGCGGGCGATCCAGCGGGTCAAAGCCGTCAAGCAAGGCCATCCGCTTGACACCGACACCATGATCGGCGCGCAAGCCTCGTCCGAACAGATGGAAAAAATCCTGAGCTATCTCGACATCGGCCGACAGGAAGGTGCGGAATGCCTGACCGGGGGCAAACGCACCGAGTTGGGTGGCGAATTGAAAGATGGCTATTACATCCAGCCGACCGTGTTCCTGGGCAACAACAAGATGCGGCTATTCCAGGAAGAAATCTTTGGGCCGGTACTGGCGGTCTCCACCTTCAAGGATGCTGCCGACGCGCTGGCCATCGCCAACGACACCCTCTATGGGCTGGGCGCGGGGGTGTGGAGCCGTGATATGAACACTGCCTACCGGATGGGACGCGGCATCAAGGCCGGCCGGGTCTGGACCAACTGCTATCACCTCTATCCGGCGCACGCCGCCTTCGGCGGTTATAAGCAATCCGGCATCGGACGGGAAAATCACAAGATGATGTTGGATCACTACCAGCAGACCAAGAACCTGCTGGTGAGCTATAACCCCAAGGCGATGGGCTTCTTCTAACCGGCCGTACCTTTCCCTCTCCCTTGACCGGGAGGGGGAATGAACGCGCGTTTCACTCCAACGGCGTGGAGGCTTTGCCATGACCACCATTGCTCGCGTGTTGGCGTCCGATGCGGCCTTGGAACTGATCACCCGACTCAAGGCCAAGCACGGTTCGCTCATGTTCCACCAGTCCGGCGGCTGCTGCGACGGCAGTTCGCCGATGTGCTACCCGGAAGGCGATCTGCTGGTCGGCGACGGCGACGTGTGCTTGGGCGAGATCGGCGGCTGCCCGTTCTACATGAGCGCGCCGCAGTTCGAGTATTGGAAACACACGCAACTGACCATCGACGTGGTACCCGGCCGGGGCGGCATGTTTTCCCTGGAAGGCCCGGAAGGCTTGCGCTTTCTGACCCGCTCCCGGCTGTTCACCGACGATGAATGGAAAATGCTGGAAGCGGAGTCGAACTAGCCGGCGTTCGCCGGCGCCTGAACCAACATCTCAAAGGTTTCCCATGACTACGGCGCTTTTGGTAGTGGATATTCAGAACGATTATTTTCCAGGCGGCACCATGGAACTGGCGGGCGCGGATCAGGCCGGCGCGCGCGCGAACCAGGTGCTTGAGGCCTTTCGGAAGAAGGCGCTGCCGATCTTCCACGTCCAGCACATCGCCATCCATCCGGGGGCAACGTTCTTTTTGCCCGACAGCCCCGGCGCGGACATCCATAAATCCGCGCGGCCCCACGGCGCGGAACCCGTTTTTCGGAAGCACTATCCGAACAGCTTCAGGGAAACGCCCCTGCTGGATCATTTGCGCCGCGACGGGATCGACCGTCTGGCCATCGTCGGCATGATGACCCACGTCTGCATCGACACGACGACGCGCGCCGCCGCCGATTTCGGTTTCGACTGTCGGTTGGTCGGCGATGCGTGCGCGACCAGGGCGCAATCCTTCAACGGCGTGACGGTTTCCGCCGAAAGCGTGCAAGCGGCCTTTCTCGCCTCGCTCGACGGCTGGTTCGCCAAGGTGCTACCGGCCGGCGAGTTATGCGCCGATTTATAGCTCGATAACGATCAAACAAGCTCACCGAAGGAGGATGTTATGCCCAAGTATCTGATCGAACGCGAATTGCCCGGTGCGGGCAAGCTGTCGCCCGCCGATTTGAAAGCCGTCTCGCAGAAATCGTGCAGCGTGCTGCGCGACCTGGGGCCGCAAATCCAGTGGGTGCAAAGCTACGTCACCGACGACAAGATTTATTGCGTGTATATCGCGCCCAACGCCGAGATGGTGAAGCAGCACGCCGAGCAGGGCGGCTTTCCGGCCAACCGGATTTCCGAAATCAAGGCCGGCATTGACCCGACCACCGCCGAAGCCTGACGCACCGTTCCAACCGCCGGCTTCCGTCCGGCGTGCGGACTGTTTTCACCGACGCAGCGGAAACGATCAACCATGAGTTATGAGCTGTTTCGCCGAGGATTGAATGCCCCGATCTGCCTGACCTGGGAGATCACCTACGCCTGTAATTTGCGCTGCGTCCATTGCCTGTCCTCGTCGGGCCATCGCCGCCCCGACGAGCTGTCCACCGCCGAGGCCAAGCGGCTGATCGACGAATGGGCGGCAATGAAAGTGTTCTACATCAACGTCGGCGGCGGCGAGCCGATGAGCCGCAAGGATTTCTTCGAGCTGATGGACTACGCCCTGGTGCGCGGCATCGGTGTCAAATTCAGCACCAACGGCTCGCTGATCGACGAGAAGGCAGCAGCCTGGATCACCGAGCGGGATTATCTGGACGTGCAAATCAGCGTCGATGGCGCGACCGCCGCAACCAACGATCCGGTGCGCGGCGACGGCTCGTTCCAGCGCGCCTTGAACGCCATGACGCTGCTGGCGCGGCGGCATTTTCCTTTCAAGATCAACGCCACCGTGACCCGTCATAACTATTCGCAGCTTGATGATCTGTACGCTCTCGCCCAACAGCACGGGGCCGAATTGCGGCTGACCCGGCTGCGGCCGACCGGTCGCGGTGCCGAGGTCTGGCAAGATCTGCGGCCGAGCCACGAACAGAATCGCGGGCTGTACCAGTGGCTGCTTGATCATCGGGACGTGCTGACCGGTGATTCGTTCTTTCACCTGTCAGCCTACGGTCAACCGCTGGAAGGACTGAACCTGTGCGGCGCTGGGCGCATCGTCTGTTGCGTCGATCCGGTCGGCGAGGTCTATGCCTGTCCGTTCCTGCTGGCCCCGGAATTCGCCGCTGGCAACGTCCGCCAGCCGGGTGGCTTCACCGATCTCTGGCGTAAATCGACTCTGTTCGCCCACCTGCGCGACTGGCAGGTCGGCGGCGGCTGCCAGCACTGTAATGCCTACACCCAATGTCACGGCGGCTGCATCGCAGCCAAGCATTTCACCGGCCGTTCGCTGGATGCGCCCGATCCCGATTGCATCTACCCATCCACCGCTGATCCGGCGACGGCTTGCGACACGCTGCCATGAACCCGCCTTCCGACGCTCGCTTTGAGCCGTTGTTCGCTCCGCTGACGCTGGGCGGCAAAACCGCGTCGAACCGTTTCGTATTTGCCGCCCACCAGACCAATTTCGCCACTCACAATCGCTTGACCGAGCGCCACACTGCCTATTATGAAGCGCGTGCGGCGGGCGGAACGGGTTTGATCGTGCTGGAAGGTAGCGTCGTCCATCCATCGGACTGGCCCTACGAATACGCTGTCTTCGGTTATGACGCCGCTATCGTCGAAGGTTATCGTCAGGTTGCAGGGGCGGTGCATCGACATGGAGCGTTGCTGCTTGCACATTTGACCCATAGTGGGATGCAGGGCAGTAGCCATTACTCGCAGTTGCCGCTGTGGGCGCCGTCGCCAGTGCCGGAAGTCAACAGCCGCGAACTACCCCAGGCGATGGACCTCGAAGACATCGCGGCTGTCATCGAAGGGTTCCGGCAAGCGGCCCGTTACGCCGTTGATGGTGGCCTGGATGGCATCGAGATCAACGCCGGCCAGGATAGCCTGATCCGCCAATTTTTATCGCCGCTCACCAATCAGCGCGGCGATGATTACAACGGTTCATTGGATCATCGGCTGCGCTTTGCCCGCCAAGTGATCGCCGTCGTGCGGGATGAGGTCGGTCGCAACGCCATTGTCGGCCTGCGTCTGGTCGGCGATGAATATGCGCCCTGGGCCGGGATTAAGCCCGAAGATGCCGCCGAAATCGCTCAATGTTTGGTGGCTGATGGACTGCTCGATTTCATTAGCGTCACCAGCGGTAGCATTTACACCGGTCATCTCACCCGTCCCGGCCTGTTTCAACCGCCCGGTTTCGCGGCGCATCTGGCTGCGGGGATCAAGGCGGCGGTGGCGCTGCCGGTATTCGCGCAGGGCAGCATCGTGGACCCGGAGATGGCGGCGACGCTGTTGGTCGAGGGCAAAGCCGACGCGGTGGAAATGACTCGTGCTTTGATCGCCGATCCAGAACTGCCGGCCAAGTTGCGCCAGGGCCGGATCAGCGGTATTCGCCCCTGCCTGCTCGCCAATCAGGACAACATCATCGGCTTGGTGCAGAACCCGCGTTTGAGCTGCGCCAATAATCCCAGCGCCGGTTACGAACAGGAGGCGGAGTTTGCCCCCCTGAAACCAGCACGGGTTCCTCATCGCGTGCTCATCATCGGCGGTGGGCCGGCGGGTCTCGAAGCGGCGCGGGTTGCTGCCCTGCGCGGCCATCGCGTGATCTTGTATGAACGTCATGCGCAACTCGGTGGCGCAATTCGGCTGGCGGCAGCGGCCCCTGGTCGGGAGCGACTGGCCCTGGCTGTGGACTGGCTGGAACGACAAGTCCGCCAGTTGGATGTGGCGATTCATAGTGGCGTCGAGATGACCGCCGAGCAGGTCAGTCAAGAGATGCCCGATGCGGTGATCGTCGCGGTGGGCGGGATGCCCGGTCGCCATGCTGGTATCCGTTGCCACCCGAGCGCGCCAGTGGTCAATCCCCGGCAGGTTATGCGTGGCGAAATACCGGCCGTACCAGGGCGCGCTGTGATTCTCGACACCCTTGGCGATCCAGTTGGCATGGCTGTCGCTGAATGGCTGGTTGAGCGCGGCTGGCAGGTGGAGATCGTCACCAGCGACATGTTCATTGGCCAACGACTGACCGCCTCGTTGGAACTGACCGCCTGGAACCAGCGCGCCGCTGTGCGGGGTATCAAGTTCCGGCCACAGTTCGACGCCCTGGAAATCACCGCCCACAGCGTCATCGGCGCCGATCATTTCGATCACCAGGAAATCCGCCTCGATGCCATTGATCTGGTCGTCGATGTGTCGCCGGAACTGCCCGATGAAACCCTGTACTTTGCTCTTAAAAAGAGCGGCGTGCGGGTGTTGCGGGCCGGTGATTGTGTCGCGCCGCGCTATCTCAGTCACGCCATTTTGGAAGGCTACCGCGCTGGTCGGGAGGTCTAAGCCATGAGCAGCCGTCAACGATTGCTGTTTACCCCTTTCAAGATCGGCAACATTACCGTCAAAAACCGCATCGTGTTCTCGGCGCACCTCACCAACTATGCCGAAGATTTCCTGCCCAGTGAACGGCATCTTTACTATTACCGCGAGCGGGCGCGGGGTGGAGTTGGACTGATCATTACCGAAGAACAGTCCACGCATCCCACCGATCATCCTTACGAAAAGCTCATTCACGCTTTCCATCGCCGGGTCATCCCGCACTACAAACGCATCACCGCAGCGGTTCATGCCGAAGGCGTCCCGATCCTGGCCCAGATTAACCACAATGGCGGGCAAGGCAGCGGCATGTTCACCCGGCTGCCGGCTTGGGCGCCGTCAGCGCTGGCCGATCCGCTGTTCCGCGAAGTGCCCAAGGCGGTGGAACACGAGGATATCCTGGAAATCATCCAAGGTTACGTGCGGGTAGCCGCTTACACTCGTGAGGGTGGTTTCGATGGGGTTGAGCTGCAATGCTCCCATTCCTCTATCGTCCGTCAGTTCCTATCTCGCAACACCAACCATCGCGGTGACGAATACGGCGGCAGTCTGGAAAACCGCGCCCGGTTGCTGCGCGAGATCATCGCCGCGATTCGCAACGAGGTCGGCCGCGATTACGTTATTAGTGTGCGGTTGTGCGGCGACGAACTGATTCGTGAAGGCATCACACTGGATGAAGCGGTAGCGGTCGCCCGATTGCTGGAAAAAGACGGTCTGATTGACTTGATCAACACCAGCATCGGTACCGCGACCCAGACCTTGTACATGATCGAAGCCTCGATGCGGATTCGCCCGGACTATGCCCTGTTTATTCCCTCGGCCATTCGCAAGGCGGTGCGGGTGCCGGTCATCGGGGTCGGCCGCATTAAAGACCCGATTCAGGCGGAGCGTATCTTGACCGAAGGCCATGCTGATTTAATCGGCATCGTGCGCGGCCAGATCGCAGACCCCGAATTCGCCCGCAAGGCGCGGGAAAATCGCACCGACGATATTCGGCTGTGCCTGTCCTGTAATCAGGAATGCGTCGGGCGCATGGGCCTCAATCGCTGGATGGGTTGTATTGAAACGCCGGCGACGGGTCAGGAACGGAAATATGGTGCCGGCACCCTGCCAATCGCCACAACACCGAAACGGGTCGTGGTGATCGGTGGCGGTCCCGCCGGGTTGAAGGCGGCGACGGTCGCCGCACGGCGTGGTCATCGAGTCACGCTGCTGGAAAAAGAAACCCGGCTGGGCGGGCAGGTAGTCTGGGCGGTGCGGGTGGCCGGGCGTGCCGAGTTCGGCGATATCGTCCGCAATTTGCTTCACGAGGTTGAACAACTGGGCGTTGAGGTGAAAACCGGCACCACCGCGACCATGGATTCGGTGCTGGCCGCTAAACCGGAAGCGGTGATCGTGGCGACCGGCTCGGTTCCGCATCGCGCTGCTATTCCCGGCGGTGACGGCCCCGGCGTGGTGGACGTGATCGATATTCTGTCCGGCAAAGTCCAGCCGGGACGAAACGTGCTGATCGTGGATCGGCTGGGTTTTCACGAAGCCACCAGCGTCGCTGAGTATCTGGCGGAACAGGGCTGCGCAGTAGAAGTGGTGACGCCCACTCTGTATGTTGGGCAGGATTTGGGGGTGACGCTCGACCTGGAAAACTGGTATCGCCAGGCCCGGCGACTGGGCATTCGCTGTACACCGAATCATTCGGTACTCAGCATTGATCAGGGGGTGGTGATGGCGTTGCATAACTACAGCGGCCAGATCGTGCATTTCCCCCAAGTCGATACGGTGGTGCTGGCCATTCATCGCCAAGCCGACGACAGCCTGTATCAGGCACTCAAAGCGGATAACGCGCGGGCGAACAGCCTGCTGTCTCAAGTTCGCCAAGTGGACGAAGACCTGTACGCCACATTGAAAGGGAGGGTGCCGACCCTCTATCGGATCGGAGACTGCGTGGCCCCGCGCCGGGCGCACGCCGCGATCATCGAAGGCGAACGGGCCGGGAGAGCCGTCTAAATGGATAAATTCGTGGTGGTCATCGCCGAAACTGAACAGGGTCAGTTGACCCTGCCCAGCTTGGAATGTGTGGAAGAAGGGCGCGACGTCGCCGACCAGTTGGGCGCACAGGTGCACGTCATGCTGTGCGGCAATAAAGTCGCCCCGCTGGCTGAAACGTTGGCAGCGCACGGCGCAGATCGAGTCACGGTGGTGGAGCATGAAGCCTTGGCCCAATTCAGCGCCGATGGCTGGATGCAGGCCCTGGCGCCGGTGTTGCTCCAGGCGCCCCCAGCGCTGTTGCTGGCGCCAGACAGCGGCCAAATTCGCTCCTGGTTACCCCGATTAGCGGTACGTTGGCGTTCACCGCTGGTCGGCTGCTGTATGCGCATTGGCATCATTGGTGACGGTTACCCGGAGATCATGCGCAGCACTCATGGCGGGGCTTGCCAGGAACGACTGACCTGGCCTTATGCCACGTTGGTGTGTGCCATGCTGATTCCGGGAGTGCGCGGGATCGGCACACCCCAGAGCGGACGCATCGCTGAGACTACGGTTCTACGCCCGCAGCTCGACCCCGCTCATTTCCGCGACCGCACCCTGCACACCCTGCCAGCCGATCCACGCACGGTGTCCTTGAACGAGGCCGAACGGATCGTCTCCGGCGGCTTCGGCACCGGCGGCAAGGATGGCATGGCGCTGGTCAAGCAACTGGCTGATCATCTAGGAGCGGCGTTGGGGGGAACCCGGGTCGCGGCGGATCGCGGTTGGCTGGCGGTGGACCGCTACATCGGTTCGACCGGCCAGATCGTCGCTCCGAAACTGTATATGGCGTTTGGCGTTTCCGGTGCCGACCAGCATCTGTCCGGGATAACCGGCAGCGAAATCGTCATCGCCATCAACAACGACCGCACCGCGCCCATCTTGAAGCGGGCCGATTTGGGGGTCGTGGGCGATTTGCATGAAATCTTGCCGATTCTACTCAGCAAATTGCAGGCGCTGGCTAGCACCTCCAATCACAGCGAGCCGACCACACCCACACATTTTGCCGTTGATCCCGTGGAGATAGCTTCATGACCGCGCCCCCCGCCAAAGAACAATTCGATGTCATCATCGTTGGCGCTGGACCTGCGGGTAGCGCTGCCGCTTTACTCAGCGCCCGCGCCGGCCTCAAGGTGATGCTACTAGAACGCGGCGAATATCCCGGCGCTAAAAATGTTTCCGGGGCGGTTTTTTACGGCAGCGCGATCCTCAATGAACTGATTCCCAACTGGTGGGAACACGCGCCGGTGGAGCGCCACATTTGCCGCCGCGATATTGCCTTTATGTCGCCGACCACCTCGGTGGCGCTCGATTTTCATTGCGTCGGCGACGGTTACGGTACAGCGCCTTACAACGGCTTCACGGTGCTGCGACCCAAATTTGATCGCTGGCTGGCGGCGCAGGCCGAGGCGGCAGGCGCTTTCGTGCTGACTTCGGCGGTTGTCGATGATGTGCTGCGGGAAAACGGTCGGATCGTCGGTGTGCGGGTACGCCGCGAACAGGGTGAGATTTACGGCAATGTGGTCATCGCCTGCGACGGGGTTAACTCTTTCCTAGCGAAGAAGGCCGGCTTGCAACGCACATTTCATCCGCACGAACTGTCCTTGGGCGTCAAGGAGGTGGTCGGGCTGGACCCAGCGATTATTCAAGATCGCTTTCGCCTCAACGACAACGATGGGATCGCCTTCGAATACCTGGGCGCGATTACCGAGGACGTTCACGGCGGTGCGTTTCTCTACACTAACCGGGATTCGCTGTCGCTGGGCGTGATCGGCCAAATATCGTCGCTGGTGGAACGACGCAAGCGGCCCTACGAACTGCTGGAACGGTTCAAGGCCCACCCGGCGGTCGCGCCACTCGTGCGTGGCAGCAAACTGCGTGAGTACTCGGCCCATCTGATTCCCGAAAGCGGCTGGGCGATGAAACCCAAACTGTACACCGATGGGATGCTGGTGGCCGGCGATGCCGCCGGGTTTTGTCTGGCCGCCGGACTGTATCTGGAAGGAATGAACTACGCCATGCAATCCGGCTTAGCGGCAGCGGAAACGGCAATTGCTGCCTGTGCGCGCGGTAATTTCTCCGCTCGCACCTTGGCGGCTTATCAAAAGCACCTGAAACAGCGCCATGTCTCCACCGATTTTCGGGCCTATCGTCATGCGCCGTCTTTCGTCAACGGCCCGCGTTTACAAAATCTTTATCCCGAGATGGTCGCCTGCGGTATGGAACAACTCTTCCGAGTGGACGGTGCGCCCAAGCGAAAAATTTTGCCGCTGGCTTACCGGATGGCACGCCAGTTCGAAATGAAGCCGGGGCAGTTATTTCGTGATGCCTATCAGGTAGCGAGGGCCTATCTATGGTAATGACGACCCACGAAGAAAAGATGCGCACGGTGCGATTCCGAGTCGCGGCGACGCCGCATATCGTCTTGAATTCGGAGATCTGCCGCAACCAATGCTCGGTTCATGCCTGCGTCTACGTCTGCCCGGCCAATCTGTTCGTTCCACTCGATGACGGCGGCATTTTGTTCAACTACGAACAATGTTTCGAGTGTGGCACCTGTTATATCGCCTGCAACCAAGAAGGGGCTATTGATTGGTCCTATCCAGATGGCGGTTACGGGGTTACCTTCCGGGAATCCTGAGCATCCTTAAGACCTGATTAAAGGGTTCAGCCATGCGTATCGCCGTTTGTCTCAAATACGTCCCCGATCCCAGCACGATTGAGGTTGATCCGCTGACCGGGATGATTGATGCCGGTCGGGCGCTGTATATGATGAATCCAGCGGATGAAAGTGCGCTCGAACTGGCGCTGCGGCTGCGACCGCCCAGTGGCACAGTGACCGTGTTCAGCGTGGGGCCGGTTGAGGCGGATCACCTGTTGCAGGACGCGCTGGCCGCAGGTGCCGACGCGGCGGTGCGGGTGTGGGACGATTCGCTCAACAACACCAAGCCGATTGTCACCACGATTCTACTGGCGGCGGCATTGCGGGTGCAGCAACTTCCCGACTTGGTGCTGTGCGGCGGACACAGTGTGGATCGCGGCTCAGGGACGGTACCCGCCCTGCTGGCCGAGTATCTGGATTGGCCGGTCGTCACCGATGTCACTCAATTTGAGCTGCAATCCGGGCGAATGCGGGTACAGCGGCGATTGGCGCGCGGGGCACGGGCTGAGGGCGAGGTGACTTTACCGGCTATTCTCGGACTGGAAACCGGACTGGTGCATTTGCGCCAAGCCAGCCTGCCCAACTTGATGCGGGCCAAACACTTGCTGATCACGCGGTATGGGCTGGAGGAGTTGGATTTGTCGCCGCAAGATTTGCATTTTCCAGCCATGACTCTACACGAAGTGATGCCGCCGCGCCCACGGGCGCGCGTGATGTTTACCCCGGATTCTACCAAATCGGCCTCGGAGCGGGTCGCACAGATCATGTCCGCCGGCGTATCCGGCAAGGCGGGAAAAATTTTGGATAGCGGTACGCCGGAACAACAGGCCGATGCCATCCTTACCTTTCTGCTTGAGCAAGGTTTCTTAGAGACGCGGGCATGAAACCCCTGGCTGAATTAACTGAGCCGATGGTGGCGCAAGCCATCGCTGCTGGCGTGAATACGGTGATCTTGCCGCTGGGAGCGACTGAGCAGCACGGTTCACACCTGCCGATGGGCACCGATACCTGGCGGGCGGTGGCGCTGGCTGAGCGGTTAGCGGAACGGCTGCCGGTGCTGGTTGCACCGGTTATACCCATTGGCTGCTCCGATGAACACAGCGGTTTTGCCGGCCTATTAAGTCTGGATGCGGAAACTCTAGCGGCAGTGATCGTGGATTGCGCCCGGCGTATGGTCGCCTGGGGCGTGAGACACTTGATCGTGCTGTCGGCACATGGTGGTAACGGTCATGCGCTGACGCTGGCGGCGGCACGATTGCAACAGGAAGTACCTGCGTTAGCCGTCTGGATACCCGACGCCATGCTGGTCTGTGGCGCTACGGTGCTGGCGATCGCGGAACAGGATGGCATCCCATTATCGGCGCTTGGCTTACACGCGGGGGAAGGCGAAACCTCCGAATTACTGCACCTGTCTCCAGAACAGGTACGAATGGACCTGGCCGTGCCCGGCTATACTGGCGATATGCCTACAGCCCTGATGCAACTGGTGGCGGTAGGAACCCAGGCATTGACGCTGACTGGCGTGGTGGGCGATCCCCGGCAGGCGGATGCAGGCCGGGGCGAGCGGTATCTGGTGGCGCAAACCGCGTGTTATGAAACGGCGCTGAGGCAATGGCTTACTCAAACCAACCCAGTATGAAACAGGCGGTACGGCGGCGCAATGGCGGTGCTGTCGCTTTGGCATCCCTGCCTCATTCACTACCGGCCCAGCCGGCGCGTTATGCCTTGCAACCGGGTCTTGCCGTGCTGGCCGATGCACAGGGGGGCGTGTTGCTCTGTATGCAGCCCCTGATGGCGCTGCGGTTGAATCGGCAGGCTACGAGTCTGCTCAACGCATTGCGGCAACCATGCAGTATGGCCGAACTGGCGGTCAATGTTCCCGGCATGGCGCTGGGTACTATTGAGACCTTTCTGGGTTCGCTAATGCGTCGCCGACTGTTGATCCGGTATCCGGCCACACTGACCGTTTGGCCGAACGTTTCGATCATCATTCCAGCGCATGGTCGCGCCGAGGCCACCCGCCGCTGTGTGCAATCCTTGCTGGCGCTGGATTATCCCGCTGACCGTCGGGAAATTATCGTGGTGGACGATGCGTCCACCCCGCCGCTGATCGAGGTTCTGAACGATTTGCCAATCCGGCTTTTACGCCAAGAACGCAACATTGGGCAGTCGGCAGCGCGCAATCTGGCGGCAGCAATGGCCAGCGGCACGATCCTGGCGTTTATCGACAATGATTGTGTGGCGGAACCGGGTTGGCTTAGAACGCTGCTACCCTATCTGGATGATCCAGCCGTTGCGGTGGTCGGCGGTCGGGTCATAGCCCATCCAGCGCATGGCGTAGTGGCTGCGTTCGAAGCGGTGCGCTCGCCGCTGGATATGGGCGCGGCGGAAACCGAAGTCATTCCATCGGGAGCGGTTTCTTATTTACCTACCTGCAATCTACTGGTGCGGCGTGATGTCGTGCTGGCCCAAGGCGGCTTTGATGCGGCGCTGCGGGTCGGTGAGGATGTGGATTTCATCTGGCGCACTTTGCGTAGCGGACAACGCGCCTGGTATGTGCCTGCGGGTCGGGTGACGCATGATCATCGGGTGCGTTGGGGTGACTGGCTGCGGCGCCGCGCTGACTACGGCTCATCCGAAGCGGACTTACAACAACGCTACCCCGAAGGTCGGCGGCTGATGCACCTGCCGCGCATCAGCCTGCTGTTACTGCTGAGCGTGGCGCTGACGCCGTGGTTCGGTTTGGCCGGGTTGGGACCGGCAGCGGTCGCGGTGATTCTGTTTGGCGTGGAAATGGTTGCAAAGCAGCGCGAGCTACGTCGGATCGGAGTCACGCTATCCGTCGGTCGGGTTGCGGCTGCGTTGGGCAGGCAGCAGGCAGCCGCTTTATACCACCTCAGCGCCAACACGGTTCGCTATTACAGCCTCCCGCTCCTTGTGATGGGCGCGATACAGCCTTATGGCTTACCGGCAATCCTCTTGTTGCTGATTGCTGCCCCATTGATGGATCACCAGCGGCTGCAATCCCAACTCTCGCCACTCGTTTTTGTCGGTTTGTATGGATTGGAACTGGCTGCGTATCAAGTGGGACTCTGGTGCGGCTGTTGGCAACGACGCACTTTGCAGCCGCTGCTGCCACGCCTGATCTGGCGAAGATAAGCCATCATGCTTCATGTCAATTGCTTTGCCGTTGTCGTATCTCTGTATCCTTGTTCATTGTCAACCTGAAGGAGATCACCCTGATGTTTATTCCTGTTGAACAACTCCCAGCCACCCCTGTTCCCCACCTTCCGCCGGCCCTGGCGACCCCAAAGGTTTCCGCTCTGGCAACCGGCGACTCCGTGCAGCGCACTGAAACACTGGCAGAACTGCCACAGATCGAAGAAGAACTGCTGATCGAGGAGGTCAGCATCGACGGCATGTGCGGCGTCTATTAAGTCCAACCCCGACCGGTCTCCAATGGAGCCGGTCGGCCATACAGTGGTTATGGCGGATCGCCGTGACCAACTGACTGAACCTCTCCTGCAAAGGCGGGACTCATGGGCAAACTGGAAGGAAAAGTCGCATTTATCACCGGGGCGGCTCGTGGTCAGGGTCGGGCACATGCCGTACTAATGGCCCGTGAGGGGGCCGACATTGCGGCGCTGGATATCTGCCATAATCTTCCCTATCCGCGTTATGCGCTGGCCGAGCGTAGCGACCTAGAGGAGACGGCTCAGCAGGTCCGAGAATCCGGTCGTCAGGTGCTGGAACTGGTCGCTGATGTGCGCGATAGCCTGGCGATGGCGATGGCGGTAGAGAAGACAATCGCTGCATTCGGGCATATCGACATTCTAGTCTGCAATGCCGGCATCGCTGATATGGCTCTGACATGGGACATCACTGAAGAGTGGTGGGACATGATGATCGACGTCAACCTTAAAGGCTATTGGCTGGCGGTGAAGTATGTTGTTCCCCACATGCTGGCGCAAAAGACAGGCGGCAGCATCGTCATGACCTCTTCGGTGGCCGGATTGCGTGGTGAACCGGGCATGGCCCATTATTGCGCCTCAAAATGGGGGGTCATTGGGCTGGCTAACTCATTGGCGCAGGAACTGGCACCGCACAACATTACAGTCAATACACTGCATCCGACTGCCGTTGACACCGACATTATTACCGGCATGGCCCACGCTGCGGATATGGCAACAGAAGATCTGGTCGAATTCATTCGTCACGGCAACGCGCTCCCCGTCAAACTGATCGATGCGCAAGATGTCGCTAACGCCGCTTTATGGCTGGTATCAGACGAAGCCCGCTATGTGACTGGACAGAAACTGAATATCGACGCAGGCAGGATGCTTAAATGAGCGCAGCCGTTGAATTGACCGCCGGCTACCGACTGGCGCCGGGAGTGGTGATCCGCCAAGAAAACTTCGGCGGTCTGGTGTATCGGTACGACAACCGCCGCCTCTATTTTCTGTATTCCCATCCAGTTGTCGAATTTGTTCAAGGTCTCGACGGTCAACGTCCTTTGCAGGAGGCCCTGGATAGTTTCCTGGCAGCCTGGGTCAGGTCGCCATCAACAACCCGTGAGGCTCTCATTAAAGTGGTCGCACAATTGGAACGGCTGGGTATTTTGACGTATGAGGCATGAATCGGAACGAGTTGCGCACTCAACCCCACAACCGACACCGCTCCCACCATCGAAATCCGGCGACACACAGATCTTAACAACGTGGTTGAACAGGATCATTGAGCAGTAAAACGGCTCGTTCGGCCGATGCTCGGCTTGCAAACCGTCGCCTCCGCTCGCATCACGCGCCAGGGAATCGAACCTATCCGCTCGATTCCCACGCCGCCTAATTGCGGCTGATCACTGCCTATCAAAACGTTGGCTAGCAAGTAACGCAACGGCATCCTATAAACAGTTGGTGCCATGAAACTGTTTACCATAAAATATAAATATAGGAGTTACGCAGTTGGATCTCTAACAATCTGATTTTAAAAGAAATCGACTTGTGCGGTAGACAACCGAAATTTTCCATTAATCAATCACTTAGAATTTCAACTGCGTAACTCCTAAAATAGTGATTTCATAATATTTTTCATTGCATTCAGCTTCTGCAAGTTCGCAGTTCGGAAGTCTGAGTTTTTGGCTTTACCTACCTTGCCCTCTTTGTAGTAACAGATTTTGCACCGATAAACCAGCAGCTTGCAGCAAGCCATCGAATTTGGGGTCCCTTTTTGGAGAGCCATTATGAAGGGCAGCACAGCGACCGCATCCAGTCAGAAGCCACAATGAATGAAGATCACCGGATCAGCAAAGAGATCGAACCAGTAGCCGCTGTACTCAAAGTGTTTGGCCTACTGGCAGCGCTGGGCGAACGCAAAGATACCAGTATCTCCGAGCTATCTATCCGCTTGGCCATGCCCAAGGCGACGGTCTATCGCTTCCTGCAAACCATGATCTCGCTGGGCGTGGTCCGCCAGGAGGTGGAGAGCGAGCGCTATAGCTTGACCATGAGGCTGTTCGAGCTGGGTGCCAATGTGTTGCAACACCTCGATCTGATTGAGATGGCCAAGCCCCAGATGCAGATGCTCTCCGAGAAAACCTCAGAGACTATCCATCTGGGCGTCCTAGCTGACAGCGAAGTCATCTACATTAACAAGGTCGATGCCAAGCACAACTTGGGCATGTATTCCAGGGTGGGCAAGCGGGCACCGATCCATGTCACCGCGCTGGGCAAGGCGCTACTGGCTTGGGAGGCGCCTGAACGGCGTGATATCGCCATGGCTGGCATGATTTATACACGTTTCCGCAAGAACAGCGTGGTCGGGCCGGAGCAATTTCTGGAAGAACTCGAACGCACCCGCCAACGCAAGTACGGCCTCGATAACGAGGAGTTCGAAGAACATATTATCTGCATCTCGGTGCCCATCTTCGATCATTGGAACAGTGTCGTGGCAGGGCTGAGTGTTTCGTTCCCGGAATTTCGCTTTGATCGAAGCAGGATGGACGAGTACGCCTTGATGATCATTGCTGCGGGTCGGGCCGTGTCGCTGGACTTGGGCTGCTCCGCCTATCCGCCTGATCGGCAATAGGCACCTCTCATCAAATTAGGGGCTACGCGGTTGTCTTCGACCGGGTACAGCTTCAGCACCCCATCATACGTTTGCCTTTCCTTCGGGTTTTGAACATGAGCCGATGAGGCTGCGTATGCCGCTTTGAGCGGCCCCATTCGCTCACAACCCCTTTGAAAAGTTCACCAACACGCTCCCAGCTTCGCTGGGAGTCATTTAACTTTGGGATCAACTATAATTGACTTAGCCTAAGATTTTGATAGATCAAGCTGGTTGCGGGGACAAAAGCCATGTTGCAAGAAATGACGGCACATGCGGCGCATATTCAATCGGTGGTGCAAGGAACTCAGTCCGGCTCAGCGCCAGAAGCCAGGATTGCCCGCTCTTGGCTGCGCTGCGTCAACAGTTATGGCCTTGATCCTATCCACCCTCGCCCAAGTCAAGTCCTCGAACAGACCCGGTTACGCGAACATCAGGAACGGCTAGATGATTTGCTGGATATCGCCCGGATCGAGATCAAAAGTCTCTATCAGCGGATCGCTGGCTCAGGCTTTGCCATTATCCTAACTGACTGCGATGGCGTGATTATCAACTGGACGGGTGACGATAAGCTAAGCAAACCGTTTGAGCATATAGGTTTATGGCTGGGTGCGATCTGGAACGAGGAAAACGAAGGAACCAATGGCATCGGCACCGTCCTCATCGAACGACAAGCCTTGACTGTTCACAGTAACGAGCATTTCCGTAATCGCTACACCCATCTAACTTGTTCAGCCGCCCCAATTTTCGATCCTCAAGGTCAGCTACTGGCGGTGCTGGATATCTCCTCGGTTAGATGCCAGGACTCGCGGCAAAGCCAGTTGCATACTCTCGCGCTGGCGGTCTTGAGCGCTAAAACAATCGAGCATTGCCTTTTCTTGCGGGTATTTCGTAAGCAATTCGTTTTGCGCTTCCATCACCAGCTTGAATACATGGGCCAGGGCAACGAGGGCTTACTGGCCTTCGATAACAGCGGGCGGATTCTGGCTGCTAACCAAAGTGCGGCGGATCAACTCCAACAGACCCGCCAGCAGATGATCGGCCAGCGGATTGATGCGCTATTCGCTGTTAGCCTGGAAGCCCTGCTGGGACACAGCTGCAATCAGCCCGTCATGCTGAAGCCGATTTGCAATACCAACAAAGACTTGTTTTTTGTTTTGTTGCACGGGACCGAACGGCAGCCATCCAACACGCGGTCGAGCACGGCCAGCATTACGGCTGAACGGTCGCCGCTGCACATGAGAACGTTGGAAGGGTTGTCGGGCGATGACCCTCTGATGACCTACAACGTCCATTGCGCCCGGCGGGTCATGAATAAGCGGGTCAACATCCTGTTGACAGGCGAAACCGGTACAGGGAAGGAAGTCTTCACTAAAGCCCTTCATGAAGCCAGCGACCGGGCCGGTAAATCCTTTGTCGCCGTGAATTGCGCCTCGATACCGGAAAGCCTGATCGAAAGCGAGTTGTTTGGCTATAAATACGGCGCTTTTACCGGCGCACGTCAGGAGGGCCGACGTGGCAAGATTCTGCAAGCACACGGCGGCACGTTGTTTCTGGATGAGATCGGTGATATGCCGCCACCCTTGCAAACCCGGTTGCTGAGGGTGCTGGAAGAAAAGGCGGTGTTGCCGCTCGGCAGTGATACGCCGGTTCCCGTGGATGTCTATTTAATCAGCGCCACCCACCGCAATTTGCAGGAGCGTATTGCGATTGGGGCGTTTCGGGAAGACCTGTATTATCGGCTGAATGGTCTGGAACTGAGGCTGCCTGCTCTGCGCGAACGCAGCGACCGGTCCTCGCTGATTCGCAACCTGCTGGCTATGGAAAGCGACGGCGTAGACATTCGCATTGCCGAGGATGCCTTTGCCGCGCTGAAAGCGTATTCCTGGCCTGGCAATATCCGCCAATTGCGTAATGTGTTGCGTACTGCGGCCGCGCTGTGCGAAAACCGGATCATCCGACTGGAAGACTTGCCGGCCGAAATCGTCGGCCTGTCGCTGCCTTACCCGGTGCAACGCAATTTAGGCTATGGAGCAGTGGTATCCAATGCTGTTGGCGGTCTCGCCCAAGCCGAGCGAGAGGCTCTGCTGCACGAACTGGACCGCCAGGACTGGAATATCACCAACACCGCCACTCACCTGGGGTTCAGTCGCAACACCCTCTATCGTAAGATGCGCAAGCATGGTATTCAGCCACGCGAATATCCAGTACCGTAAAATGCGCTGAGAGTCCGTCCCTAAACATACCGAGTTTAAATAATCTGTTATAATAGCAAGATCTGGGGGAAAGCAGAGGAAGAAGCGATGTGGACGGTCGAGAATCGGCGGCGCTATAACCGCGATACGCTGCGCTATCCGAGCGATCTAACGGAGGAGGAGTGGAGTCTGGTCGAGCCGCTGATTCGCCCGGCTAAGCCGGGCGGCAACCGCCGGCGGGTGAATGTGCGCGAGGTGATGAACGGGATTTTGTATGTGCTCTCGACGGGCTGCCAATGGCGGGCAGTGCCCAAGGATTTACCCCCTCGGAGCACATTGTTTGGGTATCTGGATTTGTGGATCTATGACGGTACGCTGGATGATTTACACACGGTGTTGTATGAACCGTGTCGGGTACAGGGGGGAGGTGATCCCGAACCCAAGACCGCCCTCATCGGCCGCCAAAGGGTCAAGTCAGCGGAAAAAGGGGGGCACGGATTGACCCTGCGGGCTATGATGCGGGTCAATGCATCAAGGGCAAGAAACACCAGATCTCGGTTGATACCCAGGGGTTAGTGCTCCATGCCCTGATCCATCCGGCGAATCGACAGGATCGGGACGGTCGATTAGACCTGCTAGCCACCCTGCAAACCACCTTTCCCAAGCTCAAGACCCTCTTTGCCGATGCCGCCTATCAAGGCCCCCGCTTTCGCCAAGGCGTCGCCGCGCTCCGGGGTACTCTTGAGGTCGAAATTGCCAAACGTCCTATGCAGGATCAAGGGGTTACTGTGCTGCCCAAGCATTGGCTCGTTGAGCGGACTTTGGTCTGATTGAATCGCTCTGGGCGCCTGTTAGGACTCGCATCAAATCGAAGCCTGCTATCGACCACCGATAATCTACCGGGCCGGTAGCAGCGCAATCGAATCCTTTATAATTCCAGGACGCCCGCATGAGCGCCAATTTCCAACAACTTGCCAATTTCATCTGGTCGGTGGCCGACCTGCTGCGCGGTCCCTACCGCCCGCCGCAATACGAGCGCGTGATGCTGCCGCTGACCGTGCCGCGCCGCTTCGATGCCGTGCTAGCACCCAGCAAACAGGCCGTGCTGAAGCGCTATGTCGAACTGAGCAGCAAGGGCATTCCCAATATCGACGCCATCCTCAACAACCTGGCCAAGGATGAAGACGGTAGCTCGCTGGGCTTTCATAACCACAGCCAGCTTGATTTCTACAAGCTCAAGGGCGACCCCGACAACATCGGTCGTCACCTGGCCGACTACATCGCCGGTTTCTCCGAGAACATCCGCAAGATCTTCGAGCGCTTTGAGTTCGACAAGGAGATCGAAAAGCTTGAAGAATCTAACCGCCTGTATCAGGTGGTCACCCAGTTCGCCGATATTGACCTGCATCCGCGCCAGGTCGATAACCTCACCATGGGGCTGGTGTTCGAAGACCTGATCCGCCGCTTCAACGAAGCCGCCAATGAAACGGCTGGGGATCACTTTACACCGCGCGAAGTGATCCGGCTCATGGTCAACCTATTGCTGGAACCCGATACCCAGGTACTCACCCAGCCCGGCGTCATAGTCACCATTTGCGACCCCGCGTGTGGCACCGGCGGGATGCTGGCCGAGGCGCAAAACTGGATTCGCGCCCATAACGAGCAAGCCATGGTTAAAGTATTCGGGCAGGACTATAACCCCCGCTCCTACGCCGTGGCCGCCTCCGATCTCTTGATCAAGGGCCACAATGATGGCCAGGTGGTGCTGGGCAACACCCTGACCGACGACCCGTTTCCAGATCAGCGCTTTGATTATCTGTTGGCCAACCCGCCCTTCGGCGTGGACTGGAAAGCGGAGAAAAAGATCATCGCCCGCCGCCCCAACTTCCGTGGCTACAGCGGCAAGCTGCCGCGCATCAACGACGGCGCCCTGCTGTTCCTGCTCTACATGATGAGCAAGTTTCAAGACTTCAAAGCGGGCGACCGTGATAAGCCCGGCTCGCGCACCGCCATCGTCTTCAACGGCTCGCCGCTGTTCACTGGCGGCGCTGGCAGTGGTGAGAGCGAAATCCGCCGCTGGATCATCGAGCGTGACCGACTCGAAGCCATCATCGCCCTACCGGAGCAGATGTTCTACAACACGGGTATCGGCACCTTCATCTGGGTGGTCACCAACCGCAAGGCCGCCCACCGCAAAGGCAAGATTCAGTTGATCGACGCCCGCGAGCGCTGGACGCCGATGAAGCGTAGCCTTGGCGACAAGCGCCGCTATCTCGATCAGGTCGCGCTTGATACCGTCACCCGCGAACACGGCGCACTGGAGAACAACGCCACCAGCCGGGTGTTCGACAACAGCGATTTCGGCTATCGCCGTATCAGCGTGCTGCGCCCGCTGCGGCTGCGCTTCCAGATCACCGCCGAGGCCAAGGAGCGCTTCCTCAACGCCTGCCCGGAGTTACGCGGCGCGGTGCGGGCCATCGAAGGCACCATGGGTGCCGAACCCTGGCTTGATTGGAACGAAGCCTGGGCCAACGTGCAGAAGATCGTCAAAACGCTGCCTGATGATGTGGAAGGCTGGACACCCGGCGCCAAGGGCGCGGCGCAGAAGAAGACCTTCCGCGACTGCTTCACCGCCGTGGATACTGAAGCCGCGCCCGTCATCGCCAAACATTACCGGGATGACCCCATGGGCACAGGTCAACGCTTCCCCGGCCAGAACATGCCCGCCGATCTCACCACCCGCGAGCTTTACACGCTGCTGGGCTTTTTCAGCGATGGCAAGGGCGGTTTCATCGAGTACGAAGCCGACCCGGCGCTGAAAGATGCCGAGAATATTCCGCTGAAAGAGGATATTGTCAGCTACGTGCGGCGCGAAGTTCGGCCCTACGTGGCAGATGCCTGGATCGACCGCGAGACGCTGGACGAGCAAGACGGTGGCATCGGCAAGGTCGGCTACGAGATCAACTTCAACCGCGTGTTCTTCCAGTACCAGCCACCGCGCCCGCTCGCCGAGATCGACGCTGAATTGGCCGAGGTGGAAAAGCGGATTCTGGCGTTGCTGCGAGAGGTGACGGAGTGACTGTGCAGGAACTGCTCGAACGTCTCAATCTACTAGACGAAAACGAGCGCATTGAAGCCAAACGCGCCGATGAGGTCGGCAAATCGCTGCTCGAAACCGTCTGCGCTTTCGCCAATGAGCCGGGCCTCGGCGGCGGCTGGCTGCTGCTTGGCGTGACGTGTGAAGAATTAGCCCTGTTTCCCGCTTATGAAGTCCAGGGGATCGGCCATCCCGACAAGATCAGCGCCGATCTCGCCAGCCAGGCTGCTGGCATGTTCAACCGCCCGCTACGGCTCGACATCCAGACCGAGGTGTTTGGCGGCAAAGCCGTGATTGCCGTATTCGTACCCGAGGCCGCGCCGCAGGACAAACCGGTCTACCTCAAGGCGCAGGGCTTGCCGCGTGGTGCCTTTCGGCGCATCGGCAGCACCGATCAGCACTGCACCGAAGATGACCTGATCGCGCTCTACCAGGGCCGACAGTATGAGAGTTTCGATGCTGGTCTGGTGCCGGACGGCACGTTCGACGACTTCTCCCCCGAAGCCCTCGCCGACTATCGTCAATCCCGCCGCGACGCCAACCCCGATGCCGAAGAACTGCGTTGGAGTGATGAAGAACTGCTACAGGCGCTCGGAGGTGTGCGGCTCAACGAACAAGGGACATGGCAACCCACCGTTGCCGGGCTGATCCTGTTCGGCAAGCCGGTCGCCTTGCGCCGCACATTCCCGATGACGCGGGTTGACTATATCCGCGTTCCCGGTCGTGAATGGGTGTCCGACCCCGAACGACGCTTCGACAGCCTGGAGCTGCGCGACCCACTGTTCCGGCTCATCCGCCGTGTGCAAGCGGCCATCCTCGACGACCTGCCCAAGGCTTTCGGCCTTGCCGAAGGCGATCTTCAGCGCAAAGACAGCCCCATCGTGCCACAGCGGGTGATCCGCGAAGCCGTTGTCAATGCACTGATGCACCGCAACTACCGCAGCCATGCGCCGGTGCAGATAATCCGTTACAGCAATCGTCTGGAAATCCGCAACCCCGGCTTTTCACTCAAATCACCCGATCACCTGGGCGAACCTGGGTCGCTGCCGCGCAACCCTAAACTGGCCGCCGCGCTCTACGACACTCGCTTTGCCGAAACCAAGGGCAGCGGCGTGCGCGTCATGCGCGAGATATGCGAGAAGGCCGGGCTGGCACCACCGCTGTTCGAATCCGACCGTGGACAGGATCAGTTCGTCGTTCGCCTGTTCTTCCACCACTTTCTGGGTCCGGGCGATCTGGTGTGGCTGGCGCGCTTCAAGAACCTACATCTTTCCGAGGCCGAAGCCCGCGCGCTCGTCGTTGCCCGCGAAGTCGGCGCCATCGACAACGCTACCTGGCGTGACATCAACAAGGTGGACACTTTGACCGCCAGCCAGTCGCTGAAAAAACTGCGCGGCGCTGGTCTGCTCCAGCAGAAGGGTCGCGGCTCAGCCACCTGGTACCAGCCCACCGGTAAGATGCTGGGAGACAATGACGGCTTGCCCAGTAACTCCGGCGGCTTATCTAGCAAGCTCGACGGCTTATCTAGTAACCCCCAGGGCTTGTCTAGTAACCCCCAAGGCTTGTCTAGTAACTCTGACCTATTGGCAGACCCTGAGCGGCGTGCCTTGTTCAACGAGTTGCCTGGTGAGATAGCAGCCCAAGTGGGCGCCATCGGCCAGCGCCGCCCGCCCGAGGAAGTACGCGAGTTGGTCGTCGCACTTTGTCAGCACCGGGACTACCGTGCTGAAGAACTGGCTTTGCTGCTGGCCCGCAATGTTGAAACCGTCCGACAGAATTATTTGCGCCCGTTGTTGCGTGCCGGTCGCATTCGCATGACCCGGCCCGACGTGCCGAACGACCCGGAACAAGCGTATCGCGCCGTGGGGGAATGGTCATGATGGGGTCGGACATTGCGGCAATACCGCCGCGCCCGCTCGCCGAGATTGATGCTGAATTGGCCGAGGTGGAAAAGCGGATTCTGGCGTTGCTGCGAGAGGTGACGGAGTGAGCGCCTTACCTTATTCCTCGAAGTTAAAATATTTCCCTGATAGATGGGAGCTACGCCGCTTGAAGCATGTTGGCACTGTTATGAGTGGCACTGGTTTTCCTCATGAATACCAAGGGACCGAAAACGAAGAATTTCCATTTCTGAAAGTTTCCGACATGTCGGCTCCCGGTAGCGAAAAATGGATTTCTCATGCGGTGAATTCAGTGAGTATGGCTACTGCAAAAGAGCTTGGTGCCTCCATCGTTCCAGAGCATTCAATCGTATACGCAAAAATAGGCGCGGCCTTACTTTTGAATAAGCGAAGATTGGTTGGTAGACCGTCATGCATTGACAATAACATGTCAGCCTTTGTACCAAGTTCTGTAACACCAGAATGGGCGTTGTGGTGGATGTCAACACTAGATTTTGGGGAGTACGTGAATCCCGGAACGATACCATCGTTCACCGAAGGGCAGCAAAAAGATCTACCCTTCTTAGTCCCTCCACTAGAAATTCAGCGCCTCATCGCCAACTATCTCGACCGCGAAACCGCCCGCATTGACGGGCTGATTGCCGAGAAGGAACGCATGTTGGCGCTGCTGGAAGAAAAACGCGCCGCTCTCATCAGCCGTGCCGTCACCCGTGGCCTCGACCCCAACGCTCCGCTCAAGCTCTCCGGCCAGGAATGGTTGGGCGAGACTCCGGCGCATTGGGAGGAGCCACGAGCGAAGGGTCTATTTCACGAAATCGACAGGCGGACGGAGACTGGAGAAGAGACTCTGCTTTCATTGCGAATGGGCAAAGGGCTAGTTCCCCACAACGATGTCTCAGAAAAACTTCTGGAAGCGAATGACGTTACTGGGTTTAAGAAGATTGAACCTGGCCAAATGGTCATCAATCGAATGCGCGCGGCCAGCGGGCTTATCGCAGTAGCTACAGAGCCGGGATTGGTCAGTCCTGATTACGCAGTGTTCGATGTTGTAGACCAAGAACTATCTATTGAGTACTTCCTCGAACTGTTCAAAACATCACTTCTTCAAGCGGTTTTCAGATCGTCTTCAAAAGGCCTGGGCACGGGCGAACAAGGTTTCTTGCGCCTATACACAGATGCTTTCCTGTCCCTCCACTTTCCGTATCCACCCATTGGCGAACAGCGCGCTATTGCCTCATTCATTAAGCAGCAGTGTTCAGAAATGCTGCACATGGAGAGTCTGCTTCGTCGTTCAATTGATCTTGCAAAAGAACGCCGCGCCGCCCTAATCACCGCCGCTGTCACCGGGCAAATTCCGTTGGAGGCGATGCGCGAATGACTGCCTCCACGTTGCTCCGCGTTCTGATTATCGCCGGACCCAACGGGGCTGGTAAAACTACGTTTGCCAACGAATTTCTTCCCAAAGAAGCTAATTGCCCCCATTTCATCAATGCGGATCTGATCGCAGCGGGGCTAAGCCCGTTTCAACCGGAGGAGGCGGCCTTTCGGGCGGGCCGTCTGGTGCTGGAACGGATAGCCGTCTTTGTACGCCAGCGGCAGAGTTTCGCTTTCGAGACGACGCTCAGTGGCAGAATTTACGCGCACCTGATAACACAGTGGCGTGCTCAGGGTTATTTCGTCGAACTTTTCTTTTTGCGCCTCCCGGATGCCGATTTCGCAGTCTCCCGCGTCCGACAACGTGTTGCCGAGGGCGGCCATAATGTAGCAGAACCCACGATCCGGCGCCGATTCAAGGCGGGCTGGCGTAACTTCGAAACGATATACAAACCATTAGTAGATGCCTGGGCGATCTATGACAATGCAGGAATTTCTCCCCTGTTGATCAGCAAAGGAGCCAATCCATGAACCACGAGAACTGCCCCGCCAACCAACCGCAGGACGATTTCGATCTGGCGCTGGCCGCAATGGAACGAGCCGCCGGTACGGCACGGAAACGGGCACTTATGCGAGATGGCAAGTTAGTCGCGTGGCGTAATGGTCATCCGGTCAACGAACAAGTGAATGATTCGAGCGAGACCCGGAGATGTCCCGGTTAAGTTAAAGAAAACGGCTTTCTTTAACTAAGCTGTCCCAAGAGTAAAGGAAGACAAATGAAGCACACCTCCGAGGCCGCTTTTGAAACCGCCATCGAATCGGTTCTGCTGGCCAATGGTTACACGCGGGTCGATGGCAAGGGCTTCGACCGCGAACGTGCCCTCTTTCCCGCTGAAACCCTGGGCTTCATTCAAGCGACTCAGGCCAAGGCGTGGGAAAAACTCGCAGCGCTACACGGCACGCAAACTGGCGAGCGAGTGCTGGAATCCTTGTGCAAGTGGCTGGACACGCATGGCACGCTCGCCACCCTGCGCCACGGCTTCAAATGCTTCGGCCGCACACTGCGGGTGGCCTTCTTCCGCCCTGCGCACGGGTTGAACCCGGAGCTGGAGGCGCGCTATCAGGCCAATCGGCTGGGGCTGACCCGCCAGTTGCATTTCAGCCCCAGGAACGAAAAATCCTTGGATGTGGTGCTGTCGGTCAACGGCCTTCCGATAGTGACGCTAGAACTCAAGAACCCCTTGAGTGGGCAGACGGCAGCGAATGCCATCCACCAATACCGCCACGACCGCGACCCGCGTGAACCCATCTTCGTGTTCACCAAACGCGCGCTGGTGCATTTTGCGGTGGATACCGAAGAGGCCCACATGGCCACCCGCCTGGCCGGTTCATCCACCATCTTTCTGCCCTTCAACCGGGGCATGGACGGTGGCGCCGGCAACCCGCCCGACCGCGAAGGGCGCAACTACAAAACCGCTTACCTGTGGGAAGAGGTGCTGCAACGCGACAGCCTGCTCGATCTGCTCGCCCGCTTCCTGCATCTTGATGTGGAAGACAAAGTCGTCTGGAACGAATTTGGACAGCCGCAGGCTGGCCCGAAGGATGGCCTCCAGGGACGGTGGCCGCAAAAGACGACAGACGACGGCAAGAAGGTGTGCAAGGAAAGCCTGATCTTTCCGCGCTATCACCAATTGCAGGCGGTGCGCCAGATGGTGGCGACTGCCGCCAGCGAAGGTGTGGGGCATAACTACCTGGTCGAACACTCGGCCGGCAGCGGCAAGAGCAACACCATCGCCTGGCTGGCGCATCGGCTGTCCAGCCTGCACAACCAGCGTGACGAACGGCTGTTCGACAGCGTGGTAGTGATCACCGACCGGGTGGTGTTGGATCGCCAGTTGCAAAATACCATCTACCAGTTCGACCACCGCCAGGGCGTGGTGCAGAAGATCGACGAAGACTCGCGCCAACTGGCGGAGGCGCTGGCCGCCGGCGTGCCGATCATCATCACCACGCTGCAAAAGTTCCCCTTCGTCTCCGGGCAACTCGCCAAGCTGAGCGAAGAACGAGGGGAAGGCGGTAAAAACCATCTGCCGACCCGCAAGTACGCTGTCATCATCGACGAGGCGCACAGCTCTCAATCCGGCGAAACGGCGACCGAGTTGAAGGGGGTGCTGGGCGGCACTGAGCTGCGCAACAAAGCCCAGGAGATGGCCAAGGAGGAAGGCGAAATCGAATTGGAGCGCCTGTTTCATTCCATGGCCAAGCGCGGCCAACAGCCGAACATGAGCTTTTTCGCCTTCACCGCCACGCCCAAACACAAAACGCTGGCGATCTTTGGCCGCAACGGTGAACCCTTCCATCGCTACACCATGCGCCAAGCCATTGAGGAAGGTTTCATTGAGGATGTGCTGAAAAACTACGTCACCTACAAAACCTACTACAAGCTGATCAAGAAAGCCGAGGACGACCCCAACGTCGAGCGCAAGAAAGCGGTTAAGGCACTGGCGCGGTTCATGCGCCTGCACCCGCACAACATTGGCCAGAAGACCGAAGTGATGGTCGAACATTTCCAGCACTTCACCCGCCACAAGATCGGCTGTCATGCCAAGGCCATGGTGGTCACTGGCTCGCGGCTGGAGGCGGTGCGCTACAAGCAGGAATTCGACAGCTACATCAAAGAGAAGGGCTACCCCATCAAGACGCTGGTGGCCTTTTCGGGCACGGTGGAAGACGACAAGCTACCGGAGCAGACTTACACCGAAGTCGAGATGAACGGCGGCCTCAAGGAGAAGGCACTGCCCGATACCTTCGCCAAACCCGATTTCCGCCTGCTGCTGGTCGCCGAGAAGTACCAGACCGGCTTCGATCAACCGCTGCTGCACACGATGTACGTGGACAAGCGCCTCGCGGGTATTCAGGCTGTGCAGACCCTATCGCGCTTGAACCGTACCCACCCGCTCAAGGACGACACCTTCGTGCTGGATTTTGTCAACGAGCCAGGAGAAATCCAGGAAGCGTTTCGCCAGTACTACGAAGGCTCGGTGATGGGTGAGCAAGTTGATCCGAACAGGCTCTACGAAGTCAACGCCGAACTGGATGCCTCTGGGATCTATCTGCATACCGAGGTCATCGAGTTTTCAAACCTCTTCTTTGCTCCCAAACGCCGACAGAGCACCGGCGACCATAAGATGATGAATGCGGTTCTCGATCAGGCCGTCACCCGCTTTGCCGAGTTGCAGAACACAGCAGAAGAAGAGGCCGAGCTATGGCGTGGCAAGGTGCAGGCGTTCCGCAATCTCTACAGTTTTCTAAGCCAGGTGATTCCCTATCAGGACAGCGACCTGGAAAAGCTGTTCACCTATCTGCGATACCTGGCGCTGAAGCTGCCCAAGCGCAAGAATGGGCCGGGCTATCAGTTCGATGAAGAGGTCGAACTCGATTACTACCGGTTGCAGAAAATCAGTGAAGGTTCAATCAGCCTCAACGAGGGCTATGCCAAACCGCTGGATGGCCCGCGCGAGGTCGGATCGGGCATGGTGCGCGAAGATCATGTTGCGTTATCTCGCCTGATCGATCTCATCAATCAGCGCTTCGGTGGTGAGCTGAATGAAGCGGATCAACTGTTCTTCGATCAGATCGCCGAAGCGGCGAGCCTGAATGAGTCGTTGCAGAAAGCGGCTGAGGTCAACTCGCTCGACAAATTCCAACTCGTGTTCCGGCAGGTGCTGGAGTCTTTATTCATTGAGCGGATGGAGATGAACGAGGAGTTATTCACCGACTACATGGGTAAACCAGATCTACAGGAGTTAGTATCAAAGTGGCTGGGCAGTCAGGTTTATCAGCGGATTTCGGCAGCGAAGAAGGCGGGCCACTAACACACATCGGGGCCGCCTGGCAAAGAACCCCTCCAATGTTAACGGTCGCTGCCTGCTCTGCCGCAATACGGTTCCGAGCGAGCACGGGCGCCAGCTCACGCCACCGCCGGCCTGACCACCGGCGCTTCCCGAATCGGCAAATTAACGAGGGCAGCCGCAGCGGCAAACGCCATATCGGTGTACCACATCCAGTTGTAATCACCGAAATGAGTAATCGCCAATCCGCCCAGATAAGCGCCGAAGAAACCACCGATTTGATGCGATAACAGCGTCAATCCGAACAAGGTCGCCATATAGCGAATGCCAAACAGCTTGCCAACGATAGCCGCCGTTGGCGGCACGGTCGCCAGCCAGGTAAATCCCAAACCCGCGGCGAACAGGTAATACACCCACTCGGTGCGCGGCATCATCAGATACCATGCAATCAGCAACGCCCGTGAACCGTACATCATCGCCAACACGTATTTGCTGCGGTAGCGGGAAACGCACCAGCCGGCATAAAGGCTACCGAAGACATTCGCCAAGCCAATAATGGCCAGTGACCAACTGGCAACGGCGGCCGGCAACCCGCAAAGCTGGACCTCACCCGGCAGATGAGTGACCAAGAAGGCGATGTGCAGACCGCAGGTAAAAAAACCGGCGTGAAGCAGCAGATAGCTGGGATTACCCAGCGCATCGCGCAGGGCGCACATCACGCCGGTATCTTCCTGAGTATGGCTGACTGGTGCGGTTATCGGCTTAGTGAGTTTACCAACCAGCGGCAACGCGCTCAGGATCAACACCGCCATCGCCCACAGCGCGCCCATCCAGCCGACGCTCTGAATCAACTTTTGCATAACCGGCGCGAACACGAACTGGCCGAACGAGCCGCCGGCATTAATCACACCGGAAGCAGCACCGCGCGCTTCGGCCGGCATCCGTTGCGCCGCTGCCCCAATCAGCACCGAGAAACTCCCCGCCCCCGAACCGATGGCCGACAACAACCCCAGGGAGACAATCAGCCCGAATCCAGACTGCATGAAGGGCGTGATGGCACTGCCGAGCGCCATAATCAGCAAACCACCAATCAGCACCGCGCGGGGGCCGTAACGGTCGGCGAACGCGCCGGCAATCGGTTGAATCGCACCCCAGGTGAATTGCCCGATGGCTAGAGCCAGGCTGATCGTGACCACCCCAAGTCCAGTCGCGGTATCCAGTGGACTAACGAACAAGCCGAGCGATTGCCGCGCGCCCATCGTCACCATCAAAATCCCAGCGGCGGCCAAGGTCGTCACCAGGATATCGGGTCTTTTTAAGGTGTGGAACATGAAGGGTATTCCTGCGCGCAGTGCGATGGGGTGGTCAAGAAACTATAGTTTTCAAAAGCACTCCGGCATAGCCCATCACCCATGATCTCCCACCGTTACGCAGCAGGGACAGGAAGCGAGCCGGCAGGGTTTGCTAGGCAGCGGCCACGGCGACCCAGACCTTATGACCGCCAAACGCCGCAATCAGCGCGCCGGCGGTGTAACGAACCCACGGTCGGCGCAAAAAACCCGCTAGCGCCGCTGCGACAGTACCCATCGCCAGCAGCACCGGCAAGGTGCCCAACCCGAAGCTCAGCAGCAACAACCCCCCCTGCACCGCCCCGCCGGAGCCGATGGCCCAAACCAGCACACTGTAAACCAGCCCGCACGGCAGCCAGCCCCATACCAGACCGACCCCGAAGGCTTGAGCGGGTGTGCGAACTGGCAGCCATCGGCGACCCAGCGGCTCAATCCGCCGCCACAGCCGACCACCCGCTTCCTCCAACCGACCGAGCACCCGCCACCAACCGCCGATATACAGTCCCAGCAGCACCATGAACAGGCCCGCCAGAACTTGCAACGCCAATTGCGCACGATGAACAGCCATCAGGTGAGCCGCCCACGCCCCTACCCCGCCGGCCAGCATTCCGGCGCTGACATAGCTGGCGATGCGGCCGCCGTTATAAGCGAGCAGATAGGCTAATCGGCCCTGTAGCATTGATCCAGGCATTGCCGGCAAACCCAGAGTGACCGCGCCCACGATGCCGCCACACATGCCGAAACAATGGACGCCACCGGTCAGGCCAACCAGCCAGGCAGCGAAAAAAAGGCTCAATGGCTCCACGCAGCAACTCCGGCGTTAGCCCTAGCGCAGCACCACGGTCTTGTCACCATTGAGAAAAACCCGTCGCTCCAGGTAATAGTGCAACGCACGCGCCAGGACGATGTTTTCAATATCGCGGCCGACGGCGGCCAGGTGTTCCGCCGTCTGGGCATGATCGACCCGCTCCACTTCCTGCTCAATGATCGGCCCCTCATCAAGATTGGCGGTCACGAAATGGGCGGTCGCGCCGATCAGCTTGACCCCACGGGTGTACGCCTGATGGTAAGGCTTGGCGCCTTTAAACCCCGGTAAGAAAGAGTGATGAATATTGATCGCCCGACCGGCCAGCGCCGCACACAACTCCGGTGACAGGATTTGCATGTAGCGAGCGAGCACTACCAGTTCGGTGCCGGTTTGCTCCACCAGATCCAGGATTTGCCGCTCCTGCTGCGCCTTAACCGGTCCCAGAGGCAAATGATGAAACGGCAAGGCGTGCCATTCGGCCAGATGCGCCAAGTAGCGGTGATTGGAAACGATGGCGGTGATGTCCATTCGCAGCGCGCCGGTTCGATGCCGGTACAACAAATCGTTCAGACAATGTTCCGCCTTCGACACCAGGATCATGACTCGCGGCAAGCGACGCGGGTCATAGAGGCGCCAAACCATCTGGAAACGGCCGGCCAGCACCCCAAAATCCGCCAGCAGCGCCGGTTCGGTAGCGGCATCGAGATCGAACACCAAACGCATGAAGAACCGGCCAGATTCGGTGTCGCTGAACTGATCAGACTCAATGATGTTGCCATGATGGCCCGCCAATAAACCCGACACGGCGGCCACAATCCCCACTTGATCCGGGCAGGTGATGGTCAGGCTATAGCGCAGAATTTGCATCTTTTAGCGCTCCCGCAAGCGCGGCAGCAATTCGACAAAATTGCACGGCTGGGTACGGATATCCAACTGCGTTCGCAGGATTCGATCCCAGCCGGTGCGACACGCCCCGGCAGAACCGGGCAAACAAAAAATGAAGGTCGCATTGGCCAAGCCGCCCAATGCCCGCGATTGCAAGGTGGCCGTGCCGATCTCTTCCCACGACAACATTCGGAACAGTTCACCGAAACCACCGAGTTCTTTATCAAACAACGGTCGAACCGCTTCCGGCGTACTGTCACGACCGGTCACCCCGGTCCCGCCGGTCGTCAAGATAACCTGTATCTGCGGATCGGCGATCCATCCCGACAGTACCGCCCGGATGCGATAAATGTTGTCAGGGACGATGGCCCGCTGTGCCAACCGATGGCCCGCGGCGGTCAATCGCTCAACCAAGGTGCGGCCAGACTCATCATCCGCTTCGGTTCGTGTGTCAGAGACCGTTAGCACCGCGATGGCCAGCGGGAGAAACTCGCGTTCATTCATTGACGTTACCTATAGCAAAATACGCTCTGGCGACCCATAAAAATGGACCGGAAAAACTTGAAATCCGCCACGCGGACCCCATTTTCACACCAAGAATCCACTCCAGTTCAATGAGGTTTCAGCCATGAATCCAAACCGTTATGAACCTTGGCATCACATCCAGCACCTACGCAAGGAACTGGATCGGTTATTTGAGCCTTATGCCACCACCAGCGATGACCAATCCAGCGTCGCCACCTGCGACTGGATTCCGGCGGTAGACATCAAGGAGGAAAAAGACCGCTACATCTTGCGCGCCGATATTCCTGGCGTCGATCCCAAAGATATCGAAATTATCGCCGAAAACGGTATCCTGACCATCCGTGGCAATCGCGCTGGCGAAACCCGCGAGAACCGGGCCGGCTACAGTCGGGTCGAGCGGCCCTGCGGCAGTTTCTATCGTCGTTTCAGCCTGCCGGATACCGCCGACCTGGCACAAATCGCTGCGCGCAGCGCGCACGGCGTTTTAGAAATCGGCATCCCCAAGGCGACACATACCCTGTCGCGCACCATCAAGGTCGAAGGTTAACATCGCCTTCGCCCCTCAACCCCCTCCCTTGCGGAGGGGGAGAGTGAGCCAATGAAATATCGGGATTATTATCAAATTCTTGGCGTAAGCCGCGATGCTTCGGCAGAGGACATCAAGCGCGCCTATCGTCGGCTGGCCCGTAAATACCACCCCGATGTAAGCGCGGAGGCCGGTGCTGAAGAGCGCTTCAAAGAGGTGGCGGAAGCTTACGAGGTGTTGCGCGATGCGGAAAAGCGCGCCGCTTACGACCAGTTGGGCAACAACTGGCGCGCTGGCCAAGAATTCAGGCCGCCGCCCGGCTGGTCGGGTAAGAGCCAGGGCGGTTTCCACCCCGGCGGCTTCGGTGGCGGTAATTTCAGCGATTTCTTCGAATCGTTGTTCGGCGGTTTAGGTGGCATGGGCGGCATGGGCGGCACGGGTGGCATGGGCGGCGGCTTTGCGGGTGCGCGTGGCTTTCAAGCCGGTGGCGAAAGCCAGACGGTGCCGCTGGAAATCACCCTGGAAGAAGCGTATCGCGGCGGTACGCGCGCCCTGCAATTACAATCCCAGGAACGCGACGCCAGCGGTCAAATCGTCACCCGCCCGCGCACCTTGAATGTCAAAATCCCCACTGGCGTCATCAGTGGGCAAAAGATCCGCTTAAGCGGTCAAGGCCGGCCCGGTGGCGGCGGTCGTCCCAATGGTGATCTGCTGTTGGAGCTGACCATTAAAGCCCACCCGCTCTACCGGGTTCAGGGGCGCGATGTGAGCCTTGATCTGCCGCTGGCGCCATGGGAAGCAGCCCTGGGCGGTAAGATCGAGATACCAACGCTTGGCGGTTCGGTGTCAATCAATGTCCCCGCCAATGCCCACCACGGCCAAACCTTGCGGCTGCGCGGTCGCGGCTTGCCAGGTCAGCCGCCAGGCGATCAGCTCGCGGTATTGCATATCGTCAATCCGCCGGCCGACAGCGAAACAGCCCGCGATCTATTCCAGCGCATGGCGCGAGACTTGCCGTTCGACCCGCGCCCGCGCTGGCCTAAATAATGTCGCCTGACGGCTCGTTGTCATCAATTTCAGTCTTAAGGGAGTTCTCCAGTGGTCAAGATCTCACGCGCGCTGTTGTCGGCTGGCTTGCTGGCCTTAAGCCTGGGTTGTCTCACACCTTCCCTGGCGCAATCGGCTTTACCCATCGCAGTCGATGGCCAAGCTTTGCCGACCTTGGCCCCCATGTTGGAAAGGGCGACACCGGCGGTGGTGAATATCGCTACTGAAAGCCGGATGGCGGCGCGCAATCCCTTACTGGATGATCCGTTCTTCCGCCGTTTCTTCAACATCCCCGACCAACCGCGCGAGCGCAAGTCACAAAGCGTTGGCTCCGGGGTGGTGGTGGATGCGCGGCGGGGTTATATCCTCACCAATCACCATGTGATTGACGGTGCTGATAAAATCACTGTGACCTTGCGTGACCGCCGCAAACTCGACGCCAAGGTCATCGGTTCCGACCGGGAAAGCGACGTGGCGGTGATTCAGATCCCCAGCAACAACCTGACCGCACTCACCCTGGCCGACTCCGATGCGCTGCGGGTCGGTGATTTCGTCGTTGCTATCGGCAATCCGTTCGGTCTGGGGCAAACCGTTACCTCCGGCATCATCAGCGCGTTGGGGCGCTCCGGGCTTGGCATTCAGGGTTATGAAGATTTCATCCAAACCGATGCCTCGATCAATCCCGGCAATTCGGGGGGCGCCCTGGTGAACTTGCGCGGTGAATTGGTGGGCATCAATACCGCGATCATCGCACCCGGTGGCGGCAATGTCGGTATCGGTTTTGCCATTCCCGCCAATATGGCTGCCCGCACCATGAACCATATCGTCGAGCATGGCTCGGTTCGACGCGGCCAACTGGGCGTTTCAGTGCAGGATCTCACCCCTGAACTGGCGCGGGCTTTTAAGCTGCCGACCGACCAAGGGGCGGTGATCGCCCAAGTCAGTCCTCGTTCCGCCGCTGCCCGCGCGGGCCTGAAGGAAGGCGATGTGGTGCTTAATATCAATGGTCGGCCGGTACGTGACGGCGGTGCCTTGCGCAATGCCATCGGCCTGCTGGAAGTCGGTGAAGCGATCCGCCTCGATATCCTACGCGAGGGCGTCCCCCAGACGATTGAGGCCAAAGTCGGCGAATACGTCTCGGCCAAAATCGACGGCCAAGCGCTCAACAGTCGGCTGAGTGGAGCGACTTTTGAAGATATCAGTCCCAATTCACCCCTGGCTGGGCAGGCAAAGGGGGTTGTCGTTGCCAATGTCGAATCCGGCAGTGCCGCTGCCCGCGCGGGTTTACGCAAGAATGACCTGATCTTGGCCGTCAACCGTCAAGCGATTGCCAGCATTGCCGAAATGCAACAACTGGCGGCTGATAGCGAAGGATTGCTACTGAACCTGTTGCGCGGGCGGGAGGAACTGCTGCTGGTATTGCGTTGAGCGTAGACATCTCAAAAAATCAGGGTGAGGTTTGGCTCACCCTGATTTGCCAGTCCCTCTAAACCGTTTAACGGCCTACCTCCCCAGCCTGCAACTCCACCCGACTCTGCTTCTGGTTGTAGCCTTCGCGGGTGATGACTTCATAATCCAGCCCTGCCTTGCCGCCCGCCGGTACGTCGGTCTCGAACTGCACCGTTTGGAAATCGTGCAGGGTCGGCTTCAGTTGGCTACGAAATACCACATCACCCGGATAATCGCGGCGAATTTGTACCGAGATCGGCTTGCGCGTGTAGTTTCGTATCTCCTGGCGGAACACGGTGTGCTCATCCCAGCCGGCGACTACACTCTCCAATTCCAGTTTTAAGGCGTCATCGCCCAATTTGCGGTAGAGACTGCCGCCCTTGACCTGGAACCAGAGGTTGTCGCGGTAGACCTTCCGCTTGCTGAGTTCAAACACGACCGCCGGGTCGGGGCCAAGATTCAACTCGATCTTGTCGCCGATAGGCACGTACTTCAGCGACTGTTCGCCCAAATAGCTCAGACCGCCCTGACTGTTGGCGCGGAACGCCCGCAGTTGGCCATCCGGCAGCGGCGTCAGGCCCAGCTTGGAAGCAGCATCGTTGCGCAACAGATATAACCGCACCAACGGCTCGCCGTATTCGCGCGGCCGATAGCGGTATTGGACACTCATCGGTACGTCGGCTACCTCGAAGCTGCGCAAGCGTTTAGACCAACCGTTCGGCACGGTTTCCGTCCCTTCGATGGTGTAAATAAAATATTCGCTCAAACCTTCCTTGATGATTTCCTTGGAGGCTTCCATCTCCGCTCCGGCGTAGGTACCTGAGTCAGCCGCTGACACGGGTGCGGGCGCCATCATCATCCGCGCGGCCTTTTGCCGAACCTCCTGTAATTCATTCTTTTTTAGGGCATCTTCAATCCGCCCGACCGGTAATTTGGCCAACTGGGCGATTTTCTCCACCAGGTTGATGGTGCCCACCACCAGCCGCACTTGCGCGTTTTCGTAATCCTCACCGGAACGGTTATCAACTCGCACGAAACTGTTCAGGTGCAGTGCCTTCTCATCAGGATCGGCGATGGCCAGATAATCGGCCCGCCAAGAGATCCCTGAAGTGAAGTAGCTGATTTCAATGGTCGCTTCGCGGTTGGCGTCGCTTTGCACGTTCCAGTAGAGGGTTTGCGGTCGGTCGTGCGGATAGGTGGTATCGAGCAGTTCCACGCCAGTCTTCGGTTGGCGGACTTTCAATTCCACCGAGGTCGGATCGATTAAGGTGTTAGCCCAGGAAAATTGCAGCGGGTTAACGCCTTGTTTGAAGGTGACGACCCGCGTTTCCCGCACCAGGGTCAAATCCTCGGAATTGTAGATCGTCAATTGCACCGTATTCCGGCTGGGAACGGTGGCAAGATCGACGTTACGCGCCAGTACGCCCAGCGGTAGCAGGACAGCTAACAAGGCCAGACAAAAACCAAGCCGGTTTCTCATCATCGCGCTCACCATTCGTTGTTCAGAGTCAGCCGCAGGGTATGTACCTGCTTTTGCGCTTGACCGTCGGCAGCGCGCGGTGGCAAATCAACGTGGAACAACAACTGGTCGGCATCACTCTTGTCAGGATCGGGTTGCCGCAAGGTGCCGTTACCGAGTTGCCATTCTGGATCGAGGTCGTTGGTCTCTCCACTGCGAATGCTGTCTCGAATCTGGCGGACGCTTTCGGCGATATCGAGCGTGACCGGCGTATCCTTGAAGTTCTCGATCTCGTATTTCAGAGTGACATCATAACGGTAGAGGTTGCCGGCGATGCGTTGGCGCTCGTTGCGGTCCACCGTGCGCCGCACCGCGATATCGCGGGCCAAGCCCAGATACAGCGTCAGTTCGTCATCTGGCGGAGTGAATTTACCGTGATCTTCACCGAGAAACGCGCTGCTCCCTTTGCCGTCATCCTGGAAGATGCGGGCCTTGCCTGCCGGTAGCGGCTCCTTGCCAAGACTGCCACCGGCATTCTTGATCACGTAGTGCATCGGCACGTTCAGCTTGTCTTGGGCCTCATCGAGATAACCGAAAGCCACCGGGTCGCACGTATAGGTTTTGCGCACCGGCACACCAGCGAAGCGCGCCAGTTGGACTTCCTTGGTTTCGCTTAAGCCAAGGGGCTTGTCAAACCGTTCGCCGACCCCGGCCCAGAATCGGGCGTTTTCATAAGCCTCGTTTGCATTATTGTTGATCCGCAACCATTGGGTCAGCTCCAGGGTTTTCTCGTCACGACCAGCAGTCGCCCGGTAGTGAAAATCCTTGCCCAAGCCGCCCAACACATAGCTGATCCGCACCCGCGCAGTGCCCGACGCACTGGCGGCGACTGCCCAGATTAGCGCGGTTTCGCTCGGCGGGTAGCTGACCGAGAGCACCTTGACTTCGAAGGGTGTCTCGGCCTCTGGCGGCAAGATACGGAGAATCAGGCTGTTGGGGTCGATGCGGGTGTTGGCCCAGGAGAAATCCACTTGATTGATTCCCTTGACCAACGGGACGATGCGCTCTTCCTCGACCAACGTACTTTGCGGATGATCGAGTTGAATCTCCACCCGCTCGCGCACCGGCAAGGTGGTCAGTTTGATCCGCGCCATAGCCGCCAACGGCACAGCGGCGCATACCAGCAAGATGCCGAGCGGGTACAACCAGCGGGTTCGCTTCATGAGTTTCAACCTCTAGGGTTTGGGGTGAGGTGATGACCATAAACGTCAGCCATCCGATTTTGGGGTTAACCGATGATCTCGCAGATCACAGGTTCCAGAAATGTCTAATTTATGTGATAGACTTTGCCGCAAGCGCGATGATTGATCAATACTCGTTCAGTTGATTAGACGAGTTTAAATAATTCGTCGCGTCGATGATTTCATAGAGCAACATTTGAGAGGAGTCTGGCAATGGCTGGTTGGTTTGAATTGAACAAAAGCAAAGATGATCAATTTCGCTTCGTACTGAAATCGGATGACAATGAGATTTTGCTCAGTAGTGAATTGTATAAAGTAAAAGGTTCTGCCACAAACGGCATTCAATCAGTACAAAGCAATTGCTCGGATGATGCGAGATATGAACTTAAGGAAGCGGCAAATGGGAAATTTTTCTTTAATTTGAAGGCAGCCAATCATCAGATCATCGGCACCAGTCTGATGTATGCTACAGCAGATGCCCGTGAAGCCGCCATTGCTTTAACCAAGAGCGGCGGAACCACAGCAACGATTAAAGATCATACCTGAAGCAAATGCAGGGGAGGTTTTTAACCTCCTACCAGCAATTAGCGATCAATTGGGATGGACGCCCTCTAATAGCAACGGCGGCGTGCTCACAGCGGAATAACGCTCACGCGCCTGCTGGCGGTATTTACTGGGCGTCATTTGTTTGTGCTGCGTAAAACGCCGATTGAAATTGGCGATATTATTGAAACCTATTTCACCCGCAATCAAGGTAATCGGCCTATCGGTTCGAGACAGCAAATCACAGGCCCTGGCGATCCGAACCCGATTGACAAACTCATTGAAGCTGCTGCCGGTAGCCCGGTGAAAAAAGCGCGAGAAATGGCCTTCACTCATGCCCACCAGTCTTGCAATCTGCGCCAGGGCGATCTTCTGCTCATAGTGGCCCATCACAAACTGGATCACCAGATCGATTTTTCGCTGAAACTCGCTATTGATAGGGAGATTGATTTGAGTGGTCGATAACACCTGTTGGTGGGGACTGTGGGCCAATAGATCCAGCAGCTCGCAAAAATAACCCACCCGCGCCACCCCATCCGATTCCTTAATTTGCATCATATATTTTTCGGCTGCATCGGCATGATGCAAAAACTCAATACCGTACCTGGCCCGATCCAATAGCGGGAGCAGCATGGACAGCTCCGGGAATAAAGCAACCGCGCCGACAATAACGTCGTGATCGAAATGCACGACCCGATCACGGAGCGCATAATGAGTGTTATCAATCACATTGGTGACCCAATTATGCGGTAGGCGCGGACCGGTCAGGACCAGACAGCCCGGTTGAAAGAGTCCGATGTAATCGCCAATGAACATCTTGCCGCTACTGGCGACGATCAGGTGCAGTTCGTACTCGTCATGATAATGCCAGCGAATCCGCCAATGCGGGCAGCCATGTTCCAGATAACGGATGGCCCCGGTTTGTTTATCGCTGATCTCCAACTCCGGCATTCGCTGTTTCGTTTGATGTGGGATCACAGCCTTTCCTCTCCTCCTTCTTAGCGCATGGAATATCAGGAAAGTATAGATATTGGTGAATCAAGTACTGGTGATGATGGCAAATTGCGCCATATTTCTATCATGCTGGTACGAGCAACTCATGACAGCACCTTTGGAGAGGAGAGGATAACCCAATGAAACTACGCAAATCCGCCCTTTTGATCGCCGCCTTGTCGCTCACTGCCACCGCGCAAGCGGCCACTACCGTCACCATCGGCACTGTGAACAATGGTGACATGGTGATTATGCAAAAACTGTCGAAACAGTTCGAGCAGCAAAACCCGGACATCAAGCTCGATTGGGTGGTTTTGGAAGAAAACGTGCTGCGCCAGCGTCTGACCACCGACATCGCCACCAAGAGTGGCCAGTTCGACGTGGCGACCATCGGCACCTACGAGGTGCCGATTTGGGCCAAGCAGGGTTGGCTGATGCCGCTGGAGAATCTGCCCGCTGATTATGCGGTAGATGATATTTTGAAGTCGGTGCGTGATGGTCTTTCCCATGAGGGCAAGCTGTACGCCGCGCCGTTCTACGCCGAAAGCTCGATGCTGTTTTATCGCAAGGATTTGTTTGAGAAAGCCGGTATCACCATGCCGGAACAGCCGACCTGGGATAACGTCAAGCAATGGGCCGAGAAGCTGACCGATAAGAAAGCCGAGGTTTACGGGATCTGTTTGCGCGGCAAGCCGGGCTGGGGCGAAAACTTCGCGTTCCTGTCCACCATGATCAACACCTACGGCGGCCAGTGGTTCGACATGAACTGGCAGCCGACCATCGATACCCCGGAATGGAAAGCCGCCATCGGCGACTATGTTGAGATGCTGAACAAATACGGCCCACCCGGTGCGGCCGCCAACGGCTTCAACGAAAATCTGACCCTGTTCGCTAATGGTAAGTGCGCGATGTGGATTGACGCCACCGTCGCTGCCGGTCTGCTCTACAACCCGAAACAGTCCAAGGTCTCCGACAAGGTGGGCTTCGCGCAAGCGCCGGTCGCCAAGACCCCGAAGGGCGCGCATTGGCTGTGGGCCTGGACGCTGGCGATCCCGCAATCGTCGGACGCCAAGGACGCCGCCAAGAAGTTTGTGCTGTGGGCCACCTCCAAGCCCTACATCCAACTGGTGGGCGAGAAGGAAGGCTGGGCCAGCGTGCCGCCGGGCACCCGCACCTCAACTTATGAAAATCCCAAGTATCTGGAAGCCGCGCCCTTCGCCAAGCCGGTGCTGGCCGCCATCAACAGCGCCGACCCGACCGACCAAACCCTCAATCCCCGGCCGTATGTCGGCATCCAATACGTCGGCATTCCTGAGTTCCAGGCCATTGGCACCCAAGTTGGCCAGACCATCGCCGCCGTGCTGACCGGCAAGATGCCGCTCGATCAGGCGCTCAAGAGCGCCCAAGCCGCGACCGCCCGCACCATGACCCAAGCGGGTTACGGCAAGAAATAAGCGTTGGTAACAGCCCCTCTCTCACCGGGAGGGGTTAGCCCTCAGCCTAAGCCTCTCCCACCGGGGGAGGGAATCGCGTAACGCCTTGTTCCTGCTTCCGACCGGCCGCAGGCCATCTCGAAATCTCACGCACGAGGGTTTTTTATGACAACCCTGGCACCTGCTCCTTCTGCCGCCCTTCCGGCAAAAACCAATCGGGAAGTCGATACCCGGCCCTTGCTATGGCCGTCGGTCATCGTCTTGTTTCTGTGGATGATTGTGCCGCTGGCGATGACCCTGTATTTCTCGGTCATCCGCTATAACCTGTTGAATCCCGCACTTACCGGCTTTGCCGGTCTCGAAAACTACAGCTTTCTGTTCGACGACCCCACCCTGTGGACCTCGCTGTGGAACACGCTGGTGCTGGTCGGTTCGGTGCTGATCATCACCGTCGTATTCGGCACCCTGTTCGCGGTGCTCTACAACCAGGAATTCCCCGGCCGCAACATCGCCCGGTTGCTGGTGATTGCGCCGTTCTTCGTCATGCCTACGGTCAGCGCGTTGGTGTGGAAAAACATGATGATGCACCCGGTCTACGGGCTGATTGCCTCGCTGCAAAGCATGGTGGGTTTAACCCCAACCGACTGGTTCACCGATTACCCGATGTTCTCGGTCATCGTCATCGTGGCCTGGCAATGGGTGCCCTTCGCCTTCCTGATTCTGCTGACCGCGATTCAATCGCTGGATTCGGAACAGAAAGAAGCGGCCCGCATCGACGGCGCTGGCCCGTTGGCGATGTTCTTCTACATCACCCTGCCGCATCTGAGCCGGGCGATTTCTGTGGTCATCATGATCGAAACCATCTTCCTGTTGACCATCTTTGCGGAAATCTACGTCACCACCTCCGGCGGGCCGGGCACTGCGACCACCAATCTGGCCTGGCTGATTTACTCGGTCGGTCTGCTGCAATTCGATGTGGGCTACGCCTCGGCGGGCGGCATCATCGCCGTGATTCTGGCCAATGTCGTGGCGTTCTTCCTGGTGCGCACCGTGTCCCGCAACTTGCAGCAAGGCTGAGGAGAACGCCATGTCCATGCCCTCCACCTTTCAAAAACCACCGCGCTGGATTCCTGTACTGGCGTGGGTGATCGCCATCCTGATTTTCTTTCCGATCTTCTGGATGGCGCTCACCTCCTTCAAGACCGAAACCGAAGCGATCAGCACCCCGCCGTCGCTGTTCTTCGTGCCGACTATGGAGAATTACACCGACGTGATTGACCGTAGCAATTACGCCCGTTTCGTCTGGAACTCGATTGCGGTGTCGTTCGGCTCCACGCTGCTGGCGTTGGCCTTCGCCATCCCCGCCGCCTATGCGATGGCGTTCTTTCCGACCAAGCGCACGCCTTCGACCCTGTTGTGGATGCTGTCCACCAAGATGATGCCGCCGGTCGGCGTGCTGATTCCGATGTATCTGCTGTTCAAGACCCTGGGCCTGCTCGATACCGTCACCGGGCTGCTGATCATCTATACCCTCATCAACCTGCCGATTGTGGTCTGGATGCTCTACACCTACTTCAAGGACGTGCCGGGCGAAATTCTCGAAGCCGGACGGGTGGATGGCGCGAATCCGATGCAGGAATTGTTCTTGCTGCTGCTGCCGCTGGCGGTGCCGGGCATCGCCAGCACCGGCCTGCTGTCGGTCATCCTGTCGTGGAATGAAGCGTTCTGGAGCCTGAATCTGACCAGTTCACAAGGTGCGCCACTGACCGCGTTTATCGCCTCCTTCTCCAGTCCGCAGGGCCTGTTCTGGGCCAAGCTGTCGGCGGCGTCGCTGATGGCGATTGCACCGATTCTGGTGGTGGGCTGGATGAGCCAGCGGCAACTGGTCTCCGGGCTGACCTTCGGCGCCGTCAAGTAACCCTTTTTTAGGACATTGATCATGGCTGAAGTCGTCTTACGCAATATCAAGAAATCCTTTGGGCCGGTTGACATCATCAAAGGCGTCGATATCGACATCAACGACAAGGAATTCGTGGTCTTCGTCGGCCCCTCCGGCTGCGGTAAATCCACCCTGTTGCGGATGATTGCCGGTCTGGAAAGCATCTCGGATGGCGAATTGAGCATCGACGGGAAACGGGTCAACGACCTGTCGCCCGCCGACCGCGGCATTGCGATGGTGTTCCAGACCTATGCGCTGTATCCGCACATGACCGTGCGCGACAACATGGGGTTCAGCCTGAAGCTGGCCAAGGTGCCGAAAGCGGAAATCGACCGCAAGGTCAACGAGGCGGCCCGCATCCTCAAGCTTGACCCGCTGATGGATCGCAAACCCAAAGCCTTATCCGGCGGCCAGCGTCAGCGCGTCGCCATCGGTCGCGCCATCGTCCGCAACCCCAAGGTGTTCCTGTTCGACGAGCCGCTGTCGAATCTGGATGCGGCGCTGCGGGTGCAGATGCGCATCGAAATCGCCCGAATGCACAGCGATTTCAACGCCACCATGATTTATGTGACCCACGATCAGGTCGAGGCCATGACGATGGCTGACAAGATTGTGGTGTTGCAGGGCGGCGTGGTCGAACAGGTCGGCTCGCCGCTGGAGCTTTACCATCATCCGGCCAACCGCTTCGTGGCCGGTTTTATCGGCTCGCCGACCATGAATTTCATCGACGCGACGGTCAAGGCCGTTGCCCCGGAAGGCGTCACCGTCGAATTGCCGGGCGGGGATAACCTCACGGTTCTGGTGGTGCCGGGCGCGACCAAAGCGGGCGACAAGCTGACGCTGGGGGTGCGGCCCGAACATCTCCAGGAAGGCAGCGGCGACGGCAAATTGACCGGCACGGCGCTGGTGGTCGAGCGGCTGGGTGGTGCGACTTACGCCTATGTCAAGCTCGACAACGGCACGATGATCACGGCGGAAGTCGATGGCAACAGCCACATCCGGGTCAATGACCCCATCCAGTTGGGGGTGCGCAGCCAAACCTGCCATCTGTTCGGTTCCGACGGGCTGGCGTTGGCGCAATCGACGCGGCATCCGCTGGCCGATGTCGGCCGGGGCAAGGGAGGGCATTAGACCCCTCTTGCCCTCACCCCCACCCCCCCTCCCTCTGGGAGAGGGTCAGGGTGAGGGTTTGCGTGAGCGTTTGCGAAAGAGGAAGGACGAAATGGCAAGAGAACTCGAAGGCAAAGTGGCTGCCATCACCGGGGCAGCGTCGGGCATCGGACTGGCCAGCGCGGAGGCGATGCTGGCGGCTGGGGCGCGGGTGGTGCTGGTTGACCGCGATGAAGCGGCGCTCACAGCCGTTTGCAAAAAACTGGGCGCTGCGGCGATTCCGCTGAAGCTCGACCTGCTTGATTCCAGGAGCTGCGCGACCTTGCTGCCGCAAATTCTGGAAAAAGCCGGTCAGCTCGACATCTTGCACGCCAACGCCGGTAGTTATGTCGGCGGTGATCTGGTGGACGTCGACCCCGACGCCATCGACCGGATGCTGAACCTGAACATCAACGTGGTGATGAAAAATGTCCATGACGTGTTGCCGCACATGATCGAGCGGCGCAGCGGCGACATTATCGTGACCAGTTCGCTGGCGGCCCACTTTCCCACCCCGTGGGAACCCGTGTATGCCTCGTCGAAGTGGGCGATTAACGCCTTCGTCCAGATCGTGCGCCGCCAGGTGTTCAAATACGGCATCCGCGTCGGCTCAATCTCACCCGGCCCAGTCATTACCTCACTGCTTTCCGATTGGCCGGAGGAGAAACTGAAGGAAGCCAGAGAATCCGGCAGCCTGATCGAAGCCAGTGAAATCGCCAACGTGGTGTTGTTCATGCTGACCCGGCCGCGCGGCATGACCATTCGGGATGTGATCATTTTGCCGACGAATTTTGATCTATAAAGATGGTGTAAACTTTAATACTATTAGGGGCCAACGAATCATTTTCTTAGAAAGATAACTACTCATTTCTTATTCTGATCTAAACATAATACGAGTATGAAACATGTGGCTTAATAGCATCTTTCGCAGCGCTCCACGGCTCATAATCGGTTGCTTTATTAGCATTCAATTATTAGTTATTTTTATATTTATGAATAAATTCACATTCCAATTTAATTTTAATGATATTAAAAATTTAATAATAGAGCTAGATATTAAAGGCTTCTCTTTCTTAGTAGTTACAGCAACTATTCTCTCTTTATTCGCGGTGATTGGGTCGATGCTAGGCACATTAATTACCCATGCAATGGGTGCTTCTTTAAATAGAATATTACCTCATAGGTTTATAATATATACTCAACAGAAATTTCCTTTCATATATACATTGATAGCCCCTCTTAATGAGTATACTTTTTATCTGATAAAACGCCAAGATTTCAGATGGAAAGCAATATGGAAAGCTTGGAGCGAGGCTTCTAACCCTTTAATATATAACGAAGATAAAGCAAATATATATTTAAGCTCTCTTGATGAAATACTAAACGGACTCTCTGATTCACGCTCAATTTTTATTATTCTTTTAGGGTATAAATTATTTGAACAAGAGTATAGTAGAGTAATAATGAATATGCACAGTTTACAAACTACTCATATGTTAATATTACTTATTTTTCTAACTATAATAACGGGCATATTAATTGGTTTTTCAGAATTAACAATTTTTATTTTAATTATAATCGCTTTTGCTATTTGGTTAACCTCTACTCGGCTTAGGGAGGAAATAGCAACAGGCTACATATACTGGATGCTCACAGCTCATTTATATACTGAGGCAACTGCAGTTCAAGAGCGGGCAACAGAATCACCAATATTGTAGATTTCATTCAAACCCGATCCTACACTACTAAATTCTATTGAGCTAGCTAATGCTATGTTAAATCTGGCAATTGATAAAGACTAGCAAACGCTATGGATGCCGTAATTTTTGATTGTGACGGCGTGCTGGTGGACAGTGAAGTTCTCGCCCTGCATGTGCTGGAACGGGAACTGGCGTTATTGATGCCCACTATCGACACCGCTCCGCTGCTACAAAACACAGCAGGCACCAGCACCGCCGATATTCTGGCGATGGTCGAACAGCGCACCGGTCAAACCCTGCCACCGGGCACGGTGCCGAGAATCATCGCCGCCATTGACCACGCGCTGGATGAAGAATTGGAGCCGATTCCGGGCGCACGAGCAGCCATCGAACAAATACCCGCACTGAAGGCGGTGGCCTCCAACAGTTCGCTGGCCAGCGTGCGCCGCTCGGTAGCGCGGGCGGGATTGACCACCCATTTCGGCGACCGGATGTTTTCTGCCGACATGGTGGCCGAACCCAAACCCGCACCCGATCTGTATTTGTACGCCGCCGCACAGTTGGGCGTCACGCCCGGCCGCTGTCTGGTCATTGAGGACAGCGTACCCGGCACGATGGCAGCGCGCGCGGCGGGGATGACGGTCATCGGTTTTACCGGGGCCAGCCACGTACCGGCCGATCAGGCACAGCGCCTCTATCAGGCCGGCGCAGCCGCCGTCATCGACCGGATGGACGGCTTGCCGGAGCGAGTCAACGGCTGGCCCCTTCCCGCCGCATCCTGATCGATTGCGTCATCAGCCATTTTGACCGGTGTTCGGGCCTGCACCCCACCGGCGCTTTACATCCTTTGCCTAAAGGAGTCTTGTCATGAGCGATCATCAAAACCGGCGTCTGAACCCGGCGCTGCTCGGCCAACTGCCCGCCACGGTCGCCGTTCCCCGTTACGACCGCAGCAAAGTCGGTCAAGCCATCGTCCATATCGGCCTCGGCAACTTCCACCGCGCCCATCAAGCCCTATACATCGACGAGCTGTTTCACGCCCAGGGCGCCGGCCCGTGGGGCATCTGTGGGGTCGGACTGCTGCCACAGGACCGGGCGATGGCCGAAGCGCTGCGCCCGCAGGAGATGCTTTACACGCTGGTGGAACGGGATGAAGGCGTGGAAACCGTGCGGGTGATTGGCTCGGAACGCGGCTATCTGCACGCGCCCAGCGAACCGGAGGCGGTCATCGCCCGGTTGGCCGACCCGGAAACCCGCATCGTCTCGATCACCGTCACCGAGGGCGGCTATTACCTCGATCACGGCACCGGCGAACTGGATCAGAATCACCCCAATCTGCGCCACGATTTGGCCAAGCCCAACGAGGCCCCCATCTCGCTCTACGGCTACATGGCCGAGGCGCTGAACCGTCGTCGCAAGGCCGGAATCGCCCCGTTCACCGTGCTGTCCTGCGACAACCTGCAAAGCAATGGCGAACTGGCCGGGCGGATGCTGACCGGCTTTGCGCGGCTGCGCGATCCCGAATTGGGCGCGTGGATCGCAGCCAATGTTGCCTTCCCCAATTGCATGGTAGATCGGATTACGCCCGTCACCACCGACGCGCTGCGCGAACAGGTCAAGGCGCTGCTGGGCGGCGTGACGGACGCTTGGCCGGTGGTGGCCGAACCGTTCAAACAATGGGTGGTCGAGGACAAATTCTGCAACGGTCGCCCGGATTTAGCGGCGGTCGGCGTGCAGATGACGCCCGATGTTCACCCGTATGAACTGATGAAAATTCATCTGCTCAACGCGGGTCATCAGATGCTGTGCCATCACGGGGTGCTGCTGGGCTATGTCACCGCTGATGAAGCGATGCGCGATGCCGACATCCGCGCCCTGCTCAACCGCTACATGGATACGGTGCGGCCGCTGATTCACGAGCCGCCGGGCGTCAATCTGGTGGAGTATCAGCAGACCCTGCTGTCCCGTTTCGCCAATCCCTCGGTCAAGGATCAACTGTCGCGGATTGCCTTCTACGCCTCCTCCGGCATCCCCAAGTTCGTGCTGCCCATCGCCCGCGAGCAATTAAAACAGCGCAAGCCGATGGACATTTTCGGCCTGCTGATTGCCGGTTGGATTCGCTATCTCGGCGGCAAGGACGATGCGGGCAAGGCCATCACCCCGACCGATCCGTTAAAGGACGAACTACAGGGCAAAGTCCGTTTCGGCGATACCGACCCCTCGGTCTTTTTGGGGCTGCATCAAATCTTCGGTAGCGATCTGCCGCAAGCTGAACCGTTCGTCAGCGCGGTGCGCGAGGCGCTGGAAAGCCTGTATGCCAAAGGCACGCGAGCCACCTTGCAGAACTCTCTGAAGGGTTGAGGCCACCAGCGCGAGGATAAAACCGTGTATCTCGGATTCGATATTGGCACCTCCGGGGTTAAGGCGGTGTTGCTGGATGCGGACGGTGCGGTGCGCCATCAAGCCACTGCCGACCATCCGGTATCCAACCCGCACCCCCTATGGTCGGAGCAAAACCCCGACGACTGGTGGGAAAATTGTCGCACCGCAACCGCCGCCCTCAAAGCCGCTGGCGCACCGCTGGACGCTGTAAAAGCGGTCGGCCTGTCCGGGCAGATGCACGGCGCGACCCTGCTTGACGCTAATAACGCTGTGCTGCGGCCCTGCATCCTCTGGAACGATGGCCGCAGCCATGCCGAATGCGTGGAACTGGAAGCCAGCCTTTTGGGATTCCGCGACCGCTGCGGCAACATGGCCATGCCCGGCTTCACCGCACCCAAGCTGCTATGGGTGCGCAAGCACGAGCCGGCATTGTTCGCCCGCATCGCCAAGGTCTTATTGCCCAAAGATTATTTGCAATTCCGACTGACCGGCCAGTTCGCCTCGGAGATGTCGGACGCCGCCGGTACGCTGTGGCTCGATCCGGCTAAGCGGGATTGGGACGATACCCTGCTGGCCGAAACTGGCCTGAATCGTTCCCACATGCCGACCCTGTATGAAGGCTGTCAGATCGTTGGCGAACTGACGGCGACAGCGGCAACGGCGCTCAATTTACCTCGCGTCCCTGTGGTAGCCGGGGCGGGCGACAATGCCGGTGGTGCGGTCGGGGTCGGCGTCATCGACCCCGGCCAGGGCTTTCTGTCGCTTGGCACCTCTGGCGTGTTGTTCGTGGTCAGTGCCGCGCATCACGCCTGTCCTGAACGGACGGTGCACGCTTTTTGTCATTGCCTGCCGAACCGCTGGCATCAAATGTCGGTCAGCCTGTCAGCGGCCAACTCGCTGGCCTGGCTGGCCCGCACCGTGGAGCGCGAAGTCTCTGAGCTGCTGGCGCGGCTGGACGCCAGCGGCAAAACCGAAACCTCGGTGCTGTTTTTGCCTTATCTGTCCGGCGAACGCACCCCGCACAACGACCCGCGCGCGGTCGGCCAGTTCCACGGCCTGAGCAACGCCACCGATTTGAACGACCTGACGCTGGCGGTGTTGGAAGGTGTCGCCTATTCGTGCTGCGATGGGCTGGATGCGCTGCGGGCAGCGGACAGTGAACCGCGCGAACTGGATTTAATCGGCGGCGGCGCACGGTCGCGGCTGTGGCGGCAACTGCTGGCTGATGCGCTGGAACTGCCGCTGGTGTATCGCACGGGCGGCGAGGTTGGCCCGGCGCTGGGCGCGGCCCGGCTGGCGATGATCGGCGTAGCGGGCGGCGATGTCGAAACCGCCATCCGCCGGATTTGCGTCCAGCCACCCAAGCAGGAAAACCACTCGCCCCGACCGGCCCGCGCCGCCTATCACCGCGCCCAACTGGAACGCTACCGCCAACTCTATACGCTCACCAAGCCGTTACACGCTTAAGGTTGCCGCTATGAACGATTCGGTGAATCTCGACCAACTGGCGATTAACACCATCCGCACCCTGTCGATGGATGCGGTGCAGGCCGCCAATTCCGGCCACCCCGGCACGGCGATGGCGATGGCGCCCGTGACCTATTGCCTGTGGCAACGCTTTCTGCGCTTCGATCCCGAAGACCCGATCTGGCCCAACCGTGACCGTTTCGTGCTGTCCATCGGCCACGCCTCGATGCTGCTGTATTCGCTGCTGCACCTGACCGGCGCCAAAACCGTCAATTCCGCCTACGAGCGGATGGGTCAACCGACCGTCACGCTGGACGACATCAAGCATTTCCGCCAACTCGACAGCAAATGTGCGGGCCACCCGGAATACCGCTGGACTTCCGGCATCGAAACCACCACCGGCCCGCTCGGTCAGGGCGTCGCCACCAGCGTTGGCATGGCGATGGCCGGTCGCTGGCTGGCCGCCCGCTACAATCGCCCCGGCTTCGAGCTATTCGATTACGCTGTCTACGCGCTGGCGGGCGATGGCTGCATGATGGAAGGCATCACCGGCGAAGCGGCGTCATTGGCCGGGCATCTCAAGCTGTCCAATTTATGCTGGCTGTACGACAACAACAAAATCACCATCGAAGGCCATACCGATTGGGCCTTCAGCGAAGACGTGGCGACCCGCTTCCTCGGCTATAACTGGAACGTGCTGCGGGTCGGCGACGCCAATGATTTGGAGATGCTGGAACGGGCGTTTCGCACTTTCAAAAACACCCACGACCGACCGACGCTGATTATTGTGGATAGCCACATCGCCTACGGTGCGCCCAACAAACAGGATACGCATGAAGCGCACGGCAGCCCGCTGGGCGAGGACGAAATCCGCCTGACCAAGCGCCATTACGGCTGGCCGGAGGATGAGAAATTCCTGGTGCCGGAAGCCGTGCTCAACCATTTTCAGCAGAACATGGGGCGGCGCAGTCAGGCGCTGCGCAATGCCTGGTTCGTCAAGCTGGACGAGTATCAGCACCAATATCCCGACCTGGCCGATCATCTGAAGAAAATGCAGGGCCGCGAATTACCCGCCGGATGGGATAAGGAATTGCCCGATTTCCCCCCCAGTGACAGCGGCATGGCGGGCCGCATCGCGTCAGGGCAGGTGCTCAATACCCTCGCCCGCAACGTGCCGTGGCTGATTGGCGGTTCGGCGGATTTAGCGCCGTCCACCAACACCCGGCTGACCTTCGACGGCGCGGGCGATTACACGGCGGACAACTATGGCGGCCGCAATTTCCACTTTGGCATCCGCGAACACGCGATGGGCGCCATCCTCAACGGGATGTCGCTGTGCAAGGTGCGGCCTTACGGCTCCGGCTTTTTGATTTTCAGCGACTACGCCCGTCCGGCGATTCGGCTGGGGGCGTTGATGGAAATTCCGGTGATCCACATCTTCACCCACGATTCCATCGGCGTCGGTGAAGACGGCCCGACCCATCAACCGGTCGAACAACTGGCCTCGTTGCGGGCCATTCCCGGCCTGGTGGTGCTGCGGCCCGCCGACGCCAATGAAGTCGTGGAAGCGTGGCGGGTGATCATGCAATTCCGCCATCAACCGGTCGCCTTGATTCTGACCCGGCAAAACTTGCCGACGCTGGATCGCCGCCGCTATGCTGCCGCCTCCGGTCTGGCCAAAGGCGGTTATATTCTGGCTGATGCGGAAGACGGTCAGCCGGAGGTGTTGCTGGTCGCCACGGGCAGCGAAGTGTCGCTGTGCGTGAAAGCTTACGAGCAATTGAAGGGCGAAGGGATCAAGGCGCGGGTGGTCAGTATGCCCTCCTGGGAGTTGTTCGACCGCCAGGAGCGGGCCTATCAGGACAGCGTGCTGCCGCCGGAAATCACGGCGCGGGTCTCGGTGGAACAAGCCTCAACCCTCGGCTGGCGGCGTTACGTCGGCTTGCAGGGTTTGACCATCGGTATGCATACTTTTGGCGCATCGGCGCCGCTGAAAGCGCTGCAAAACAAATTCGGCTTTACGCCGGAAAAGATTGCCGCTGCCGCCAGGGAGCAGGTGGCGAAAATGAAAGCGGCGAATGGATAAGCCTATGCGAAAACCTCCCTCTCCCACGGGGAGAAGGGAGTTTATTCAGCCTATTGAACCGGAGATTACCCGCATGAGTGGACTGCGAGGCAAAGTCGTCATCGCCCAGGGTGGCGGCCCGACAGCGGTCATCAACCAGAGTCTGGTCGGCGCGGTGCTGGAAGCGCGTAAGTTCCCCGATGTCACCCGCGTCTGGGGCGCGCGGCACGGGGTGCGCGGCATCGTCAACCAACACTTTATCGACCTGTCCGAAGCCACTACGCATAACCTCGAACGAGTCGCCCAAACCCCCTCATCGGCGCTCGGTTCGACCCGCGACAAACCCGATGCCGAGTATTGCCAGAACATCCTCAACGTCTTCAAAAAACACGAGGTGCGCTATTTCTTCTACATCGGCGGCAACGATTCCTCCGACACGGTGCGGATCGTCGGTGAGTACGCCGCGAAAGAAGGCTACGACTTGCGAGCCGTGCATATCCCGAAAACCGTAGATAACGATTTACCGATCACTGACCACTGTCCCGGCTATCCGTCGGCCGCTCGTTTCGTCGCCAGCGCCTTTGCCGGGGCTAACGCCGATAACATGGCGTTGCAGGGGGTTTACATCGCCATCATCATGGGTCGGCACGCCGGCTGGCTCACCGCCGCATCCGCTCTGGCCCGCCAGCACGACGACGACGGCCCGCACCTGATTTATCTGCCGGAACGGCAATTCTCGATTGAGCGCTATCTGGCCGACATCGACCGCCTTTATAAACGGCATAGCCGCTGCATCGTGGCGATTTCTGAAGGGGTCTGGGCGAATCGGGACGCCAAGGGCAAGGAGATTCCGCTGGCGGCTGACCTGATGCGCAAGGCGGGCCGTGAACCGGAAGTGGATGCCCACGGGAATGTGCAGCTATCCGGCGGGGCGCTGGCCGATGAACTGGCAGCGACCGTGCAGCAACAACTGGGTATCAAACGGGTGCGCTCGGATACGTTCGGCTATCTGCAACGCTCCTTTGCAGGCGTGGTCTCCGATGTCGATGCCCGCGAGGCGCGGGAGGTGGGCGAAAAAGCGGTGCATTACGCCTGCGGACGTTACGAAAGCGGCTCGGTGGTGATTAAGCGCGTCGGCGATTATGCGGTGCGCTATGAACTGGCGGATGTGAAAGCCATCGCCGCCAAAACCCGGCACATGCCCGACGAGTTCATCAACGCCGAGGGCAACCATGTCACGGAAGCCTTCCGCCACTATCTACGGCCGTTGCTGGGTAGCGACCGGCCGGTGCTGGAACGGTTGTGGGCGCCAGCGGTAAAATTCGGTGACTGACTGCCCCTTTGACTTCTTATTGCCTGAGCGTAGCGACTCCAAATGACGCAAAACGATCCCTTTTTTGATGATGAATCGTATGAGATGGAGTCGCCGCGCCCGCCCAGCAAAAGCCAACTCAAGCGGGAAGCCACTGCGTTGCAGAGTTTGGGCGAAGCGGTGGTCAAATTGTCCGCAACCCAGCTAAAACAGATGCCGCTCAGCGATGAGTTGCTGGCGGCCGTCAAAGCGGCTCAAGCGATGCCACAACGTGGGGCGCATAAACGGCAACTGCAATTTATCGGTAAGTTGATGCGAGGTTTGGATGAGGCAGAAGTTGAAGGGATTCGCACCGCCTTGGCCGCTTTCCGCACAAAATAGGTCACTCATACGGTTAATTTCCGTCTAGGTTTCGCAACGACTATACCGTTATGATCTATGATCCGGCCTATAAAAAACTGTTCTCGCAACCTCGGCTCATTGAAGATTTATTGAAAGGTTTCGTGCCGCAGCCGTGGGTGGCTGAACTGGATTTCAGCACCCTGGAAAAGCGCAATGTGCATTTTGTGACACCTCAACTGGGCTGGCGGCAGAGCGATGTCATCTGGCGGGTGAAGTTACGCGATCACTGGTTGTATGTGCTGATCCTGCTGGAATTCCAATCCAGCATCGATCGGTGGATGCCGCTGCGGTTGTGGGTGTACCTGGGGCTGCTTTATTTGGAGCTGCTGGAACAGCAACAACTGCTGCCTAATGGCAAACTGCCGCCAGTACTGCCGATTGTGCTCTACAACGGTGCGCCGCGTTGGCGCGCCAGCACCCAACTGGCCGATTTGCTGGAAACGCTGCCGGGATTGGCGCCCTATCAGCCGCGCTTTGAGTTTTTACTGCTGGATGAAGGCCGCTACAGTGAGCAGGATCTACGCTTGCCGCGTAATCTGGTGGCGGCCTTATTCCGATTGGAACATTGCCAGGAACCGGCGGATATTCTACGGGTCCTTCAAGAGGTAATTCCGGCGATTCAGCAACACCCAGAACTGGACAAGGCTCTGCTGGCCTGGCTGAAAACGCTGCTGGTGCGCGTACAATTTCCCGAAGAACAACTCACCGGAATAGATCACTTGTATGAGGTGACGAGCATGTTAGAAGAGCGGATGCGAAGTTGGACCGAGCGCTGGAAGCAGGAAGGTTTTAGGCAGGGTATCGCGCAAGGCTTAGAACAAGGCTTGGAACAAGGCTTGGAGCAAGGCTTAGAGCAAGGCTTAGAGCAAGGCTTAGAGCAAGGCTTGGAGCAAGGCTTGGAGCAAGGCTTGGAGCAAGGCTTGGAGCAAGGCTTGGAGCAAGGCTTGGAGCAAGGCTTAGAACGCGGCTACTTGGTCGGCGAACGGGAAACTTATGTGCGTCTGACTCGTCTCCGTTTTGGAGAGGCAACGGCGAACCAGCTTGCCCTTTGGCTAGATCGCATTCATGACCGCGAGCGATTGGCGCACATCGGCGACTGGTTGATCCAGTGTGAATCGGGTGCGGAGTTGCTTGAGCGGCTACCGAAGTTGCTGGATTAGGCGCTCTGAAGCCAATGATGCTGGCCAATGCTTTAGCTTACGGCCTCTGATTTAGGCGGTCGCTGTATTTGCAACCCGGCCCGTCATAAAACGGGCCGGATTTTTTATGCCTTCAGAACATTACCCGCCGCCGCATCCAACCACCTATGCCAAGCAGTACGGTCAACAGCAGCATGGCCCATTGCGACCATCGCCGAGCCGTTGTACCAAAGCTGCTGGCCGGTGTCGTTCAGGCTGGCGGCCAGCACCAGCGATGAGAAAGAGAGACTGACCAATCCACTCGCTGCAATATAAAACAGAATGTTATGACGACGCACAGCGCGGTATCCCTTGAAATTTTCCTGATCGAACGAGCAGTAACAGCCCTGGGCAAACGCCTGGCGCTCTGCTTGGATTCACATGGCCCCAGCACTGATCAGCCAGTTTCCCCCAGCCGATAGCCCACCCCACGCACGGTGCGGATGATGTGCGGACTCAGCTTGCGCCGTAGATTATGGACGTGAACCTCGACGGCGTTGCTCTCCACCTCCTCGCCCCAGCCGTACAAGCGTTCCTCTAACTGCTCCCTGGACAGCACCGCACGCGGCGAATCCACCAAGGCATGGAGCAAGGCAAATTCTCGCGCCGAGAGAGCAACGGCTTCGCCTTGATATTCAACGGTATGCGCCACGGGATCGAGCCGCAACGCGCCAATTTCCACCCAGCCCCGCGCCCGGCCCGCTTGCCGCCGCAACAAAGCCCGCATCCGCGCCAGCAGTTCGCTTAAATCAAACGGCTTGACCAGATAATCATCCGCGCCGCTATCCAAGCCCGCCACCCGATCCGGCACCGCATCGCGGGCGGTCAGAATCAACACAGGCGTTGTGACATCCCGCTGCCGCCAACCGCGCAGCACGCTCAAACCATCCTTTTTCGGCAGACCCAAATCCAGCAGCACCAAGGCATAGTCGGTCGTCTCCAGCGCCAGTTCCGCGCTACGGCCATCCTGCACCCAATCAACGGTAAAACCCTCCAGGCGCAACCCCTTGCGCAAGCTCTCCCCGATCATCGAATCATCTTCCACCAGCAACACTCGCATCGCCTCTACCCCGGCAAAATCGGTTACGCTTACTCGGTACCAGAGCCACCCGTTCGTATTCCTTTGACCGATAGGTTGTTCTCATGATGGCTGCTCAACCGCTGTTGACCCTTCTACTGCTCGTGCTACTCGTCGGCTGCGAGGCAGAATCTCCCCTGCTCAGGATCGGCACAGCCGCACCGGCTTTCACGCTGAATCGGCTGGATGGCGTCACCAGTCATTTCCCGGAACAGTATGCTAATCAAGTGGTTGCTATCCGCTTCTGGGCGGATTGGTGCCCCTCTTGCCGCAGCGAAATGACCGCGCTGGAGCCGGTTTATCGCCAATATCACGACCGGGGCTTGGTGATTTTAGCGGTGAATGTGCTGCAACCGGCGGAAACGGTGCGGCCATTCGTTACACAACTCGGCATCTCCTACGATGTGCTGCTGGATACTCAGGGCGAGGTGACGCGCCAATATCAAGTCATGGCGCTACCCGTCACCTATATCATTGACCGCAAAGGTATCATTCGCACTCGCATTCTCGGTGAGTCCACCCCTGAGGTGTTTACCAAAGAAATCACCGGTTTGTTATAAGCAGCTAGCCGATCAAGACATGTCGAGGTCTTCACCATGACCGATATTGCTCAGTCAGCCCCCGCCGTTTTGATGGTCGATGACACGCCAGCGAATCTCGGTGTTTTGTACGAAGTCCTGAGCGCTGCGGGCTATAGCGTTTTAGTGGCTGAAGATGGTGAGAGCGCACTAGAACGAGCGGCCTATGCCCAACCTGATCTTATCTTGCTGGATGTGATGATGCCGGGTATTGACGGTTTTGAAACCTGTCGCCGCTTAAAGGAGCAGCCGGAGACCCAAGCGATCCCCATCATCTTCATGAGCGCCTTAAGCGATACGGTGGATAAAATCAGGGGATTACAGCTTGGCGCAGTGGATTACATTACCAAACCCTTCCAGCATGAAGAAGTGCTGGCTCGCGTCCACACCCACCTGACGCTGCAACAACTCAAGCGCACCCTGGCGGAGCGCGAGGCACGGCTATCGGCCTTGGTAACCAGCGCCATGGATGCGATTCTGACTTTCGATGCCGATGGCCTGATCACCCTGTTTAACCCTGCCGCTGAAGCGATGTTTGGTTGCAACGCTGCCGAGGTATTGGGCCAACCCCTGGATACCCTTCTGGCCGCGCCACTGCGCCAAGTGGTGCATGACTATCAGCGGCAAAGTGAAGCCCGGCTCTGGCTGCCAGAGGGTTTGCAGGCGCTTCGGGGCAACGGACAGCCTTTTCCCATTGAGGCAACACTGTCACGGACCCTCGTCACCGGACAGCCGTTTTATACGATGATCCTGCGCGACATCGAAGCCCGTCAGCAGGCGGAAGCCGAGTTCAACCGCTTACATGGCTTAAACCTTTACCTACGAGATGAAATTCAAGCCGAACACGATTTCGAGGAAATGATCGGCGCCTCGACGGCGTTGCGCGCTGTCCTACAAGAGGTGGAAGCCGTCGCAGGCACACAGGCTACCGTGCTGATTACCGGCGAAACTGGCACCGGCAAGGAACTGATCGCACGCGCCATCCACAACCGCAGCACCCGCCAGGCTAAGCCGTTGATCAAGTTAAACTGCGCGGCGATTGCGGCCAGCCTGGCCGAAAGCGAGCTGTTCGGCCATGAAAAAGGCGCGTTCACCGGCGCACTGACCCGCAAGATCGGCCGCTTCGAACTGGCCAACGGCGGCACTTTATTCCTTGATGAAGTGGGCGAGCTACCGCTGGACTTGCAAGCCAAGCTGCTGCGGGTGTTGCAGGAAGGCGAATTCGAGCGGGTGGGCGGCTCGCAAACACTAAAAACCGACGTGCGGGTGATTGCCGCCACCAATCGTGATTTAGCCCAACGCTGCCGTGAAGGGCAATTTCGCGCTGATTTGTACTATCGATTGAACGTGTTTCCGGTGGAATCGCCCGCGCTGCGCTCGCGGCGCGAGGATATTCCGCTGCTGGTGCGCCATTTTGTTCAGAAATACGCAGCCAGCCTCGGTAAGAGCATCGACACAGTACCGCTGGCGACGCTGGCGCGGCTGCAAGCTTATTCCTGGCCAGGCAATGTGCGGGAATTGCAGCATGTGATCGAACGCGCAGTGATCATCAGCCGGAGTTCAACGCTAGAATTTGGCGACTGGTTACGCGAACCCACAGCCGAGGCCGGGCCAGGCAAGGTGTCGGTTTTGACCCTGGAGGAAATGGAGTACGAGCACATTCTCAAGGCGCTGGAAACCACTAGCTGGCGGGTCAGTGGCGAGCATGGCGCCGCACGCCTGCTCGGCCTGAAGCCAACCACGCTGGAGGCGCGGATGAAAAAGCTCGGCATTGAGCGCAAGCGCGGCGGCTTCGAGGCTTGAAGTTGGAGACTTGGCGAATCTGCCGTCAGCCTATTGGAATCAGCCGCTTTGAGCGATTTAAAAACCGGCATTGCTATTCGGTATTCGAAAACACCCTGAATGCTCTCTCGAAAATACCTCTATCCTTGGCAGGTCCATCGTAAGCGTAATAAAGATGGTCAGGCGACTCTAAAAGCTTTTGCAGGTGCTCGACGAACGGCCACGCACTCTTATAAAGAGTGCCGCCACCAGATCGTATCTTGGAAAGGTCGGCGCTAATTTTGTTAATACCAGTGAGCATTCTTTGGTCGTACATGAGCACATCCTTCGTAACCCCGTTGGTCATTTCAACCAAATCCTTTAGGCCATGTTTTTGGGCCATTTCCCTAAAAGGATACGTTCTCCAATGCGATGATGTATAAGCGCACCGACCATCAAAAGGCATGGCGCCATTTGTTGCTTTTGTCATCTCTTTCTTTTGTGAATTAGTCGAATTAAAAATGTAAACCCGCATCGGATTATAATTGTAATACCACAAATCCCATGCTTTATGGCTACCCAGACGCTCTGCAATACCCGCCATTTTCAAAATTCGATTAAATTCTTCGCCTGGCTTGACAGAATTTTGGTATGAAAATGACACCGCAACACGAATGATTTTACTCATTGCGGTCATTTGAAGTTCCTTAACTCGATTGCGCCTTACAATCACGATCTCCCCATCAGATTCATCAAAATTAATCTCATCAGCGCTGGGTTTTTCGAAAAACATTTCCATCATCCAGCGGTTAGCAGCTAATGGGTCTTGGCGCCGATATAAGGTCGCCACCAGCTTGACAGAGCTGCCAGGGGGCACTTTATTTTCATTCCAGTATCGATGAAGCTTCTCCAAGCTACCGGATTTACGCACCAATGCCCTGGCAAATCGGCCGCCATCGGTTCGATAAACAATCCAATGCCGCAATTTGTGAGCGACATTGGCGGCAAAATCATCAAATGCGAGAGCGTACTTGACAGTTATTGTGCTGGTTGAGCCAACGTATTGATCGCGGCGTTCCATTGCTGCATTGTCACGCTTTTTGAGTACCGAAAGAGGTGTGTGATCGGTACGTAATTTCTGGCTTTCGTTACCCATTCTCATTACCTCGATAAAGGAGAAATTCTGTTAGCCAATCGTTAGCAATAAACCCAGCGCTTTTAGTTAGCTGTTTACTGATATTGGCTTCACTCCGTCATAAGCAAACCTTTCGCCAAATTGCCGAAAAAACATAAAAAATATATAATCATTTGATTTCAATATATTTTTTGAAAAAAACAATACAGCTATTAAAGTGATTCTTGCTGAGGGTCGTCGGTATCCCCAAAATATTGGGAATAACCCAACATCTTGGTAATGGTTGGGATAGGCTGAAAGCGGGAATAAATCGATTGCGGGGGTTGAAAAATCAACCGCCAAATTGCTTGGCAAACGCTACTGCAAAAGCCATCCGTCAGAATCGAAGCCGAGGATCGCTCAACAACCGCACCAGTTGGTTGACTTGAAAAGCGCGCGCCATCTCGCGCAATTGCTCGACGAATGGCCGGTAGTCAGCATCGCGCTGTTCCAATTCGTCCATCTGAACCAGTAGGCTCTTGACATCGCCCCGCTGGGCGAGAACCCGCAGCGCGGCGATGTCCGAGGCGGGGGGTAAAAAGCATTGATCGAGGATGAGATCAGATACCCCAGAATCTGCCGCCGGTCGTGCTGCACGCCGCGCCACGAATCCTTCTACATCCGGTGCTGCCAGTTTGGACAGATCCAACAAGTCATTGATCAAACCCGCCAGTCGCTCGCCGGACTGGTGGATGGTTTCGACGCCCGCCCGCTGCTTGTCGCTCAGACCGGCGTCACGCAGCAGGATTTGGGTGTAACCCAGGATACTGTTGAGCGGCGTGCGCAACTCGTGGCTCATGTTGGCCATCAAGGTGCTCTTGGCTTGATTGGCCTGTTCGACCTCCACCTTAGCCGCGCGCAAAGCGTCCTGCACGCGCTGGCGGACTTCCATTTCCAGCCGAAGATCCCGGTTGGCATTTTCCAACTGCCGCGTTCGCTCTTCGACCCGCTGTTCCAGATCGGCGTTGAGAGTCTGAATGGTTTGCAAATAGCCTCGATTATTCTGAAAAGTAGTCGTTACCACCTCAAACCAGGGTTGCCACTGCACGGGCACGGCCGGTGGTACGGATAGCGATTGGCCGGTCGATTCGGCCCGCAGATAATCGACCAGCGCCAAGGCTGGTTTGATAAAGCGCTGGCGCAACAGGTCATGAATGATAAGCAACGTCAGCGCCAGCCCGGCAATCACGATCAGGGCCGGATACAAACGCGGCAACAAGCGAGCGGTGATAGCCGAGGACGGAATGCTGTGCAACAGATACCAGGGCGCCGACTTCAGACGCTGCGCGTGCAGGTAGTCGCTGCCCACGCGGCGAAATTCATCGGACGATTGCAGCAAGCTGCTGATAGGCACGGAACGCAGTGACTCTGGCAAAACATCTGCCAAGGTTCTGACCCGTTGATCGGCAGCGGTGTAAGGATGATCGGGATCGGCCAGCACCTGGCCGGTTTCACTGACGATCCAGACTTGACCCCAGCGTTCGCTAAAACTTTGCAATAACTCAGTGAGAAAGCCCAGCAGCACATCAGTGCCGACCATCCCCACATAACGACCTTGCTGGTAGACCGGCGCCGCGTGCGAGACCATCAACCCCGCGCCGGCGGTATCCAGATACACGTCCGTCCAGTAACTGCTGCCGTCCGGGTTACGTTCCGGCGTCGCCAGCCGATACACATCATAAGCAAACCAATATTTAAGTACGTTCTCAATGGTGCTGGCCTGCGCCGATTTCACCGTTACGGCGTTGTCTTGCCAGGGAAAAGCGGTGACGAAATCTTCCTGCCCGGAAAAATAATAGCTCCAGCGAAAGAATGGGGTGGTCGCATGATCGGCTCGCTGGAGCGCGAATAGCGCAAGTGCCATATCGAGTTCAGCCTGTCGCGCAGGTTCGCTTAAGAGTGCCATCCGGCCGATGATGGTGCCGCTCAATGCTTTGAATGCGGTCTGCTGGGCTGGATCGAGGCTGAGAGTGGTCAAAACAGCGCCGTCTACCGCGATCTGACTCGGCACCAGCCAAGCCCGCCATTCGCTGGGCTGGCGCTCGCTGGCGGTGGTCAGAAAATCCTCGGCCTGCCGACGCATGGCACTGACATGCAAGTTGGCGGTTCTGATGAAGGCGTTCAACATCACCCGCTGCTCGGTGACAATCTTATGCAGTTGGCCGAGTTCGTTTTCCCGCTGGTTAAAGAATTGCTGGGCAGTGAGCAGGATGATGACCAGCGATAACGGCGCGGCGCTCCAGGCCAGCAGTCGGTTGTAATGTCGGGTCAAGCGCCCTTGCGGTGTGGTAGTGCCGCTCATGGCGTTAGATCCCCACCCGCCAGTAGCTCATTGATTTTTTTGAGCTGGAATCGTTCAGCCAGATCGCGCACATGCGCCGTGAATGGCGCGTAAGCGGTATCGGCGCGTTCCAGCCGGTCGAGTTGCACCAGCAAATTCTTGATATCGCCGCGTTGGGCGAAATCGCGCAGGATGGCTAGATCGGTTTCCGGTGGAGCCAGCACGGTTTGCGCGCTGGGGCGCTCACTGGGCACCGACCGACTCGTCGTATCGGCATAGACCAGTTCCAGCTTCAGATGCAGGCGCAACAATTCCAGCAATTCATCCTGCCGGAATGGTTTGGACAGAAAGGCATCGGCGCCAGCCGCCAGATATTGCGCACGTTGGTGGCCGTAGGCACTGGCCGATACTGCGATGATGACGAGTTCGCGGGCCACCTCGGACTGGCGCAACCGGCGGGTGGCCTCCAGCCCATCCAGCACCGGCATCCGCATATCCATCAGCACGGCATCCGGCTGGAATGGCCCCACCAGATCAAGTGCCGCTTGACCGTTGGCCGCTTCCGCCACCTTAAAGCCGAGCGGAGCCAGCATGTCCACCAACACTGCACGATTTTCGCGCTTGTCATCCGCGATCAGCACCCGACGGCGCGGCCCGCGATAGCCAATCACCGGCGCGTTTGGGGCCGTCTCTATCCGCGTTGGTGCAGCGACCGCCGGCAAGGCCAACGCGAACCAGAACCGACTACCCTGGCCGAACGTGCTCTCGACGGACAGCACGCCGCCGAGCAATTCCACCAGCCGGCGGCTGATGATCAGTCCCAAGCCGGCCCCCTCGGTGGCTTGCGAGCGCTCACCGACCCGACCAAACGGCTGAAACAACTGGCTCAGTTCCTCGGCGCGAATGCCGCAGCCCGTGTCGGTCACGGCGAAGCGAATCCGCCCTTCATCAGTCGTGATAGCAAAGCCGATCTCGCCCGCGTCGGTAAATTTGATGGCATTGCCGATCAGATTGAACAGAATTTGCCGCAGCTTGCGTTCGTCGCCTCGGACATGGACGGGCAAGCCTGGATCGGCGTCGGTGCGAAAATGCAGATTCTTTTGCTTGGCTCGCACCGCAAACGCACCGGCGATCCCTTGCACAAAATCGCACAGATCGAATGTTTCGCTCTGCACGTCCAGTTTGTTCGACTCGATCTTGGCCAGGTCCAGAATGTCGTTGATCAGGCCCAGCAGGTGCTCGCCGGATTGCTGGATGATGGTGAGACCGCCGTGCGCTTTCTGCGCTAAACCAGCATCGCGCAGCAGAATCTGGGCGTAACCCAGGATGGCGTTCAAGGGCGTGCGCAACTCGTGACTGATGTCGGCCAGAAAACGGCTTTTGGCGCGATTGGCCTTGTCCGCTTCTTCCTTGGCTTCCCGCAACGCCTGTTCGACGCGCTTGCGCTCGCTGATATCCTTCATAGTACCGAGCATCCGCCGGGAGCGATCCTTGATATCGGTCAGCAACACCCCCTCATCTTCCAGGTAGATATAGCTGCCATCCGCGCGGCGAAAACGGTATTCGACCTGGTATTTGCGGAATTCGCTGCGCGCTTGCCGCAGAGCTTGCAATGCTTGGGCACGATCATCGGGATGGATGCGCTCTGCCCAGCCGTCGATGTTCAGTTCCGCGAATTCCTGAAAACGGTAGCCGGTAATCTGCGGGATCGGGCCAGCCCAGTCGATCCGGCCGCTGGAGAGATCGTAGTCATAGACGATGTGGCCGGTCTGCTCGGCAACGACACGATAGCGGGTTTCGCTAGCCTGCAACGCTTGGTAGGCCTGCATCCGACCCGAACTTTCCTGCTGGAGATTCCAGTCGCGTTGGCGAATTTCATCCGCAACCGACTGAGCGGCGATGGTGAAGGCGGCGGCCAGCTTGCCGATTTCGTCGCGGCGGGTGGTATCCAGTGGGATGAGTACCCGCTGTTGGCCCATCTGGCGGACGGCGACCAGCAATTGCCGCAGCGGCACGGCGATCTGCCGGTGCAGCAGCATCGCCAGCACCGCCAACACCAGCGCCAGCGAGGCAAAACCAGCCCACAACACCCACTGCGCGGCTTTGAACGCCTCGCTTCGAATCAAACTGCCCGGCAGGGTGGACGCAAAATACCAGCGCGGCCCCTGCAAGCGGCTGATGGCGTAATACTGGTCGGCATCCGGGTTGTAGCCGTAATCCGGTAATACCGGCGCGTGGGTGGTCAGCGCCAGCAGAGCACGCAACCGCGCGTCGCTGGTCTGCTGGATAAAGTAAATACCCTCATGTTCAATAATTTTCGGCTGATAGGTTCGGTCGATGATCAATCGACCGTCGTCCCGAAACACTGTGTGAGCGGCGCCTGGAATATCGGCGCGCAGGATGCTGGCTTCCAAATCGTCGAGCAGCGTATCGCTGGCCACGGTGGCGATATGTTCGCCGTTCAGATCAATGGGGGTAACCGCTGGCACCAACAATTGCCGGTAGGCCGGCTCGTACTCCGGGCCGGCCCAGACCGTTTCCCGACGGGCGTTGCGAGCTGGGGTCGCCATCAAGAAAGAATCCTGCTGGTTCAGCACCCAATCGGCGGGCGTGTCGGCGGCCCAATGCACCTGGTTGGATCGCGCGGGATCATCGTAGCCCATATTGGCGGATTCAGTGGGGTGCAGAAAATATAGGTTGACGAACCGGGTCGTCGTCAGCCGGGAAAACTGTTCCGACAGATCGAAAAACAGCATCCATAGTCGTTTGAATTCGGGGTTGGGCCGCACGTCCTTATGAATCCAACCGGTCGAATACCGAGTGATATCGGCATATTCCGGCCGGTTGCGGAGCGCCCCGTCGGGGTAACGCACCATCAATTGATCGAAGCGCCGTTCGAAGTCGGGTGATGGTTCCTGGTAGCGCCGCAGAAACTCCTGCTTGATCACCTGATGAAATTCCCGTGCCAGCGCGAAGTGGGCTTCGTGAAATTTGGCGCGCTGCACCGCATATTCACGTAACTGATCCACCGCCCGTCGTTCGATTTCCTTAAAGAGGATCTGGTAGCTAACGCCGCTGGCCAAGGCGATGATCAGCGTAATGCCGAGCGCGATCTTCAGTAGCGCCTTGCCGACCAGGGTTTGCCAATAGGCTTTGATGCGCATGGGGTCCAGATCAAGCAGTGATGGGTGTGGTAACGATGCGGCGTTTTGCTTGTGAGCCGATTCAATCAACTATAGCGTATTCGTCGGCTGGCCTACCGCTGCGATTTCAGGGCATCGCTTGCGAAGGGAACTGATTAAGCTTTTCCCAATATTTTGAAAAATTCGCAACATTTTGCGAAGGGAAAAGACCGAGCCAGATCGACACGATCACCGTTTCATAGCTACCGCCACTTGGCAATCAAGACCTTACAACCCGTTCTCCGAAGACTCCTCATTGGCATCCGGCTTGCTATTAACCCATTGGCGGAATCTTGAGTCTGCTGAAAGCTTTTATCTTTCGATTAACAAAAAATCTTTGGAGAACGTAACGTGGTTGCTTTAGAACAAACTCTTCAATCCACTGCTCCCAAGCGCCGTAGCGAAATCGGCTGGATCAGTAGCGGTATTTTAGCCCTCTTCTTATCGCTCATAGGATTTGGGATCGGCGCCAAGATTTACTTCAACGGCAATGAGGAATGGTTACGTTCCGCTGTGTTCGGCGCCTTCATGTTAGTAAACTCTTTGCGTATCCTGGCCTATGTCCCGCAAATGGTGGCTGCGGCCAAGGACACCAATGGTGCGTCTGGGGTTTCTTGTGCAACCTGGAGCCTTTTTTTGGTGTCGCATCTCACAACGATTGTCTACGCTATCGTCTATGTCGGTGATTCAGTGATGGCGTTGATCTTTTTTGGCAATGCATCGGCCTGCCTGGTTGTCCTCACCATTACTTTTATCAAACGTCGGCAGTATGCTATTGATCTCATGCAAAGAATATAATACAGGCTGCCAGCCATCATTGGCTATTAAATACAGCCAATCGAAATCAACAGGTTGAGAACGATCAATGCCAAAATCCACGGTAACCTACTGGAACCCTTTAGCGCCTGAACACCAAAAGGACTGGATTCCGATTCCAGGATTGGAAGGCTTTGTTGAAGAATTAACGCTCAGCATTGACCTAAAGACCGGCGAGTACTCCAGACTGACTCGTTTTTTGCCCGGCGCTGACACCGCTATGTTTGGTGGGAAAAGCCACTTGTACCCTGAGGAGGTGCTTATCATCAGTGGCCGTCTCTATGATCAGGCTTTCGAGCTTTGGCTTGAGGCTGGGCATTACGCCAGCCGACCACCAGGCGAATTACATGGGCCATTTAGAACGGACGTGGGCTGTGTCGTTTTTGAAGTGTCATTCCCCAACCGTGTTTCCTGAGCATCGGCAACGCTATAACCGGCACTATGCTTTCTCACTTCGCGAAGACGCCAAAGTTTCAGCGAAGCATTAAAGGCGAGTGATGATTGAAAAACATTACATTCACACCTTTTCAAAGCAGGAGCAGGATCGGCTTTTGAATCAGGCGCAGTTTCTCGAACGCTATATTTATCAGAATATTGATTTTAGCGATTGCCACCACCTTTTGGAGATTGGTTGTGGCGTTGGCGCGCAAATTTTGCTTCTTGCCAAGAAATTTCCCCATTTGAAAATAGATGGGATTGATTCGGCGTACTCGCAGATTGCGCGTGCCAATAATGTTCTTAAAGATTGCATTGCTAGTGGCACCGTAAAACTTCAAGTAGCTTCCGGTTATCAGTTACCCTTTGCTGACGGTTCTTACGATAGCGTTTGTATTTTTTGCGTACTGGAGCATACCAATCATCCCCTGGCTATTTTGCAGGAAGCCTACAGAGTATTAATGCTAAACGGTATTTTTTATTGTACGGAAGTATTCAACTCAGGTCTTTATATTTATCCGAACTGCCCGGCAATCAATGACTATTGGTACGCATTTAACCAGTATCAAATTGACGGCGGCGGTGATCCAGATATCGGAATAAAGCTGGCCAATCTAGCGATTGAAGCGAAGTTTAAGCAAATCAGTTTTTATGAGATATCGCCGCTGCTGGATGGCAGGATGCGATTGAAATCCCAACGGATTAAATTTCTAAATTATTGGAAGTCGCTTTTTCTCAGTGCTGCGGAAAATCTGCTTGCTGAGGGCAGAACAACATCGGCGATTGTATCAAGCCTACATCAAGAGTTTGCTGCATTGGTTGAAAACAGAAAGGCGATCTTCTGCTACTCAGGCAAACAGATCGAATGTTACAAATAATTTACAAAATATGGATTAAAACGCATAGTCATGATGAATAATCTCTATTTTAGAATGGTAAAAGCTCAGCGTATAATGACGATGGCCTTTCCAAAACAAGAGATCGCTCAAATGAACAATAACCATAACCCTGAACGCCGCCAGATCCTTCGCCTGCTCACCGTGGCAGGAGCCACCGTCGGTGTCGCTGCGCTCAGTCCGCCGGTACTGGCCGCAACGTGCGAGAACGACGGTACGCCACTGCAATTCATCCCCAAAACCGCCGCCGATGCCAAACCGCTCGACAACGAACTGAGCAAATACCCCAAATGCCCTTACTGCGGGATGGATCGCAAGCAATATCACCACAGCCGCCACCTGGTGCATTATCAGGATGATCTGGTAGACGCCACTTGCTCGCTGCATTGCGCCGCTTTGAGTCTGGCCATCAACCTGGATCGCGGGCCTAAGGCGATTTATGCGGCTGATTTCGGTGCGAAGGATGATCTCAAACCGCTGGTCGCTGTGGAGGCGGCCACCTACCTGATCGGCTCGAAATTGCCGGGTGTGATGACCAAACAAAGCAAGGTCGCTTTTGCCGCCAAGACCGCCGCAGAAGCCGCCAAAGCGGAACACGGCGGTGAATTAGGCGACTTCGACGCCGCCCTGCGTGCCGCCTATCAGAGCATGGCAGGCGATACGATGATGATTCGCAAGAAGCGAGCCGAGAAACGCCAGCAAGGTGCCGGGCACGGCCAATGAAATGGGCGGGCGCTCCACTAGCGGGCGCTATCTGGCTGATGCTGGCACTAGGGTTTAGCAACCTGTCGCCAGCCTGGAGTGAGGGTTTATCACTCCCTGGCCCTGGCCCCAAGGACACCTGCCCGGTGTGTGGGATGTTCGTCAGCCTCTATCCTGGCTGGGTGGCAACCGCGTTCTACAAAGACGGCCACGCCCATCATTTCGATGGCCCCAAGGATTTATTCAAATACCTGCTGGATTTGCCTAAATACGCGCCCGGCCATACCCAGGCGGATATCGCCACCATCGGCGTCACCGAGTATTACGGCGTCACCAAAATTGACGCGCACGCCGCCTGGTATGTGATCGGCTCGGACGTCCTGGGACCGATGGGTCATGAACTGGTACCGCTGGCTTCGCAGGCCGAAGCCGATGAGTTCATGAAGGATCACCACGGCCGCCGCATCCTTCGGTTTGAGGCGGTGAACTCAGCCTTACTGGAAAATCTTGACCACGGCAAGTTCGATTAGCGGTTTGATTCAGCAGTGCTGACCCTGGCGAGTCTGGGGATAATCCACAGTCCAGGGTCAGCGCTTGCGCTGTTAGCAAGATGGCAAATGCCTTGCGATCTGTCTCAGGTTTTGACTTGATCCAACAGCTCTGCAATCAGTTCGGGCGGCAATTTCAACTCTCTGGCCAGATCGTCCAAATAAGTCCGCTCGGCTTCATTATCAGGACTCATCGCCAACAAGGAAGTCAGATAGATTTCAACGGCAGCCGCTGGAGAATCCGCGCCGGCTGCTACCTCCTTCACGTTCAATGGCCCGGTGATTTCATCCTTTACGAAATGCAAGGCTTCGGGATCAAGATTGAGCTTTTGCAGGTAAGCATCGATCTTGGCCTGTTCGGTCTCATCAATATGCCCGTCTGCCTTGGCGGCGGATAACATGGCCCGCAAGAGTGCCTTACCGCGTTTGTCGAGTTGTGAACCACTGAGAGCCGTTACGGGTGGGCCTGGATCGACAACCGTGGTTCCGCTTTGCTTGGCCTGCCAATCCTGGAAGGTTTTATAAGCCAGGCCACCAATCGCCCCCAAGCTGCCGAGTTTCAACGCCAACCCGGTCAAGCCCCGCCCAGCACGGGTACCCAGCAGCAGCGCCGCGACCCCTGCCGCAGCGGCACCCTTACCCATGCTCGACCAGGCGGCATCGCGCTGAGAACCACTTTCGGGAATGTCGAGTTTTTGCTCGATCATATCCTGGCCCTTGTTCACCAGATCGCGCCCAGATTGCAAAAGCTGATCGAATAACGCGCCAACATCCATCGGAACACTCCTCATCGTGATTTTGACATCGCCGGCGGTTCAGAACCCGCGTTCAGCACGCCCCATCGGAACGGGGCCGCTTAGGCTAGTTTAGCTGCCAACTATTGCACAACACCAACAAACATCGGGGCCAGTCACCGACAATAGCGGTCATCAATGCGGCGCAATTGCCCGGTGGCTTTCTACCCCGGCCATACGGCAGCCTCGAAACCAAGTAGTTCACTGTTAAGGCCCCAGAAATCCGCTAAACTCCAAAAAATTATCGCGCAGACCATTCCTGCCGAGCCTTGGACAGGACTTTCCCACCTTATTCAGCACGACGCGGAGCATCGCATGAAAAACCAGGACCTGTTCAGCGCTATCGAACAATATCAATCCTTTACCGCCGGTCAAGCCATCTTCCGCGAAGGTGATTCGGCCCAAAACATGTACATCGTCGCCGAAGGCCAAGTTGATATCATGCTAGGTGAACGCATTCTCGAAACGATCAATCCGGGAGGCATCCTCGGTGAGCTGGCGTTAATCGATGACAAGCCCCGTAGCGCCTCCGCCATCGCTAAAACTGATTGCTTGCTCGCGCCTGTCAATCGGGAACATTTTCTGGTTCTCGTCCAGCGTACCCCGCTTTTTGCTTTACAGGTGATGCGCGCAATCACTGAACGGTTACGCCGCGCCAATAACCTACTGGCCAGTCGCTGAAATCCCATGATCTGGTTGGCTCTCTACTGGGCGGTGAAGGGCTATACCATCGGCGATATCATTGTCCGCGTTTTTGGCGAGAACATCCGCTTTCTGGTCAGCGCAGTGTTGTCGTTGGCATGGCCGATGTTATTGGCCGACCAGATCATTGCTGGTGGTAATTTACTGAATGCATTCGTAAATAATGAAATCCTGGCTTATGCCCTGTTCACGCTAATTTTTACCGTTTATACGTTGCTGGTCGGACAAGCCGGCACGGTCAAAATCGGGTTCTTGCGTTTCAGCGGTTATCGCTTCGCCACTCACTGAGCACCGCGCCGGACTTGATCAGTTATCTCCCTCCTGGCAGACGAGAAGGTGTAAAATTCTTACTGTTTTAGGCCACCACCGTTGGTTTTGGTGGCCGGTCCTGCCTACCTACCTGACCCACAACACACATGACCAAGGGAGAATAACGATGCCTAAATCCGCGCGTCCTCGCCGCAGTATGCTGTACATGCCAGGCTCCAATGCTCGCGCCCTGGAGAAAGCCCGCACCTTACCCGCCGACAGTTTGATTCTCGATTTGGAAGATGCCGTTGCCCCTGATTCCAAGGAACTCGCCCGTCAACAAGTGTGCGAGGCGGTGAAGGCCGGTGGCTTCGGTTTGCGCGAAATCATCATTCGGGTCAATGCACTATCGACCAAATGGGGTTATGAAGATATCGCCATGGCGTCAAAATCGGGTGCTAATGCGCTGTTGCTGCCCAAGGTGGAAAGCGCCGATGCGATCCGTCACATGGAATCAATCATGCGCGCCAATGGCGCACCCGATTCGATGACGATTTGGGCGATGATGGAAACCCCCCGCAGTATTCTGGAATCGCAGCGGATCGCGGAATCGACCCCACGGATGGAGGGTCTGGTGATGGGCACGTCCGATCTGGCCAAAGAACTGGACTGCGCGCACACCCACGAGCGCTTGCCGTTTATGAGTTCGCTGGGCCTGTGCCTGTTGGCGGCCCGCGCCGCTGGCTTAGCCATTCTGGATGGCGTTTACCTTGATTTAAATGATGAAACCGGCTTTGAGTTCGCCTGCCGCCAAGGCCATGAACTGGGTTTCGACGGTAAAACCCTGATTCATCCCAAGCAGGTCGGCCCCTGCAATAAGGTCTTCACACCTAAGCCGGCTGATGTCGAGTGGTCACGGAAAATCATCCAAGCCCATACCGACGCAGCGGCACGCGGCGAAGGTGTAGCGGTGGTTGACGGTAAATTGATCGAAAATCTCCACGTCGAAAGTGCCCGCCGGGTGGTCGGCATGGCCGATGCCATTGCGGCAATGGAAGCAGCCCATACCTGACGATTATTGCGTCAATCGCTCGCCTCAGATATTCAGTATCATTCCTCGCCACCTGGGATAAGGGTGGCGGGATTACCCAAGAGAAAAGAAAAACAGATCTATGTAAAAAAGGATCTTTTAAAATCATGAGTAACTATAAACAAATCTATTATAAATACCTATCGAAAATATCTTTAACCTCTATTTTTATTTACAGCATAACGTTATTAACAATTAGGAGTTACGCAGTTGAAATTCTAAGCGATTGATTAATGGAAAATTTCGGTTGTCTACCGCACAAGTCGATTTCTTTTAAAATCAGAGTGTTAGAGATCCAACTGCGTAACTCCTAAACAATAATAAAAATTATTGCTACTGTTTTTACAAGTCCTATTATGGGTTATGCTAATAATTATGATTTTCTTAGACAATCTAGTTGCATAGGAATTTGGCAATCTATCCAAGATAAGCCAAAAACCTCTGAGCATCTGGAAGGGCCTGTCAATTCGTTAATTTATGATGGTTCTAAAGATAGAAATCTTTGTATGAATTCTATTGATAATGCCTTTCCATGGATCGCAAAATCCTTTCATAAAATTGGCGATAAGATTGATTTTAGAGAAATTTCACTTTGGAAAATTATAATACTGTTTTTAGGGTTCTCATTATTAATTCACATCGCTACAGAAAAATATAAAAAACTAGCAATCTCCCTTATGTTTTTTTTGGTTTTTGGTGATATCACAAATTTACTTTATATTAATACCTTATATTTAGAATTTTCTGTCATCACCAGTTCTTTTTTTGCTTTATTTTTCACTATCCTTTTAATCTTATCGACATCAAAAAATATCCCTCTCTTTATTCTCGCATCCATATCAATCGTATGGCTTGGTTTAGCCAAGCTACAATATATGCCGCTGGCCGTTTTATTAGGGTTAATTTGTACAATAAGCCTAATTAAAAATTGGAAAGAAAAAAAGTTCTATCTTCTATTTCTTCTTATATCAATAGCCATCCCAATTATTTATAATAAAATGAATCCGCCTGACCATGGCCATATGAAAGCAGTCAATTTTGCAAATAAAACGGACACTTTTCTTGGAGCAATTTTACCAGCATCAACCAACAAAGAAGCCGCACTTTTAACTTTGAGTTTACCTAAAAATTGCCTCATAAGTATTGGTCAACACTGGTACACACCAGGGATTCATCAGAATTTTCCTTGTCCAGAAGTTGAAAACTTAAGCCGTTTTAAATTGATCAAACTTTTTATTAGAGACCCATCAACATTTAAAGAACCAATACGTAATGCAATACTTGGCGTCCTTCCTTTTTATCCACCATACCTTGGCCATCTTGAAAATAAAACAGATGAAAATTCACTAAAATATCTATTCTTAAAGAAGTCTTCTTTATCTTATATCTTAGCCAATATAACAAAAGAGGATTTTTATAATTTTATACTAATTTCTATTACTTTTGGTTTATTTTCATTAATCTTATGGATTACATTAAAAAACATTAATTCGAGTTACCGATTTCTCTTGATGATGGTTTCTATGGGTAGCTTAGTCATTTTTTACTCAATCTCTTCATCAGTATTTGGTGATGGCTATATCGCATTACAGAAACATGCAGTGGGGTTGTTGATTGGTGTTGCATTTCATTTAGTGGGATTAATTCTTTTATTTATAAATTGGATATCTGCTCGACTTTGTTTAAATTGACCTCAGCCAAGATGCCTTTGACAATTAGCTTTCAACACAGATACTTAGGACAACGCTTTTTGCGTTCTACACTTTTAACGCTTGTTAATTCTGTCTTCACCTGTATTTTACTCACTGGTTGCGACCGAGGCCCTCCCGATACGACCATTCGTATCACCGGCACCACCATGGGCACCAGTTATGAACTCAAGCTGGTGCCCGATGCGGGACAAGCGCTCTCACCTGAGCTGATCAAAAGTCGGGCCGATCAACTGCTGGAGTACATCAACCGGCAGATGTCAACTTATGACCCTAATTCAGAGCTGTCAGGTTTTAACCGCAATCCCAGCACCGACTGGGTATCCGTGTCTGCCGAATTGCAGCAGGTCATTGCGGAAGGCTTGCGGATTAGCGATCTCACCAGCGGCGCCTATGACATCACCGTTGGTCCACTGGTCGATTTATGGGGCTTCGGGCCGGAACCGCGTCTTGATCAGGTTCCACCCGATTCGGTGATCCTGCAAGCCCGCGAACGGGTCGGCTATTGGCGGCTACACACCCGCGAGCAGCCACCGGCGCTGAAAAAGGATCGTGCGGATGTTTATACGGATTTATCCTCACTCGCCAAGGGCTATGCCGTCGATCAGTTGGCGATCCTGATGGAGAGCAAGGGCATCTACAACTATCTGGTGTCTATCGGTGGCGATCTACGCGCCAAAGGCCGCAACGGTAAAGGTCAACCCTGGACCGTGGCGATTGAGCGGCCAGTACCGGGTCAGCGTGCCGTCGAGCGCCTGATTCAAATTAGCGATCACAGCGTCTCCACCGCTGGCGATTACCGCAACTTCTTTGAGCAGAACGGACGGCGCTACTCGCATATTATCGACCCACGCACCGGCCGGCCGGTCTTACAAACCTTGGCGTCAGTCACGGTCATCAGCAAAGCCGATATGGAAGCGGATGCCATCGACACCGCGCTGATGGCCCTGGGGGCCGATGACGGCTTCCGCCTCGCCACCGAACACCGGCTGGCCGCTTTCTTTATCATCGCCAGCGCCGACGGCAAAAGTTTTCAAGAGCGCTATACCCCTGAATTCGAAGCTTTTCTGCTCCCAAAAGATTGATAAAAAAGGCTCTTTCCAATCCGCCATGACTATTTCCGCTCTCGCCATCCGCAATCTGCGAAAAATCTACGCCAATGGCTTCGAAGCGGTGCGCGGCGTCGATCTGGCGATCCCCGAAGGGGAATTTTTCGCCCTGCTCGGCCCGAATGGCGCAGGCAAATCAACCATTATTGGGATCATCGCCTCGCTGGTGCGGAAAAGCAGCGGCACGGTTCAGGTCTTTGGCCATGATATCGATACCCAGTTGACCGAGGCCAAACGCTGCATCGGGCTGGTGCCGCAGGAATTCAATTTCAATCAGTTCGAGCCGACAGCGGAAATCGTGGTCAACCAGGCCGGCTACTACGGGATTCCCCGCGAACTGGCCCATCAACGCGCTGAAACCTACCTCCGTCAACTCGGCCTTTGGGACAAGCGCCGCGAAATGGCTCGCCAGCTCTCCGGCGGCATGAAGCGGCGGCTGATGATCGCCCGCGCCCTGGTGCATGAGCCGAAATTGCTGATTCTGGACGAACCGACGGCCGGGGTAGACATTGAAATCCGCCGTTCGATGTGGGATTTCTTGCGCACCATCAACGCTCGCGGCACCACCATCATTCTCACCACCCATTATTTGGAAGAAGCCGAGAGCCTGTGCCGCCAGGTGGCGATTATCGACCAGGGCCGCATCATCGAAAACGCGCAAATGAGCACCTTACTGGGGCAATTGGCGCTGGAAACCTTTATCTTTAATGTGAGCCAACCGCTGGCGGGATTACCGGACGTGGTTGGCTATCCATTGCGGCGGCTGGATGACTGGACGCTGGAAGTGGATGTATCGAAAGGTCGCGGTCTCAACGATCTGTTCAAGCAGCTTTCAGCGCATGGCATCACGATTTCCAGCCTGCGCAACAAAGCCAATCGGCTGGAAGAATTGTTTATGCGTTTGGTGGATAAAAATGAAGCCGCCGCTTGAATCAGCGGCGGTGAGATCGTGGGGTTAGCGGCGCGGCCCCGCCACGACTTTATCGGCGTGCAGCTTGGTGATCTCCACGTCGCTCAGGCCCAGTAGATCCGACAAAATCTCATCGGTGTGTTCGCCCAAGGTTGGCGCAGGCACTGGCGCAGAACGCTCGAACTGACCAAACTCGAACGGAGTGCCCGGCATCAGATATTCGCCGATCCCCGGCTGTTCCACCAGATCAAACATTGGGTGCCACGTCGAGCAATCGGGTTCTTCGGTAACCGCCTGTTTGAAGGTGCGAAATACCGACCAGGTGACATTGTGCTCGTCAAAAGCCGGGCCGAAGTCATCGACGGCCCTGGCGAGAAACCACGGTTTGAGCAGAGTGGTAATGTCCTCACGGGCCTTGAAGCGATCCCCTTCCCGATTCAAATCCAAACCCAAGCGCTGGCCCAGCGCGTCAAATTCCGCTTTCAAACCCGTGACCTGACACAGGCCATCCCACTGCCGGCGGGTCAAGCCCACCACCATTACTTTACGACCATCGGCCGTATCGAATTCATTGCCGTAAGCGCCGTACAGATAATTACCGTACTTGGGCCGGTCGAAGTTGTTGACCATCACTTCGCCGATGATGCCCAAATTGCCCAGCATCGCCAGCGCCACATCCTTTAGAGCGATTTCCACCGACTGCCCTTCGCCGGTCAAGCGCCGATGCCGCTCCGCTGCCAGCAACCCCAGGGCCGCCATTTGGCCGGTGATGCAGTCCCAGGCGGGCAAGACATGGCAGGTCGGATCGGTGGAGCCTTCCACGCCGGTGGCGTAAGGAAAGCCCATGCTGGGATTGACGGTGTAATCGACCGCCGGGCCGCCGTCGCGGGTGCCCAGCACGGTGAGCATGATCAAATCTTCCCGGTGCTGCTTGAGATGCTCATAATCCATCCAGCCGCGTACCCGAAGATTGGTCAGAAAAATGCCGTTATTCGGCCCCGGCGCGCAGATCAGTTGGGTCACGATCTCCTGACCGCGCGGCGTGCTGACATCGACCGCCAGCGAGCGCTTGCCCTTGTTCAGGCCCGCCCAAAACAGGCTCTTGTTGTCGTGGGTCACCGGCCAGCGGTGATAGTCCAAGCCCCCTCGGATGCGGTCGAAGCGAATCACTTCCGCGCCCATTTGCGCCAGGGTCATCCCGGCCAGCGGCGCTGCGACAAACGCGGTGCCTTCAACAATCCGCAATCCTTCTAAAATCTTCGCCATTGCTTATGTGCCTTAATTCAATATTCCCGCCAATTTGGCGCGTTCCACGATGGTGCGACACATCCGCAAGGACGCAACATCAATCATTTTGCCCTTGACGCTGATCGCGCCCCGGCCTTCGCGCAATGCGGCTTCGTAGGCGTCAAGTACCAGTTGCGCCCAGCTGAGTTCCTTTTCTGAGGGCACAAAGGTCTGATTGACGGTTTCGATTTGGCTGGGGTGAATACACCATTTGCCGTCGAAGCCCATCGCGCGGGCGATTTTACACGCTTGCAGCAAACCTTCCGGGTTTTTAATTCCGGCAAACGGTCCATCGACCGCGCGCTTGTCGTAGGCGCGGGCGGCGCTGACAATGGAATGCATGACATAATGCCAGCGATGGCCTGGATAGAGCTTATCGTTCTCATCCAGTTCACCGATGGACTCCAGCGGCATCCGCACCGAGGCGGCGTAATCACCGGGGCCATAGACAAAGCCCTGCAAGCGCTCGGAACAGGCGGCGATTTCACGGATGTTGACGCAACCCAGCGCGGTTTCGATCAGCGCTTCGACGCCGATCCGATTGGCATAACCCTTGTAACTCTCAATCTGGGTCAGCAAGGTGTCCACGAACAAAACGTCTTCGGGCCGACTGACCTTGGGCACCACGATCAAATCGATCTGATCGCCGGCCGCTTCCCCGATTTCGACCAGATCGCGGTACGCGAAATGGGTATCCAGCCCATTCATGCGAAACATCTTGAGTTTGCCGCCGAAATCCAGTTCGCGGTATGCCTTGATCACGTTGGCGCGGCTGGTTTCCTTTTCCTCCGGGGCCACCGCATCTTCCAAATCGATACACACCGCATCGGCTTTGGCCGCCGCTGTTTTCTGAATCATCCCCCAATTGGAGCCGGGCGCCAGTAGCACGGAACGTTCTAATTTTTCAGCCATCGCTCATTCTCTCCAGGACACTGTGGCCTGCATCCCAATGGCATCACCGCCATTGGCGGTATAGAGATCGCAACTCTGATCCGCCTTGGGCTGGCCACACAGCGAAATTCGATCAAAATCAAACATCGGCCGCATCCCTCGAAAGGTGTAGCTGGCCGGTTTTTGGCCGGGGTGGTGGCGCTTGGCCGATTCCAACAACAACAGCGCCTGTAACGGCCCATGCACCACTAAACCGGGATACTTTTCCTCATCGGCCGCATAGCGCCGGTCATAATGGATTTTATGGGCGTTGAAGGTCAACGCGGAGAAGCGGAATAACAACACCGGATCGACCGGATAGGCTTCCCGCCAGGCCACTGCGGCGGGCAATGCCGTCGGCGGCGGCGGATTAAAGGCGGTCGGTTTAGCCAAATACACGATATCCTGTTCTTCCGTCACCGCGACGCCGCGCGCCGATTTGACCTGGTGTTTGACCGTGACGAACACCATGCTGCCGGTCTTGCCCGCTTTTTCAGCGATCTTGATGATTTCGGCGTCCTTGGTGATCGCCTCGCCGATCAGCAAATCATCGTGGAAACGGATGCGGCTACCCGCCCACATCCGCCGTTCCAGGGCGACCGGTGGCAAAAAGCCGCCGCGCTTGGGATGGCCGTCCCCGTCGATCTGGGAGGCCGCCGCCATCGGTAAAAAATACAGCCAGTACCACAGCTCCGGCAGCGGTCGGCCTTCGCTGGGTTCAAAGTCCGCATTATCCAAGGTGCGGGCCAGCGCCTTGGCCGGGGTGGGATAAACCCGATCCGCCAGGGACTCCGTTTTCCCCAGCCAATCCTGCAAATTAATCTCACTCATTCCTGCCACTCTCCACCAACCCCGGGCTAAATCACCCGTTTTTTATGCAATTCGGCGATTTCATCAGCCTGAAGACCGAGCAACTCCTGAAGCACCGCATCGGTATGCTCGCCCAATTTTGGCCCAAGATGTTTGATGCGACCCGGCGTTTCCGACAGGCGCGGAATCACCGACGGCACGATCACGGTTTCCCCCAAATCCGGCACGTCGATGGACACCAGATTACGGCGGGCGTGGAATTGCCGGTCGCCAAAAATATCGGCGATGTTGTTTAAGGGGCCAGCCGGGGCGCCGGTCGCATAGCAGCGTTTCAACAGCTCATCGCGGGTCAGTGAACCGCACCAATCGCGGACGATTTCGTTGACATCGTGCCGGTTTTCCAGCCGGGTCTTTTGCTCGCCATACAGGCTGGAGGAGGCCAACTCCGGTCGGCCCATCGCTTCCGCCAGGCGCTCGAACAGTTTATCGGTGGCGCAGGCGATAGCCACCCATTTGCCTTCTTCCTTGGTCGGGAAATGGCCATAGGGACAGGCGAAATCGTTATGAGTCGGGCCGTGCCGCTCGCGCACTTGGCCGAACATGGCGTAAGCCGGGGCCAGTTCATCGGTGCAGCGGAACACCGATTCATACAGGGCGGCGTCGATGTATTGGCCAAGGCCGGTTTGTTCCCGATAGCGCAAGGCCATCAACACCCCCAGGCAGCCATAAATCCCAGTCAGATAATCGCCCAGCGTGGTCGAGCCGGGCGTCACCGGCGTGCCTTTGGGCATCCCCGACAGATAGGCAATGCCGCCGACTGCGTGGGCGATGCGGGCGAAACCGGGCCGATCTTTATAGGGGCCGGTCTGACCGTAACCGGTGACCCGCAACATGATCAGGCCGGGGTTGATTTCGTGCAGCGTCTCCCACGGCAGGCCCCACTTTTCCAGGGTGCCGGGCCGGAAGTTTTCGCACAGCACATCGGCCTTTTCGATCAGCTTCTTAAAGACTTCGACGCCTTCGCGGCGGTGCAAATCGATGGTGACTGATTTTTTGTTGCGGGCTTCGCTCAACCAGGCCAGCGTATCGCCGCGCTGGGTCGGCGTGCCGTATTTGCGGCAAATGTCGCCGCCCATCGGATGCTCGACCTTGAGCACATCGGCGCCAAACTCGCCGAGAATGCCCGCGCAATACGGCGCGGCAATCACGGTGGCCACATCGATGACGCGGATACCCGTCAGCGGCAAATTTTCCTGGGTTACAGAGGTGGTCATGCGGGTGCTCCTGAAAACGGGATGGCTCGAACGGGTCAGATGATTTTGCGCTGGCGCAGCCGCTTGATGTCATCGGGCGAGATATCGAGCAGTTCGCGCATGATTTCGTAGGTGGCGTTGCCCAGCGCTGGGCCTAGATTGTGAATCCGCCCTGGCGTCGCCGACAGTCTCGGCACCACACCGGGAATAACGACTTCACCCAGACCCGGTTCTTCCAGCGTGACCAGATTGCCGCGCGCCTGGAAATGTTCGTCCTCGAAAATATCGGCAATGCTGTTGAGCTTGCCGACCGGAACTTCGCAGCGCAGGCAGCGCTCCAGCACCTCCGAGCGCGGCAGCGAACCGACCCACTCAATCACGATCTGATTGACTTCGTTGCGGGCCGCCAGCCGCTTGCGCTGCTGGCCATAGAGGGCGGAGGAAGCCAGCTCCGGCCGCTCCATCGCCTCGGCCAGGCGCTCGAACATCTTATCGGTGGTGCAGGCAATCGCAATCCATTTATCGTCCTGAGTGCGGAAATGGCCATGCGGCACGGCGACGAAACTCCCCGACCCTTCCCGCTCCCGCACTTTGCCGAACAGGCCATAGGAGGCGGCGATTTCGTCCAGTTGCCGGAAGACCGATTCATAAATGCCGACATCAATGATCTGGCCGCGTCCGGTTTTTTCCCGTTGCCGCAACGCCATCATGATGCCGATAGCGCCATACAAGCTGGAAAAATAATCGCCCAGCGGCACGGTGCCGGGCACCACCGGGGTTTCTCCAGGGAAGCCAGCCAAATAGGACAGGCCGCCGAAAGCATGGGCGATGTGCGCAAAGCCCGACCGGCGACGATACGGGCCGGTCTGGCCATAACCCGATACCCGCAGGAAAATCAGTCGAGGGTTGGCCTCGCTGAGCACATTCCAGCCCAAGCCCCATTCCTCCATAGTGCCGGGCCGGAAATTCTCGATCAGTACATCGGATTTGGCGATCAGCTTCAAAAAGAGTTGGACACCTTCGGCCTGGCGCAAATCGAGCGTGACGGATTTGCGATTACGCGCTTCGCTCAGCCACGCCAGCGTCGCATCATGGCGCTTGGTGGGCGTGCCAAAGCGGCGCATTGGATCGCCCGCGATAGGGTGTTCGATTTTCAGGACTTCTGCGCCGAACTCGCCCAGCACCGAGGCGGCATGGGGTCCGGCCAGGAAGGTTCCCAAATCCAGCACTCGGATGCCGGCCATCGGCAAGCTGGTTTCGGTTTCAGATTCTTCTTCAGACGGGAACGCATCAGCCGCTTGGGAAGTATCAGGGATGGGCGTTTCAGTCTCGGCATTCTCGGTGGTCATGATTAGTTCCTGTGATCGTTCTGGCGGACTTATATTCACAATGGCAGAGAACAGCAAGCCAAGCGGCTGAATCTCGATGAGTTATGGGTCCTACCTAGTTGAGCGGTGAGGGCGCTCTGGCATCTAAAGCGCCGTAAAATCGTTGGATCGAAGTATAGTAGGCATTTTCTCCACCTGCTTTGCGAGCAACCCGACGGTGATTCTCAATTTCGGCTCTCTGGCGAACGCGCGAACCCACGCCATCGCGCTGCAAACAATTTTGCTGAAGGAAACGCTGCGTTTTGTACGCATTTGGATTCAGACTCTGTTGCCCCCGGCGATCACCACCGCCTTGTATTTCATTATCTTTGGCAAGCTGATCGGCAGCCAATTAGGGCCGGTGGATGGCTTTTCCTACAATCAGTACATTGCGCCGGGTTTGATCATGATGGCGGTGATCACCAACGCCTATTCCAACGTGGTGTCCTCATTCTTCAGCTCGAAATTTCAGCGCCACATTGAAGAGATGTTGGTGTCACCCTTACCCAATACCGTGATTGTGCTGGGGTTCGTCGGCGGCGGCGCCGCCCGTGGCCTGGCGGTCGGGGCCGTAGTGACTGGCGTTTCGCTATTTTTCGCTGATTTGCACTGGCAACATCCTTTATTAACCGTGCTGGTCATCTTCCTGACTTCGGTGCTGTTAGCGCTCGGCGGGCTGATCAACGGTATCTATGCGAAAAGCTTCGATGATATTTCTCTGATCCCGACCTTTGTGTTAACACCGCTGACGTATTTCGGCGGGATTTTTTATTCCATCCAGATGTTGCCGCCGTTCTGGCAAGACGCTTCCCTGTTCAACCCGATCCTGTACATGGTCAACGCCTTTCGTTATGCGATCCTGGGCGTATCTGACATTGATATTACCCTCGCCTTCTCCATCCTGGTACTGCTCATCTTGATTCTGTTCGCTTACAGCCTGTGGTTGCTGCATCGAGGCACCGGCATTCGCAGCTAAATTTGGCGCTGCTCACTGCCCGGCTTGTCACGTTCGCGCAACTTGCGCGCATTCTCGATAAATTCATCTACTCTTAATTTCAAGGTCGGTTTCTAACGTCACCGACCTCCTACAAATGCGGATCACCCTGATTCGCTCGAAAACTCAAAACACCAAAGGAGCAATCCCTCTATGCGCAGCCAACTTCCCGCCGTTCCAGCCCTCTTAGCCAGCCTGCTGTTGACCTCCCTCGCCGGAATCGCCCCTGCCGCTTGGAGCGCAGAGGCTATCGTGATCAAATTCAGCCATGTGGTCGCCCCGGATACCCCGAAAGGACGCGCCGCTGACAAATTCAAGGAACTAGCCAACACCTACACCAGCGGCAAGGCCAAGGTCGAGGTTTATCCCAACAGCCAGTTGTACAAGGACAAGGAAGAACTGGAAGCGCTGCAACTCGGCGCGGTGCACATGTTGGCCCCGTCGCTGGCCAAGTTCGGGCCGCTGGGCGCCAAGGAATTTGAAGTCTTCGATTTCCCCTGCATTTTCCCCAATTATACCGGCCTGCATAAAGTAACGCAGGGACCGCTTGGCAAACAACTGCTCGACAAGTTGGATTCCAAGGGCATCACCGGGCTGGCCTATTGGGACAACGGCTTCAAGATTTTCAGCTCGAACAAGCCCATCAAGGCGGTGGAAGACTTCAAGGGGCAAAAACTGCGGATTCAGTCCTCCAAGGTGCTGGATGCGCAGATGCGCGCGCTCAGCGCCATCCCGCAGGTCATGGCCTTTTCCGAGGTCTATCAAGCCTTGCAAACCGGCGTTGTGGACGGCACCGAGAATCCACCGTCCAACATGTACACGCAAAAAATGCACGAGGTGCAGAAGTTCGCGATGGTCTCCAATCACGGCTACCTGGGCTATGCCGTCATTACCAACAAGAAGTTTTGGGAAGGTCTCCCCGCCGATGTGCGCACCGGTCTGGAAAAGGCTATGAAGGAAGCCACGGTCTACGCCAATGAAGTCGCTGGCAAGGACAATGAGGATGCCCTGGCGGCGATGAAGGCATCGGGCAAGACCGAGTTTTATCAACCCTCGGCGGCTGAGCATGAAGCGCTCTGCAAGGCGATGGCGCCCGTTTACGAGGAAATGGGCAGCCGGGTCGGCAAAGATCTGATTACCTCCATTCAAAAAGAAGCGGCGGCGAAGTAATCGCTGCTTTTTGGCGACGCCCGCCCCCATCCGGCGGGCGTTACACTATTTGCGAGGCCAATCATCATGATCCTCCGCTTTCTCGACCGCTTTGAAGAGGTGATGATCACCTTTCTGATGGCGGCGGCGACCTTGATCATTTTTGTCGCTGTCGTTCACCGTTACGCTTCAGGCCTGGCAATACCCGGCTTGCAGGATTTTCTTCTCAAGATCAACCTGGCCTGGGCGCAGGAACTCTGCATCTACATGTTCGTGTGGATGGCGAAGATCGGTGCCGCCTACGGGGTTCGCACTGGCATCCATGTTGGCGTCGATGTGCTGATTAACGCCTTAAGCCCGAAAAACCGGAACAAGCTCATCATTTTCGGCCTGCTGGCCGGCGCGCTGTTCACCGGTACAGTTGGCACCTTTGCCACGATGTTCGTCCACGAGCTTTATTTTACGGAACAGACCTCGGCGGATATGGAATTGCCGATGTGGCTGGTTTATTTGGGGATGCCGATTGGCTCGTTTTTGATGTGCTTCCGCTTCCTGCAAGCCTGCTACCGCTTCATCAAAACCGGCAGCTTGCCACGCCCCGATCACACCAAGGTGGAAGGTATCGAGGCTATCGAAATTCTGCACGAATCCCCCGAAAACCAAACGGATAACGCCAGTCACACGGGAGGTAAGCCATGAGCACTCTTTTTATCTTCGGTCTGCTCATTGCCCTGATGCTGACTGGAATGCCGATCTCGATTTCGCTTGGCCTCACCGTGCTGACTTTTTTGTTTACGATGACCGAGGTGCCTATCGAGAGCGTCGCCTTGAAGCTGTTCACCGGCATCGAAAAGTTCGAGATCATGGCGATTCCGTTCTTCATCCTGGCCGGCAATTTTCTCACTCACGGCGGCGTGGCCCGACGGATGATCGCCTTCGCCACCGCCTGCGTTGGCCATTTTCATGGTGGTCTGGGCCTGGCTGGCGTTATGGCCTGCGCTCTGTTTGCCGCCGTATCAGGCTCCAGTCCGGCCACGGTGGTGGCCATCGGCTCGATCCTGCTGCCGGCGATGGTGGCGCAAGGCTTTCCCAAACGCTTTGGCGCGGGCGTGATCGCCACCTCCGGGGCATTGGGCATCCTGATTCCACCGTCCATCGTGATGGTGATGTACGCAGTTGCCACCAACACCTCGGTCGGCCAGCTTTTCATCGCTGGCGTCGTGCCCGGCATCGTGCTGGCCACCATGCTCGGTCTCACCACCTGGTACCGGGCTTGGAAAAACAATTATCCACGGATGCCGCGCGCCGACTTCGCCACGGTGTTGCGCACCTTCAAGGACAGTATGTGGGGTTTGTTGCTGATCGTCATTGTCATTGGCGGGATTTACTCCGGCATGTTCACGCCCACCGAAGCCGCCGCGATGAGCGCGGTGTACGCCTTTGTCGTTTCGGTGTTCGTCTACAAGGATATGACGCTCAAACAGGTGCCGAAAGTGCTGCTCGATAGCGCCAACATGAGCGCGATGCTGCTCTACATCATCACCAACGCCATTCTGTTCTCGTTCCTGATGACCCACGAGAATATCCCCCAGGCGATGGCGCAGTGGATGATCGACCAGAATCTGAGCGTGTGGATGTTCCTGCTGGGCTGCAACATCCTGCTGCTGCTGGCGGGCAATGTGATGGAGCCGTCGTCGATTACCCTGATCATGTCGCCGATTCTATTCCCCATCGCGATCAAGCTGGGCATTGATCCGGTGCATTTTGGCATCATGCTGGTGGTCAACATGGAAGTCGGCATGTGTCATCCACCGGTCGGATTGAACCTCTACGTCGCCAGTGGCATCACCCACATGGGCATCACCGAACTGACCGTGGCAGTCTGGCCCTGGCTGCTGACCATGCTGGTGTTCCTGGTCATCGTGACCTACTGGCCACCGCTGTCGCTCTGGCTGCCTAAACTGCTGGGAATGATGTAGCGGATTGACAGTTACCTATTGAAAAGGGGCGGCCCAAAAAGCCGCCCCTGTTTCATTATCAGGAATCCAAACGGCTGAATTTAACTCCAGTAACGTACCGGACCACTGTCGATATGGACGAAATTGGAGCGGGGATAATAACCGACGCCACCGGCCCCCAACGAGCGCGCCGCTCGGCACAATTCGCTATTACGGCCGCCCGGCACTCTGACATCCATTGCCATCGCTTGCATGTGGTAACTATTACGGGCTACACCGCGTCTGCTTTCACACAGCATCCAATTGGTGGACGGTGATCGATACCCGCTGATGACATTGACTGGATTTCCTAATCCCAATTGCAATTGCAAGGCGTATAATTGGTCTAAAACACCGGGATCAAATGGTTTTACTTGATTGTTATGATGATCACGCAGTGCCCAACTAATCTCGCTAATTGACTCCTGGACATAACCATCTCTCGGTGTCCAATAGACACGCCTTACTGTTTCACTGGTATTAGGGTTATAGAAGAACAGGTAACGCTCATTGAGAAACGCGGCATTAAGCAATTCAGGCGCTAACAGCAGAGAACTCGTGCTGGCAATGGTCCATTTGAGAAATTTACGCCGGTTAATTTCCGGCTGTTCTGCATTTTGTTTGCTGCTCGGTTGAAGCGTAACATTGGCTCGCATCTCTCAGCATCCTCCCAGCAATTCGACTTTTCCGCACTCTAAACAAATTAGCTTCTCTAACGCAAGCCTCTACCTCACAAAAATACTTTGGCGGTCAAACAACATATTTTTTTAGTAAGCTTTTTAACCGGGCCTTTTGTAAGGCTGGGTAGAACAAAAAAATAGCAATTCACTAAAATCTCAAAATTAAAAATATTTTCATAAAAATCAATATTAAATAATTTTATATCTGCAAATTAAAGGCCATATCGCAGACAGTTGTGTGATTTTTAATAAGGAGAACTTATCAAAAATACAATTATTATCAAATCTACAAATAAACAACAATCTCAATCGAACAATGTTCATGAATAAAGAAAAAATTCCAGTGACCCCAGCCATTCGGCTATTGCGCGAAAACAATACAGTGTTCAGTAGCCATCTTTATCCTTACGAAGAGCATGGGGGTACCGCTCATAGTGCCCGCTGTTTGGCGGTGGAAGAACATGCAATCATCAAAACGCTCATCATGGAAGAGGAGCACCACCAACCGCTGATTGTTTTAATGCACGGTGATCGCAAAGTCTCAACCAAAGAGCTGGCTCGTCTGTTAAACGTAAAGGCCATTACCCCGTGCGACCCGGCGGTAGCGAATAAACACAGTGGTTACCTGGTCGGTGGAACCTCGCCGTTCGGCACTCGCAAACCCATGGCGGTGTACATGGAAACCAGCATCCTGGAATTACCCCTGATTTACCTCAACGGCGGCAAGCGTGGTTTCCTGGTCGGGTTGGCGCCCACTGCGGTACAGCAACTGCTTAAGCCAACACTAGTCAATGTCGCGCTCATCGAGTGAACTGATGGATGTAGAAACGATTTTCTTTGCGACGGCTCCGTCCGGTATTGAGCCGCTACTAGCCAACGAGTTAAGCGCTTTGGGAGCAATTGAGCCGAAACCGGCCCGTGGCGGTATCCGCTTTGCAGGATCTATGGAACTGGCCTATCGAGCGTGCTTGTGGTCTCGCACCGCCAGCCGCGTGCTGCTGCCGCTCGTCCAGTTTCCTGCCGAGTCGGTCGCAGCACTCTATCAAGGCGTACATGCTTTTGCCTGGGAGGAACATCTGGCGCCGGATGGCACCCTGTCTGTCGAGTTTGCCGGAACCTGCCCCGGTATCACTCACAGCCATTTCGGCGCTCAGCGGGTCAAGGATGCCATCGTTGACCGCTTCCGCGCCCACTGCGGCCAGCGACCCAGCGTTGACCGGCAAAAGCCGGATTTACGACTTCATGTCCTCGTGCGAGCTGGTGAGGCCAGCGTCAGCCTGGATTTATCCGGCGATAGCCTACACCGACGCGGTTATCGCCAAGAGACGGTCGCCGCACCACTGAAGGAAACCCTGGCCGCCGCCCTCTTGCTGAAAGCCGGCTGGCCTGCCATCGCGGCCGCCGGTGGGCCTTTGCTGGATCCAATGTGCGGCTCCGGCACGCTGGCGCTAGAGGCCGCCTGGATCGCCGGCGATCACGCGCCTGGCTTGTTGCGAACGCACTGGGGCTTTGCGGGCTGGCTGGGCCATAGTCCGGCTCTTTGGAAACGCCTGATCAACGAGGCCATTGAGCGCCACGAAGCTGGCCGCAGCCAAATCCCCATCATCCTAGCCAGTGACCATGATCCGCGAGCGGTACGCGCCACATTGATCAATGCCGACCGCGCCGGCATGACCCGACAAATCCAAATAACCCAACGCGATTTGGCAGAGATCGAGTCGTTACCCGGCGCCGCTGGCTTGCTGATGGTCAATCCACCTTACGGCGAACGGCTTGGCGCTACCCAGGAGGAATGGAAACCGCTTTACCGAACGCTGGGCGAGCGGTTGAAAACGCACTTCACCGGCTGGCAGGCGGCGGTACTGACCGCTGATCCCGAACTGGGCAAACAGATGGGGCTGCGCGCCGAAAAAACCCATGTTTTTTTCAACGGCCCCCTGGAATGTCGGCTATTGCGATTTCGGATAGAACCTGGCTTTTTCGTGGATCGAGAAGCCGCTGATCGCCGTGCCTGCACTATGCGGCTGGAAAAAGCCAAAGCGGATGGTGCGGAAGATTTCATCAACCGACTGCGCAAGAACGTGCGTCACATCGGTCGCTGGGCTGAGCGAGAAGGCATCGGTTGCTACCGTTTATACGACGCTGATCTGCCGGATTACGCAGTGGCAATCGACCGTTATGAGCAATGGCTGCACGTCCAGGAATATGCACCGCCGGCTCACATTGACCCTGAGCGAGCCGCTCAGCGCCTAAACCAAGTGCTAGCGGTCCTGCCGGCGGTGTTGGAATTACCGGCGGATCAGATGTTTCTGAAAGTGCGCGAACGGCAAAAAGGCCCCAATCAATACCGGAAGCAAGCTGAAAGCGGTCACTTTTGTGAGGTTCGTGAAGGGCCGGCGCGGTTTTTGGTTAATTTCAGCGACTACCTTGATACCGGTCTGTTCCTCGATCATCGCCTTACCCGCCACCAAATCGGTGAATTGGCCGCCGGTCGGCGCTTTTTGAATTTGTTTGGCTACACCGCCACCGCCACCGTGTACGCCGCATTAGGCGGAGCCGCCAGCACCACAACGGTGGATCTGTCGAGCACTTATCTGGATTGGGCTAAGCACAACCTGGAACTGAACGGCATCCGTGGTACACGGCATCAGCTCATTCAGGCCGATTGCCTGCCCTGGCTGACCCACACCCGCGACCGTTACGATCTCATCTTCCTTGATCCTCCGACCTTTTCCAACTCCAAGCGGATGGCGGCAACATTCGACGTGCAGCGGGATCATGTCGCGCTGTTACGGCAAGCTCTCCGCCTGCTGGCTGAGCATGGCAGCTTGATCTTTTCGACCAACCGGCGCAAGTTTCAACTGGATCAGGCCGCCCTGGCCGATTGGCAGATCGAAGATTGGAGTCGGCGCACCTTACCGCTCGACTTTAGCCGTAATCCCCACATTCACCAGTGCTGGCGTTTCACTCGCGTGTTGTGAAACGAGGCAAGGATTTGCGCCTCACCGGGATGCAAATACCACCGCAAACCGGTGAAGCAAAATTCTTAAGCGCGGCCCGGATTGCGCCACAGCACCTCAATGCCGCCTTCGTCTCGGGCCAGAATGCGGCACATCACGAATAAGAGATCGGATAGCCGGTTCAAATAAATTTGCGCGTTCTCGCCAACATCCTCGGCCCGTGCCAGTGAAACTAACCGCCGCTCAGCCCGCCGACAGATCGCACGGGCAACATGGCAATCCGCCGCCGCGCGGCCACCGCCAGGCAACACGAATTCTTTCAAGGGCGGCAGTTGGCTGTTCAACTCGTTCAACGCTTCTTCAAGCCGCTCCACATCCTCGGCCTTGACGGCCTGATGGCCCGGAATACTGACTTCTCCACCCAGATCAAACAGCTTGTGTTGCACCTCTTGCAAGCGCTGCCGAATGTTATCGCGCAAGTCGTGCACTAAAACACAACCGATGGCGCAGTTCAGTTCATCCACCGCGCCGATAGCCTCAATACGCAGACAATCTTTGGCAACCCGTTCACCATTACCTAAACCAGTCGTACCACCATCGCCGGTGCGCGTGTAGATTTTCGAAAGTCGGTTGCCCATCACTGTAACCTCTCACTAGCTATTTGCCATTTACTTTATTGTACGCCTGTTGCTGATCTACGGCTCTATCAGAGTCGTGACAGGAAGGGTAGATCGCCACTACAGCGTTCCAGTCATCGCACCAGTCAAATTCGTCTAAATAAAATTATTATATATTTCAAAAATTTATATTGTTTTCTCAATCGGTTGAGAATATATACGGAATTAATTGTTAATTCATTGATTAATAATATAAATTTAAAAATACGATTTCTAATAGACCTGCTTACTGCTCAGTCGTTCCCTGTTTTTCTCATTCAAGGAATAATAAAAAATCTCTAAAAATATAAATATTTTTTATGTAATTGTTTTTTAAAAAGTTTATATTTTTTATTTTTCTATAGTTCAAATAAAGCAAGATATTGTTTTTTAAAGAAAATTAATCAAAAAATCAATGATCAAAAAAATTCAGAAAATAAATAAAAAATAATCTTCCGTTAATTTAATCACTTGCAAAACAATTTTTTTTTGTGTTTTCATAGCGCCATATTGCTGTACCGCAATAAGTTCCTGCCATAGGGTCACAGACAGACAAAAACCGCCCTAGGAACGTCACCCGACATCGGAAATTAGGCTGGCAGGCCCATCACCGGAGTTGCTTGGGTCAGGCTTAAACGACCGGAATGATCCGGTCAAACGGGGAATAAGGTATCTCCCCGTCAAGCCACCGGGCTTCAAGCACTATCAGTTCACGCTGATATGACGGAGGTTTTTATGATATTTGCGGATTTTACTCGGGAGCGGATGCTCCCAGCGCTCAAACTAAGTTTACTCAGCACGGCCCTGTTGGCACCCCTCGCCGCTCTGGCCGATCCATCAGGCGCCAATGGTGAAATACCCCCACCCCCCATCACGGTGGCGAGCATTCCCAACATTCAGGTAACCCCTAACCCGGCGATGGTTGCTACGGATAAAGTCGTGCCCTCAGAGGCCCTCGAAGCTGCCGAGCATCCTAAACTTGCCACTCTTTCAGAACATATCCAGCGCACCTACAAAGTTTCTGAGTACAAAGCCACCTCTATCGTCCGTGAAGCGCTAAAAAGCGCGGATCGCCATCAAGTTGAGCCTGAGCTGATTCTTGCCGTTATTGCTATCGAGTCAACATTCCGGGAGCGGGCGGTTAGTCGGGTGGGCGCCAGAGGGCTGATGCAGGTCATGCCGGGTGTACACCGAGAAAAACTAAAGCACATCGGTGGCTCACGGGCCTTGTTCGATCCGGCGAAGAATATTCATACCGGTTCGCAAATTTTGGTGGACTATCTCAACGACCACTCCGGTAACCTGCGCAGAGCCTTGCTCAATTACAACGGCAGTCTTGGGATGCGCTCTTCCTTCGCTGACCGCGTTATGCGGGTCTATCGCGACTTTCAGAAAGTAACGACTCCAGGCTGAGCAGAGCAACCGCCCATCCTCTTGCAGACTGTTTAGCGCGAAGATGGCTAGTGGCCGAACGTGCCACTGTCGCGGAACAAGCGCTATTCATACTATGATGGACGCGAATCCACCACTCGGTCGCGTCCATGCAGCGCCCTGATCCCAGCCCTACCGCTTTAGCAGCCCGACTTGATCACCAGAACCCGCTGCCCCCAGTAGACCGTTGGCAGCCGCCTTTGAGCGGTGATATTGATTTGCGCATCGCTCGCGATGGAACGTGGTATCACGAAGGAGTTGCATTCCAGCGGGAAGCGCTGGTGCGGCTATTCGCCTCAATCTTGCGCCAAGATGAAGATGGCGCTCACTATCTGGTGACGCCGGTAGAAAAATGGCGTATCCAGGTGGATGACGCCCCCTTTGTAGCGGTACGGCTTGATACCGATGGCACGGGATCAGACCAGTCGCTCCGTTTTACGACCAACCTCGGCGATACGGTGATAGCCAGTACCGAGCATCCCCTGTGGGTCGAATACCGTGTGGCTGGGGGTGAACCTGCTCCTTACATTCACATCCGGGGCAGGTTGCGTGCCCTGCTCAGCCGGGCGGTGTTTATCGAGCTGGCCGAACTTGGCGAGGAACGAGCGACCCCAGCAGGCCGCGATTATGGCGTGTGGAGCCAAGGCCAGTTCTTCTGTCTTGGGCAACTGGATGCCGCCGGCTGAACCACGAATTGCTGACGTGCGCCACGCTTTCCTGCTGTCCCTGTTACGCAAACTCGTTTTGCTGCCGTCGTATGTCCTCGTCTTGCTCGTTCGCTTGATCAAATGGCTGATCGCGCCGCCTGCTTTACTGCTGCAACTGGTCATTGGCGTGCCAGTCGCCCTGAAGCGGATCAGGCAACCGCTACAGGCGCATTTCATCCCGCTCGCAGAAGTTGACCTCAGCAATGCGGCGTGGATCACCATGATCGATGCGACCGAAGATCTGAGCGCTGAAGGCTTCGTCGCCAGTGGCGATTTTCGCTGCGACGATTGGGTGCAAGGTGCCGTACTGTGGCTACGTCTGTTGAATCCACCGGATAAGACGATGAGCGCGCTGGCGGCCCATGTCGAAATCAAAGGCAGCGCACGGCCAATGCGGCAATTTGTCCAATTTTCGACCGAATTTGACGATGGGCGGGTCCTGACCACTAACAATTTTGATCTACCCTATAGCCTGCCCGCCCCCTCGTATCTGGCCAGAGTGCAATTGAAGGATATCTGGGACCCTCGCGCCTTGCTCGTCTTGCATCGCGGACTGGTGGCCTCGCTGGGTAAATCAGTCAACCGCGACAAGCTGGCGCAAGCCGTCCATGCCCCCGCCCGCTTTCTAGCGGAGAATTATCAGCGAGAAATCCAAGCGCTGATCGAAAGTGGCTGGCTCAAACCGACCAGCTACCAGCGTCAAGTCCGTTTGCGGCTCTGGGCGGCAGTCGTCGGTGTCTGGCGCCAAGCATGGCCACTGGCGATTTTGCACTTGCGCGCCGCTGACCGTCACTCGCGCCGCTTACTAGCCAAACACGGTTTGGACGCGGAGGATTTCGCAGGCGGCGCCACCACCATTGTGGTTTCGCGCCAGGCGCTGCCGGCAACCGTCAAGACCCTTGAGGCTTTCTCCGGCTACGAACAGATTCGCTCACTGGCTAGTCAGACCGATCCGCGCGCCGTGTTGGAAGCCATCGTGGTTGAACTGGATGAGCGCACGGACCATCCCTTGCTGCCCCAAGAGCTTCGCTATTCCTTTCGGAGTTACGAGGATCACCCGCAACGCTGGGTCCGCCGGCTGTGCAGTTTTGATATTCTGCTCGATCCCGCAGCAGGCACCCTGGCTGTCACCGCTATGGAACGGGAATGCGAACAAGCAGCCGATGAAGCGGCATGGGCACGGCTCACTGCCAGCAGTCCGATCACGCCGTTGCCGCTCAGCCCCTGGCTACGCGATCTCGACCGGATACTCCCCACAGCTCGAACCGCGTTATTAGCCGAACGGCCGGGCCTTGGCCATCCAAGGCTCGACTCGGCCTCGCTCTATCTTGATCACGGCATCCCCTGTTGGCAGGTTGTCGCTTGGATCGACCAGGACATACCATTGGTCGTCGTGCTAGATGCGCGATCAGGCACGATTGTGAAACATTCATCATGAACTGATAAAGGAGTTTGATTATGGGAGGTTTTGCTACATTTGTGGTCGGACTGGCGGTCCTGGTAGCCATTCTGATTTTTCTGGGTGTTAAATCGGTTCCGCAGGGGATGGAATACACCGTCGAGCGTTTTGGTCGTTACACCCAAACGCTCATGCCAGGTTTGAATTTCATCATTCCGATCATGGATCGAATCGGTCGGAAGATCAACATGATGGAAACGGTGCTGGATGTGCCCTCCCAGGAAATCATTACGAAGGATAACGCCATCGTCCGGGTGGATGGCGTGGTGTTTTATCAGGTACTTGATGCCGCCAAGGCGGCTTACGAAGTCAACAACCTAGAATTCGCCATTTTGAATCTGACCATGACCAATTTGCGGACTGTCATGGGTTCGATGGATCTTGATGAATTACTGTCCAAGCGCGATGAGATCAATGCCCGCCTGCTGGTGGTGGTGGATGAAGCGACAACGCCGTGGGGAGTGAAAGTGATTCGCATCGAAATCAAGGACATTGCGCCCCCGAAGGATCTGGTGGATTCCATGGCCCGGCAAATGAAGGCCGAGCGCGACAAACGAGCCTCCATTCTGACCGCCGAAGGCGAGCGCCAAGCGGCGATTCTGGCGGCAGAGGGTCAAAAACAAGCCGCGATTCTGGAAGCGGACGGCCGCAAGGAATCTGCTTTTCGTGACGCCGAGGCCCGCGAACGCCTCGCGCAAGCTGAAGCGCGTGCCACGCTGATGCTGTCAGAGGCTATTGGTAAAGGGAATGTGCAGGCGATCAACTACTTCATTGCACAAAAATACGTGGAGGCTATTGGAAAGCTGGCAGCGGCCCCCAATGAGAAAGTGCTGTTGATGCCGCTGGATACCGCCGGACTGGTCGGCACCCTGGCCGGTGTCTCTGAGCTTGCCCAGGAGGCATTACGTAAAACGGCGGTGCGCTCGTGAGCGGCTGGCTACTGGAGCCGGTCTATTGGAACTGGTGGTTGCTCGGCGTCGTTCTGTTGGGCATCGAAGCCATCGTTCCCGGTTTCTTTCTCCTGTGGCTGGGAATCGCGGCACTGCTGGTCGGACTGCTGCTAGTAGCGATCCCAGGGTTACCTTGGACCTGGCAAGTTCTGCTGTTTGCGGTACTGGCCGTGGGTTCAATTACCGTGTGGCGCTGGCGACTGCGGCACTACCCTACCCGAACCGAAGACCCCCTGCTCAACCGGCGCGGTCACCAGTATGTCGGGCGGTTGTTTACCCTGGATGCGCCCGCCATCAATGGCTACGGTAAAATCCGCGTGGACGACAGCACCTGGAAAGTTGCGGTGGAGCAGGATTATCCGGCCGGGACCCAATTGCGGATTATCGGGGTGAATGGCGTTATTTTGCAGGGAGTCGCCGAGGAAGCGGATCAGCCTTGACGGCTGGCTACCTCACCCGGCCTGCTCATCCGCCATGCTCTTGTTTGCCAAGCTTCTCACCCAATTCGCTTACCCGCTGCTCACCTCCCTGCTGCTCGCTGGAGCAGGCAGCCTGCTACTGTGGACCCGCTACCGGGGAGCAGGTGGGGTTTTAGTGGGGTTCGCCTTGGGTTGGCTGTGGCTATGGTCCACACCGGTGTTTAGCGATTGGCTGCGCGCTACCCTGGAACAGCGCTACCTACCGGTTCTGGTTGAAGCACTGCCTACCGCCGATGCCATCGTCGTTCTGGGAGGCACCATGCAAGGCGCCAGACCCCCGATGCGGCTTTATTCCAACCTGGAAGCCGCCGCCGATAGAGTCTGGTATGCCGCCCGCCTGTTTCGGGCTGGCAAAGCGCCGCAAATCCTGCTCACTGGCGGAAATTTACCCTGGGGTGGGATTGAACAACCCGAAGCCGATGGGATGGCGGAGTTGCTCGAAGATCTTGGCGTCCCTAAAACCGCTCTCCTTTTGGAAGGCCGTAGTCGCACGACCGAACAAAATCGGGATTACTCCCTGCCGATCCTGCATCGGCTCGGAGTAAAACGCATTTTATTGGTGACTTCTGCCCTGCACATGCCGCGTGCCATTCGACTCTTTGAGGCCACGGACTTGACTGTCGTCCCGGCGCCGGCGGATTTCGAAGTGTTCGACCGCGATAACGCACATCCCCTGCGCTGGCTCCCCGATGCCCAAGCGTTGGCTGACAGTAGCCGGGCCTATAAAGAATATCTGGGCACCTGGTTGCTCCAACTGAGTGGTCGGTAGGAAACTGTGTCGGTGGCGCGGGAATAACCGGGCCGAACCGGAGGTCTCTGCCATAGTCTCAGCTTTCGCGATGGATGGCGAACGGCGCAAACGCCTGGCAGACCGGCATCACCTCGATGCTGTTAAGGTTGACGTGCGCGGGACGGGACACTGCCCAATAGACGATATCGGCAATATCCTCGGAGCGCAGCGGCTCGGTCCCTTGATAGACATGATCGGCCTTAGCGCTATCGCCTTTGAACCGCACCAGTGAAAACTCGCTTTCCGCCAGGCCGGGTTCAATGTTGGTGACGCGCACACGGGTATTCACCAGGTCAGCCCGCAAATTCAGTGAAAACTGTTTGACGAAAGCCTTGGTGGCCCCATAGACGTTACCCCCTGGATAAGGGTAAGTACCCGCCACCGAACCGATATTGACCACATGACCCTGATTACGGGCCACCATGCCCGGCAATATCGCACGGGTGCAATACATTAAGCCTTTAATGTTGGTATCTACCATCCGTTCCCAATCTTCCATGTCACAACGCTGGGCCGGTTCCAAGCCCAACGCCAAGCCGGCGTTATTGACCAGTATCTCGATGTCGGCAAACTCCGCTGGCAATTCAGCGACCGCTCGCTTGACAGCAGCCTCATCACGCACATCGAGCACAAAGGCATGCACCGAAACCTTGGCAGCTAACTCCGCTCGCAGTGTCTCTAGACGTTCCTGGCGCCGACCACAGAGAATCAGCGACCAGCCATTAGCGGCAAACAAACGCGCACACGCAGCGCCAAAACCCGAGGTGGCGCCGGTGATGAAGGCAATTTTGGCCATGATTTTACCTTTGAAAACAGGTACTGGATAAGCTGCGATCCGGCGTTAATTTCCGCGCAAAATTCGACGCTCGTTCAGATAGGCCAGCAACTGATCCAGGCACGCTTCCGCTGATTCATGTTCGGTATCCAGCACCAGTTCCGGCCGTTCGGGAGGTTCGTAGGGCGAATCGATACCGGTGAAATCCTGGATAACCCCGGCACGCGCCTTGGCGTATAAACCTTTCGGATCGCGCCGCTCACACGCTTCGAGCGACGCTTTTACATAAACCTCAATGAATTCACCCTCTTGCACCAGCGCCCGCACCAGCGCACGATCCGCTTGGAACGGCGAGATGAACGCAGTGATGACAATCAGCCCCGCATCGACGAACAGGGCGGCCACCTCGCCAATCCGGCGGATGTTCTCGATACGGTCTTCCTTGGAAAAGCCTAAATCCTGGTTCAAGCCGTGGCGAACGTTATCACCATCCAGCAAATAGCTATGATAACCGCGCTGCAACAGCCGCTGTTCCAGCGCATTGGCCATCGTCGATTTACCTGATCCCGACAGTCCAGTCAGCCAGACCACACACGGTTGCTGGGCCTTTTGGTTGGCCCGCTGCGTCTTGGCGACCTTATGTTGGTGCCAAACCACATTCCTTGCCTTGTCAGACAGCGCCTGAGTTGCGCGCCGGACGATCATGCCGGCACCCACCGTGGCGTTGCTCACTCGGTCGATGACGATAAACCCCCCGGTCCCCGGACTCTCTTCATACGGGTCGAACGGGACGGGCTGGTTCAGCGCGAAGCGACAGTAGCCGATTTCGTTCAAATGCAGTTCTTCGGCGTGCTGATGCTCTAAGGTATTCACATCAATCCGGTGGTGCAACAAGCTCAAGATGGCCGGAACCAGCCGCGTACCCAGCTTAAGATCGTATTGTCGGCCTGCCAACAAGGGGGTATCCGCCAGCCATACCACGCGCGCATCAAAAGTATCGGCTACCGCCGGAAGATGATTGGGATCGACCAGTAAATCCCCGCGGCTAATATCAATCTCATCATTCAGGGTCAGCGTCACCGCTTGCCCGACACAGGCTTCGGTCAATTCACCCTCAGCGGTGACGATGGTCGCTATCTGGCTACGCCGACCCGACGGAAATACGACCACCGAATCACCAGGCCGCACCGTACCGGCGGCGATGGTGCCGCAAAACCCGCGAAAATCCAGATTGGGTCGATTCACGTATTGGACCGGGAACCGGAAAGCGCGCAGGTTGCGGTCGGCGGAGACTTCGACGTCTTCCAGTAGATGCAACAGGGTCGGCCCCGTGTACCAAGGCATCACCTCGGAAGGATCAACCACGTTATCGCCACGCAGCGCAGAAACCGGCACGCAGCGGACATCCCGCACACCCAATTTATCGACAAATTCGCGGTAATCCTCACGAATGCGTTCGAATACCGCCTGATCGAAACCCACCAAATCCATTTTGTTGATCGCCAACACCAAATGGCGGATGCCAAGCAGCGAGACGATGAAACTGTGGCGACGGGTTTGTACCTGGACACCCTTGCGGGCATCCACCAGCAGGATCGCCAATTGCGCAGTCGAGGCACCGGTGGCCATATTGCGAGTGTATTGCTCGTGGCCAGGCGTGTCGGCAATGATAAATTTGCGTTTTTCAGTGGAAAAATAGCGGTAGGCGACATCGATAGTAATGCCCTGCTCGCGCTCCGCCTGCAAGCCATCGACCAGCAGCGCCAGATCCAGTTCCTCGCCAGTCGTACCGTAACGCACCGTATCGCGGCGCACAGCGGCTAATTGATCCTCATAAATTAATTGGGTGTCGTACAACAGCCGACCGATCAGCGTACTCTTGCCATCGTCAACGCTACCGCAAGTAATAAAGCGCAGCAGGTCTTTGCGCTCGTGCGTTTCCAGATAGGCGGCGATATCCTGCTCAATCAACGGCGAGGCATGAGACATATCAAAAGTACCCCTGGCGCTTTTTCTCTTCCATCGAACCGGCCGCATCATGATCGATCAGGCGGCCCTGGCGCTCTGAATGGCGGGTCATCAGCATCTCCTGAATGATCTCTGGCAAGGTTGTCGCGTGTGAACGTACCGCACCCGTCAACGGATAACAGCCCAGGGTACGAAATCGCACCTGTTCCAGTGTCGGCTTTTCGCCGGGATTCAGCAGCATTCGCTCATCATCGACCATGATCAGGGTGCCATCCCGTTCCACCACCGGGCGTTCGGCAGCCAAATAGAGCGGGACGATGGGAATATTTTCCAAATGGATATATTGCCAGATATCCAGCTCGGTCCAGTTGGACAGCGGAAAGACCCGAATGCTTTCCCCTTTATGAACCCGACCGTTGTACAGATTCCATAATTCTGGCCGCTGGTTTTTTGGGTCCCAACGATGGCTGCGATCACGAAATGAATACACTCGCTCCTTGGCCCGCGAGCGTTCTTCGTCGCGGCGAGCACCGCCAAAGGCGGCATCATAGCCATGTAGCTCCAGGGCTTGCTTCAAAGACTGGGTTTTCATCACATCCGTGTAGACCCGCGAACCGTGGGTAAAGGGGTTGATGCCCTCCCGCAACCCATCCTGATTGGTGTGAACAATCAATTCCATGCCCACTCGTTGAGCGTGCTCATCACGAAAACGGATCATCTCCTGAAATTTCCAGGTGGTATCGATATGCAGCAGCGGAAACGGCGGCTTGCCCGGATAAAAGGCTTTTAGCGCCAAATGGAGCATCACCGAAGAATCCTTACCGATGGAATACAGCATCACCGGGTTTTGGAATTCGGCGACCACCTCGCGGATGATGTGTACGCTCTCGGCTTCGAGCTGTTTGAGATGGGTAAGCTTATAGGGGTCCATGAGGGTCATTTCGAGCAGCGGAGCGCTCGGCAAGAGGTTCACGAGATCAATAGGGCAGCATCAAGAAAGCACTGGCGGGCGCATTCGGCAGATGGAAACCCAACAAGCCCCCCGCAGCGCCGCTCGTGGGTCGTAGGCAGGCAGAGCCAACACAGCGGATGGCCAACAACACCGGTTTGCTGGATAAACGGGGCGCATTCTAGCGGTACCCAGCCGATTAGGAAAGCTGATAGTCCCAGCAAAAACGGTCTTATCCGGCCGCGATCCATGCCAGTGGGCATCTTATCCCAGTTCGGCCAATAGCTGGGTCAGCATCGCTTCTGCTTGGTGGCGATAGCTGGCGCCAAACAAATTGAGGTGATTGAGGATATGATACAGGTTATAGAGTGTGCGCCGCCCTGGATAACCACAATCCATCGGTAGCGCTTCACGATAGGCGGCATAAAAGCGCTCTGAAAAACCGCCAAACAATTCCGTCATCGCCAGATCGGTTTCGTGGTCGCCATAATAGACGGCCGGGTCAAACATCACCGGCTCACCGCCTGCCGTACAACCGACATTACCACCCCATAAATCACCGTGTAATAAGACTGGTGACGGCTGATAGCCCACAAATAATCCCGCTAACCGTGCCGACAACTGTTCGCCGGCGCGCTGCAATGCACCACCATGGCCGTTGGTGGCCGCCAATTGCAGTTGAAACCCTAATCGCCGTTCACGCCAAAACGTGATCCACTGCTCATGGCGGCCGTTGGGCTGTGGCGTCGAACCGATGGTGTTATCCCGATGCCAACCGAAGTAAGGCCGCCGCTGCTGATGTAACGCGGCCAGTTGGCGACCGAGGGTTTCCATAGCCAAGGCATCACCACCCTGCAAGGGTAAATATTCCAGGACGAGGTAAGCTGGCCCCTCAGCACTGCCATGGCAGATCGGCTTAGGCACCCGCACGGTCGCTGTCTCGGCCAGTTCTGCCAATCCGGCCGCTTCGGCCGCGAACATCGACAACGCGCCGGCGGCCGCGTTGACCTTGACGAAATAGTCGCGTTTGCCATCACTGGCTCGCCATGCCTGATTGATACAGCCACCACCTAGCGGCTGATGCCGACCGATCTGCAAAGGCTCGCCGGTCGTGGCCCTGATATGCTGTTCGATGACGCCCCAAAAATCGCTCATAGGCCGTTTTAGTGAAGCGCTGGGCTGCCGATTGGGTCCGGTCCAGGCTCAAGGCTTGGCTCGGCCAGTTAACCGCAATCCCTTGGGTAAGCGCACATCCATGGCAATCGGCAAATGATCGGAGTAGGCGTGGCCCAGAACCTGGACACGCTCCACGGTGAGCGAGGGTGAGACCAGAATATGATCCAGTTGGCGGTTGGGGCGCCAACTAGGAAAGGTATACAGCCCAGGTGCGGGTTCAGATAAACGGGCAGCCGCTAATAAGGCCATCAACTCCGGGCTGTCCGAACCACAATTAAGATCACCCATCAGAATGACGTGATGGCAATCACGCACCAGATCGATCAAAAATTCGACCTGCCGCAACCGGCCACGCCGACCCAACGCCATGTGCAAAATCAAAACATGCAGCGCGTCGGGTCCACTGCCGAAGCGGACGGCCAGTACCCCGCGACCCGGTATCAATCCCGGCAACTTGTGCTCGGCAATAGCGGCTGGGCGCACACGGCTGAGCAAAGCATTGCCGTGCTGCGAGATCATGCCGATTTTGCGGTTGGCTTGATCGTATACGTGTTTGAAACCAGCGGAGTCAGCCAAATATTTAATTTGATTAACAAAACCGCTTCTTAGGCTGCCTGCATCGACTTCTTGCAACGCCACGATATCGTAGTCGGCCAGAATCCGGGCGATCCCATCCAAATTGGCCATACGCGAAGGCACCGGCACCAGATGCTTCCAGCTTCGGGTCAGATATTGCGAATAATTGTGGGTCGTCAGCCCGCTTTGGATATTGTAGCTGAGCAGTCGTAATCGACGCGATTGACTTGGACCCGCCATGGTGTACCGCCTTCGCTCACACGAGCCGCTCAGCGGGCCAACAAAAAATCCACGACCTCAAACATCCGTGGGGAGCGCACGTCATACTGCCCGTTGACGACGAGCATGGGCACACCGCGCACGCCGTAGCGCTGGACTAGCTGGTTAGCCCGTCGCATTTGCGTTTCAGTTTGGAAGGATTTGTAGGCTTTGCGGAAAGCCGCTTCATCAACCCCATTCTCGACAAACAACGCCGCCACCTCATCTTCGCTCGCCAGGCTGCGCTTGTCGCGATGGATCGCCTCGAACAGAGGCCGATGCATTTTTTCCAAAACACCGAGGCTTTCAGCCACGTAGTACGCACGGGATGTCACTTCCCAACTCGGATTAAAGGAGACAGGAACCCGGATGAACTGAACATCATTCGGCTTGCGCTTAAGCCATTCCTGAGCTGTCGGTTCAAGGTCATGGCAATGCGGGCAGTTATACGAAAAAAATTCAATGACTTCCGGTTTACCGGCCACCATAGGCGGCATCGGGGTCGTGAGCTTGCCATACTCCTTGCCTTCCTGAAACGCCGGCGGCGGCGGCGCGGGGTCAGCGGCACGAACAGCCATCAGCGGCAAGCCACAGGCAAAGACGACCAGTAACAGGCGACGAAAAATAGGTGTCATGGGAGTGATTTCTCTCAGTTCGATAGCAAAACGCGGTGCTCGGCTGCTCACAGGGTGCCGTAGGAATGCAGCCCCGATAAAAACATGTTGACGCCCAGGAAGGCGAATAAGGTGACAAACAAACCGATCACCGCCCACCAGGCCATCGGAGCGCCACGCCATCCCTTGGTCAACCGCAAATGTAACCAGGCAGCATAGTTCAACCAGACGATCAGCGCCCAAGTTTCCTTCGGGTCCCAGGACCAGTAGCCACCCCACGCCTCGGCCGCCCACAAGGCACCGAGAATGGTGGCAATGGTAAAAGCGGCAAAGCCCAGCGCGATGGCTTTATACATTACGTCGTCCAACAGCTCCAGTGGGGGGAGCACACGCGCTAAAAGCCCAGTCGGTTGACGGGCCTCCACCGCAACCCGCAAAAGATAAGCCACCCCCAGCATCGCCGCCAGGGCAAAGGCCCCGTAACCAATGAAATTGGCCGGAACGTGAATCTTCATCCAATAGCTTTGTAGCGCGGGAATCAGCGGCTGAATGTGATGGGCTTGACGGTCTAAGGTATACCACAGCAGAAAAGCCACAGCGCCGCTGATGGCCAGCAAGGCAAATCCACCCATGGCGCGGGTGCGGTGGCGATCCTCGTAGAACAGATAAAGCAGCGCCGTGATCAGCGCAAACAGGATAAACACTTCATAAAGATTACTCACCGGGATGTGACCGATATCCGCGCCTAACAGATAGGATTCACGCCAACGCACAAGCAACCCGGTCAACCCCATCACCGTCGCGCTCCAGGTCAACGCGGTAGCGGTACGGCCGGTAAAGTCAGAGCGGCTCAACAGAGCGCCGAAGTAGGTCAAAGTGGCGAGGACATACAAGGTGCTCATCCACATGAACGCCGCCTGGCTTTCCAGGAAATATTTCAGCAAAAAATTGCTGCGGCGTAATCCCAGATCGTTGCCATAGCGCCACAACGCTATCACCGCCAACCCGGTCACTACCAGGGTAAAGGCTCGAGCCGGCTTCCAATATAAGCCCCAGGCGATCAACGCCAGCGTCGCCCCGCTTTGAATCGCTACCTCGTAACCGTCCATATAAGGGCGATACAGCATGTAGGCATACCCGGAGCCGGCCAATACCAGCAATCCCCAGAGGACATCCCAAGCCCTCAAGCTGCGCCAGGGGGCGGGCTGATCCCAAGATTCCAGCATTACCTCATGTGTTACGGCCATGGTCGCCACCCTCTCGCGGCTGATTGATTGGTTGCGGGGATATGCTCATTATGCGTGATGTACCGGTAAAAACTCAGCATGACGCTGGGTATTCTTTTCACAGATGGGTCGGCGGCACCGGCTGCGGCTGCGGCTCAACACCGAACCGGCGGGCCATAACCGCTTCGATGCGGGCAAACTCTCGTGCGAAGTCGGCCTGGCGCCGACCACTCGTGCCCGCCAGCACCAGTCGAGTGCCCCCCTCTTCGGCAGCCAGCCATGCCCAAACTCGCCGATGAGCGGTATAAAACATGATAAAAACGCCCGCTATCAACAAGGCAAAACCGATATAGACTACGGTGGTGCCGCCGCTGTAGGTGACTTGCAAACCAGACGCCTCCACTTGTTGAAAACGGGTCATTTGCAGAAAGAACGGTGCTCCATAATCAGGGAGTGCCGCCAACGCCGATACGGCATCGTTGAAAAACGCATCTTCGGCGGCGCCGACCCCCTGCTCTACTGGGACCCCTTCCTCGCGCAATATCTCCAGAAAAATTTCCGCCAAAGTATCCCGCAGGATGCTCAAATACAGTTTGGTCGCTTCCGGTAGCCGATCCGGCGGTACCACCGCTTTGGCCCGTTCGGTGATCGCGGCGAAACCGCCTTTGACGAACAAGTCGAGTAAATTCGCCCGTACCAGATTCAGGTCGTGCTGAAACTCCGGCTTATCCGCCGCTGGCGTGGCGCGCTCCAGCAGTGCCCGCACCCGTTCAGTATCATGCACGCGGGCGTTAAATTTCAGGAACCGCTCAGGGCTATTATTGGCAGCGGGGATATGCAGGTAGGTGAAGGCATCGCCCGGACGGGTTCGCATCCCGGTGATAAAGAACAGGCGATCTTCCAAACGCGCTGGGGCCATGTAATTGAAGTATTCGCGTGCTTGCCCGGCCGCATCGCGCAGTTTGAAACCGACGCTGGGACCGAAGTTGCGAAATTTACGATCTCCAGGCTTGGCATCCGGCTCTGGCAGCAGATTGAACAGGCGAAAATCATCAAGCTCCACGCGCAGCGACCCGGCCGATCCGGTCAACTTGAGCGTACCGCCGATTTCTCCTTTCAGCTCCAGCGGTTCAGATCGGGAACCAGCCAAGGGCCAGGCGCTTAATTCCAGCTTGGAGCCGCCATCACCAAAATCAGACTGATAGATCGCATAGCCGCGATACACCAACGGATGGTTGACCTGGATGGTCGCTTCCAGGGGCTGATCACCAAGATGTTCACGATCATGGATGCGGACTTGGCTGATAAATGTTTTCGGCTGCCCGGTATCGTAATAAGCGACCTGGAATTCCTTCAACTCAATGGCGAAGGGTAGTTCCTGGACCAGATAGCCATCGCGCAACCGCAAAAAGACGAAATTGGCCGCCGAGCCTTCCGGCAACATCACATTGCCGCGAAAGGCCGGAATTGTGCCAGGTTGTAACCGGCTGATCGCCGGCACCTCGCCAGAGGCCAAATCACGCCGCTCGATAGCGATCTGCCCGCGCCATTCCTTGAGTTTCAACCACAAGTTGCCATCCATCAGCCCGCCGATCCCGATCACTACCACGGCGGCATGAGTAAATAAATAACCTAATCGGTGATAACCGCCCCGCATCCCTGCGGCCACCCGATGATCTCCATAATTCTGTAACCGCCAACGGTAGCCGCAAGCACGCAATGCACTGGTTGCTTCCGCTGTGACCCGTTCACCATCCCAACCCGGCAACAGCCATTCAGCCCGCTGCTGAAATCCCCGCAAGGAATCAAGCTGGACTTGAGTACGAAACCGCACCATCTCACGCAGCATGACCGGCACCTGCCGATACAAGCAAACACCGGTGGACAAAATCAAAAAGCCAAGGATGCCGATAAACCAACCGCTGCCATAGACATCATACAAACCGAGCCAACCAAACACTTCAAACCAAAACGGCCCAAATTTGAGGACATAGTTTGCATAGGGCTGGTTTTGCTGCAAAACGGTCCCGATGACCGAGGCGACCGCGATAATGACCAGCAAGCTGATCGCCAAATTCATCGAACCGAAAAATTCGAGCAGTACCCAACCCAAGGGACGGCGTGAGGGGGTTTCGCGCGCGGTAGCTTCGTTCACTGATCAATTTAGACGTCGTGGAGAGAACGCTTTTTCGACCGAGCCGATCTGAAAGCGTTCATCACTTGAGAGAAAGCATGGCTCGGACGACACAAAAAAGGGTGGCCAAAAGGCCACCCCACGAACTGACAGCTTTTAGCCGGATTTAACCGGATGTAGCCTCGGCCCTCATTGCAAGCCTTGAATGTAAGACGAAACAGCCTTGATCTCAGGATCGGTCATCTTGGCGGCGATGCTCCGCATCATCTGGCCCGCATCATTGGTTCTCTCCATAGCACGGAAGGCTTTGAGCTGTAGCTGGAGATATTCCGCGTGCTGGGCTGCGATAGCGGGGAATTTGGCAAGGGGATTACCGGCACCCACAGTTCCATGGCAGGCGGCACACGCCGAAACACCGCTGGTCAGATTGCCACCACGAAACAGCGCTTCGCCTTGAGGGGCCAAGGCCGGATCGGCAGCGGCACGAGCGACTTGTTGAGAGGCGAAATAAGCGGCCAAATCCTCCATATCTTGCGGGCTGAGCGGTGCAACCATACCCGCCATGATCGGATTAACCCGGACGCCCGCCTTATAATCTTGCAACTGTTTGAGCAGATAATCGGCACCTTGCCCGGCCAGCTTGGGATACTGCGGATTGGCGCTATTGCCATCGGCATTATGACATGCGGCACAGGTCGCGGATTTCGCTTTGCCGGCCGTAGCGTCACCGGCGGCCAATGCGGCGGTTGCGGAACCGAGCAGTGCACACGTCGCAGCGATCACAACGAATTTTTTCATTTTTAGAATGCTCCTGTACGATAACGGTGTTCGGTTCGGGCGATCAGCCAATGGCGTTAGGTGGACGGAAATCAGCGCTTACCCCGGCAGATCCCGCCCAGCGAAAGCAGTGGTTTTATATATCAGTTTCGGCTGCCAAGTTCAATGAGAAACCCCATTAAGCCTACCTTTATTGCCCCTACTTCCCCTGCCAGCACGCGCTATCGTGCCACTCGTTTTCTAAGCAGTGCCGACACGCTCTCCGGGTTGCCGCCAGACACGGGGCGGGAAGTGGCTTTTGCCGGCCGCTCCAATGCCGGCAAGTCAAGCGCCCTGAACTTGCTGGCGGGCCAGCGTGGCTTAGCGCGGATCAGCAAAACACCTGGCCGCACGCAATTACTCAATGTGTTTGAGGTGGCAACGGCGCGTTATCTGGTCGATCTTCCCGGCTATGGCTATGCCCAGGTACCCGAAGCCACCCGCCGACACTGGCAAGTGCTGGTAGGGCAGTATTTGCGCGAGCGTACCGCTCTGCGCGGGCTTTTGCTGCTGGTCGATGTCCGACATCCCTTGACCGCGCTGGATCGGCAGTTATTGGCGTATCGTGCAGCACGCGGCTTGGCGGCGCACATACTCCTGACCAAGGCCGACAAATTGAGCCGAGGCCAGGCGACGACGGCGCTCCGTCAACTCCAGGCAACGCTGCAAAGTGACTTCCCCGGCGTCAGCGCTCAACTCTTTTCCGGGTTAAGCGGCGAAGGGGCCGACCAAGCGCGCGCCCAACTGGATGATTGGTTAGGCTATTGAGCAAAAATTGGCGGATTTATTCACCGCCGCTAGCGGCCGATGAGTCATCGTCCGTTGGATTCATCTGCCAACCGCGCGCCAACAACCGGGCTTGCAGCGCCTGACTGACCAGCTCGCCCATCCGCTCCAGAAAAAAGGTGCCGACCCCGGCATGAAACCGGTCAGGATCGGAACTCCCCAACACCAGCAGCCCACGCCACTCGTCGCCGCCCAAAGGAATCAACGCGGCCGACGCCGCGCTGGCCCCCTCGTCACAACGCAAAACGGCGGCTTGCTCGGAACTTAAACGACTGCATTGCGGCTGACCCAGGCGAAATACCTCGGCGAACAACGCCACGATATCCGGGCGCAACAAATCTTCCGCCGCGCGAAAGCCACCGCTGGGCGGCTCGGTGAAGCACAACATGATGCAATCGGCCTTGAACTCGTCGAGCAAAATAGCCTTGATGCCCTGCAATAACTCGTCCAGCCCACCACGCGCATCAAGCAGGTTCAGCGCCAGACGCTGTACTCGCTCAGCCAGCCGGTCGTTATCCCGCGCGATGGCCACCAGATCGAGCAATTTGTCGTGCAGGCGTTGGCAGCGCCCCCGCAGCAGGCGATTCTGGTATTCCAATAAGGAGACTGCCGGTTCGCAAGGATGTGGGATACGCAAACTTTGCGTCAGCTCTGGATGACGAACAAAAAACTCTGGATGATCGCACAGATAAGCAACCATGTTCGCTTCGGGATCTGTTTCGGCCATCTCATCCTTCACCATTCGAGCCACCCCTCGAATACGGTTGCCACAGGGCCAGTCATGGTGACCGATTCTCCCTCCCCGGCCCAATGAATATTCAAATCACCCCCAGCGAGTTGGACACGGACCCTGGGCGCTAACAGCCCCTGCAACCGACCGACCACGACCGCCGCACAGGCGCCGCTGCCACAGGCCAGGGTTTCACCGACGCCACGCTCGAACACCCGCAAGCGGATGTGATCAGGAGCAACGATTTGCATGAAGCCGACATTAGCACGCTTTGGAAACCGGCCGTGGCGCTCCAGCAAAGGACCCAGATGGGCCACCGGTGCGTGGTCCACCTCATCGACCACAACCACCGCATGGGGATTGCCCATTGACACCACCCCGATGTCCATCTCGATACTATCGGCAGCTATCGGATAGTGTGCAGCGCGCTGCGTGGCGAAAAAGGGAATTTGAGCCGGCTCCAACACCGGCTGGCCCATATCCACCGCCACTTGGCCATCCGGTTGGATGTGCAGCCGCAACAACCCAGCAGCAGTCACTACCCGCACATCATCGCGGTCGATCAAGCCTCGGTCGCGTACAAAGCGGGCGAAACAGCGGGCGCCGTTGCCGCACTGCTCCACTTCGCCACCGTCGGCATTGAAAATGCGGTAACGGAAATCGGCATCGGGCCGGTCAGAGGCTTCCACCAGAAGCAACTGGTCGCAACCGACACCGAAATGGCGGTCGGCCAAGCGACGAATCCGATCTGGATCGAGTGCCACTGTCTGAGTGATGCCGTCGATCACCACGAAATCGTTGCCCAGGCCGTGCATCTTGGTAAATCGCAGTGTCATGCCGTTGCCTTTACGGATACAGCCCAAACGGTCAGGCCGGCTTAATTCCGGCCAGTCCAGGCGATCTTGTACAAGTCCAGCCGCCGGTCACGAAAGTTGCGCACGCTGCCATGGGTGCGCATTTCCTTCAAATTATCCAAATCCAGATCGACGATCAGGGTCATTTCAGTGTTTGGTGTGGCTTCGGCAGCGATGGCATCATGGGGAAAGGCGAAATCGGACGGTGTAAAAACCGCCGCTTGAGAATATTGCATGTCCATGTTTTCCACCTTCGGCAAGTTGCCGACACTACCGGAAATCACCACGTAACATTCGTTCTCAATGGCGCGGGCCTGAGCGCAGCGCCGAACCCGCAGATAAGCGTTCTTGGTATCGGTCCAAAACGGCACGAACAGGATTTGCATACCCTGGTCGGCGAGCAAGCGAGGGAGTTCCGGAAATTCAACATCATAGCAGATGAGGATACCGATCTTGCCGACATCCAGTTCGAACACTTGCAGCGTGTCACCCCCTTGCAGACCCCAGTACGACCGTTCGTCCGGGGTGATATGCAGTTTGGACTGTTTTTCCCAAGTCCCGTCACGCCGGCATAGATAAGCTGCGTTATACAACGCGCCGCCCTGATATTCGGGCATACTGCCGGCGATGATATTGACATTATAGGCGATAGCCAATTCCAAAATCGCATCGCGTAAGGGTTCGGTATATTCGGCGAGCTGGCGCACGGCCTCAGCGGTATTGCTCTGGTGAAATTGGGCCATCAACGGGCCGTTGAAGAACTCAGGAAAGAGCACGATGTCGGTCTTGTAACCGGCGACCGCATCCACGAAATACTCGACCTGCTGCAACAATTCTTCCAACGAAGCGGTCTGGCGCATCTGCCACTGAACGGCCCCGATCCGCACCACCGACTTGCGCCCACCAATCAGGATTTCCTTCTCCTCATAATAGATGTTCAGCCATTCCAACAGCACGGCATACGCCTTGGAATCGGTATCGTCCGGCAAATAACCAGTGACGATCCGTCGGACATGGAAATCATTAGCCAACTGGAAGGTCAAGATCGGGTCAACCAGTTCCTTGGCCTTCACCATCTCGACGTACTGCTGCGGACTCATTTCGGCAGAATATTTGCCATAGCCGGGAATTCGGCCCCCGACCATGATGGCGCGCAGGTTGAGCTTTTCGCACAGCTCCTTGCGGGCATCATACAGGCGCCGGCCCAGCCGCATGTCCCGATAATCCGGGTGGACGAAAATATCCACGCCATACAAGGTGTCGCCGTTTGGGTCGTGCGTGGTGAGATAACCGTCGCCGATGATCTGCCAGTAGGTGTGTCGGTCACCGTAACGGCCGTAATCGACCAGCAGGCTCAGGGCGGACCCCACCACTTTACCGTTGTCTTCGATACAAATTTGGCCCTCAGGAAAGCGGGCGATTTGCGAGGCGAATTGCTCGCGACTCCACGCGCCATCCATATTGTGATAGACCAATTCCATGATCTCCTGAACGTCGTTGTAATCCGACAAACGGAGATTGCGCAGCTTGAGTCGGTGCTGAACCGGATGTTCTGTCGTTCGTTCGATCATGATGCGACTTGCAATGAAGGCTTTTTTAGTCGGTAGGATAAGAGCCAGCGTATTCAGTGATCACGCGGTAGCGACAACCAATCAAGCCAGCAACCGCGCGTAATCCCGATAGATGCAACGATCCATTATCACAGTCAGTCCGGCCTCGCGCGCCCGCAGCGCGGCTGCTTCGTCTAGCACGCCATCTTGCAACCACAACGCAGGCACTTTCAGGCTGATACATTCATCGACCAACCCAGCAACATGGCGCGACTCACGGAACACATCCACCAAATCGACCGGCCCTGGTAAATCGGGCAGGCTATGATACGCTTTCTCGCCGAACACGTCCGCCACGGTTGGATTGACCGGGATGATGCGATAACCAAAACCGCGCAATGCCCTGGCAACCCCGTAACTGGGCCGGCTCGGCGAAGCGGACAGCCCCACCACGGCGATGGTTTTAACCTGTTTGAGCAGCGCGCGAATCTGCTCTTCGGAAGGATTGGTGAATCGTGCACCCATGGCGTTATCTCTCGAAAGCTGGAATCAACTTAGGATAGTCTCTCCCGCATACAGTTCCGTAACCGTCTCTCGTCGGCGCACCACCTGAAACTGCGCACCGTCCACCATAACTTCAGCGGCGCGCGGCCGGGAATTGTAATTGGAACTCATGGAAAACCCATAGGCACCGGCGGAACGCACCGCCAATAAATCGCCGGCGGCCACGCTTAACGCGCGATCTTTACCGAGGAAATCGCCAGTCTCACAAACCGGGCCTACCACATCGTACTGGGACGGTTCGCCGGTACCGCCCGCTTCGACCGGAATGATCGCCTGCCAGGCCGAATACAGGGCAGGACGCAGCAGGTCGTTCATGGCTGCATCCACGACCGCGAAGTTCTTATCGGCGCCTTGTTTAAGCAGTTCGACCCGCGTGACCAGAATCCCCGCATTACCGACCAACGCACGGCCCGGTTCGAGTAAAAGTTCATACGGTCGCCCTTGCAGACGTTCGAATAGGGCAACGGCGTACTCAGCAGGCAACGGCGGCTCCTCGTCGCGGTAGCGGATGCCTAGCCCGCCACCGACATCAATATGATGGATGCGGACCCCCTGCGCTTCCAGCCGCGCCACCAAGGCCAGCACCCGATCCAGGGCATCCACGAACGGCGCGAGGCGCGTTAACTGCGAGCCGATATGGCAATCCACTCCGACAATTTCAAGGTGGGGCGATGCAGCCGCGCGCTGATAAACCGCCAGTGCGCGCGCCACGTCGATGCCGAATTTATTTTGTTTCAGACCAGTGGAAATATAGGGATGGGTGTCGGCATCCACATCTGGATTGACGCGCAGCGATACCGGCGCCCGCCGACCCTGTGCGGCCGCTACCTGCATCAGCATGGCCAATTCCGCTTCGGACTCGACATTGAAGCAGCGGATGCCGACCTCCAAAGCGCGCTCCAACTCATCGCGGCGCTTGCCTACTCCCGAAAAAACCACCTTACCGGGATCGCCGCCGGCTACCAAGACCCGCTCCAGTTCGCCGACTGAGACGATATCGAACCCTGAGCCTAACCGCGCCAGGCTATTCAATACCGCCAAATTGCTGTTGGCCTTGACCGCGTAACAGATCAAATGCGGATGGGCACCAAAGGCTTGATCAAAGGCGTGCCAGTGCCGCTCGATGGTGGCGCGGGAGTAGATATAACACGGCGTGCCGACCACCGCCGCGATGTCGGCAACCGCTACATCTTCGGCGTACAGCCGGTTATCCCGATACTCGAAATGATCCATGCGTCAGGGCCTCGGTGGCGCCGGGTCGGATGCAGGCGGCGACGCGGGTGATTTGGGCAGATACAGCGGGCCTTTTTGACCGCAACCGGCCAACAGCAGCGCCAACACCAATCCGGCCAACAGGGGCCCGGCACGAAACTCGGACATTTCAGCGATCCCTTAAAAGCGGCTCTCAAAATTAGGCGCCAGTATAGCCTGCATTTGGTCGGTCAGGGCGGCTTGACAAGCCACTCGACATCACGGCTAATGCCAATCCAAGGTCTTCCACAGGAACGTTTGCCATGAACCCCTCACTACTGACCACCGTCGAAATCGAACCCAAGACCGCTGCCCGTTCCAGCGTCATCTGGATGCACGGCCTTGGCGCCGATGCGCGTGATTTCGAGCCTATCGTCCCCGAATTACGCCTCCCGGACGAGTTGGGGATTCGTTTTGTGTTTCCCAACGCGCCCATTCGGCCGGTAACGGTCAATGGGGGAATGCGGATGCGCGCCTGGTACGATGTGCTCAGCATGGATTTACCGCGCCAGGAAGACCCTGAGGGCGTTTACGCCTCTGAGCGGGCCCTCTGCGACTTACTCGAACGCGAGAAACAACGCGGCATAGCCGCCGACCGGATCGTGCTGGCCGGCTTTTCCCAAGGTGGGGCGATGGCGCTGCACACGGCACTACGCTACCCCGACCGCTTGGCCGGGATTTTGGCTTTATCCTGTTATCTTCCCTTGATCAGCAAGTTCTCTGATGAACGACGGCCCGCGAACCAACCAACGCCGATCTTCATGGCGCACGGCGATTACGATGCCGTGATTCCGATGCGCTATGGCCAACAAAGTGCCGAGTTATTGGAAAATCTGGGCTATTCGGTGGCATGGCAAGATTATGGGATGGGTCATGAAGTGTGCTGGGAGGAAATCCGCGATATCGCCCAATGGCTGAGCCAAACCTTGGCGGTAGTGCAGGCCTGAAGAGAACAGGCTCCCCCACTCACTGGCTACAAAGCCTTCCCTGATCGCCCGCTGAGATGGCGCCCCTAAGCGGACAGCAGGCGAAAAAACTTCGCTGCCTCTGGCGCGTTTTGCGTTGTTGAATGGCGGAATGTACCCTACATTTTAGTTTGCTTTGGACCTCTTTTGCCCTTTGCTGTCAATCTAACAAGGTAAATACCCATTATGAGCAAACCCAAAAAAGTGGCGATTCTTACGGCCGGCGGTTTGGCCCCCTGCCTTAGCTCAGCAGTTGGTGGCCTGATCGAGCGCTATACCGAGATTGATCCAAGCATCGACATCATCTGTTATCGCAGTGGTTATAAAGGATTGCTCCTGGGAGACTCTTACAAAGTGACCCCAGAAATCCGGGAAAAAGCCGGGTTGCTGCACACCTTCGGCGGTTCACCCATCGGTAACAGTCGTGTCAAACTCACTAACGTCAAGGATTGCGTCAAGCGCGGCCTCGTTAAAGAGGGACAAGATCCCCAGAAGATCGCGGCGGATCAATTGGTCAAGGATGGCGTGGATGTTCTCCATACCATTGGTGGCGACGATACCAACACCGCTGCGGCCGATCTTGCGGCGTTTCTGGCGAAAAATAACTACGGCCTCACCGTCATCGGCCTACCCAAGACCGTCGATAACGACGTGTATCCCATCAAGCAGTCGCTGGGCGCTTGGACCGCTGCCGAACAAGGCGCTCGTTACTTCAAGAACATCGTTGCGGAAAACAATGCCAATCCCCGCATGTTGATCATTCATGAGGTAATGGGTCGCAATTGCGGCTGGTTAACTGCCGCCACCGCGCTGGAATATCGCAAGTTGCTGGACCGCACCGAGTGGCTGCCCGCCATCGGACTGGACCGCTCCGCTTTTGAAGTCCATGCGGTCTTTGTGCCGGAAATGCACATCGACATCGCCGCCGAGGCTAAACGCCTGCGCAGCGCGATGGATAAGGTCGATTGCATCAATATTTTCGTTTCTGAAGGTGCGGGCGTGGAAGCCATCGTCGCCGAATTACAGGCCAAGGGTCAGGAAGTTCCGCGTGATGCCTTCGGTCATATCAAGCTCGACGCAGTAAACCCCGGTAAATGGTTCGGTGAACAGTTCTCCCAGATGATTGGTTCGGAAAAAACCCTGATTCAAAAATCGGGTTACTTTTCACGCGCGTCCGCCGCCAACATTGAGGATATTCGCCTCATCAAATCATGCACCGACCTCGCCGTCGAATGCGCCATGCGGGGTGAAGCCGGCGTCATCGGCCATGATGAAGACCATAACGGCGTATTGCGAGCTATCGAGTTTCCGCGTATCAAAGGTGGAAAACCCTTCGACATCGATACGCCTTGGTTCACTGCTATGCTGAAAGCCATCGGTCAGAAGAAAGGCAAGAAGGTCACCGTCAGCCATTAAGCATTCCGCACAAATGCACCGGGAGCAGTAGCCAGGCCATCTCGCCGCTGCTCCCGGCGTGTCCGCTGCAATCCCCTGCTTTGCGATCATCAATCCAGGCGATAGGCGACCGGGATCTCCAGCCGACTCTCGCCAGGCGGCGACCATTGACCGCGCAGAGCGGCCACCGCCTCACGAACCAGCGCCTTGGCTGCCTGATCAAGCACCGGGAAACCGGAACCCTGGCGCACTTCCGCCAGACGCAATTCTCCATTCGCTCCGATCTCAATGGCCATCGTCACCACTCCCTCCTGGCCCAGACGACGGGCCACCGGAGGATAGCTGCGCATTTCCCGCAACTTCCGGGTCAGGGCTGCATACCAGAGTTGCCTGGCCTGGGCACGGTCAGGCTCCGGTGGGGCGGCTTTGCTACTGCTGCCCGCAACGGAGGGCGCTATGAGTTTGCGAGCGGGTAAGGTTACACCGCTGTCACCCTGCCTCTCTGGCCAGCGTTCAGTGGTGGCTGGGGATGGTTGCGATGGCGTTTCTGTCATCCAACGCCGGTTCTCCTGGCGCGGAGCACGGGGCGACGGTTCCGCAAAGGGAGCAAGCGGCATTTTGGGCTGACGCGGCGGGGGCGCAGCTTCAGCAACCGGGCGCGGTTGATGCTGTTTTAGTGGTTGCGCCACCACTTTGGCAGGCGGGGGCGGGATTGGCTTGGATCGGGGCAGTACCGGCGGAGTTGGCCGGGGCCGAGAAGGTGCGGCTAATGCGGGCTTCGGTTTGGGAGTCGCCGGGGCTGGAGCAGGAACAAGTGGGGGTGCCTCGGGAGGTGCACTGGGTGGAGCCGGAAGCGTTGCTGGCGCTGGCGAGATTGGCGGAGTGGCCGGAGCCGGTGGCTCTGGTGCAACGGCCAGTTTTACCTCCCACCGGCTATGAGTAGGCACGGGCGGATCAGCGGAAGCAAGGCTCAGCAACAAACTCACCATACCCGCATGGAGGGCGATAGAAGCCCCCCAGGCCCGCCAACTCATGTGCGTTTAACTTCCAGACTGACCTGGGAAAAGCCCAGCGCCTTGACCCGATCCACCAGCTCGATGAAATCACGCAGGGCCAAACCCCCATCGGCCCGTACCACCATCGGCGTGGCAGGCGGCAAACCGTTCAGGGCGGCAGCCAGATCGGCGATGGGTTGATCGTTCAGATAAAGGGTGCGTTGCAGGGTGAGGGTCAGTACCACCGGACTATGCTGGCTCTGTTCCGCATGGGCGGCGTGCGCCAGATCGACCGGAATCTGGCCCGTAACGATAAACGTGGCGGTGGTCAACACAATCGTCAGCAGCACCAGCATGATGTCCACCAGCGGAATCACATTGATAGAGGCGATTTCCTCATCCATGATGCGCATCCCAGCGGGCCAGCAACAGCTTCACTTTCCGGCGCAACGCATTGTTCAACGCGACGCAGGGAATCGCTACCACCAGACCGGCAGCGGTTGCTTTCAGCGCCAGCGCCAGCCCGGTCATGATGCTTTTTACGTCGATGTCGCCCGTCGCGCCCAAAGTCTGGAAGGTCAGCATGATGCCGAGCACGGTGCCCAGCAGACCGACATAAGGAGCATTGGCCGCCACGGTGGCGATGGTGGTCAAGCCGGCGGTGAGGTCGGCTTCCAGTTCCACGCGCTGCTTCCAGGCAGCGACATTGACCCGCCGGTAGTAAAAAAAGCGGGCGATGCCGATGGCGACCGCCCAGATCGAAAGCACCAGCAGCAAGCCCAGCACGCCGTATTCAACCCAGTCTTTCAACATGTTCATCACATCCCCAGAGACAGACGATAGCCACCCAGCGCCAACAGCACCAACCCCGCGCCACGTTGCAACCACAGACCCAACCAGCGCTGCTCCGTTTTCAACCGTGCGCCAAAAGCCGCGAGCAGCGGCAGCACCAGGAGCAAGGGCGTCACCGCTGCACCGAGGCCAAACGCCAGGCCCTGGGCAGCCCCGAAGGTCGCAGAACCGGACTGGGCGGTGAAAGCGAGCAGAGAAGCCAGCGGGGCGCAAGGTGTGAGGCTCAGCGCAAAGCCCAACGCCAACGGTGGAGTATGTGCGGCGCGCAATGGCGTACAACCGCGCGGGCGGCCCTCACCCAACAGTAACCAAAGGCCAGCGGCCACCGACGCGATGCCGATGGCGACATGGCCCAGGCCACCGTGCAATTCAGCGCTCAGCCGAGCACCCGACAGACCCGCAACCCAACCCAGCAGCGCATAGGCGCTCACCCGGCCTGCGAGAAACCAGCCGGTATCGGCCAGTACCACCGCACGTTGACGCGCCAGCACCCATGTGCCCATGAAGGGCAGACAGGTCACTGTGCAGGCGGTCAGGCCCAGGGACAGACCGAGCAGCCAGGCAGAGAAAAGACCCGCCGACTCAACCATGGCCGCCGGTCCTGGGCGGCAACCAGCGCACGATTTTCGGTTCGCCTTGCGGGCTTTCCTGCTTAATCCGCGCCTTGTAATACGGGCGTGATGCGCCAAACAAGCGGGCGGGGCCAAACTTGATTTGGATCACCGCATCGTCCGGGCAGAATTCGGCGCAACGGCCGCACAGAGTGCAATCCTCGTTAAACGCTTTTTGGCCAGACTCGTGCCAGATTTCGGGAATATCCATCGGGCAGGCTTTGGTGCAGATACCGCACTTTTCGCATCGGTCATGGGCTTGCTTGACCAGCCGCAGCGGCGATAAGCGCTGAAACGTGGCGTTGATCGCCAGCAGTGGACAGATGCGGCAGAACGGCTGGCGCACAGCCAGACTGGCAATCAGCACAAAGCCAAACAAGGTATTGGCCAGCGCCCCAAACGCGAAATCGAGAATCCCGCCGGTGCGAATGGCGGCCTGTTCGGTATCACCGGTCAGCAGTGTGGTGGCGAGACGGGAGGGACAAACCTGACAGAAGGCATCGCCGGTGGCGTGCGGAGTCACTCCCAGCCCGGCGGCCAACGGCAAGCCCAGCACCAACACCAGCAGCACCAGCCATTTCAGGGGACGCAGGCGTCGTGCCGCACGTTCGGATAAATGGCGAAAAGGCCGACGCAGTACCCGACCCAGCCGATAGAGTCCTTCCTGCACTGTGCCCAGCGGGCAAATCCAACCGCAAAACGCCTTGCCGATGAAGAAATAAAAGGCATAGAACGCCGCCACCGTGAAAACCAGCGGCAACAGCAGGCTGAGGGTGAACTTCCCGGTCTGTTGGATCAGTTCGCCGACCCGGTGATGCATCTGGTGTTGCAGGGGAATCAGCACGCAATACGCGCCATTGGACTGATCGTAGGCGCACGACAAGGAGGGCAAGGCGTTGGAGATTTTCTCGGCGGCGTAGTGGCCAACCAGCGCGCCGCCCCACACGGTCAGCGCCAACATGAGTAACTGGACGCCCAGCCGCAGACGGCTCAGGCTAAGAACGGCAGATTGAGCAGCTTCAGGCATGAGTGGGTTCCTTACGGCGCATAATCAAAGGTAGGCCGAGCAAACCGCCCAAGGCCAGAAAACCGCCGCCCCAGAGCAGGCTCCTGCGGGCATAGGCATTCGCGCCATAGCGGTAGTTAAACGCGGTCAGATAATGGCGGCCCTGGGCCTCATGCTCCACCGCCAAAACGAAGCGGTTGGCGGCAGGCTGGCCGTGTCCGCCCTGGCCTTCCGCTGGCTTGACATCAGCGGGAAAATTCACCAGGACGCGGCCAGCGGCATCGCTGACGAAGCTGGCGCGAGTGCCCGCATCACTGACAAAGCGCAGCGTCGTCCCAGCCAGCGGCTTACCCTGAAACCGCAGCATGAAAAAGCGCTTCTGATTTTCGCGGTACTGGTTGTGCTCACGCGGCAGCGGCGCGGGTACGATTTCCAGTTCGCTCTTAGGCCGATCCAGCAGGTCGGTCGGGGCCGGGCCAGGATTGGAGAAAAAATGCGCGGTACTGGCGACAGTCACCCCATCCGTGCTCTCCTGACGCGCTTGCAGCCAGTGGTAATTGCCCACGCCGGAGGATTGCAGGGTGAAGCGCCCGTCTTGCGCCGTAATGTCCCATTCCAACCGGTCGGTTTTGAAGCGGAGACCTTCGGGGAGCGGTGCCCGATCGCCGGGAGCGTAAGCTTTTACGGTGTCAACGCTCAGATTGCGCAGGCGAAAGGTGGCGGCGGCACGGTCGCGGCCCGGTGCCATCTCAATCAGCGGCAGGTCTGTCCAGACGGGAGCGGCTGAGGCAGAACCTCCCGGTGCAGAGTCTCCGTGCCCGCCGTGGCCGTTCTCGGCAGCCGCGACGCTCAAGCTCCAGACGCATAGCACTACGACGGTAAGCGCACGCATGGCCGACCTCACTGGAAATCGTAGCGGTAAGTGAGCATGAGCGTGCGCGGTGCGGCCGCCGCGTAAGTGACCTTGCCGATGGTGTCCTTTTTCACCTCCATCGCGTAATGCTGGTCGAACAGGTTATCGGCATTCAAAGTGACCGAATGACCTTTCTGTTCATAACTCAGGGAGAAATTGGTCACCCAATCCCAGCCTGCATATTTCTCGGTGTTGGCGTTATCCAGCCAGTAGCTGCCCCAGGTGTTGGAGGACAGCCGCGCTTTCCAGCCGGTGGGCGACGCCCAGCCGAGGAAAACGCCGTATTGGTTTTTCGGGACGAACGGCACCGTGTTACCGGCCCGATCCAGATTCTTGCCACCCACCGGCTCGCTGAAACTCTCATAGGTGTAATCGGCATAGCCGTAGTAGCCGCCCAGCTCGAAACCTCCAGCCAGATTCAGGCTACCCGCCAGTTCCAAACCCTTGCGCTCGGTTTCCCCGGCATTGACGAAGTTGTTGACGCCACCGGTCGTGATGGTGACGATTTCCTTCTCGACGTTGTTTACATATACGCTGGCGTCAAAGCGCCAATCTTTGCTGCGCCCTTTCAGGCCGATTTCGTGATTGCGTGAAATCGGTGCCTCCAGTGCTGGGTTGTTGGAAAACTCGCTCTGCGAGGGCACCTGTCCGGCCTGGGCGATCATGCCAAACAGATTCAGCGTATCGGTCAGCTTGTAATTCACTGCCAGCTTGGGCGCGGGCAGACGATAGGTTTTTTCAGAGTGACTCGGCCCTGCGCCCTTAATGTATTTTCCGGCTGCATAGTCGTATTTCCAGAACTGCTGGTTGTCGTCGGTGAAGTTGATCAGGTCGTAGCGCACGCCGATGTCCACAATCCAGCGTTCCGCCGGACGCCATGACTCCTGAAGGTAAATGCCGGTGAGCAGGTTGGTCGCATCGTCGATTTCGGCAAGCCGACCCTTGGCATCGGAACAGGTAGCGAGAATTCGCCCGGTCGCTGTGGCCGAATCGACACAGGCCCCCCGGCTGGTGGTGGTTTTTACCTGACCGTACTGGTATTTGCGGGAGTCCGGGGTTCTTTCCTGACGGGCGGTCAGCCCGCCCACCAGGGTGCCGCCGCTGTGTTTCCACTGGCCTTCCAGGTCTGCGCCCAGATTCCACACCCACTCCTCGCTTTCGTTCACAATGCCGGTGACCGGGTGGTAGTGATACCAGGTGTTGTAATAGAGCCGGGGCTTGAAGGTGAAATCGCCGGATTCAACTTCATATTTACTATTGAGAAACAGCACCTTGGAATAACGCCCGGAGTGCTTCCACGCTTCCGAGGTGTCGGTTTGCTTGCCCTTGTCAACAAACTGCTCATACAGCGTCTTGTCCATCGCACCGGGCAACTGGATATTGGCTTCGGCGTAGGACAGCTCGCTTTCCAGACTGCCCCCGTCCAGCAACAGGCCATGCTTCAAGGAAATCTGGGTGGTGTCGAACTGATTCCAGATCCGCCAATCGTTATCCATGTTGCGATAGGTGGCAGTCAGGGCCACGGCCTGCCGTTCGCCGGTCAGCCCATAGCGCAGGTGATAGTTCTGGGTGCCTTGCGTGCCAAAGCCCAGCTTGAGATTGTTGGCGGCATCATCGAAGACCGATTTCGAGAAAATTTGGATGGCGCCGCCGCTACTGCCTGCCGCGAACAGATTGCCCGGCCCCTTGGCGACTTCGATGCGTTCGATGTCCTGGGTATCGACGAAATCCAGACGACTGAAACTGTCGGGATCGGTCAGCGGCACACCGTCACGCAACACCATGATTTCACGGATGCCATACGGCGCTTTCAGCCCGGCGCCGCGAATGATAAGCCGGGCATCAAAACCCCCGTTCTTGCTATCGACAAACACGCCGGGAATGGCCTGCAAGGCTTCCTTGACATTGAACATCTTCTTGTCTTCCAACTCCGCCTTGCCCACCACAGCGATGGCCTGGGGCACCTCGCCGCTGGCGCGCTCTTCACGAGTGGCGGTAATGGAGATTTCATCCAAGCGCGTTTCTTCAGCATCAACGCGCGTTTCTTCAGCATGGACAGCCAGCGGTAGAGCGGTCAGGATCAAGGCCAGACGGTGAGGTTTCATTCCAGGTGTTCCTGTCGAAAATTCGCCCATTGTAGAAAGGGGCTTAGTACGCTTAAATGCGACAAATTGCCGCACCTGCGACAGGACAGGGGAATATCTTTACAATACAAGCACTCTCGTTACCGCTTGCTGGAAAATCGACGGAGACCGATGAAAGACTTGCGCCGTTTGTTGTTGCTCCGCCTGCTGGTGGTGCTGGGGCCGGGCGTTATGCTGCTCTGGCTGCATTTCGGGCTGACGCCGCCGCTGCCATTGCCGCCGTGGCTCATCGCACTGTTTTTAGGCGTGATCGCGCTGGCGTTCATCGCCTTGCATCCACGTACCCGACTGTTGAAGCCGGTCGGGCCGTGGGAGTTATTCGCCTATTTGCAGCTCGACGTGCTGGCGCTGGCCGGGCTACTGTATTTCAGCGGTGGGGCCAGCAACCCGTTTATTTCGCTGCTGCTATTGCCCTTGCTGATTACCGCCACGCTGTTACCGATCCGGTGCGTTTGGGCGATGGCGGCTGTCACGGTCTCGGTCTATACCGGCTTGATGGTTGATTATTTGCCGCTGCCGGGAATGCTCAGCGGTCATGGCCCTGGCTTTCACGCCCACCTATGGGGGATGTGGCTGGTGTTCGTCATCAGCGCCCTGCTGGTCGCCGGTTTCGTGGCGCGGCTGGCGGCAGCGCTGCGCCAACGGGATCGGGAGGTGGCGCGCCTGCGTGAAAAGGCGTTGCGCGATGAACAGATATTGGCCCTGGGCATGTTCGCAGCGGGCGCGGCGCACGAGTTGGGCACGCCGCTTTCGACGATTGCGGTGCTGGCGAAAGAGTTAGAGCATGAATATCGTCAAGACCCGGTGCTGGGTGACGATTTGCACACGCTGCGCGAACAGGTTGAGGTGTGCAAAACCATTCTCGGCGATTTGTTGCGCAGCGCCGACCTGGCCACCGACCGCGAGGCGGCGCAACCACTGGACGCGCTGCTGGAGCGCACCCGCAACCGTTGGCAATTGCTCCGGCCCTGGGTGCCGCTGCGGGTTCACTGCGCGGGTTCATTGCCGCCACCGACCGTGGCTGCACCGCACACCGTCGGCCAAACCCTGATCAGTCTGCTCGCTAATGCGGCGGACGCTTGTCCTGAAGGCGTTGATCTAGCGGGGCGCTGGGACGCGCAGCGGGTGGTGATCGAGATTCGTGACCGTGGGCCGGGCTTACCGGCCGAGATGCCGCATCCGCCGGGAAAGGGCTTTTTTTCCACCAAGGAGGGCGGCGCGGGGATTGGTTTGTTATTGGCCAATGCCACGCTGGAGCGCCTGGGGGGGCAGGTGACGCTGTCGCACGATGCTCAGGGTGGAACCTGCACCCGTATCGACCTCCCTGCCCGGCTGGCAGCGGCATGATAGCCGCCGCTGCACAGCCCCGCCTGCTGCTGGTGGACGACGATCCAACTTTCTGTAAGGTGCTGGGCAATGCCTTGGGTCGGCGTGGTTTCGCCGTGATCGTTGCGCATCGCAGCGATACCGCCTTGCACCAGGCCCGCATCGACCCACCGCAATACGCTGTGGTCGATCTCAATCTGGCGGGTGATTCGGGACTGCGTTTGATCCCGGAACTCTTGGCGTTGAATGCTGCGATCCGTATTGTGGTACTAACCGGCTATGCCAGCCTGGCCACGGCGGTGGAAGCGATCAAATTGGGCGCGGTGAACTATCTGGCCAAGCCAGCGGATACCGATCAGGTACTGGCCGCGTTTGCAGCGACGGCGGGCGATCCCGCTGCACCGGTTAGCGCTCGTCCGTTAAGCGTGAATCGTCTGGAATGGGAACACATCCAGCGGGTATTGCGCGATAACGATGGCAACATCTCCGCGACCGCACGCCAGTTGGATATGCACCGCCGCACCTTGCAACGCAAGCTGGCCAAGCGGCCCGTCAAAGCCTGAACCCAAGTCCAAGCCCAAGTCCAAGTCCAAACCATCGCCTCCGTCTATTCCCTCATCGCTTTGCTGCGGATTTTGCTTTACCACTAAAGTCGAGCCTTCCTTTGGCAAAAAAAACATTGCAGATCGGCAATAATGTAATATAATTACATCAATGTTAATTTTTTTAATCAAAAATTCCGCTGTGCCACTAGTTTTTGTGTATGGCAACCAATCCCGGTAGACCGCCATCGGTTGCGCTTAGGGGCCGGCATAAAAATTTCTTAAGGATGACCGAAATGTTGATAAAAAAACTTCGTGCTGCTCCGTTGTTTGCTATCTCACTGGCTGGCCTTTTGGTGACCGCTGGCAACGCCAGTGCAGCCGTTTGGCCTGATCACCTTGCCCAGGCTCAAACTTACGTCAGCCAGATTAAAGCTGCTAATAATGCGTTCAATTCCCCTGCAACGCTCGCTTACGACGCATCCCAGACTTTGCAAGCGCAAACCAAATGCAGTTCATTCGTCAATCTACTGCTAAAAAACACCTATCCCGGATTTGTGACTGATCAGGTCTTGGTTGCATTGACGGGTAGCAGTTCACCCTATGCGGACGAGTGGTTTACGGCGATCAGAAACCGGGTGAGCGATGCGCAATCCAAATTAGCGCTTAAATCCAGAGCGACTGTCTCTCAGATGAGAGCCGGTGATTTGATCGCATCCAGCTATACCACCAGTGGCAACACGGGGCATGTGATGGTTTTAGCAAGCATGGATTTGGCTGATGCTAACATCGCCCCGCCTTATCCCATCCCTGATGTGGTTACCGTCAATCGTTACCTGGTCAAGGTTTATGATTCGACCAACAGCCCGCACGGCAATTACTTTTCGAATACCAACCCCGACTCTCGCTACGACAAAGAGTGGAATGGCACCAACTGGGTCGCCGATCAGGGGCTTGGTTCCGGATTCATCACACTTTACGAAGATGTTGTCACCGGAAAACCGGTGGCGTGGGCGTGGAACACCAGCAAGACCACCAAGGCGTTTTATTACGCAGTGACACCGCCGGCCGGCAATACGCTGGACTATCGGCCATTGGCTATCGGTTACTTGGCGGGCTTGTAAAAACAAGCGCTTAGTCGAACGAAAATTCCTTAGCGAGGACATAGAGTACCCCCCACGCCCAACCTACGGCGGTGGAGGTGCCAAAACCTCGCGGCTGCCATTGGATTGCAGCGGACCCACAACCCCGGCCACTTCCATTTCTTCGACCAACCGCGCCGCCCGGTTGTAACCGATCCGTAGCCGGCGCTGCACGCCCGACACGGAAGCGCGCCGCGATTCAGTCACGATCCGCACCGCATCATCATACAAAGGATCGCTCTCACCGCCACGCCCGCCGGTCTCACCCTCCTCGCTACCCTCATCCTCTTCACGCGGTTCGACCAACACATCGTCGATGTAGTCCGGCGTGCCGGTTTGCCGCAAATAATCGACGACCTGATTGACCTCGTGATCATCCACGAAAGCGCCATGGACCCGCTGCGGCAAGCCAGTACCCGGCGGCAAATACAGCATATCGCCGTGACCCAACAATTGTTCCGCGCCCATCTGATCCAAGATGGTGCGCGAATCGACTTTCGAGGACACCTGAAACGCGACCCGGGTCGGGATATTGGCTTTGATCAAGCCGGTGATCACGTCCACCGAGGGTCGTTGCGTCGCCAAAATCAGGTGAATACCGGCCGCGCGGGCCTTCTGCGCCAGCCGCGCGATCAATTCCTCCACCTTCTTGCCGACAATCATCATCATGTCGGCCAGTTCGTCGATGACCACCACAACGAACGGTAGCGGCTGTAGCGCCGGAATCTCCCCACCGCTGGCACCGTCCGGTTTCCAGAACGGGTCAGGTAGCGTTTCCCCTTCTGCCAACGCATCTTCGATTTTGCGGTTAAAACCTGCGATATTGCGCACTTTCAACGCTGCCATCAGCCGATAACGGCGCTCCATCTCGCCGACACACCAGCGCAGCGCATTCGCAGCCTCCTTCATGTCGGTCACTACCGGCGTTAACAGATGCGGGATATCCTCATACATCGATAATTCCAGCATCTTCGGGTCCACCAGAATCAAGCGGACTTCAGTGGGTGACGCCTTGTAGAGCAAACTGAGCAGCATGGCATTGATGGCGACCGACTTACCGGAGCCAGTGGTCCCTGCCACCAGCAGGTGGGGCATTTTCCCCAGATTGGCCACTACCGGATTACCACCGATATCCATACCCAGAGCGAGCGTCAACGGCGAGGCCGACTGCGTGTAAATCGGCGCTTCCAGGACTTCACGCAGATACACCATTTGCCGCTTTCGGTTAGGAATTTCAAGACCGATCACTGACTTACCGGGAATCACTTCCACCACCCGCACGCTGATCACCGACAGGCCGCGTGCCAGATCCTTGGCAAGATTGCTGATCTGGCTGACTTTCACACCCGGTGCCGGATCGACTTCAAAGCGAGTAATGACCGGGCCAGGCTCGACCGCTACTACGCGGGCGACGATCCCAAAGCTCTTGAGCAGCGCCTCAACGTGGCGCGACATATCCTCCAGAGTTGCCGACGAATAATCCGACGTTCGTTCGACCGGTCGATCCAATAAATCCAGGGACGGCAAGGCATTTGTTTGGGGACGCTGCGGCAAAGCCACCCGCCGCACCATGCTGGCCACGGGTGGCGTGGCCACGGCAGAGAGGGTGTTTCCTTGCGGTATTAAGGCCGGCGCCACCGTGATCGGGTCATTCGAAGCCGGTTCGGAAAATCGCTCAGCCACCACCCAGGGCACCTCCACCGCAGGAGCCATCGTGGCCGCATTCCGCGATGGTGGCGGTAGGGTAGGCACGGATCGAGTAACCGCCTTCGGTGGGGGAACCGCACTGGGGAGCAAGGTCAAATCTGATAATGGCATTCTCGGTGAGTCGGGAACAGCCACCGGTGTCCGTGGTTCCAACTTGACGGCAACACGCTCCTCACGCTCATGTGGCAGATGTAAGACGGGTTCAATACGGCCGCCGTGACGGCTCATTCCGCTGGAGGGCATCTCTTGGGCAACGGGAGACGGCGGTTCAGCCGTGGGCGTGAATCCGGGCTGATCCCCAGCGACAGAATCCGGCTCTACCGTATTTTTGCGCTCGAATGCCGCGCGACCGGCACGCCACCCTGCCCGCGCCCCTGCCCGCACCAGGCTCGCCATACCGCCTAACCCACGCCCCATCCAATGAGCCACTACGGCAGTTCGCTTCTCCATCGACGTGTTATCTGGCTTCGAAGAGGCTGTTTTAGTCGATGGCTTAATAGGATCATCAGGCGGCGTATGAATAGAGCGAGATGGCTGTTTAGGCGGTTTTTTGGGGGGGCCACCGAAAAGCCCACCGCCTCTTAATACCACGCCTCCGACCCAATCCAGGAGTTTGAGCCAGGAAAAACTGGTGGCGAGAGTCACGCCGGCTAACAATAAAACCACCATCAACAGGTTACCCCAACCGTAGCCGAAGGCTTCGATGAGAAAGCGGCTGACGTAAACACCCACCAGTCCGCCAGCAGAGGCATCGGTGCCAGGTAGGGTGGCTGGTGTAGCGTGCAAGTGGACCGTGGCCAATCCGCCGGCGGTGGTCAATGCCACAGCGAAGCCCAAGACTCGAAAAAAAACGATCTCGGCATCCAGTTCCAGCAACGCGCCACGCTTGAACAGCCGCCAGCCAGCCCACAACAAACCCAGCGGCAACAAATAGGCGGGATAACCGAAGAAATAGAGCAGAATATCGGCGAACCAGGCCCCGGCTACGCCACCGGCATTCTGAATCCGAGTGACGTTCGCGGTATGGGTCCACGCCGGGTCAGCCGGATGAAAGGTGGCCAGCGCGACGGTCATCGCCAAAGCGATGGCAGCGACCAGCCAAAAACTTATTTCCCGGAAAATCCCTTGCAAAAAACGGGTGAGACCTGCCCGAATGGCGGGTGGTTCGGTCTTAACGCGGTGTGCCTGCGGCAAAATTCAATCCTATTGGTGTGCGAAATGAAGTGGCGACCGGTGGCCGCTCTGTGATGACTCAGGGCATGGTTATTGTCCCATCCCGAAGCGCTCAGGTGAAGGGTAGCGAACGGACAAGCCCCTATGGCCACCGCTGAACTGATCGGCCAATTGCCGTTCCAATACCAACGGCTGCCCATAACCGAACTGTAACAATCGCTTGCCCACTACCACCGCTCTATCACTCATGCAGATTCAACGCCTTGATACGCTGACCGCAATCCTCGCACTCGAATGGAATACCTTGGTATCGGAACAAAACCCCTTTCTCAGCCACGAATTCTTGGTGGCCCTGGAGCGGCATCAGTGCGTCGGGGAGCGGACAGGCTGGCTCCCATGGCATCTCATCTGTCGAGACGACACTGGGCGTTTGCTTGGGGCTGCGCTGTTGTATCTCAAATTCAACTCCTATGGCGAATTCGTTTTCGATTGGACCTGGGCTGAAGCTTACCGTCAACAGAATCTCCCCTATTATCCCAAGTTGGTGGGAGCGATTCCTTATACGCCAGCGACTGGCCCCCGACTGCTGCTGGCGCCAGACCAACCGCAACCCGCCGCAACCCGCCGGGCGCTCATCGATTTTGCATTAGCGGAAGCGAAACACCATCAATGGTCTTCGGCCCATTGGCTATTCCCGGCCACCGAAGATCTGGAACCGTTACTGGAACAGGGTTTGCTGCACCGGGTAGGCTGCCAATTCCACTGGGAAAACCCAGGCTACCGCGACTTTCAGGATTTTCTCGATACGCTCACCGCCAAGCGGCGTAAGAATATCAACCGAGAGCGTCGGCTGGTGCAGGAGGCTGGCTGTGAATTACAGGTGTTGCACGGCGGCGAGATCAGCGAGGCACAATGGCAGACGATCCACGGATTCTACCGTTCGACGTTCGAGCGGTTGGGTGGCGTCCCTACTTTGAATTTACCCTTTTTTCTCGACATCGCTGCGACATTGGGCGACCGCCTGGTCGTGGTGCTCGCTGCTCTGGCAGGCCATGAGATCGCAGCCGCGCTCTGCTTTCGCAGCGCCACTACCCTTTATGGACGCCATTGGGGTTGTCGGGCTGAGTACGATAGCCTCCACTTTGAAGCCTGCTATTATCAGGGCATCGACTATTGCATACGCCAAGGGTTACTGCGTTTCGAGCCGGGGGCGCAAGGTGAACATAAAATTCACCGGGGTTTTTTGCCAACGCTCACCCATTCGGCTCACTGGATCGCCCACCCGGCTTTCCGCCGGGCTATCGCGGGCTTTTTGGCTCGGGAGACTCCCGCCGTGCGCAATTACGCACGAGAATTGCTACAACATTCACCCTACCGCAACAAGGTGATGCACGATGCGCCTGCCGTGGCTGGACCCGTCTGACGATGACCAGCCGTTCCCGCATCCAAACCGGGCGTTGATTGAACCGGACGGGTTGCTGGCCGTCGGCGGCAACCTGCATCCGCGCCGTCTGTTGCGCGCTTACCGGCTCGGTATCTTTCCGTGGTATTCCCCCGGCCAGCCTATTTTGTGGTGGTCTCCCGACCCGCGCCTGATCCTGTTTCCGGAACGGGTCAAGGTCTCGCGCAGCTTGCGCAAAACCCTGCGCAAGGGGCAATTCAGCATCACCCTCGATACCGACTTCCCGGCAGTGATCGCCGCTTGCGCCGCCCCACGCACCCCGGGCACCGGTACCTGGATCACGGCAGACATGGACCGAGCCTATTGCCGCTTACACCGTCTCAACCATGCTCACTCGGTCGAAGTCCGCCATGAGGGCCATCTGGTGGGCGGTTTGTACGGGGTGGCCATCGGCCGAATTTTTTATGGCGAATCCATGTTCAGCGTGATGAGTGATGCCTCCAAGGTTGCCCTGGTCTTTCTGGCCGCTCAGTTGAAACGCTGGGAATTCGCGGCCATTGATTGTCAAATGCGCACCGATCATATGCTACGGATGGGAGGGGTCGAAATTCCTCGCGCGCTTTTCCTGAAGCTGTTGCAAGCAAGCTGTTCATTGCCTGGTCGGACAGGGCTTTGGCAGTTCGATACCGACTTGCTGACCGACCTACTCAGTCCTTCGCTGCCATGAACTACCCCCGAGACGCCCTGTACGATTTGCGGATGTTTCTGACCACTGACTACCCGTGCAGTTATCTGCCGGGCCACCAAGCCCGCAACCTGGTTGCGGACCCGACCGTAACCGACTTAAGCCTGTACAGCCGATTAGCAGAATTGGGCTTTCGGCGCAGCGGAGACCATGTTTACCGGCCCCATTGCCGAACGTGTGCGGCGTGTCGCTCCTTACGTATTCCAGCTCACCGGTTTACGCCTAATCGCTCGCAGCGTCGTATCTGGAAGCGTAATCAGGATTTACAAGTTCAGGTGGTCGAGGCGGAATTTAAGGAAGAGCACTTCAATTTATTCGCTCGCTATCTAGGGGTCCGCCATACCGGCGGTGGGATGGACCCGGCGAATCCAGAAAACTACTGGTCGTTTATCACCTCACGCTGGAATCCCACAGGGTTGGCCGAATTCCGTTGCGAGGAGGCGTTGCTTGCAGTAGCGGTGACCGATCATCTGGCAAACGGACTCTCCGCCGTTTATACCTTCTTCGACCCGACGCAAGAAGAGCGCGGACTCGGTACCTTCGCAATCCTTTGGCAACTCACCGAGGTAAAACGCCTGGGACTCCAATGGCTTTATCTGGGCTACTGGGTTGAGCACTGCCATAAAATGGCTTACAAATCACGCTTCAAGCCACACGAAATTTTTATCACGGAACGGTGGCACTGGGCGCAATCGGAGTCTTAACGCCTCCACAAAACCCCGCCGCCATTCGGCAGCGGGGCTAAACTGCCTTCAACAGCAGCGCGGACCCGCCTTGGCATAGCGCCGGTCAATGGCGAAACGGAAAAACTCCTTTTCGTTCATCGGTATCACATCGGGGTGAATCTGCTGATGCCGAATCAGATAAGCCTGATAATCCGGCGCACCGATGATCCGGCGGAGGGCTTGATTAAAACCAGCAAGCCGCTGCGAGAAGGTTTTCGCAGCCCTGGCTGGTTGCTGCTCCTGGCAAACCAGCGTACTGGTTAACGCCTCAGTGGACGGTTGCATAATCGACTCCCGGATCTCTGGTTTGATAAGCGCTTTCCTTGATGGTCGGATTGGGATTACGAATGGCGCGTAAAGACATCCGAATCGCGAACACCGCCATGGCGATCACCAGCGCCACAAACAGCGCGGTAATCGTGCCGCACAGGTAGTTGTTAAACGCCACCCGCTGCATATCGGCGATGCTCTTGGCCGGTGCAATAATGGTCCCGGCGGCGGCCGCGTCGCTGTACTTCTGGGCAATGGCGAAGAAACCGACTGGTAAGGGTGAAAACACTTTCTGCCAGCCGGCGGACATCGTGCAAACCAGTAACCAAGCGGTCGGCACCAGCGTCACCCAGATATAGCGCTCCCGTTTCATCTTGATCAGCACCGTGGTACAGAGCAATAGCGCAATCCCCGCCAGCATCTGATTGCCGATGCCAAACAGTGGCCAAATAGTATTCACGCCGCCCAGCGGATCGACTGTGCCTTGGTAGACGAAATAGCCCCACATCGACACACACAGCACCGTGGCGATGACATTCGCAAAAATCGATTGGGTCTCACCCAGCGGGGCGTACACCGTGCCGAGTAAATCCTGGATCATGAAGCGGCCCGCACGAGTGCCCGCATCGACGGCCGTCAAAATAAACAGCGCCTCAAACAGAATGGCGAAGTGATACCAGAAGGCCTTCAGCGTTTGGCCGCCGACCGCCGCCGCCATAATCTCCGCCATACCAACCGCTAGTGTCGGTGCGCCACCGGCCCGATTCAAAATGCTGTGTTCGCCAATATCTTTGGCGGTCTGGGTAATCATCTCTGGCGTAATGGCCCAACCCCACTGGGTGATCACTTGCGAGGCTTTTTCGACCGTGTTGCCAATCACCGCCGCCGGACTGTTCATGGCGAAATAGATACCCGGATCAAGCACGCAAGCCGCCGTCAGCGCCATGATCGCAACAAACGATTCGGTCAACATGCCACCGTAACCGACGAAACGGGCGTGCGATTCCCGTTCGATCATCTTCGGTGTAGTCCCCGACGAAATCAGCGCATGGAAGCCAGAGACTGCGCCACAGGCGATGGTGATAAACAGGAACGGGAACAGAGTGCCGGAAAACACCGGGCCGCTACCGTCGATGAAGCGCGTGACCGCTGGCATCTTGAGATCGGGGGCGACGATGTAAATACCGAGTGCCAGCGCCACCACCACGCCAATCTTGAGGAAGGTGGACAGATAATCACGCGGAGCCAGCAGCAACCACACCGGCAACATCGACGCCACCGCGCCGTAAATAATGATCGCCCAGGCCAGTTGCGGGGCGGTGTAGGTGAACAGCGGGCCGAGCGTGGCATCGACGGCAACATGCCCGCCATACCAGATCGCCAACAGCAGCACGATGACGCCGAAGGCCGACGCCTCACCGATCTTACCCGGCCGCAGATAGCGCATGTAAATGCCCATCACCATCGCCAGCGGAATGGTCGCCGCCACAGTGAAAGTGCCCCACGGGCTTTCACCGAGCGCCTTGACCACAATCAAGCCGAGCGCGGCCAAAATAATGATCATAATCGCCAACGTGCCGACCAAGGCGATGCCCCCGGCGACCGGCCCCATTTCCATCTTGACCATCTCGCCGAGCGAACGGCCATCGCGGCGCATTGAGCAGAACAGCACCATGAAATCCTGTACCGCACCGGCGATGATGACACCAGCCAGAATCCAGATGGTGCTGGGCAGATAGCCCATCTGCGCGGCCAATACCGGGCCGACCAACGGCCCGCCACCGGCGATGGCCGCAAAATGGTGGCCATAGAGCACCCATTTATTGGTCGGGACGTAATCGAGGCCGTCATTACGAGCGACCGCTGGGGTCATCCGATTATCGTCCAGTTGCAAGACCCGCTCGGCAATGAATTTGCTATAGAAGCGATAGCCGATGAAGTAGATACAGAGTGCGGCGGTGACAAGCCAAACTGAACTGACCGTTTCACCCCGATTGAGCGCGACGGCCCCAAGGGCAAACGCACCGAGCACCGCGACCAAGAGCCAGCCGATATACGACAAGAGCTTGTTATTCATAGAATAAATGATCTCCTGCGTTCCATTGCACCTGTGGAATGGATTGCATCGCTCCAGGAATTGATCCGGGTCGATAAAAAATCATCGGCCTTGGAGCAAACACCGGAATATCGATCTGATCAGGCAGCGTGGATTGGCAGACAGTGCCGCTGCCGGACCTCATTCAAGTATATTCCCAAAAATTTGGAAATCAGGTGCTTGTCGGCTCCAGCCGCCGCCGGAAGGCAGCGTAATACAGCACCGGAATGAAGATCAGCGTCAGCAGCGTGGACACCATGATGCCAAAGATCAGCGAGATGGCCAGCCCCCGGAAAATGGGATCATCCAGAATAAACAACGCGCCCAGCATCGCCGCCAGCGCGGTCAGCAGGATCGGCTTGGCCCGCACCGCACTGGAGCGGATCACCGCTTCCTGAAACGGCACCCCGCTGTCCACCTCCAGATTGATGAAATCCACCAGCAAAATCGAATTGCGGACGATGATTCCGGCCAGCGCGATCATGCCGATCATCGAGGTCGCGGTGAATTGGGCGTGCAGCAGCGCATGACCCGGCATCACACCGATGATGGTCAGCGGAATCGGCGCCATGATGATCAGCGGGATGAGATAGGAACGAAACTGCGCCACCACCAGCAGATAAATTAGAATCATCCCCACGCCGTAGGCGATGCCCATATCGCGGAAGGTTTCGTAGGTGATTTGCCACTCACCATCCCATTTCAGGCTGTAGCGATAGGGATTGTCCGGCTGGCGGATAAAGAATTGCTCCAGCTTGCCACCGCCGATGGCCCGATCTCGCAAACTGCCGAAAATCTCAAACATGCCATACAGCGGACTATCCAGGTTGCCGGCCATATCGCCGAATACGAACACCACCGGCAATAAATCTTTGTGATAAATGGCGTTTTCCCGCTGGCTGGTTTCGAGGTTGACCACCTCCGACAGGGGCGTCAACTGACCACTCTGACTACGGGTCTTCAGCGCCAGCACCGAAGCCGCAGCGGCCTGATCGGCAACCGGCAAGCGTAGCCGCAACGGGATCGGGTATTTAGCACTTTCGGAATGCAGGTAGCTGACATCCTCGCCGCGCAGAGCGGCATTGATATCGGCGGCGACCGCTTGTTGTGAGACACCCAGCAACGCGGCCTTGACCCGATCCACATGGACGATGAGCCGTTCGGACGGCGCTTCCACCGTATCATCCACATCCACGATGTCCCGCGTGGCCTTGAACAAAGCGCCCACCTGCTGGGCAACGGCAATCTGACCGGGATAGTCCAGGCCGTACACTTCCGCGACCAGCGGTGACATCACCGGCGGGCCGGGCGGTACTTCGACGACTTTCACGTTGGCGTTGTAGGGTTTGCCAATCGCTGCTAAAGGCCCGCGCACGGCCAGCGCGATTTCATGACTCTTGCGGTGACGGTGTTTCTTGTCCACCAAGTTGACCTGAATATCGCCAACATTGGCCCCGGCCCGCAGATAGTATTGCCGCACCAGCCCGTTGAAATTGATCGGGGCAGCCGTACCGGCATAGACCTGATAGTCGGTCACTTCCTCGACCGTGCCGAGATGACGACCGAGTTCACCCAACACCCGTGCGGTCTGTTCCAGAGTGGTGCCTTCCGGCATATCCACAATGACTTGAAATTCCGATTTATTGTCGAACGGCAGCATTTTCAACACCACCAGTTGGAAATACGCCAGACTGACCGAAGCGGCAATCAACAGCAGCACGCCGCCGCCGAGCAGCCAGCGCAGTGGCTTCCCTTGCCGTCCGCGCAGAAACGGCCCGACCACTCGCCGGAACAACCGATGAGAAAAATCCTCCTGCGCAGTGCTCCCCTCGCCCTCCAGGAGAGGGGTCGGGGGTGAGGGTGCAGTACTCCCCTCGCCCTCCGGGAGAGGGGTCGGGGGTGAGGGCCGCCGCAGCACCTTATAAGTCAACCACGGCGTAAACACGAAGGCCACCGCCAGCGAAATCAACATCCCCATGCTGGAGTTGATCGGGATGGGACTCATGTACGGCCCCATCAAGCCGGAGACAAAAGCCATCGGCAGCAGCGCGGCAATCACGGTAAAAGTCGCCAAAATAGTCGGGCTACCGACTTCATCCACCGCCAGCGGGATGGCCTCGACTAAGGTATGCCCGCCCAAGTGAATATGGCGATGAATGTTCTCCACCACCACGATGGCGTCATCCACCAAAATACCAATGGAGAAAATCAGCGCAAACAGCGACACCCGGTTGAGGGTAAATCCCCACGCCCACGAAGCGAACAAGGTAATGGTCAGGGTCAGAATCACCGCCGCGCCGACGATGAATGCCTCGCGCCAGCCCAGCGCCAGCCACACCAGCCCGATCACCAGCGCGGTGGCGAAAATCAGCTTGGTGATCAGCGTCATCGCCTTGTCATTGGCGGTGACGCCGTAGTTACGGGTCACGGTAATATTGACGCCTTCCGGGATGAACGTGCCCTTAAGCTGTTCGACCCGCTCCAGAATTTGCTGGGCGATGACGACCGCGTTCTCGCCAGGCTTTTTGGCAATCGCCAGCGTCACGGCGGGAAATTCGCCCCTGACCGCAATACCGCTGGTCGCCGCCGCCGGGCCGGTGCCCAACCAGACATAACGCACGGGCTGATCCGGTTGCGGTTTAATCTCGGCGACATCCGCCAGATAGACCGGTGCGCCCTGATGCAAACCCACCACCAGACTGCCCACGTCCGCCGGGTCTACCAAAAAACTCCCGGCCTGCACCGGAATTTCGCGGTTATCGCCGACCAGCGCACCGGCATCGCTGGAAGCATTGGCCGCTTGCAGCGAACGGCGCAAGTCCGCCAGGGACAAACCGTGACCCGCCAGCCGGGCCGGATCGAACAAGACTTGCACCACCCGATCCGGGGCGCCGATGGTGTACAAATCGCGGGTACCGGAGACCCGCTTCAATTCGGTTTCCAGCGTGTGCGCGACCCGCGCCAGATCGTCCGCGCCGCGCTGCGGGTCTTGCGTCCACAGGGTCAAGCTGAGAATCGGCACATCATCAATGCCCTTGGGTTTGACGATGGGCGCACTCACTCCAAGATTGGCGGGCAGCCAGTCGGCGTTGGAATAAAGCTTGTTGTAAAGCCGGACGATAGCGTCGGTGCGCGCTTCACCGACCTTGAACTGCACGGTTAACACCGCCATGCCGGGCCGCGAGACCGAATAAACATGCTCCACGCCTTCGATTTCTGCCAGCATCTGCTCGGCGGGACTGCTGACCAACCGCTCCACCTCCCGCGCCGTCGCACCGGGAAAGGCGATGAAAACATTGGCAAAGGTGACGTTGATCTGCGGCTCTTCCTCACGCGGGGTCACCAGTACCGCAAACACGCCCATCAGCAGGCCGACCAACGCCAGCAGCGGCGTCATCTCACTGAGCAGGAATTTTTTGGCAATGGCCCCGGACAGGCCAAGAGACGGTTCAGTGGCGGCGCTCATTTCCCGGCTCCGCCATCCGCTGCACTTTGTTCCTTCAGATAGACACCAGCCTGAACGGGGTCCAGCGCCACCGGCTCACCGGCGTCCAACCCGGCCAGAATCTCCACTGTTTCCGCATCCATCCGACCGGGACGCACCTGCCGCAAGCGCGGCTTGCCGTCGCGTACTACATAAACACCGCTGACCTCCCCCCGTTGCACCAGCGCCTGACGCGGCACGGTCAAGCCGCTGGCTTCTCCGACCTGAAACGCGGCTTTGACGAACATGCCAGGATAGAATCCTTCGGTCTTTCGGGGCAGAGAGATCCGCACCTTGAACACATTGCTCTGCGGATCGGCATAGGGGAAAAAGGTCAATTTTTCGGCGGCGATGCCTTTGCCACCATTCGGAGGTAACACCCGCGCCTGTTTGTATTTGCGCACCGGCACGATCAGGCGCTGTGGCACATTGGCCACCACCCGCAATTCATCCAGCGAGAAACCGGTCATCAGCGGCTTGCCGGGCTGCACGGTTTCACCCAGTTGGACATGCCGTTGCAGCACGATACCGCTATAAGGCGCATTGATGGTGGTATAGCCCAACGATTCCTTAGCCTGAGAAACGCCCGCCTGCGCCGCTTCCAGTCGCGCCTTGGCGGCGGCCAAGCTGGCGGTGGACGCATCCATCTGGGCTTTAGTGACGACTTTTTTCTCGTATACGCTGCGAACGCGGTTGTAATCGGCTTCGGCCTCCAGGAAACGGGATTGAGTTTCCCGCAGATTGGCCTGCGCCTGCTCCAAGCCTGCGCGCTGCTCGATATTGCGGATGCGGATGATCGGTGCACCTTGCGGCACGTAGTCGTTGACATCGACCATGATGTTTTCGACTCGACCGGCCGTTTGCGCGGACACCGTGCTCTGGTTCACCGCCTCAACGACGCCATCAAGAATCTGCTCGTCGGGCAGGGTTTGCATTTTCGCTTCAGCGACGGGAAAGGGCAGTTCGGCGCCGGTGCTACCCGCTGACACCAGGCTCAGCAGGCTCCATATTAAAAACGCGGGGCGATGTGACATGAGCATCAAGCAATCTTCCAAACCAGAATATTAATATATTAGCTTAGTCTAATATTTATGATATTCAGGGGCAAGGGTTGCAACTCGCGTATCGTCCCGCAAAGTCTAGAAAAGCTCTAAATCCGTCACGAGCACCAAGGTCAATAAAATGATGGTCTCGGCCAGTTCACAGGCTGCGCCCAAGGTATCCCCGGTTACACCACCCAGTCGGTGCATCAACGCCAGACGAATAGCAAGAAAGCTCAACCCCAAAATACCGAGCAACACCCCACCCTGCCACTGAAGCAGAACCAGGGTGCTCACCGCGATCACCAGCACCAGCAAGCCACAGCTTACGCGGGGCAAATAGCGTGCATAAGGCGAACCCAGTCCCTCAGGCCGGATATAAGGCGTCGTGACTAACAACAAAACCATCAGCGCACGCGCCAAGATTGGCGTTAATACCAGGATCACGCGGGCATCGCCGGCCAGCAGCACTTGTAGTGCAGTAAATTTATTGAGCAAAACCAATCCGACCGCGACGATGGCAATAGGGCCGCTGCGCGGGTCCTTCATGATTTCCAAGGTTCGTTCCCGCTGGCCCTGCCCACCGATCCAGGCATCGGCCGTATCGGCCAAGCCATCCAGATGCAAGCCGCCCGTCAACAGTACCCATGCGGTCAACACCAACCCTGCCAGCACACCGGGGTCGGCTAACCACAGCACAGTGTGCAATCCGGCCAGCAATGCGCCAAGCAAAAGGCCAACCACCGGGAAAAAAACCACCGAAAGCCCCAATTCCTCGGGGCGTGGCGGTAGACCTGTCAGCGGTACCGGTAAACGGGTGAGCAATTGCAGCGCCAGAATGAAGGCGCGAATCATGCCAAATGACCGTTATGGAAGACTAAATGCGGCTCGGCTTCGGGATCACAATGCCGACGAATCCGGCTGATCGCGGCATAGGGGACTTCAATCCGCCAAATGCGGTGCAAAGGCATATCCAGTAGCCGGCGGAGGATCATGCGGATAACACCACCGTGCGCAACCAGTAACACATGCTGGCCCTGATAATCTCGCAACAGACCATCCCAAGCCGCGCCGATCCGCCGGTCGAAATCGGCAACCGGTTCACCTTGCGGGATGGGATGACCGACTGGATCACGCCAAAATTGGCCTAGCGCTTGCGCATCGGCTGCATTGACCTCGGCAACAGCCCGTCCCTCCCAGATGCCGAAACTCAGTTCACTGAAGCCACCGGTTATCGTCAAGGGCTTATCAATCCGGCCAGTCAGCTCACGAGCAAACGCGGCGCAGCGAATCAAGGGTGAACTGATCACTGCATCCCAAGCCTGGTAGTTACCCACCGCTGTGCGCATCTGCTCCCAACCGAGCGCGCTCAAAGGATCGTCGATGGCACCCCGAAATTTTTGGCCTCCTTCAGGCTCGCCGTGCCGCAATAAATCCACGGTGGTAAACACGCTCATCCCTGCGATACCCCCGCCTCGGCAAAGGTGGCCATTCGGGCGTGTAAGGCAGCAGCAGCGCGCAGAATGGGCATCGCCACCGCCGCACCGCTCGCTTCACCAAGCCGCATTCCCAAATCAAGCAGCGGTCTGGCCGCCAGCGCTTCTAACAAACCACGGTGGCCTGGCTCGGCAGAACAGTGCGCATACCACAACCACGCCGCCAATTCCGGGCGCAGCCGCACCGCCACCAATGCGGCGACAGTGGTGATAAACCCATCCACCAGGACCGGCACGCCCAGTTGACCGCAGCGCACATAAGCACCCGTCAAGGCAGCGATCTCGAAACCACCCAAGCACCGCAGCGCGGCCAGTGGTCGATCCTGGAGCGAGCCATCCTGGCGATGATGGGCGAGCGCCCGCTCGATCACCTGCGCCTTGTGATTGACACCCACGGCATCCAAACCGGTGCCGGGGCCGGCCAATCGGTCAGCGGGTAGCGCCAACAGGCAACAACCGACCGCCGCCGCGCTGGTGGTATTGCCGATGCCCATTTCACCGCCGATAAACAATTGCGCGCCATTGATCGCACAGCGTTCGGCGGCAGCACGACCCGCGTTTAATGCCTCTTGCAATTGCTCGTCGGTCATTGCCGGCTGGGAAACGAAATTGGCCGTACCCGGCCCAACGCGGGCATCCATCACGCCCAGCAATTCCTCCAACTCGGCCACCGTACCCACATTCACCACTTCCAGCCGCGCATTCCATTCGCCAGCCAAGACGCTGATCGCCGCGCCACCAGCAGAAAAATTGCGGACCATCTCAGCAGTAACGGCTTGGGGAAAGGCCGATACGCCTTCCGCAGTCACGCCGTGATCACCAGCAAATACACTGATCCAAACCTTATCGATGCGTGGGTGCTGGGTTGCCTGCATGGCCGCCAGCGTGATACCGATTTCCTCCAGGCGCCCCAGTGAGCCAGGCGGCTTGGTTAATTGCGACTGGCGTTCGCGGGCGGCGGCCAGCGTTTTCTGGTCAAGACTGGCAGCCGGATTGTCATACCAGGAAAGGCTCATGCGACATGATCCTTGAGGGTAAGAGGCAGGCCGGCCACCACGAAGATCACGCGGTCGCAGCGGCTAGCGACCGCCTGATGCAGGCGCCCGGCTTCATCACGAAATTGTCGGGCGAGCGGGTTGTCTGGAACGATGCCCTGCCCGACCTCATTGCTGACCAACAGCACTTGACCAGGCAAATCGGCCAACGTGGTCAGCAAAGCGGTGGTCTCGGCGTGCAGCCGATCCTCTCCGGCAGCCAGCAAGTTGCAAAGCCACAGGGTAAGACAATCGACCAGAAGACAATGAGTTGGGGCAGCGTAGCGGCGCAGCGCACCCGCAAGATCCAGCGGTTCCTCGACCAAGCCCCACTCAGCGGGCCGTTCGGCGCGATGCCGGGCAATACGCTCGGCCATTTCCGCGTCACCCACTTCGGCAGTGGCGAAATAAATGACCTGTAAGCCACTCTCCAGCGCCCTACGCTGGGCGAACGCGCTTTTGCCCGAACGGGCACCGCCTAAAACGAACTCTTTCATTAAAAATTTCCCAGCACCTCGGCCAAGCGATTGACCCCCCTCATCGTCAAACCCTCCAGCCGATCACCACGCCGAGGCAGATTGGCGCGGGGGACAATCGCTTGCTTGAAACCATGCTTGGCTGCTTCCCGCAACCGCTCTTCACCATTGGGAACCGGGCGGATTTCGCCGGCAAGCCCCACCTCACCAAACACCACCAGATCAATCGGTAACGGCCGGTCACGAAAGCTGGACAGCGCCGCCAGCAGCACCGCCAAATCAGCCGCCGTCTCGTTGATTCGCACTCCGCCCACCGCATTGACGTAGACATCCTGATCGTACATCGCCACCCCACCGTGGCGGTGCAACACCGCCAACAGCATGGCCAGACGGTTTTGCTCTAGGCCCAGTGTCACCCGTCGGGGATTGCCGCCATGGCACTCATCGACCAGGGCTTGAATCTCCACCAGCAGCGGCCGGGTTCCCTCGCGGGTCACCATAATCACACTACCCGCCACTGGCGTTTCATGGCGTGATAGAAAAATCGCCGACGGATTATTGACTTCCTTCAAGCCCCGCTCGGTCATCGCGAACACGCCCAGTTCGTTGACCGGGCCATAACGGTTCTTCACCGCCCGCAACACCCGCAACCGGCCACCGGGATCGCCTTCAAAATACAGCACGGTATCGACCATGTGTTCCAGTACCCGCGGCCCAGCGATAGCCCCTTCCTTGGTCACATGCCCCACCAGGAACAGCGCCGTGTCGCTGGCTTTGGCGAAACGCACCAGTTGGGCCGCACTTTCCCGCACCTGGGCCACCGAGCCTGGCGCCGATTGCAGTCGCTCGGTGAATACCGTTTGAATCGAATCGATGACCATGGCTTGCGGCCGCTCGCTCTCGGCAATGGCCAGAATTCGCTCGACGCAAATTTCCGGCAATAGCCGCACTCGGTCGCGGGGTAATTGTAAACGCTGGGCACGCAGGCTGATTTGCTGGGGAGATTCCTCGCCGCTGACGTACAGCGTCCGATCCCGTGCGGCCAGATCGGTCAACACCTGCAACAGCAGCGTGGATTTGCCGATACCCGGATCACCACCGATCAGTGTCACTGAGCCGTTGACCAGTCCCCCGCCCAGCACCCGATCCAGTTCAGCGTTACCGCAGGACTGGCGAATTTCGGCTGTGGCGTTGACCTCGGCCAAAACCCGCACTTCTGCGGCAGCGGCCGGGCCAGCATAACCGGCTGGTTTTATTCCCCCTTTCGGGGCGATAGGCGGAGCAATGGTTTCCTGAAGTGTATTCCATGCGGCGCAATCTCCGCACTGGCCCGACCATTTGCTGGCTTGTGCGCCACACTCGGTGCAGACGTAGACAACACGCCCCTTACCGGTCATCGGTAGATACCGCACAGGATGCTTGGCGCTCGGCCAAACCGCCAAATAGCGCTCGGCAAAGAATTCATCTCTCTTCTTCTAGTCGCCACTGCCGGTTGGGGCTGGGGCTGGGCGTCCGCCCGGATGGGCGGGTGCTTGCGCGGGACCGCCCCTGGATTTCGGATTGCCCGCTGGATTTGGCAAATGCTTGGTGCTCACTGGATGGGATTCGGAAGCATAGCTTTCGAAACGAGTGTATTGGCCCATGAAGGTGAGAGGCACCATGCCGATGGGGCCATTGCGCTGCTTGGCGATGATGATTTCGGCCTTGCGCTTGTCCGGGCTGTCGGGGTTATAAACTTCATCGCGGTAAATGAAGCAGATCAGATCGGCGTCTTGTTCAATAGCGCCCGATTCCCGCAAGTCCGACATGATCGGCCGCTTATCGCCGCGCTGCTCCAAGGTGCGGTTGAGCTGGGAGAGCGCCAGTACCGGCACCGCCAACTCCTTGGCCAACGCTTTGAGCGAGCGGGAAATCTCGGACACTTCGGTAGCCCGATTCTCGTTGGTGCCGGGCACTTGCATCAATTGCAGATAATCGACCACGATCAACCCCAGTTGCCCTTCCTGACGGTGCAGACGCCGGGCGCGCGCGCGCAGATCATTCGGGCTGAGATTGGAGCTGTCATCGATAAACAGCCGGGCCTCTGACAGCATGGTGACGGCCGAGGTCACCCGCGGCCAATCTTCATCATCCAAGCGACCGGTACGGACTTTGTGCTGATCGATTCGGCCCAGCGAGGACAGCAGGCGCATGATAATACTCTCGGCCGGCATTTCCATGCTGAAGACCGCAACCGGGCATTTCGCCTGGATCGCCGCAAATTCGGCGATGTTCATCGCAAAGGCCGTTTTACCCATGGAGGGTCGCCCGGCGATCACAATCAGATCACCCCGTTGCAGACCGGCGGTTTTTTCGTCGAAATCGGGCCAACCGGTCGGAATGCCGGTGATGGGGTTATCACACTGGAATAAAAGATCAATCCGCTCGACCGTGCGCGTCAACAACTCCTTGATATTACTGAATCCCTGCTGGGTACGCAGGCCGTGTTCGGCGATAGCGAACACCCGTTTCTCGGCATCGTCGAGCAGTTGCTTGCTGTCACGCCCTTTGGGGTCATAGGCGCTGTCGGCCATCTCGGTGGCGATGCGGATCATATCGCGACGGATCGCACGCTCACGCACAATGTCGCCATAGGCGCGCACGTTGGCGGCGCTCAGCGCATCTCGTACCAGCACGCCCAGATAAGGTAAGCCGCCGGCATCCTCCAACTGGTTGTTGTCTTCCAGCCAGTCGGCGAGCGTCAAAAAATCGAACGGCTTGCCGTTTTCCGAGAGGTGGCGGATCGCTCGAAAAATTAGACGGTGATCATTGCGATAAAAATCACTTTCGTCCAGACGGTCGGCGATCTGATCCCAGGTCGTGCCATCCAGCATCAGACCGCCCAGCACTGCCTGTTCGGCTTCAAGCGAGTGCGGCGGCACCCGCAGTGCTTCCGCAGCGGTATCCTTTCGATTGGGAAACGGGGTGACGGGGTGCAATGACGGAACTCTCGGAATGAAACCGGTGATCCGCCGTCCGCAGTGGCTCTCCTGCGGTACGGCCTCCAAGCTCCCTGCCAAGGCTGCGGTATGTGGGCTAGCCGCGCGGGGAACAGCTTTAGTCTAGCGCAACCCGGCGCGGATGTTCCGCCAAAACGAGGATCAAGCTTCGGCGATGACGTTGACCCGAATTTGGCTCTTGACTTCGTTATGCAAATGGAGATCCACATCGTATTCGCCGATCTGGCGAATCGAGCCGGCCGGTAGCCGCACTTCCTGTTTCTGTAGCTCAATCCCGGCCGCCGCCACAGCACCGGCGATATCAGCAGCATTGACCGAGCCAAACAGCCGGCCTTCGCTACCGGTTTTCACTGAGAGCGTGACGATCAGCTCGGCCAGTTGCGCGGCGCGGGTTTGCGCCGTAGACAGGGCATTGGCGGCAGCGCGCTCCAACTCGGCACGGCGCGCCTCAAAGCGGGCCAGATTGGCCGGGGTCGCCTCAGTGGCTTTGCCAGTAGGAATCAGGAAATTGCGGGCATAACCCGGCTTGACTTTCACCCGGTCGCCCAGCGCGCCGAGGTTGGTGATTTTTTCCAGCAAAATGATGTCCATCAATCACTCCAAAGAGACTTTAATGTTTGCTTGAGCGCGGCCGAATCCGCTGTCGGAAATCGGCCCAGGCATCGGCGACGCCCAATGCCATCACCGCTTGCGACAACAGCGGGACGAGCAGTAGATAAAACAGCACCAGCCACGCGGGTGAGAGCTGCAATTTAAACAAAATCGCATGAACCAGTGCGATCCCCTGGATGGTATACAATGCCCCCAAAATCAGCGCGACATTGCTCAGCGGTGGCCAACCCGCCAGCACCCCGATCCCAAATACCGCCAAGGTGAATAGCGCCAGAGGCCGGCCCAGACGCATGACATGAAACTCGGCCCGAAAGCCGCCCGGATTGAACAGGGTAGCCTGCCACCAACGGCCCAATAACACGGCGGCCAAGACCAGCCACAACAACGCGCTGATCACCTGGCCTGGCAGATACGGCGCCCAACCCTTGAGCATCACCAATAAATCGTCCAGCCCCGCACCATCGGCCATGGCGCCCCCCGCAGCCGCACCCGACAACCCACGTCGGATGTTTTCCAGCACATTAGGCCACCAAATCGTAGGATCGCCCAAGGCGAAATAAAAACCGAGTAATCCCACCACCCCTAAAGCAGCGGCCGCATGAAACATCCGGGACAGTGATACGGTCTCACGCAGCACCAGCGCCAGCAGCCAAACGGCAAGCCAGCAGGGCACCAGAATACGCACCAATGGCCAAGCCTCCCCCCAGGCCAGCGAAACCACGCCGACGGCGGCTAGACCGCCTAAGGCCATGACCCCGATACCTGCGGTTGCTCCCTGACGCAAGGTCACCAGGGCGATAGCCGCGCCCGATACCACCAAAAAGGGGGGAAACACCAAAAACAGCACCGCCGAGCTGGCGGCAACCAGCGCCGCCGAAGCCCGGCCTCGCATGATGAAGGCAGCAAGCGAGCGCACTGTGAGCGTTTCCAGTGCTAAGCAGGCTGATTAACGTAAACGCAAGTGTCAGTGACGGTCGCAGTAGGGTAACAGGGCGAGAAATCGCGCCCGCTTGATCGCGACTGATAGCTGACGCTGATAACGGGTTTTAGTACCGGTAATGCGACTTGGTACGATCTTGCCTGTTTCAGTGATGTAGTTTTTCAGGGTGGCGATATCCTTATAGTCGATCTCCTTGACACCCTCTGCGGTGAAGCGGCAAAACTTCTTACGACGAAAAAAACGCGACATGATGGTTGAACCTCAATGGGGTAGCGCTGGATTAGTCTGCATTAAATATTTCAATGTGAGCGGCGTGTAAGACCAAACGGTATTCACCTTCCCGGTTATTAGCCCGCCCAACGAAACCGCGCACTCGCACGGCCTCTCCCGGCACCAGATCGCACACCACATTGGCAACTGGTGCGCCGCAGGCGACCACCGGAATTCGGCAGTAGACCTCACGCGCCAAACCGGCTTCCATTTGGCTTGAGCGATGCTCCAACAGGAAACGACCGATGGGAACGCCAGCCGGTGAAGTGCGCATTTCGCACTGGCCAACTACATAACCCGCAATAATGAGGCAATTATCAGTAGCCGATACGGCGGGCATAACGGTTCAAGGGCGACAATAGCTCAGGCGACTTCTTCGTCTGCGTCTACTTCGTCGTCATCAATCTCATCGCGGTCAATGCGATTCTCGCGCTCTCCCTGGCCATCGCGATCACTGTGGGTCTCACGCTCATCGCGGGATTTGATCAACGGCGAAGGCTCAGTCTCAGGACCATCGCGCTCAATAACCAGATTACGGATAACGGCGTCGTTGAACCGAAAAGCGCTTTGTATTTCCCGCAAGACGGTCAGGCTGCACTCGATATTCATAAGAACATAGTGTGCCTTGTGGATTTTGTTGATGGGATAAGAGAGCTGACGGCGCCCCCAGTCTTCCAGACGATGCAGATGACCACCGTCTTCCTCGATCATCACACGGTAACGCTCGATCATCGCGGGAACTTGCTCGCTTTGGTCGGGATGGACCAAAAACACAATTTCATAATGTCGCATCAAGGCTCCTTACGGATGCACTAAAGAGCCTCCCGCAGCGCGGTGAGGCAAGGAGTCGCGGTCAAGACGCACCGCAAAAGCTGGGTATTCTATGAGGAAAGGCGCACACGCGCAACGCTACTCTAACAAGCGATGGGAAAAGTTTACACACAGCACCTGAAGAATGAACAAACACTGAGGAGAGGCAATAGACAAAAAGCTGGTTCACAAATGGTGGCCAGGGACGGAATCGAACCATCGACACGCGGATTTTCAGTCCGCTGCTCTACCAACTGAGCTACCTGGCCAAATCGCATTACGCGAAAGATGCGCATTTAAGCAATTCGCACCGTTCGCGTCAAGGGCGTTCATTCCTTGGGCGGTACATACCCTTCGGGTAAAGTTACTCCAGATCCAAAAAAGAACTGCGTCATCTGCTCTTCCAAAAATTGGCGGGCTTTAGGCTCAAACGGCGTTAGCCGGTACTCATTGATCAACATGGTTTGTTGACGCAACCAGCTTTGCCACGCCTGCTTCGACACGTTCTCAAAAATCCGCTTGCCGAGTTCGCCCGGATAGGGCGGGCGGTCCAAGCCCTCCGCTTCGATACCGAGCTTGATACACTTCACTGACCGGGCCATTACTCGTTTCTATCCTCATAGTTCAGCAAATCATCTGTCAGCGCCGTTAGCAATAATCTGACCGGCACCGCCATGCCCAATCGTTGGACGTCATCGCTTTTATACCAGACAAACCGCTCCCCTTCCAGGACGGCCTTGGCGCACTCAGCCTCAGCGATCACCGGCACCGGGGTGATATCCAGATGGAAATGGCTGAACGTGTGCCGCAAGCTCTTCCACAACGGCTGGATGGCCACCCTTAAACCCAAGCGCTCCTGGCACCAATCCACGACATCGGCCTCTAACGGGCATTCTGGAAAACTCCAAAGGCCACCCCACACACCGACCGGGGGTCGGCGTTCGAGCAAAATTTCGCGTGTAGCCAAGCGCACCATCACCATACGAGTGGCCCGTACCGGCAAATCACGACGTGGCTTGGCGCCCGGAAAATCCATTTCGCGGTTTTGAGCATGGGCAACGCAGCCCATCGCCAACGGACAGAGGCGGCAATCCGGCCGACGCGGTGCACAGACCAAAGCCCCAAGATCCATCATCGCTTGCGTGTAATCCGCCACTCGCTCAGTGGGTGTGTAGCACTCCGCCAACGTCCACAAGCGTGCCAATACCGACGCCTGGCCCGGCCAGCCTGGCACTGCGGCAAACCGTGACAGCAAGCGCTTGATGTTGCCATCTAAAACCGGCTGCCGCTGCCCGGTCGAGAGCGCGAGAATCGCACCGGCCGTCGAGCGGCCAACCCCCGGCAGCGCTTGGACTAGCGCGATGTCCAGCGGCATCTCGCCGCCATGCCGGTCGCGCAAGATACCCGCTGCCCGATGCAAGTTGCGGGCACGCGCGTAATAACCCAGCCCCGCCCACAAGCTCAGGACCTCATCCAAATCGGCTTCCGCCAAGGTCCGAATACTGGGAAATCGCTCCACGAATCGTCGATAATAGGGCACGACCGTGACGACCTGGGTTTGTTGGAGCATGATCTCCGACACCCACACCCGGTAGAGCGTAGGATTTTGCTGCCAGGGCAGATGCTTACGACCGTGCGCATCGAACCACTCCAAAACCCGCTGGCCAAACTCATCAGCATTCATCATTGACCTGTAAAGGTTGCAAGCTCACGCTTCAATTGAAGAGGTTTTGACCATGGCACGCATTCTGATCGCGGGCTGCGGCGACTTGGGCACGGCGCTGGGGCAGAATTTGCACGCCGCCGGCCATGACGTGTGGGGGCTGAAACGCCAGCCCGCCGACCTGCCGCCGACAATCCACCCGCTAGCCGCCGATCTCACCGATCCGGCAACACTAGACCGGCTGCCGACGGCTTTGGATAGCGTCATCTATAGCGCGGCCGCCGCCAACTTCACTGAGGTGGCCTATCGCGCTGCCTATGTCAGCGGCGTAAGCCATCTATTGCAGGCGCTGCGCGCAGGGGGCCAGCAGCCGCAACGGTTATTGTTCGTCTCCAGTACGTCGGTTTATGCCCAGCATCAGGGGGAATGGGTGGATGAAAACACGCCGGCCACGGCCGACGGCTTTAGCGGTCGCTGTCTGCGAGAAGGCGAACAATTGATCTGGGATAGCCCATGGCCTGCGGTCGCCGTGCGCTTCGGCGGCATTTATGGACCAGGCCGCACGCGCCTGATCGACAGCATACGCAATGGCAGCGCCACTCGGCCAACCGGTGCCCCGATCTATACCAACCGCATCCACCGCGACGATTGTGCGCGTGTACTGCATCACTTGCTCGACCTGCCGGACCCACAATCCCTCTACATTGGGGTCGATGACGAGCCGGCACCGTTGGATGAGGTCCTCTGCTGGCTGGCGACGCAACTGGGCGTACCTAACCCGCCAGCGGCCCCGCTAGCGCCCCTGAAACCCGGCGCCACGCGAAATGAAACCGCAGCACGCCTAAGAGCGAGTAAGCGCTGTCGGAATGCGCGTCTGCGTACCAGCGGTTTCCAATTTCGCTACCCCAGCTACCGCGAAGGCTATCAAACGCTGCTGGCCGCTGAATCGATCACTCGCAACTCAGGGCATGATTAAAAGGCCGCATTCGCAAAGTCGTAACTCATTTCACGATACGGCTGTTGCAAGAAAAAGCCCTGGATCAAGTTAACGCCTAACGACCATAGAATCGGCATGGTTTTGACATCTTCCACGCCACCGACGATGGTGGCGGCGCCCAGCGCCTCCAAGCTCTGCACCAGATCCTGAAGCTGGGCCTGCTTCGCCCGATCTCTGGCCAGGCCATTGACTAAATACATATCCAGCTTGACGTAATCGGCACCCAGATTTTTGAGCAATCCCAAAGAGTCCGAGCCACGTCCAAAGCGGTCGAGACAGAAGCCACAGCCCAATAATTTAATGCCGCCGAGAAAGCCGAACATATCGCGTAAACTGCGTTCCGCCGTCGCTTCGGCGACTTCGAACACAATGCGTTCAGCCTCCACCTCAGCTTGTTCCAGGCGTCCCCGCAGCCAAGTGCTCAAGGTGCGATCCTGCAAGGTGATGGGCAGAATCTTGATAAATAGCGTGATTGGTGACCGCCGCTGCCGTAACACCTCAATCGCGTGCTCAATCACCCAACGGTCCAGTTTCAACCCTAGTTGGTGGTTGTGAACTACCCCAAACACGCTGCCTGGTACGATTTCCAGATTCTGGCGGTCACGCAATCTCAGTAATACTTCATAGCGTTCAACTGCATCGCCACGAATGCTGACGATAGGCTGGAAAACCAGCCAAAGCCGCTCGTGATCGAAAATATCCTGCACCTGTTCCAGAAGCTGCGTCCGCGAGGAGATCTCCTGATCGCGCTTGACAGCCAAGATATTCTGGTGAGCGTAAATGCGTTCGCTCTTCGCCTCCCGCGCCATGGTGCAAGCCGAATCCGCCCGCTGCACCAGCATCAAATGATCTTGCGTGCGATCAGTGGCCACCGCCATGCCGACACGAATGCGCACCAGCAACGCTTGTTCACCGACTTTGTAATAGCCGTTCTCCAGGGTGTCTCGGATGCGGCGCGCCAGATGCATCAACGGCTCTCCGACCAGATTGGGGACCATCACCGCAAAAACGGCATCGCCGAACCGTGCAGCGTGCTGGTCCTGCGCCAGTACCTGGTGCAAGCGGCTAGCCGCCTGCCCGATGATCTCGTCGGCCGTCGCCACTCCAGCGGCATCCCGGATCGAATGCAGATTATCGAGCACGACCAACAGCACCGCTAGCGACCGGGCGCGTAGTCCCAGCGTGTCGAAGGACTGCTCCAACAGCATCAGGAAGCGGCGGCGGTTGTGAAAACCGCTGACACCATCACTATTAGACAGCGCGCTTAACCTCACCCGCACAGAACGCGAGCGGCGTACCCTTTGCTTGACTTCCCAGCACAGATGGCTCGGCGGCATCGGCTTGACTAGCAGCGTAGCGCCCGGCAAATCCAAGTTCGCCAGGTAATGCGCCATATCCGCCTGGAAACACAGCAAGATAATGGGCAAAAAATCACACTCCCGATGCTGCGCGATCACTTGCGCCAATTCGGCGCCGGCCACCTCCTTGATATCCAGATCAATAATCAGCAAATCGGGCCGAAATCGGTGGATGTCTTGTAGAACTTGCAGGGGTTGGATCACAACCAGGGGGGTCACCCCCTGTTCTTCCAGAGTACCGGCTATTTCCCACGCCTCGCTGGGCCGGTCGTTGACGATCAGAACCCGATAATAATTGGCTGCCATCTGGGGTAACAGTAGCTCACCCAGTACCCCCCACAATTCATCATGATCCACTGGCTTGCTGAAATAGGCCGCCGCCCCGACCCGAACTGCTTCCAAACGCGCAGCCATATCGCTGCGCTCAGAACAAACCAACAACGGAACCTGTAGATAGGCTTGAGCGCGCAGATTGGCGATCAGCTCCAGAACTCGTTCCGGACCTTCAGGAAAATCCACATCAAGAATCACCGCTCCCGGTGGCCGCTCGCGCAGATAGCGTTCAGCCTCGGTTAAGTCGTTGATCCGAAGAACCTGATAGCGAGGCTCGTCCAGCTTCGCCAGCGTCGTCGTCGTTTCATCGGGCGTTATCAGAACGATTTGGGGAAATGGCGTGAAGCGGGCAAGGGTTAGGGGCTGGTCATAGCGGCTGCCTTCCTTGCCGGTGGCCAACACCTCATGCAGGGCCTCGATCAGCGCAGTTAGCCGCTGGCGGTCGGATTCCTGGGGTAAACCGGCCGCCGCCAGACAACTCTTGACATGATGTTCCAATTGGATGATGAGCTTGAGCAACTGCTCATCGCCGTCGCTTTGGGCACACTGGAGCATGTCTTGCGCCAAGCGCTCCAGCATCGCAAAAGATCTCGTGCTCCATTTGACGTAGAACAGTTTTTGCCACAAATCGTCAACCAGTTTCAAATGATTGACCAGAATGGCGCGCTGATTATCCTGATTATCCTGATTATCCTGAGCGTCGGCTTGATTCATCGCCTCTCTCCTCAAGGCATCCCTCGCACGATTGGATCGGGCAAGGGCGCCGGGCCTCTCTCACCGCACCACCTTAGCTTGATCGATCACCACCAGGCAGCGTTTGGTTGTAACTAAACCTTGGCAAGTTTAGCGCTCTACCTGGGCGATGTCGCGCACAGCGCCCTGGGCGGCGCTGGTGGTCATGGCGGCATAAGCGCGCAAAGCCGCCGATACCGGTCGTTGCCGGTTGGCCGGCTTCCAAGCCGACACACCGCGCGCCATCGCCATTGCCTGCCGCTTTTTCATCTCGTCATCGGCGATCACCAAGCGAATGGAGCGGGCCGGGATATCAATTTCAATAGGATCGCCTTCTTCCACCAAGGCGATGGCCCCACCTTCAGCCGCTTCCGGCGAGACGTGACCGATGGATAGCCCAGAAGTACCACCGGAGAACCGGCCATCGGTAACCAGCGCACAGACCTTGCCCAGTCCCTTGGATTTCAGGTAGCTGGTCGGGTAGAGCATCTCCTGCATACCCGGCCCACCTCTGGGACCTTCATAACGGATCACAACGACATCGCCGGGTTGGATCTTCCCACCTAAAATCGCTGCAACTGCGTCTTCCTGGCTGTCCACGACGCGGGCAGTTCCCCGGAAGACCAAGATGCTCTCGTCCACACCAGCGGTCTTGACAATACAACCCTCCTCGGCCAAGTTGCCAAACAGCACCGCTAATCCCCCATCCTGAGAATAGGCATGGCCTCGATTGCGAATACAGCCCTGTGCACGATCCAGATCCAGACTCGGCCAGCGCGTGTTTTGGCTGAAGGCTTCTTGGGTCGGGATGCCGGCAGGTCCCGCTAAATAGCGCAGGCGAGCTTCGGCGGTGGCGCTTGGACGCGCGATATCCCAAAGATCCAGCGCCTCGGCCAGAGTCTCAGCATGGACGGTGCGCACCTCACGGTGCAGCAAACCGGCGCGATCCAGCTCCCCAAGAATGGCCATCACCCCACCGGCCCGATGGACATCTTCCATGTGATAGTGCTGGGTGGCGGGAGCGACCTTGCACAGGTTAGGCACCCGGCGCGACAATCGGTCGATGTCGCGCATGGTAAATTGCACCCCGCCTTCGTGGGCTGCGGCCAACAGATGCAGTACGGTATTAGTGGAGCCACCCATGGCGATATCGAGACTCATCGCATTCTCAAAGGCTTTGAATCCCGCCACGCCTCGTGGCAATACTGACGCATCACCGTCTTGGTAATAGCGATGCGTCAGCGCGACGATGCGCCGCCCGGCCTCCAAAAACAACTCCCGACGATCCGCATGGGTTGCGAGCAAGGAGCCATTCCCCGGCAGGCTCAAACCCAATGCCTCCGTCAAGCAGTTCATTGAATTGGCGGTGAACATCCCGGAGCACGAACCACAGGTCGGACACGCCGAACGCTCGTATTCTGTCACCGTGGCATCATCAATGCGATCATCGGCGGCTGCGACCATGGCATCCACCAGATCCAGCTTGGTTTCGGCTAATCGGGTCTTGCCCGCTTCCATCGGCCCACCAGAGACAAAGATCGCCGGAATATTGAGGCGCATAGCCGCCATCAACATCCCCGGTGTGATTTTGTCGCAATTGGAAATGCACACCAGCGCGTCGGCGCAATGGGCATTGACCATATATTCGACCGAATCGGCGATCAGCTCGCGCGATGGCAATGAGTACAACATGCCGCCATGGCCCATAGCGATGCCGTCATCGACAGCAATCGTATTGAATTCCTTAGCGATACCACCGGCCCGCTCAATCTCGCCCGCCACCAATTGGCCTAAGTCTTTGAGATGGACATGCCCAGGGACGAACTGCGTGAAGGAATTGGCCACGGCAATGATCGGTTTGCCGAAATCGCCATCCTTGACACCGGTGGCCCGCCAGAGGGCGCGAGCACCGGCCATGTTGCGGCCGTGGGTGGTAGTGCGAGATCGGTAATCGGGCATGGCAAGCTCCACTGGACTGAATAACGGCGAAAGGATGACAAACTGGAGAGCAGATAAACGGTCTCCACAATTTTAAGACAATTTCAGTTAACCAAGAGACCCGGCATCTCCTGACTTGTAAAAAAGCGGTGATGGCTTAGTCTTATCGCTAGACAGAAACCATATCCACCCACTTTGGCTTTAATAGCGCTAGCAATTGCGAGGTTTTCCATGATTCGATTCATACCACGACTGTTTCTGACCCTGGCCCTACTCGGCGTCTCGGCTGGCAGCGCGCAGGCCGCAGGCGATGTGGCTGCTGGCAAAGCTAAATTTGAAACGTGTACCGGTTGTCACGCCATTCCAGGCTATACCAATGCCTATCCAACCTATCATGTGCCTCGCTTGGGCGGCCAGCATCTGGATTATTTAGTAACTGCGCTGAAAGGATACCAAAGCGGCGAACGCTTTCATCCAACCATGCACGCCAACGCCGCAGTCCTAACCGAGCAAGATATTCAGAACATTGCGACGTATTTGTCTGGTCTACAGATAATCGTCACGCCCAACCCGGTGCGCGGTGACGCCGCCAGCGGCAAGAAAAAAAGTGTCTCCTGCGCGGCTTGCCATGGCCCGGACGGCAACGGCCCCATCGCTCTCTACCCGCGTCTAGCCGGCCAATACGAGGATTATCTGCAAAAAGCCTTGGAGGATTACAAATCGGGTAAGCGCACCAACCCGGTCATGAAGGGAATGGTCATCCCCCTTTCTGAGCAAGATATCGCCGACTTGGCCGCCTATTTCGCCAGCCAGACTAAAGGTCTGGGAGTCGTAGCTCACGACTGAACCGGAAAAATCCACGCTCTGATATCGTTTACGGAAGCCGCACGACCCGAAACTCCAGATCATCGCTGAGCGGATCGGCGCCCGCTCGCCAGGTGTGGCCGCGAATCGCCACAGCCTCCGGTAGCCGATCCGCGCAACGCTGTTCTTGCCCACCATAGGTCTGTCGATATTCCGAGCAGGTCCATTCCCGATCTCGGCTGGCGGGGTCCGGCGCATTCGCACCGGGCTGGAAGGCACGCTCCCACTCGGCTTCAGTCGGCAACCGGTACTGGTGGCCGGTTTTCGACGTTAACCATACCGCATAATCGGTCGCTTCCTTCCAGGTGACCACCGCCGCCCCGCGCTCCTCGTCGGTCGCAGGATAACGGTCGGCGCGGCTGGTCTCCTCGGCAAACCGGCGAAAAGCCACCAAGCTGATCGGATCGCGCGGCTGATGGCGAACCCCCCCCCGCCACGTTCACCAGTGATGGCTCCAGCGGCGCAGTGGGATTGGCCGGCGGCGGCGTGGCGGGCGTTGGGTTAGCCGATGCTGGAGTTTCTCCCGCCGGTCGAGCGGCCGACCCCGCTTGGGTGCGTGGGTCAGGTGCTGCCGTTGAACTTGGCGCAGTGCTGGCTACCGGAGCCGAGAGCGGTACGGAAGGCGTCGGATTGAAGAAAAAATCGCCGCGCAAAGAAGAGGCGACCCACGGGATTTGTGCCCCGCCGGTCTCCCGCTCCACCGCCACCAACACCTGTTTGAAGATTTGCTCCAAGCTCAGACCGGGGGTGTTCATCGCCGCCAGTAGACCGCGTGTGTAAGGGCTGTTGCGCCCATCACCTCCATCCTGGGAAATCGCACCAGGCGCGGTCGCATAGGCGATAAAGGTTCCTGCTGGCCCATCCATGCGCGCCAATCCTCGGCCCCCGGCGCCATAACCGCGCACGAAGGGATTATTGCGACAGGCATCCAAAATCACGATGTTAAGCTCGTTACCGGCGGATTCCATCGCCCGCAACACCGCCTCTGCATCCACCGCCTCGTCGGGAACCTCAAATTCCTGCCGGATATCCGCACCAACCGGAATCAAGTAGTTTTGCCCTTTAAGCTGGACGCCATGGCCAGCGTAATAAAACAGTCCAACCCCACGCTGTTGGCGCAGCCGCTGTTCAAATTCCCGCAGCGCCAGCCGCATTGACTGGCGGTCGGCATCCAAGCGTTCGATGGTCTGAAACCCCAGGTCGCGCAACTTTGCGGCCATATCCCGCGCATCGTTGACCGGATTTTTAAGGGGTGCTTCCGGGTAAGCGCCGTTTCCGATCACCAGCGCAGTACGGGGTTCGGCCCAGGCTGTGGCGGCCGCCAACAACAAGCCCAACAGCGGAATCAACCAAAAACCAAGGAACCGGCCCGGTTGGGCTGGCGAGAAGCGTGCGATACACGCGCGAGTCATGGATTTCATGCTGGAAGTAGACTGGAATTTTGCGGTTTAGCGGAGAAAGAAAAGAGTTCGCGATTGACCGTGAATGCTCGCTTAACGAAAGCCCAATCTGGACTAACGAGTCACCTCACCGGCCAGCTTACACGTCCATTCACGAACAGGCAGCGGCATTTTCTGCTCTCCCTCATTGGAAACAGTGTATCTTTTTTTGAGGTTACTGGTCTTCAGTTGCGCCAATACACCCCCAGCCGTCTGGAATGCCACCAGCATTCATTTGCCGGTACTACAATAAGTCAGTCTTACGCTCCTTCAGCAAAAGCGTTGCATGAATCTCAGGATGCATCTTGCAGCCGTCATCGCTCGATTGGCTCTCTCGTCTCACGGAATTAAGCTTTTCGTGGGTTGTCACACTATGCAATCTCTTACCACCCTGGCCTGGAGATCCCCATGCCCATCAAATCGCTAGAAAAAAATATCTTGCCCGTCATGGTCGTGGGCGCCATTTTATCCGGTTGCGCGACGACCCCGGCCGGCGATGTCACCAATGATCGACAACGGACCGTCACCGAGGGTGCCGTAGTCGGTGCGATACTGGGCGGTTTGCTCGGTGCTGCCGTCAGCGATCACGATAAAGGCAAAGGCGCACTGATCGGCGCGGCGGCGGGTGGCTTGATCGGCGCCGGGATCGGCAGCTCAGTCGCTGACCGCAAAGCTCAGTACGCGCGCGAAGAGGATTTTCTAGTCGCCGAAATCGAACGCAACGAAGAATTCATCGCCGAAGCGGATGCCCAGAATGAGGACCTTGACCGGGAGATCGCGCGACTCGACCGCGAATCGGCGCGGTTGGCCCGCGAGTATCGGGCGGGCCGGGCAACGCGCGAGTCACTCGCCACCCAGAAAGCCAGCCTGGAAAAGCAATTAGCTAAGGCCAAGCAAGTCAATCAGCTCGCGCAAACGCAACTGGCGGATGCCAAGCAAGTTCACCAAGAAGCGCGGCAGCAGCGCGGGCCGCAAGACCGGTACACTCGACAGCTTGAAACCAATGTGACGAAGCTGGAAAGAACCCGCCAGCAATCCGGGCAAAACGTCGTCAACTTGCAAAAAGTCTACGACAGCATGTCGATCTGACTGCGACCTGCTCACCTGTCACCCTACCCTACGATCTCTTTCGAGCATGAGGAGTTTTTAACCCATGACACGATTCGGCGCTTTTATCGTCTGTCTTGGCTTAGCACTGGCCGGCTGCGCCACTGACCCCGGCAATGATCCCCATTCGGACGGTTTTTTCGGTGGCGTGCGTGGCCTGACATCCGGCGATTACGACGCTCGTCAACAGCAGTTGCACGGCGAGCGGAATCAATCTCTGAGCGAGTTACGTGCCCTGCGCGAGGAAAACGAGTCATTGGAAAGTACCCGCCGCATGAAGGCCGACGAGGTGGCTGTGCAACGGCGCGAGCTGGCCTCGCTTAAAGCCCGTAATCAGGCAATGGCCAGGAGAATTGATCAACTGGCGCGATCCAAGTCGGCTACGGAACGGCACACCGCGCAACTCCGCCACCAGCAGCAGCAAAAACTAGCCCAAAACATCCGCAAGTTTGAATCAGATCTCGATATGGGCCAGTTGACCGCCACCCAAGCCAATGCGCGGCGCCTTAGCTTGGAGCGCGAGTACAACGCGATTAAAGAGTTGTAAGCTCCGGCGATTGGCTGCCAGCGGTTTACGCCATGTACAACACCCTTTGCGTCGCCCTGGTGCCGTTGTTGGCCATCGGGGCGGGCGTCTTACCGGCGAGTGCGCAGACGACCGACCAAAATCGCTATTACATCCAGCAGATGATTGAATTGGCAGCCAACAACGATGAGCACGGCCTCACTGCCACGCAGCAGGTGCTGGCGCAAAGCCCCAAACCTCAGCCCAAGGATGCTGTCGGGGCGCGGGCCGCTTTCGAGCGTGGACGCGCCTTGCTGGAACAAGATCAGCTAGATGCCGCCCTAACCGCCTTGCGGCAAGCCAGCCAATCTGATCCCAGCAACGTCGAAGCGCTCAATTATCTAGGCTTGGCTTATCGCAAACTCAATCGGCTGCCAGAGGCCGAAGCCGCTTTACAGCAGACACTTGCCTTAGAGCCAACCCGCGCAGTGGCTTGGTTTCAACTCGCTCAGGTGTATGGGCTGCAAAACGATACCCGGCGCGCGGTGGGCGCCTTGGCCAATACCTATCGTTTTGCCGAGAATCCGATGCGGGCGGAGGAAATCCTGCGCAACATCGCGGAAAACGAGGCGGCTGATACCCTACGCAATGCTGCACTGGACACGCTGCGCCTCTACAAGCTTCCCGTGGCTACCCCCATCGTCCCGCCATTGCCGACCAATCCAGGCATCCGCCCGCTTAACTCCCGGTCTCGTTCGACCCAGGCCCAGCGCTCGGCAGCCTCATGAAACCTAGTTGGGCTGTGCTGGTGTTGGTGGTAGGGTTAAGCCACCTCGCGTCGGCTGGTGCGGCCAGTCCATATGAAACCATCAATTATCACGTTCAGCAGATGATCGCTCAGGCGGTCAGCAGCGACTCAACCGGTGTCCAGGCATTCCGAGAGCAACTGGAAAATCTGCCCCGACCTAAAGCAGGCGACTCGGCTAAAGCTCGCCCCTTACAACAGCGGGGTTTGGAGCAGTTGACCCGCAATGCCCTCAAGGAAGCGTTGGCCACCTTCCGGCAGGCGTTCATCGCCGATCCGACTGATCCAGAAATCGCCAGCCAACTCGCGCGCACCTACCTACGCTTAGAACGTTTTAAGGAAGCCGAACGCTTGTCGATCTATACCCTTTCCCTGGCGCCCACCCACGCGATAACTTGGCTTGGGTTGGGCGAGATCTACGGGCAAATGGGTGATGCCAGCCGGGCCGGTGGGGCTTTCGCCAACGCCTATCGCTTCGCCAGCGATCCACCCCAACTGACCGAGCGCTTGCGGCAGCTAGCGACCATCCATCCCACCGAGGCGGTGCGAGCGAGTGCCCAGCAGGCGCTCCAAACCATCAAAACGACCATAACCCCGCAACCGTCCGCCGCGCCGGTCTTGGCGCCCAAAACCTCTCCAGCAACCTCGGCTGTGCCGCCAGATCCCACAATCGCTGATACAGCCGTAACCGCAACACACCCTACAGAACCCTTCCCCAACAACGCCATACCGCTGAGCGCTCCCAGCGCCTCAACGCAAGAGCCAAACACCGCCAATCCGGGACAACGTATCTACCGGCAAAGCATTCCCCGTACGTGCCTGATCGTCACTTCCCGCAATGGTAAAACCGATAATCTGGGCAGCGGCTTGCTGGTATCGGCCGATGGCTTAGTCATTACCAATGATCACGTCATCGAAAAAGCCGATAACCTGGCCGTCAAATGTGGCGAACGCGAATCGACAGCCAGCGTGCGCAAACGCAGTAAGCAGCCGGATTTAGCCCTGCTGGCCACCTCGCTCAAAAACGGCGAAAGCTTCATCTTTAACGAAGCCTACAGCCAGGATCTGATCGGCCGCGACGTGTTCGTCATCGGTAATCCCTACGGACTGGAAGGCACCTTCTCGACGGGAGTCATCAGCGGGCTACGTGAAATCGACGGAGTGCGCTACATCCAGATTTCAGCACCCATCAGCCCTGGCAACAGCGGTGGGCCGGTAATCTTGCAGGACGGCACGGTGATCGGCATCGCCGCCATGGTGCTTAAAAAGGGGCAGAATCTCAATTTCGCCATCGCATCCAGCGAGGTGATCGTATCAGGCTTATTCGATCCCGCTCGGATGCAGAGTCGGCCTCTGGTGAAAGAACCGTAACCGATCCTCCCAGGCACCCTCGCGGCCTGTAGTCCGTCCGATCACCCCAGTTCCCCAAGCGCCAACACATAGCTACCGACCACCAGCAATTCTCCCGGCTTGGCCGTGGTAGCGGTATCGACGCCCGGACTGAGCACATCCAGCAAATCCCCGGTCGGGTTCAGCCGGTAAACGGGCATATTCTGACTTTCCAACTGCACCCACCAGTCCTCCTGGCGAGCCTGTAACTGCAAATGTCGGCGCGATAAACCCAAATACTCAGCGCTGATACCGACAGTTTTGGGTGAATTGCCATCCCAGCGTAACGAGCGTGGATCGGCCAACAAACGAGGGGCAATGTCCGCTTCCGAGCCACGCCCGAAGCTGACCGTCCGGTCGCGTGGCACCGGCAGCGCCAGCGGCGCGGGCAATAGCATCCAACCTGCGTAATGGACATCCATCGGCGGTGGCGCATCGTGTAGCTCCAACTCCAGTTCAGGAAGGGGTCGCCACACACCCGGCAACGCCAACGGCGTTGATAACCCGACGACCTCCCCGAAGACCCGATCCATGTTATCAACCCGCAGCCAGGCCACCGTATCGGGATGGCCACCCGCCACCATAGCGCCGGCGCGGTTAAAACTGATGCGCCAATCGGTGATTCCGGCCGAGGCATACGTCGATAGCCGCTGTAACGCCACACCCGCCACCCGGATGACCGTCGCCGGCCGTTGGGGAATCCAGGTCATCTGTTCTTGCAGGATCACCGCAGCCGCTTCAGGACTCGTTGACAGTTTCGGCAACGTCGGTGGTGGAGTCGGCCATTCCGCCACCGATTCGAACGGGCCACCTAATTCGGCGGCAAAGCCCAATACCGGTTCGCGCCGCCCCCAGGGATCGGTCACGGGATAATCCATGTCAGCGGTAGCCGGTGACCGCTCCGGTATCACAACCGACTCGGCCACTATCGCGCCGACGATGGCTGGATTTGGCCGGACAGTCGTCGTAACCACCCGATTCTCCCGGATCACCGTGCTGTCTACCCCAGCGATGCGCACCACCCGCAAACGCAACACGCGGTTACGGCGGTCTCGCACCACGAAGCCACCCTCGCCGTCGTCGGTCAGATTGAGGCAACCTGGCGGGTCGGCCAACACATCCACCAAGGATGAGACCGGGCCGGGGCGCAGCATCACCAACACCGATTCCCCATTCGGAAACGGCCAGCCAGGCACCGCGAAGCTACCGGCTCGCCGGTCACCGCTTAGCAAGGTCAAGCGCTGGCCTGCATAGATGACTCCCAATTGCCGCCAATCGCTCTGCCCTTCTCCAGTGGCTTGGATATGAAACGCGGGCACTTCGTCCTCAGCCGGCAGATAAATGGCCCGACCAAATAGAAATTGCACCTCGCCGGTTCGCAACACCGGATCACCTTCCAAGCGATAACGGACGGTGGCGTTTTCCCCCAATTGACGGCCTAGATCCCGTTGATGAAGCCGGTGCAGCTCTCGTAGCAATACGTCCCGACGGGCGCCCTCGTCCAGTCGATCATCACGCAGATAGTCCCGTTCGGGAAGGCGGGCAACGACATGGCTATAGCAGGTTTCCTTATGGTGGTGCCCGTAGGGCGCGCGGAGGTGGCGTTTCAGCGCTTCCAATAAAAAAACTCCCTCCTGGCCACCCCGCACCCGCTCCCACAGCAGTTCCACATTGAATACGTCTGGTACCTTGCGCAAGGTGGCGCAAACAACGTAATCAGAGACGACCAACGCATCAGTGGGAGTCGGTATCATGGTTCTTTTCCTCGGCCGCGACGGCCAACGCGATGATCGGCAAGACAAATAATACAAGATGACTGCCGGCAGCCGAGAGTAGCGACATCGGCTGGCCCATCACCGGCAAGAAACCCAGGTTGGTTCCCCAGGAAATCAGAAAATGCGCCCCCAGCAGGGCGGCACCACTGCACAAAGTAAAATAGGCGAACCCGCCGAACATCCCCGGTCGGTAACCGCCAGGCCAATCGCGCCCCAAGGCACGGTCAGCAATCAAGATTAATAGCGCAACGAGCATCGCTTGCAAGCCCGCCAGAATTAAACCGGCCAGACCACCGTAGCGGTTCAGAAAAAAGGCCGGTGCAAAATCGCTTTCCACGACCGGAACCGCCATCGCCCGGCCGTTGGCTGGCTCGCTCCAGACCGTTCCCGTCCAACCACCCGCCCGAATTGCCTCCAACGCCCGTCTTAATTGGTAACCGGCATGTGGATATTGTTCTGGCGCCGCCCATACCCGAATCCGGTCCATTTGAAAATCCAGCGAGAGCGTCTCCGGGCGGGTTTGCAGCCAAGCCAATCCCCAGACAAATGCGCAAGCCAGGCTAATGACGGCAATCTGCCCAAACCAGCGCCAAAGCGGCAGCGGATGCACCCGCAAATAAGCCCAAATTAGCGCCAGACCCCAGAACAACAACAGCATGAAGGGCGAGAAGTCGCGGAGGAACAGGAAAATAAAACTACAGACTGCCCCCAACAACCCCAGAGGCCCCAGATAATGCAGCCAAGGCACAGCGCGCTGGTAACTCCAGCCATGCACTGGGGAGCGGCCACGCAAGGTCAGCGCGCGCGCCGCCGCCGCGACGAGAACCAGTTGGCTGAACTCGAACGGCTGCCAACCTGCCCAACCCCCTTCATCCCCAACCACCACTTGGGTCACCAACAACCCCAATGAGCCGGCGCATAACCCGCCTAAAATCCAACTAAACCGCCGCTCGGTCAGCCAACCGGGCGGGGGTAGCCAGTAGCGCCGACCGTGCCAGCCAGCCCAGCTCAACCAGCCGAAAGCGCCGGCCAGCGCCGCAGCGCTGCTCCCATAGCGGTGCCAGCCGCTTTCCTCAACCCCCGCTCCCAACTGCAACAAAGCCATCAGCCCACCGCCCAGCAATAAAGCCAGCACAGCCAGCAAGCCAAGGCTCCATCGTGAGCGCACCGTGTGCAACCAGACTAACAGCGCCGGCCAGGTGATTAAATAGGGCCATAAAATCGGCACCACCAACACTTGAACATACAGCCCAAGGCATAGGCTGCCCAGTGCCAAGCCTATCGCTATGCGTTCTGACGCTCGGAGAACGAGCCGACGCCAATAACACAACCCAACCACCCCAAACAACAACGCCACCATCCAACCAAACCGCTGCATGCTCACCCACGGTTCGGCCGGCCACAACCAAGCCGGCCCACCCCAAGCCACCGATACCGTCGGCGGCAGAGCGGGCAACTGTACCCCGACCAAGTGGCGCTGGACACGGGCCACCGGTGCCAACAAAAGAGCCGATCCGGCCTCAAGCACCCGATACTGAGTGCGGCCGACCGCCAAGCCATCACCGGCAGTCAACGGCACTGAATGACGCCATAAGGGCACAGCAGCGGCAGTGCCGGTAGCCACCGTGACTGGCGGGCCATCCGGCTGCCCGGCGCCACCCAGGCGCAGACTGAATCCCATACCCGTTGGCTGAATTTCGGCGGTATCAATGGGTATATCAACCAACCCCAACCGATCCGCGCAATACACGCCACCCCCCAAACGTAGCGGCCGCCGAGTCAACCCCAACGACAACCCCACCGTAGCGAGCCATCCGCGCAAACGGTCGCGCCAACCCTGGCGGCATTCTGGCAAAAACCGATCATCCCGCTGGAGGTGCCAGCCGTTGTACTGCCAAAGCCACCCCCCCTGGCGCAGGATTAAACGATTTTTTTCCGCAGCCAGCACCGCCACGGTGTGTGCGCCTACCGTAAATGAAGTGCCCGCTGTCAGTGGCCATTGCCGAATGGGTCGTGATTGGGCCTCATACGCCGGTCGCCACCAGACCGGGCTGCCGGCGGACAGGTTTCTCAGCAACCAGCTACCGGTCATATCACGACGCAATAGGAGCTGTTCGCTATCCGCTTGCGGGGCTTGCAACGTGTCGCGTCCTAGCGTGAGAGCCTGGCCAGGCGCTAAGGTGACCCGTAATAGCCGTAGCTCCAGCCAGTTTGGCGACCCCCCTGCCGTCCACAAAATCCCCAACACCGGCAGAAACCAGAGCGCAAACAGCCCCCATCGGCCATCCAATGCGATCCAGCGAATCAACGATTTCGCTTTAACAGCCAGCGGCGGAATCACCATTTAGTCTTTACTCGTGACCGCCCACATCCGCCAGCCAGACTCTTCAGGCAAAGCAGCCTGCCGCTCTCGCCAGATCAGCCGCTCACCCTCCCGTCGAATGCGGCCTGAGCCGTAGGGCAAAAATCCAGGGGCCGTATCGGCCGGTAACGGTAAAACACTGACCTCTAATCCTGTCGCTCCCGCCGCCAGTTCCAGCCGCAGCCAACGGGCGACGGCATCCGATTCGGCGCACGACGCATCTTGCAGACAACGTGACTCACTTTCGATCAATCTCCCTCCGCTGACCAGCGTCATCTCACCCACCACGATTAGCTCCAACTGCTCACCCCCGCTTGCGGGCTGTGGCCAGACCAACTGAAAGTGTACCGGGGAACGGCCTTCCCATGCAGGCCAACGCGCCACTCGACGCCAGGGTTGCCAATCGGTCGTCTGCTCGGCTAAGAGTCGATCTAGAGACGCCGGCATGGTCCCGGTGAGCGTCAAGGGTGCTCCGGCCCAATCGGCCTGCCATACCCCCTCAATGCCCGGAACCGCTCGCCACCGGATCGCTGCCAATAGCTGGCGCGCGTTATAAGCGTCCACTTGTCGGCGCACATAGCGGCCAGCAGCGTTGAAATGCAATACCCTATGCAATCGACTGACGCGCTCGTCCCACACGCCATCCACCCAATCGCACTCGGCAGCGCGCGGAACCACCAAATCGGGGTGAAGACCGGCGTAAGCCCGCCGCAACGGCAGATCGGCCGGTGCCACGGCGATCCGGCCATCCGCCTGCAATCGCAGTAAGCCGGCGGCTAGCGCCTGTTCGAACAACAGGGCATCCTCACGCGGTGGCGGCGTTTTCACCGCTGTCTTGGGCAAAGCACTCGGCCGAACGTAAATCGCGGCTAGCCGTTGATAGAGCAAACCGACACAAACGGCGATAAAAACCGTCACTAGCAGTACCGAAAAGATTCGAGGCTGGCCCATGAGATTCAGTTTTGGTATGGGTTCCATGTGGAATAGTGTCAAAATAGCAAGACTTCATGACCCCGACGCACGCAAGCCAGTTGACTGGCCAGTCAGGCTGTCCTGAGGACGATACTCCGGAGAACTTTCCATGCAGAACGGCCAACCGATCCTCATTAACGGCCGGGAATACCGGCTCGACGGCGTATTATCGACCGGAGCCGGTAGTTACGGTCAGGTTTGGGCGGCTACCGATCCCGCCGGCCGGTCGGTTGCCTTAAAATTTATCAATGCCGAGGCCATGTCGCAGGCCGATCCCAGCCTGCACGGCCACTGGCGTGCTCACCTGCAACGCGAAATCGATTTCCTCGGAGACCTGGAATCCCCCCGATCCCGGCACATCATCGCCTTGCTCGATCACGGCCAAGCCGACGGCCAGCCGGTCTTGGTTCTAGAACGGCTACAGGCCAACTTGGGCCAATGGCTATTCCAACTGCGCCGCGATGGTGCCACACCCCCCGATCTCAACCGCATTCTCGATTGGACCGGGCAGATTCTTGATGGACTGGATGTTATCCATCGTGCCGGCTTTGTCTACCGTGATTTAAAATTCAGCAATATTTTAGTGGATGCCGAGGGAGCGCTGCTCAAACTGGCGGATTTCGGCTCGCTCAAACGCGAGGACGGCGACAGCACCAGCTCCTGTATCGGCACTCCGGCCACCATGGCGCCGGAACAAATTCTCCCGATCCGCCAAGGCGAGAACGGCTATGAGTACGCCGTTGATTTCCGCGCGGATTATTATGCCCTGGGGTTATTGCTCTTTACGCTGCTGACCGGACAAGCCACCACGGCGGCCCAGCGACGCCTCGGCCAGTTGCTGGCGATGTACGGCCAGGAAGGCGCCAGCAATCACCGCACCGAACTTGGCGGTTTGACCGACGAGGAGCGGATCTTACTGCGACGCGCTATCGAGTTCTGGACCGTGCCGGTCAACCCAGAGCAAGTCCAGGGCGGCGCGGCAACGCTGTTGATTGACCTGCTCACCCGTCTGTTGGCGCGAGACCCGGCCGAGCGCCCCAGCGCCAGCAGCGACATTCGCACGGTGCTTGCCACCCTACATTCCGGTCATGTGAGCACTCCGTCATTTGCGCCCTATAGACTGACGCTGCCGCCGGATACACCACCCAATCGACCTCATCGGCCAATCCGGCGCATGGCTTCCCCAACGCGACCTGCCGGGTTAAAGCGCGCCGTCGGTCTGATCGGTGCGGCGGGACTCGCCGGTGCTCTGGCTTGGGCAACTGTCATTCGCCCCATCATCCAAGCACCGCCATCCACCGAGCCAACTCAGGTTGCCCCATCCGCTCCGGTCGTGTCCGCACCTTCGGCCATAGCACCAGCGCCCGCTATGCCCGCCAACCCAACTCCCCAGCTTGCCACTAAACCACAGCAGCCCGAACCGTCGCCTGCCCCAACGCCCGCGACTGGTTCTGTTAATCCCGAAACTTCGGCTGCACCGACCACCGCGCTGGCGCCATCCCCGACTGCCCCGCTCACTGCTCCACCGGCGCAAGTCGAGCCACCTGAGTCAACGCCACCGCCAGCGGCTGAACCCGCTGTCGCTAACACGCCTAAGCCACCGGCTACCGGCTCTGACCCGGAAGCCGGAATTTCTTCAGCCGAGGCGGTGGGAAGCGCCGACAAACCGATGGAGGGGCACGAGCCTGATCCAGAAGCCGCCCCAATAACCACCACGGCAAAACCGACCGAAGTGCAACCTTCGATCATCGCACCGACTGAAGCGACGGCTCGATCTGAACCTAAACCATCCGCAACCAAATCAGCACCGGAAACGCCGGTCGTGCCGATGCAGCCACCTGGCAAAAAAGTGGCTACACCTCACCCAGAAAAAACCGGCGTGAGACCCCTAGACGCTTCGATGACCAGCAAACCTCATGCTGACAATGCGGGTACAACGACTGCCATTGAGCGCTCGCGGACGAAAACGAATACCACGAGAAAAACGCTCGCTGACAGAGTGCCCAAGCCTGCATCGACCGCTGTGGATACGACCACAAAACGCAACAGAGCACCGGCTCCAGAGATCGCTTCTCGCCCGCCGCCACGTCCGGTTACGAAGATATCACCGCCCTTCTCCAACACGGTGAAACCCGATCATCAATCCCTTGAGCCTGCCCCGCCGCTGGCTGCGCCGCGTCGGCTGCCCGCGCCCACTAAGGACACTGAACGCCGCACAACAGAAATAACCGCGTCTCCCTCAAGTAGCGCACCGGCTGCCCCCAAAGTGGCATCGCCCAAGGCTGCCTATCCCAGTCGCCACAATCCTGACTTACCAGCCATTGAGCTGATTAGTACCACTAACAGCCCCAAGACGTTATCGACCCCGGTACAGCCCCCCATCAAACCAGTCAATCGCCCCAATCTCAAAGCTGCACCGCCAGGCGATACCATACCGCCCATCGATCTGGTCAGCCGCCCACAGCGACCGTCGCCGCCGGCACCGCCACCTCGGCCTGAGCCCCCCCTTCCCCGGCATATCGTCGCTACCAGAACTCCCCCACCAGAGCCGATTCCTCCACCCCGCACCCGGTTGGCTCGTCCCACCGATCCGATCCGTGCCTTTCAAGAAGATGCCGGTCGCGCCGCTAACAATCTTCGCCGCGAAGCGGAAAATATTAGTGATTGGGCCAAGCGCACCGGTTCGTCAGTGGGGACCGAAATACGGCGCAGCCTCGATAGCGCCAACCAAGCAATCAGTGGTTTGGTTGGCAACTGCACCCCGGCCAATGGATGTCAGCCGGCTCGCCGGGTCGAGCGCCGCGACCGTTGGTCGCAGACCAACGACGGTATGACTCCAAACCCTCCGTCTCCCGGATTCCGCGATGGCGCTGGACTGGATGGGCCACCGGTGCGAAGGCCACCCGCCTACCGCTAAGAACCCTGGAAAACCTCCCTGGTGAGGATCAGTGCTGCCACCATCAGTGCAAGCGCGCGACACCGATGACAAGCGTTAGAATGCCTCGGCGGGCAGGATCATCAGCGAATCGGCCCCAGCCTGAATCTTGGCCAAATGAGCCGCCGTTTCCGGCAGGATCTTCTCCATGAAGAACTGAGCACAGACGACTTTGTTTTGATAAAACGCTCGGTCAAAGCTGTCGTCATCGGGATTGGAAAGCTTATTTTTACAGACACGGGCGACTTGCGCCCACTGGTAACCCAGCGCCACCAACGCCACCAGATACAAATAATCCATCGACACAGCGCCCCCATTATCGGGATTGGAAACCGCGTGCCGCATCAGCCATTGCGTGGCCGTCACCAAGCGTTCCAGGGCATCCGCTAGGGGTTTGACGAACGGCGACAACGCTGCGTTATCGGTATATTTTTCGCAAAAACCTCGCACGATTCCGAATACCAATTGGATGGCCCGGCCCTTATGAGCGGGTAATTTGCGACCGACCAAATCCAGGGCCTGAATCCCATTGGCGCCCTCGTAAATTTGGGCGATGCGGGCGTCACGGACAAACTGCTCCATGCCTGAGGCGACGATGTAGCCATGGCCACCCAGGCATTGCAGGCATAAGTTCGTTGAGACGAACCCCATGTCGGTGAAATACGCCTTCATAACCGGCGTGAGCAGCCCCAGCAAATCTTCTGCTTTCTGGCGAGCCTCGGCGTCGGGATGTTTTCGGATGATGTCCACCGTCACGCCAGCCCAGTATGCCAACGCCCGCGCGCCTTCCTGGAAAACTTTGACCGTCATCAGCATCCGGCGGATGTCTGGATGGACGATCAGCGGATCGGCGGCTTGGTCTGGGTATTGCGCACCCCTCAATGAGCGGCCTTGCAGCCGTTCCTTGCAGTACTGGAGCGCATTCTGGTAGGCCACTTCGGCTTGGCTTAAGCCCTGCACCGCGACCGCCAGCCGTGCGGCGTTCATCATGATGAACATGGTCGGCAATCCCTGATGCGCCTCACCGAGCAAATAGCCGATTGCGCCATCGTAGTTCATGAGGCAGGTCGCATTGCCATGAATGCCCATCTTCTCTTCGATGGCGCCACAGCTCAGCGCATTCCGCGCGCCCAGCCGGCCATCGGCTTCCACCCGATACTTCGGCACGATGAACAGGCTAATCCCCTTAACCCCATCCGGGCCGCCGGGAATCCTCGCCAATACCAAATGCACGATATTTTCGGTTAGGTCGTGCTCACCGGCCGAGATAAAAATCTTGGTGCCGGTGATGCGATAACTCCCGTCTGCTTGCGGTTCGGCTTTGCTCCGCAACAGCCCCAAGTCGGTACCGCAATGGGGTTCGGTCAGGTTCATGGTGCCGGTCCAACGGCCAGAAATCATGCTGGGCAGGAACAGCGCCTTTTGCTCGTCGCTGCCAGCGATTTCGATGGCTTCGATAGCGCCGGTGGTCAAACCGGGATACATGGTAAACGCCATGTTGGCCGACGCCATCATCTCGCTGACTGCCAACCCCAAAACATAGGGTAATCCCTGACCGCCGTAATCGGGGTGGCCGATCAGGCTGGGCCAGCCGCCCTCCGCCACAGCCGTGTAGGCGTCCTTGAAACCGGGCGGCGTGAAGACTACCCCGTTTTCCAGCCGACAACCTTCCCGGTCACCAATGGCATTCAGCGGCTGCAACACGTCCTCGCTAAGCCGCGCAGCCTCTGCCAAAATCGCTGCCACTGTTTCAGGCGTGGCCTCGGCAAAACCAGGCAAGGTGGCGACGTAACGGTCGATCTTGAGCAATTCGTGGATAACGAACTGCATGTCACGCACGGGGGCGGTATAACTGGGCATGAGTACGCTCCTGTGCCGTCGCTAAAACCGACGGTTCAAGAAAACCCTAAAAACTCATTGAATTCTTTAATGGTAGCGCAAATTTTTAGCCGTGATAGGGGCCGTTCTCCCCATGATCGTATGGCACCGGCCAGGAACGCCGCATAACGACTGTCAGGTTTTTTTTACAGCCGGACAGGGTGAGTACCGCCCACCTTCACCGTCATTCGAACACCACCGAAACGGCGGGCCATGTTCGCCTACATCCTTCTATCCTTCTGAAATGCATTAATTTTCTTGATTTTTCGTTAATAAGATTAGGAGTTACGCAGTTGTATCTCTAACGCTCTGATTTTAAAAGAAATCGATTTGTACCGCAGACAACAGAGATCATCTATTAATCAATCACTTAGAATTTCAACTGCGTAACTCCTAAAGATGTACAATTGTCAGAATGAATATTGTCCCTGACACCAACATTTTTCTGGCCAGCGTGCTTGATGAACCAGAAAAACAGCAAATCATTGAATTGACAATGGGCAGCTATCTTACCACCTATCAGTTTCTCATCACGGTGCAAGCAGGGTAGAAGGGGGGTAAGGGTTGGTGCATTTGGAGCCGTCTTTGGAGCAACCGTAGACCGCGTTTAAACCAGGAGAGCATGCTGCGTCCGATTTTCTTAAAGGTCCAATGGTGGGGATCGGTCTGTTCCTGGGTTTTTTTTCGAGCGGGGTCGGGTGCTGGCGGGCCTCCTCTTGCCCGGCGCGTACGCACCAGTGCATGGCGAGCGCCATGATCAACACGAGGCGATCCAAGCGATCCGGGGCCTGAA